>NZ_VHSI01000001.1:0-570882 GCF_013048705.1 Vibrio sp. A11 | reverse complement strand
GTTGGGGTTATACTCATTGTTGGAAGGGTATGAAACATTGAAAATCTATTCGGAACCGCCGTATGCGATCCACGCTTGTACGGTGGTGTGAGAGGACGGCGGGAGTGATCCCGCCTCCTACTCGATTTCGAATTCTGATTTTAAATTCAAGCGATTTGGTTTATTTTTAATTACTACTTTATCTTTGTATGATTTTAAAATACCATAAGCTATAATATCATTACCTTGTTTTATATCCTTGCAGTAGTTGGCTAACACCTTTGCTTTTATAAAGTTAATATCACTTTCTTCAATATATTTTTTAATTTTTATAATATCAACAACATTTAATCCTGTTTTTTTACATTTAATTTCCATATTCTATCCCACTAATTAATGTTGTTTATATATGTATTTTTTGTGATAAATACAGTTTTTTATTGTATTTTTGTCGTCGGTTTACAGTTGTTTTATTGACAATTAAAGATAAATTTATTGTAGATTTATTGTAGATTAAATCATGATTTAACTCTAGAGTGAACGTTGTTTTTTGTGATCCTACCAGGGGATTGAAGCGGTTTTTGTGAAGAAGGTTTACTTAACTCTATCATGATCTTTTATCAGAGTGTCGAGACGTGACGTTATTTTGAACAATCCGGTGATAGCAAGGTTTGTTAGATAAAGAAATGAGTAAAATGCGCTGGTATAATAATATATATAGAACATTTAAATTAAATAACTATAAAAATAACAAGATAGTTACCTTCTATGAACAAACAACCATAGAGATAACTAATGAAAGAACTTACTTCAACTAGACATCGTACTCTAACCAATGAAAAGAGATTTCTTTCTCTTCCTGTGATTAACCATCATGGTGGATTAGTGATTAAATATTTATTTTCTATTAAAGAAACCTTGGACTTATCATTATATGAATATAGGAGAGTTTATGTTCAACGAGTTGATCTTAGATATCCTAAATTTTATTTAAATTATAATGGATGTACAATTACTCGATTTATTGAGTCATTGAAATCTAAGATAAAGAATGATTTAAGGCGGAAGGGAAAAATTGGAGAGTGTAATATGAGATACGTATGGGTTAAAGAGCAGAATACGTCAGTGTTACCACATTATCACCTGGCATTGTTCTTTAATAGAGATATCTATTATTGCCCTGGCAACTACCAGCATGACTATGGCAATTTGTCATCTATGATAAAGGAGGCATGGGCGAGTGCTTTAGGGTTAGATTGCTTTGAAGTAAATACTAGTATTCATTTTCCTGAAAACTCTATTTATTATGTCAGTAAAAGTAGTGCGAATTTTTTAGATGAATATAAAGTATGTTTTTATCGTCTAAGTTACTTAGCTAAAGTTGATACAAAAGTATATGCTAGCGGATTAAAAAACTTTTCTACTAGCCGAAAATAAAAAAAGAGGATCTGCCTCTTTTTAATGGTATGTTTATTGTGTTTAAAAACCGAAGATATATCTTATCCCACCAAAGAATAAGCCAGAAACAGAACCAATAACTTTACCTATAGCCTTTCCTGGTTTTCCGAATATAGCCCCTATATCGGAGCCGATAGATGCGCCTTGTAGTGTTGTTTCTACAATGGCTTCCCAAAGACTTAAGCTGGTTTTTTTGTTGTAATCGCTGGCGTCGTTATCTTTCCAATTATTCACGTCATTGGAAATGGTTCGGTTCGCCAGAATTACTCTTTTATTTTGAGGTAACAGCTCGACAATGATATACAACAATTTTGATAAGTTATACGGTCTCTGTCGATTCACACCATCACTGTAGCCAGCAACAAAGTAGATAGGCGCAATGGTTATCTGCGTGGCTTTATGTATTCGTTTAGCTACCGATGTTTGCTGTTTTTCAAGAAAAACTAACGCTTCATCGGTTGGCTCATTATCAATATAGTTCCATGCCTTTGGGCCTTTCAACGCTACATCTGCTTGGTTAATACCAACAATCAGTCGTTTTTCTGCTTCATCTCCTAAATGTGGGATAATGATGTCATTAATGAGAGTTAATGGCGTACCTAGATCACGAGACCCGCCATCAAGTATTACTAGTACTAAATCAATTACTAGCTGGTCATGAGCGTCCTTCTTGTTGAGCAAGTGTTTGATCGCCTTTATGTGTCTTGTATCTTCTTCTATACCATCACCTAACCCAGGGGTATCCCACAGTACAAGGTTATTTAATTGGTAATGCTGAACACACTCAGTATGAGGCTCACTATTAATTCCTACTTCAGCTATCGGTATGTTAAATAGTGCGTTAATGGTTGAGCTTTTGCCTGCGCCAGTCGCGCCAGTGATCAGGATATTGAGCGTTGTTTTACGGAGTAGGGCTAAATTATTAAATAATAACTGTTTTGTTGTTGTATCTAACGTTGTACTACTAATATTCTTTTCTAGTGATGAAATTAACTCATTGCTTTTCATAACTGTAATCCTTTATGTGCTCGTGATTTAGTAGAAACTACCTGGTCTCTGCTGAATATGGAATGGAGTAACCACTTGCGATGGGTAATTGATCTAATGAGTCGCTAACTCAAAGTGATTTCATCAAATACTCCCATCGCTACATAAGCGAGAAAGTTATGTTCCCACAGTTGATAGAGTGCTTTTGCTTCATGACTGCCCTTGATTGGGTGCCATCCTTGATAAGCTGCGAAGAACTCTCCACGTTGAAAGTCAAAATCTAAGCAGCGTTCAAGCTCAGGGTAGGGATGACCAAAGTAAGCAAACTCGGTCAGATAATCGATATGCCATGCATCCGCCATTTTGCTGAGCGCTATTTCAACCGGATGAAAGCCGCCATTCTCTGCGCTGTAGGCTTTATCTCGAAAGTGAAACACCAGCAAGCATTGAGCTTCTAAAGCGGATGAACTCAGCGATGAGGCACTGAGCTGCTCATTCAATAAGTCATGCAGCTTGTGCGAGATGGGCAACGTAGACGCTGTAAAGGTGAGTTGAGACATAAATCCTCCTTGTGATATTCGGTAGAGCCATTAAGTGATCAGTGGTGTTATTGAGTGGTGATGACACTTACCGTGATCTCATCAAAAGCACGTCGAGCAAGATGCCTAGCGAAACTTGTTGTCCAGACAGACAATAAGGTTTGCACTTCATCATGAGCCAGACTGGCTGAGCCAACATCGGCTTGGTAGCACCAGCCATTGGGAAAATGAAAATAGAGATCGAGTTCTAGTGAAGAGCTTTGCTGATGGGGATAGGAAAAGCTTGCCATCATGACGATGTGCCACACATCCATCGCACTGTGACGGACAAGTTGTAGCTCCATGGGTGTTAATCCTTGTCGGATTCGGTAATAGCTTGTTTGGCGACAGTTCATTATGATCCGCTTGGCATGCTCGGGGATAGTAAAGCGGCGTAGCACTTGAGTCAGTGGCGCGGCTAATGTTGCTTCGACACTCGTAGTGATGGTGTGTTGAACGGTCATAAAAGTCCCCTTTCAGCAAAAGAGACACAACCTTCACCGACCACAATATGATCCAATACCCGAATATCGACTAACGCTAAGGCGTCTTTTAAACGTTGTGTAATGCGCTTGTCGGCCTCTGAAGGCTCAGGCTGACCGGATGGATGATTATGAGCGAATATCACGGCAGCGGCATTACAGGCTAAGGCGGCTTTCACCACTTCACGAGGGTAGACGCTGGCGGCATCAATCGTTCCTTGAAATAACTCATTAAACTCAATCAAACGATGTTGATTATCCAATAACATCACGGAAAATACTTCCCGCTCTAACCCACCTAATTTAAAGCGTAGAAACTCTTTGGTGGCTTCAGGATGACAAAAGGCGCCGGTTCGTAAATAACGATTAGCCAGAATTTGAGCGGCTTGCTCTAGTACTTCATTTTCTTGGTAATGCTGTTGTTGTTGGTATTTTTTCGATGTTGTCATTTCAGTCTCCTTGGTACATCACTTAGGGGTTCACTGAGATGACATATATCTGATTATTTTTTGAATATGAGTTGGCTTAGGCGCCATCTTATTTTTTACAACATCGCTTTATCCCATGAGGACCACAGACATAGGAGAACGTCCCATGAGATTTTTAAAACTAAAAGAAGTGATGGAAAAAACAGCATTAAGCCGTTCAGCGATTTACCGCAAAATGAGTGAGGGAGAGTTTCCGAAATCCGTGAGTTTGGGTGATAGGGCGGTGGCTTGGGTAGAGAGTGAGGTCGATGAGTGGATGGAAGAGTGTTTACTAGGTCGGTAATTATTTTACTGGAGGGTTGATGGTTAATTCATAGGTAAGCGTTCACCAGTAGCATGTTGACTAGGTATTTAGATAAAAACTCGTGTGCTTAAGGTCGAACACATTTGGGTATGGCTGCTGACGAACCACCGCGTTGGCTATGCGTGAAAGCGTATCAAGTGACGATATTTTCCGCTTTTTACAGGCTTTGATGTGATGGACGCACCTCCCTTCTAGCGTCGTTGTACCAAACTAATAGTACAACCATTAAGAGCAGGAGTAACAAGTATGTCTATTAAAGTTGTCGGTATTGATATAGCGAAAAATCTCTTCCAAGTGTGTGTTCTGGGTACAAATGGACAAATTTTATCAAACAGAAAGGTAAAGCGAGATAAGCTTCTCGATACTGTCCGCCAACTACCAGAGCAAACTGCTCTAGCAATGGAGTCATGTGCAACTTCTCATCATTGGGGCAGAATATTTCAAGAGCTAGGATATACAGTGGCTCTTATTCCAGCTCAGCATGTAAAACCATTTGTTGGGCGGCAAAAGAACGATGCTAATGATGCAAGAGCCATTTGCGAAGCCTATTCTAGACCTAATCTTCACTTCGTGCCTGTTAAGTCTGTTGAACAACAAGACCTTAAAGCGATACGCAGTGTCCGTAAACGTTTGGTAGAAAACAGAACTGCCTTGGCGAACCAGATCAGAGGATTGGCTGCTGAATACGGGGTAGTATTTCCTCTCTCTATTAAAGCTTTACGAAGTCATTTACCGCTAGCTCTTGAAGACGCAGAGAATGCCCTTTCCCCAGTAATGAGGAACTTACTGCAAACTTTATACTGTGACTTTGTCAGTCTTAGCGAAGAGATAGATGAAATGACCCAAAGTGTCACCATATTGAGTCAGCAAAATCCAAAATATGAGGCTATTCGGAATATTCCTGGGTTTGGTCCGATTTTGACAGCGGCGCTGATTAGTGAGGTAGGTGTTGGAAACCAATTCAAAAATGGTCGCCAGTTCTCAGCATGGTGTGGCCTAGTTCCAAAACAAAATAGTACAGGCGGAAAAAGTAGTCTTGGCTCTCTATCGAAGAATGGCAATCGCGAATTGAGAGCATTACTTATTCACGGTGCTCGCGCAGTGGTTCGGTGCGGAGCTAACAAAACGGATGCTATGGGAGCATGGTTGAGAGGACTCATTGCACGCCGAGGAAAAGCAAAAGCGATTGTCGCTCTTGCAAACAAGCTCGGTCGGGTAGCATGGCACATCTTGGCGAAAAATAGTGAATACGATATTAATCAGGCATTTAAGCCTGTTTGACTAAAAATACTAAGTTCTAAGGAGATATCCTCAAGAAGCAACTGAGTTTGCAATAGCTGATGAATAAACGGTGAACCATCCTTACTACACTCTGATAACGCAACGAGGTTATTGAAACCGAGGCTTTGAAAAGACAGTGAGGAGCGGATTACATCATGGCGCAGGTCACATAGTAGACCTAGAAAGACGTCGGATATATGTTAGCGACCGTATCATTGAATCAGTCATTGCATCCTGAGGTGCGTCCATATATGTTGCGTAATTCGGTCAGAGAACCAAACTGCCTGCAATTGGTTGATTCTTATACAATACACTGAGTTTCAGGCATACCAAGCCCTGTAAGTTTGTTCAGCGCTTTAATCATCGCGTAAGTTTCACCAACCTGAGCATTGTAGTTTCTCAGACTTAATCGCCCACCTAACAACTGCTTCACTCGATACATTGCTGTCTCTGATAGTGAGCGTTGATGATAGCCGTACCGCTTTTTCCACTTATTGTTGGAGCCGTAGAGCTTCTGGCAACCTACCGCTAAATTCCTAGGGTGACCATTCTCCCAGAAGGCTGCCCCTTCTCTTGGAGGGATGAGTGGAACAGCTCGCTTGAACCGTATGGCATCGTAGCAATCCCTTGTGTCATAAGCGCCATCGCCAGATATCTCGATAATTCTTCGGCGGGTTTGCTTGAGCAAGTTAGGGAGGACTTCTGCATCGGTAACATTAGATAAACTCAGTTCTGCCGCGACGATTTCGTGAGTGCTGGTGTCTACCGCTAAATGCAACTTTCTCCAGACTCTACGCTTCCCGTCAGTACCATGCTTCTTGACCTTCCATTCACCTTCGCCATAAACCTTGAGACCTGTTGCATCAATAGATAGATGCTGTATTGCGCCTCTACTCTTTGGTTTAAATGAAACCTCGACTTGCTTAGCTCTTCGACTGATACAACTGTAATGTGGGCAGACTATAGGGACGTTAGCCAATGAAAAAACAGAATCGATAAATCCTTGCAATGCTCTCAACGGCATTGAGAAAACTCGTTTCACCATAAGCGCAGTAGTAATGGCTAAGTCGCTGAACTGACGAGGTCTACCTCGTTTATTTTGTTTGCTCTGCTTCCACTGGCGAATGGCTTCTTCATCAATCCAGAAAGTGAGTGAACCGCGGTTGATTAAGGCTTTGTTGTACTGTTTCCAGTTCGTTGTTTTGTAGCGAGGTTTCGGCAGTGGTGGTCGCATACTGAATATGATTGATCTGACTGATGTTTATATGACCTTTTTTCTACCCGCTGCACAAGCCGGACGTATTGCGATAGGTAGTGAAGTGCGGATTATTCTGGATGCGGCGCCACATGTTTCTATTCCGGCGCAGATATCCTATGTAGCTGATGTTGCTCAATTTACCCCAAAAACGGTAGAAACTGCCAGCGAACGTGAAAAATTGATGTTCAGGGTGAAAGCTCAAATTCCCCCTGATATATTGCAAAAACATATCACACAGGTAAAAACAGGTTTACCTGGAGTAGCCTGGGTAAAGCTCAGTACCGATGCACAATGGCCTGCACATCTCCCTGAGCGAGTTACGCCATGACTGTCGCTCGAATCAAACGAGTAAGCCTGCACTACGGTAAAAATCAGGCACTGAAAAATATAACGCTTGAAATCCCATCTGGCAAAATGGTGGGGTTACTTGGTCCGGATGGGGTAGGGAAATCCAGTTTATTGTCACTACTGTCTGGTGCAAAAAAGATACAGGATGGGCAGATAGAGGTGTTAGATGGTGATATGAGCAGTAAAGCGCATCGCGACAAAATTTGCCCTCATATTGCTTATATGCCGCAGGGGCTCGGTAAGAATTTATATCCTACCTTGTCGGTGGAAGAAAATTTACAATTTTTTGCCCGTTTGTTTGGTCACTCTACTGCAGAGCGTCGTCGCAGAATTGACGATTTAACTAAATCAACAGGGCTACATAAGTTTCTTGACCGCCCTGCGGGTAAATTATCTGGAGGCATGAAACAAAAGCTTGGATTGTGTTGTGCACTAATCCATGACCCGCAATTTTTAATTCTGGACGAACCGACGACAGGTGTAGATCCACTCGCCCGCAGTCAGTTTTGGCAGTTGATTAGCCGGATTAAACAAGACTATCCGCAGATGAGTGTGGTTGTTGCCACCGCCTATATGGATGAAGCTGCCGCTTTCGATTGGCTGGTTGCCATGGATAATGGTGAAATTCTAGCTACCGGGACTCCAGAGGAAATACTTGTCCGAACCTCATCATCTTCGTTGGAAGATGCCTTTATTAAACTTCTACCGGAAGAAAAGAAACGTGGCTACAAGCCAGTCGAAATAACACCTCTTAGCGGAGATACAACTGATATCGCTATTGAAGCAGAGAGGCTGACGATGCGTTTTGGCGACTTCACTGCCGTTGATAATGTCAGTTTTCGTATTCGTCGTGGCGAGATTTTTGGTTTTTTGGGATCAAATGGTTGTGGTAAATCTACTACGATGAAAATGCTTACCGGCTTGATACCAGCAACCGAAGGTAAGGCTTGGTTATTTGGTAAGGAAGTCGATCCCAGAGATATCAACACCCGTAAACGCGTTGGTTATATGTCACAAGCGTTTTCATTATATGGTGAACTGACAGTAGTACAAAATCTGGTGTTACATGCCCGGCTGTTCCATGTTGCGGAGCAAGATATTCCTGGCAGGGTAGCCGAAATGATCATGCGTTTTGATTTAACTGCAGTGCCAGATGAACTACCGGAAAGCTTACCTCTTGGTATCCGTCAGCGCTTGTCATTGGCTGTTGCTATGGTACATAAGCCAGAGTTACTGATCCTGGATGAGCCGACCTCTGGCGTTGACCCTATTGCCAGGGATAATTTTTGGCGCTTGCTGACTGCTTTATCCAGGCAGGATCAGGTGACTATTTTTATTTCTACCCATTTTATGAATGAAGCCGAACGTTGCGACAGAATGTCGATGATGCATGCCGGAAAAGTGCTGGACAGTGATAAGCCTGCGCTACTGATGCAAAAACGCGGTAAAACAACGTTAGAAGCGGCCTTTATTGATTACTTAATTGAAGCCAGCGGTGACAGTCAAGCAGCAGAGCCTGAAATAGTTGATGTTACGACACCAGCCAAGAGCAAAGTGTTGACCTCGCCAAAACAACTTTTTAGTGTCCAGCGTATGCTCAGTTACATGTGGCGCGAAGCGTTAGAGTTACGCCGCGATCCGGTAAGAAGTACCCTTGGCTTAGTCGGATCACTCATCCTGTTATTTGTAATGGGTTTTGGCATCAGTATGGATGTAGAAGATTTACGCTATGCCGTATTGGACAGAGATCAAACGGTATTAAGCCAGAATTACACCCTTAGCTTGTCGGGATCCCGATATTTCTTAGAACAGGAGCCACTACGAGACTATGCAGAGCTTGATAATAGAATGCGTAGTGGCGAGCTTGCTTTAGTGTTGGAGATACCGTCTGGTTTTGCTAGAGATATTGAACGGGGAACCCCCACTTCGGTTGGAGCCTGGGTAGATGGCGCTATGCCACAACGGGCCGAAACAGTTAAAGGTTATGTACAAGGCATACATCAACATTGGCTGACGGAGCAGGCCCGTCTGCGAACTAACAATAGCGTGAGTAGTGCCGTAGGTATAGAAACTCGTTACCGCTATAACCCTGATGTGCGTAGCCTGCCAGCGATGGTGCCCGGCATTATTCCGCTGTTGTTACTGATGATGCCGGCAATGCTAACGGCGCTGGCAGTAGTGCGGGAAAAAGAACTGGGCTCTATTCTCAACTTGTATGTTACCCCGGTAACAAAAATAGAGTTTATGCTAGGTAAGCAGTTACCCTATGTTGCTTTGGCGATAATCAATTTTTTGTTAATGTGTTTGCTGGCTGTTACTTTGTTTGAGGTGCCCATTACCGGTAGCTTTATCACCCTGCTGTTTGCAGCTGTTTTATATTGCATTATTGCTACAGGCTTGGGGCTTTTAGCTTCAACGATTACTAAAAGCCAGATAGCGGCTATGTTTTTTGCCATGTTAGCCACGATGATCCCAGCAATACAGTTTGCCGGGTTATTGGATCCGGTATCTTCAATGGAAGGCGCTGGCCGCCTTATTGGCGAGCTTTACCCTGCGACTCATATGATTGACATTAGCAGAGGTGTTTTCAGCAAAGCGCTTAATTTCAGTGATTTGTATCATTCGTTTTTACCATTGGTACTGGCAATACCCGTAATTCTTACTGCGGCGGTGTTATTGCTGAAGAAGCAGGAGCGTTAGTATGCGAATATTAGCTAATATTTATCGCTTAGGGGTGAAAGAACTCTGGAGTTTAAGGCGTGATAAAATCATGCTATTTCTGATTTTCTATACCTTTACAATATCGGTTTATACCGGAGCCACTGCTATGCCAGAAACATTGCATAAAGCCCCGATAGCGGTAGTTGATGAAGATGCTTCACCACTTTCTGCCCGAATTGTATCGGCGTTTTATCCGCCCCAGTTTAACATCCCCGAGTTAATTTCTCTGCAGCAGATGGACCCTGGAATGGACTCAGGCCGTTATACTTTTGTGGTTAATATACCACCTAACTTTCAAAGCGATATTCTAGCTGGGAACATAACCAATATACAGCTCAGTACAGATGCAACCCGAATGAGTCAGGCATTTAGCGGCAGCGGTTATATTCAGCAAATTATTATGGCGGAAATCAGCGAATTTTTGCAGCATCAGCGCGGCCTGGCGTCAACCCCTGTAGATCTTGAATTAAGGGTTAGGTTTAACCCCACGTTGGAAAAGGTGTGGTTTGGCTCCGTCATGCAGATTATCAATAATGTGACGATGCTATCGATTATCCTGACTGGCGCCGCCCTGATACGAGAGCGTGAACACGGTACCCTAGAGCATTTGCTGGTAATGCCTGTTACACCCACAGAGATTATGCTGGCAAAAATTTGGTCGATGGGCGTTGTAGTGTTGTTTGCGGCCGCGTTTTCTTTGACTTTTGTGATTCAAGGCGCTTTAAAGGTACCAATTGAAGGTTCTGTCATGCTGTTCCTGCTGGGCGCTGCTTTACATCTGTTTGCAACAACGTCATTAGGTATTTTTATCGCAACCCTGGCTCGGAATATGCCCCAATTTGGCATGCTGATGATACTTATCTTATTGCCGCTACAAATGCTCTCAGGCGGTTCCACGCCAAGAGAAAGTATGCCTGATCTAGTCCAAAATATTATGCTGGCGGCACCCACCACTCATTTTGTTAGCCAAGCGCAGGCTATTCTTTATCGTGGTGCCGGCTTGGATGTTGTTTGGCCCCAATTTCTTTGGCTAGTGATTATCGGCAGTGTTTTATTTACCTTTTCATTATCACGTTTTCGTAAAGCTATTACGCAAATGGCGTGACCAACTGTCTGCTAAGGCCAGCATACGTTTATTTCTTAGGTTTAATTTATAATATTAATGGCTGCAGTGTTTTCTAAATCGTCAAACAGGATACGCTTAATCTCTAAAATAGCCGCAGCGGTTTCCTGAACACTGTGGCCAGAGACAATAACTGTTTCAGATACCGCTTCAGGCAGGTGAGCGCTTTGGTAGGGAACTAAGCCATCATCACTGTCTTCTAGCTTTCCATCAGAGTGCGTTCTGGCAATGATAGAGTGATAGTCCACTGTCGAGGAAATTGGAAGCTTAGCAGAGGCTAAAATAAAGCTATCATCTGCTTTTAAGTTATCAATACTGTTTGGGAGGTATAGCCGATGCTTTGGGTTTGTTCCGCTAGCATCAGCGCTGCCCTGCAGTACATCAGCAAAATCCTCAAGAATAGTTAACGGCAGTTTGATCATGCCTGCGACAAAACGCCCTAATCTTTGTCCTGCAAAGGGAGTACCTCGGTGAGGCGCGGCAATAAAGATTGCCCGAGACACTTCTGGCATTGGATAGAATTGTAATATTGGCTTAATGTGCGCTTCAATGCGTTGCCGACGTTTGGGTTCGAACTCAACATCCCGGAATACTTCGCTCATCAGGTTTTCACTGGACGATACCATTAACCGGGCGATGACACCGCCCATACTGTGGCCCATAACGACCATGTTTTTTGATGCTGTCGCCGAACCTTGTGGATCATAATGATGAAGCACTGCATTGATAGTATTGCGGATCTCGAAGTGATTAATCGGGATAGGAATATTAGTGGGGTAATATACCTGCCACACCTGAAATTTTTTGCGCAGTATTTCATCACCCATTATTTCATTTGCCACGTTTACCCAAGCTTCAGGGCTACTGGCCAGCCCATGGATCATTAAGATAACCCTTCGGTCCGGATCATATGGCTGCATCAAGTATACATGTGGTTTGTCGAAGTTTTGCTCACGGCCCAGTAAGGTACGTATCGACTGCCGGGCAAAACCCGCCTGAGCCAGCCACAGCCCATAGCCTGCGGTAAAGTGTCCGGCTAAAGGGATATGTTGCTCGTATAGCTGGGTAGCAAAGTACCGGTAAGGATCATACACCGCGAAAGTCACTTCAGTAGTGGCTAAAATATCTGCAAGGGAATCACTTTCAAAGCGCAATAAAGCGGTAACAACCGGGTACGGCATCTCGCTCCAGGTCGGTCTGGCTGCAACGTGATCTTTGCTATCGCTATTTCTGGTTAGAACGCCAGCATTAGTTTTCACGCTTCGGTCAGCAACCAACTCTGCACCAAAACCATCGCGTCGATACTGACTGCGAAGCCCCGTAAAAGCTAGAGAGGGAGCGGCAAATAAGTTATGGATCGGTTGCTCACTTTGCGCAATATTGGTTCCTGACAAATCTGTTTTGATTAACCAGCCACTCATGGAAAATGGGGCGATGTCAGGACTGACATTATTACTCCGCTCATGCGCTTCAAACAGAATGGTAGCCGTCTCTTGCACGGCTAAATTGTAATAATCACGTACCTGAGTTTGTCGGTCTTCAAATGCTCGCTCTCCGGCAGAGCGGTTAGTAAAAAACAGATAAGCATAAGCATAGCGGGCAGCTTGCAGCCAGGCATGCAGACGTGCTTCGGCGGCTGTTGTTTGCGATGTTGACAGCGCCTGCTGCACCCACAGTTCTGACAAAGTAGATAAACGTCTTTCATCATTAATGCCGCTTGTTTGCAGCAGTGCGGCAATGCATTCATGGCCCGGGTTATCTAAATTGAGACAGGCGCTAACATCTAATCCAGCTACTTTTATCGTCTCTATAGAGGCCGCACTAGGTCTGTTGCTGGTAAGCACATCGCCCCGTTTAATTCTGATGTACTCGTCAGTATTCATTGAGCGAACGGCAACCGGGCTATCGAACTGCTTTAGGGTACTGCAGGCATTAAGTAAGGCTGAACACAGCAGGATAAAAAATAGCCAGGCAAGTTTGTTAAAGCCTAAGGTCATTACTAATCCTCTTTGGAAATTGCGGCTATATCAGTTCTGATCGCACGGGAAAAATTGGGATCTTCGTTGGCTTGTTGCGCGCGAACATTAATATAACCCGAAGTTTGTAACTGACTATAGCTATAACCTGGTATTAAAGCGCCCTGCTCATAAGCATACTCGGCAAAATGGCCTGACAACAAAAGCCGGTAATCTAGGGGTATACCTGGTGCAATCTGGCGGGCTAGATCAAACACAATGGTTGTACAATTGCTTGTTAGGGTATTGTAAAACTGCGGTGTGGTGCGCAGTGACTCTGCCGTTGTCAGGTAACCCAAAAACAGGGTACGAAGTTGCTGCGGGTTTAATGCCAAAGGATACAGATAAACGTCCTCTTGGCGGGCATTACTTCTGGTTAGGATAATGTCTCGTTCATCTGCTGCAATAATCACTTGCTCAAATTGTCGGAAGAAACCGCCTATGGCGGAAAAGGACTCATGCCGCTCTTTGCGGATCTCTAACGAAAAAACCAGCTGTTGGCCGTTATCAAAACCAAAGGAAACCAGAGTATGTGCAATATGCGGCCCCATCCAATAGGAAAGAATTAAGTCAGCTGAGACCAACTGCTCTAAATTGTAGTGGCGGGTTTCCCAGTTTGCTGTGTAGTCGCTTTCACTACGCCATTTGAAATTACGTACATTATACAGCGTAACCTGGTTACCCTGCATCTCCGATTTAAGCAAATAAGCAACATCATCAGCCCAGTCACGTTGATGAGAGGGGGTAACAGTTTGCCACCAAATGAGTAATATTGCGCCTAAGAGCAGGTAAGCAATCAGCAAGTTGCGCATTCTTCGCCGATATCTATACCCTAGCGTTATTACACAAGCGATACCTAAGACACTCCAGCATGTCAGGACAAACAAGCTTACAGCAAAAGGGAAATCATATAATTGATACCATAGCGCCAGGCTTCCACACGCCGTTGAGATTAAGAGTATCAAGCCAACTAGCAATCGCAACATAGAGATATACATAGAGTTTCCAAAGTTATAGCCAACACCATAGCAACGCAGCTATGTCTAAACCAGTATCTTCGAGACCAACCAGGGGGGCTCGCAACCTAAATAGTTAATCTGCATATTTAAGCCAACAACGGCTTTGGCTTGACATGCTAATTAAACTACGATTAAATTTCGGACTGACTGGTCAGTCCGAAATTTATCTTAACCAAATAGAGTGATATATGAAAGCCAAAATTAATGAGAGTGAACCTAAACGGGTACACAAGAGTGCCGGGCAACGAGAAGATGAGATTCTGTTTGCCGCGTCACAAATTTTTGCTGATCGCGGTTATCAGAGAGCCGATGTTCAAGCGATTGCTGATCTGGCGTGTGTTGGTAAAGGCACGGTTTATCGCTATTTTTCAACTAAAGAAGTGTTATTTAAAGCGGCGATGCATTATCAGTTGAACTTACTAGTCAGTCGTCTTGAGGTCGTGCGAGATAACCATCTTGAGCCGCTGAGCCGGCTTTATGAAATGATGCGAGTATTTCTTAAGTACTTTGACCAGCATCCTGAAACAATAGAACTTTTTGTACATGAGCGCGCCGAGTTTGGCCGTGAAATTATGCCGATATATTTTCAGCTAAAAAATGAAGAATCTCATAAATGGTTGTTTATTTTCGCCGATATCCAGCAACATTACCCAGTAAGACCTGAGCTGAGCACGGAAGAGATGTCTTCACTGTGTGGTGAGTTATTGCACGGTAGCCTCTATATGACCATGGCAAAGCAGCCTCCAGTCACAGCAGTTAGCCGGTTAGAACAAGTTTTTTCATTTTATATACACGGCATTATGCAGATTGACGACCCGCTAAAGCTTATCCAGCGACAGTAACAAGTTTTTTAACATTGTACTTTTTGTAACTACGGAGAAACCCCCTATGACGTTTAATACCAAGCCAACTTTGTCAGGCAGAAAAAGCCTGAGCTGGCTTAACATTGCTGGTATGTTAAGTGCAGTTTTAATGTTAAGCGCCTGCGGTGGTGAAACATCAGAAGAGAAAAGCGCCGCTGCGGCGCCAGCGATGCCGGTAACAATTGCAGAAGTCACGACGCAAGCGGCAACTTACCAAGTGCAATACCCGGCCCGGGTAAGAGGGGCCAGGGAGGTTGAAGTGCGGGCGCAAGTCAGTGGTATTTTGCAACAACGACATTTTGAAGAAGGCAGCTTTGTTGAAAAAGGCCATACCTTATTTCAGTTAGACCCAGAGCCCTTTCAACTGGCGCTCGACACGGCAACAGCAGAGCATGATGAAGCTACAGCTAATCAGCTACAAGCACAGCGAGAATGGGACAGGGTAGCTGAGCTTTTTAGGGAAAATGCGGTGAGTACCCGAGAATATGATCAGGCTCAGGCTCTGTTTGCAGCAGCGAATGCGCGACTTGCCCGTGCCGGTTCAGCTTTAAATGATGCGCAACGAAACCTGCGTTATACCAGAGTAGAGGCACCAATAAGTGGCGTAGTAAAAGTTGAAACTGTGTCTGAAGGAAATCTGATTGCGCAAGGCGCAATTCTTACTGAACTGGTACAGATAGATCCGGTTCAGGTGCATTTTGCTATCCCGCAGACTGATATGTTGCGCTATCGCGATAATACCATTGAGCAGCGTGCTGCAGTTGAAAACATCCAATTCATCTCAGAGCAGGGTGCAGCATTCGCAATAAAAGGCACGCTAAATTATCAGGCGCCTAGCGTTGACCCTGCCACTGGCCGTGTATTGCTAAGGGCGATTGTCAATAACGCCGATAATAACATGCTGCCAGGTCAATTCGTACGTGTCGCACTGAATCTCCAGCACTTCGAGCAGGCTATTTTAGTCGAACCCAGTGCGATCAGCCAAGGGGCAGAAGGCCCACAAGTCTTTGTCGTCAATAACAGTAATCAGGCTGAAGCTAAAAAAGTGACTCTTGGTCCGGTTATCGACGGTAAACAAGTCGTCCTCACGGGCTTACAAGCAGGCGATAAGCTGGTGGTTAATGGTCAGGTTGCCTTGCGCAATGGTGTTGCGGTGCAGATCACTAACGGCTAATCAGCCAACAAGGACTAATAATTATGTTACGTTTTTTTATTGACCGACCGCTTTTTGCATCGGTTATCTCTATTATTATTATGATCGCCGGCATAGTTGCCTTAAGGGCACTGCCCATTGAGCAATATCCCGATGTTGTACCACCGCAAGTCGTGGTCACCGCAACCTACCCAGGGGCCAGCGCTGATGTATTAAGTAACTCAGTGGCGACACTACTGGAGCAAGAAATAAACGGCGTAGATGATATGCTGTATATGGAAACCTCCAGTAACGATTCGGGTATGTTACAAATTATCGTATCTTTTGAAATGGGCACCGATCCGGATCAAGCGACTATTAATGTTAACAATCGGGTGCAAGCGGCTACTGCACGCTTACCGCAGGCAGTAAGAGACTTAGGGGTGAGAGTTGAATCACGCTCCAGCAATATTTTGATGCTTATTGCACTGTACTCTGATGACAACAGCATTAGTGAACTAGATATTAGTAACTATGCACTGCTCAATGTCTTGGATGAGTTGGTGCGGGTAGAGGGGGTAGGTAATGCGTCGTTATTTGGTGCACAAGATTATTCAATGCGCATCTGGACCGATCCGGCTAAATTGGCCGAATATGCTTTAAACCCGGCAGATATTACAAATGTAATCCGTGATCAAAGTGCGCAGTATGCTGCCGGGCGCTTTGGTGCAACACCTAGCCCGTCTGATACGGCGTTTACTTACACAGCCACCACCGATACCCAGTTAACTACGCCGGAACAATTTTCCAATGTGATCCTACGTTCAGACGAAACAGGTAATGCTATTCGACTGGGAGATGTGGCACGGATAGAGTTGGGAGCACAAGATTATGGTTTTTCTGCTACCTTTAATAACCAAGGCAGCGTACCGCTGGGGGTTTATTTGCAGCCTGGTGCCAATGCATTAGAGACAGCTCAGAATATTCACAATGCGTTAAACTATTTACAGCAACAATTCCCGGCCGGATTGTCTTATCAAATCCCATATGACACCACTGAATTTATTCAGATTTCGGTAAATGAAGTGGTTGTCACTTTATTAGTAGCAGTGGTGCTTGTGGTATTGGTTACCTTTTTGTTTTTACAGCATATTCGCGCCACCTTAATTCCGGTTGCGGCGATACCTGTATCACTTATTGGTACATTCGCTGGCATGCTGGCGTTAGGCTTTTCTATTAATATGTTAACGCTGTTTGGTTTAGTGTTGGCCATCGGCATCGTGGTAGATAATGCCATTATTGTCATGGAAAATGTTGAGCGACTTATTGCTGAAAAAGGCATGACAGCGAAAGATGCAGCCATCGAAACCATGAAGCAGGTTTCCGGTGCGGTGCTGTCTTCCACCTTAGTGCTGGTAGCCGTGTTTGCGCCGGTGGCTTTTCTGGGCGGTTTAAGCGGCGAGCTGTATCAGCAGTTTGCGGTAACTATTGCTGTATCAGTCGTGGTGTCTGGTGTAGTTGCACTAACATTAACGCCAGCTATGTGTGCCTTACTGTTAGATAAACAAAGCCATAAAGTCTCGGCGCCTTTTGTACTGTTTAACCGGTTTTTCGATAAGCTGACGAATGGCTATGTTGCTGGTGTATCATTTTTAATCCGGCGCTGGCTGCTTGGCATCGCCCTTTTTATCGGTTTTAGTCTTGTTACCGTGGTGTTAGTCAGCCGTATGCCAACTGGCTTGGTGCCGGCTGAAGATCAAGGTATAGCTCTGGCCGTTGCGCAGTTACCTCCCGCCTCCTCATTGGCACGCAGTGAACAGTTTCGTGATCAGCTGTCAGAACAATTTCTGGCAATGGATGGGGTAGAGGATTTTATTGCCTTTGCAGGTTTTGACATTTTAACCAGCTCGATGCGAACCAACTCGTTGGCAGGTTTTATAAATTTAAAAGACTGGAGTGAACGTACCGGTGCAGGGTTAAGTGCACAGGAAATAGCACAAAAGATTATGGGTATGGGCTTTGGTATGCAGGAAGCCAATGTGTTTGTTTTTGTGCCACCACCCATTCAGGGGCTTTCTTTAACCGGTGGTGTAGAAGGCTATATGCAGTTACGCGGCGACGCTGATCCAGGCACACTCAATAATATTGCGCAGCAGGTGGTTGCGGCAGCAAATCAGCGGCCGGAGTTAGTCGGTGTGCGTAGCATGCTGGAAACCAATGTACCGCGCTATATGCTGCAAGTTGACCGCGAAAAAGCTCAAACTATGGATGTACCGTTAAACTCGCTGTTTAGCACCCTGCAAACTACCTTTGGCTCCAGCTACATAAACGATTTCTCCTACCGAGGTCGCTTATGGCAAGTCAATATGCAAGCAGAGGGGGAATATCGTCAGTCACCAGAAAATCTGCGGGAGGTCTATGTGCGGGCGAATAGCGGGGCAATGGTGCCGGTAAGTGAGCTCGTTACCGCAGAACGCGTGACCGGTGCTGATGTGTTGAATCGCTTTAACCTGTACGCTGCAGCTAAAATTATGGGTGATCCCGCTCCCGGCTATACCTCCGGCCAAGCAAAAATGGCACTAGATGAGGTTATTAACGGTTTTCGCGATCAAGCTAATATTCAAATGGGCTGGGTCGGCGAAGCTTATCAATTAGATGCAGCGTCTGGCGCGGCCGCTTCAGCCTTTGGATTGGGCTTGTTGATGGTTGTGTTAATACTTATTGCGCAGTATGAGCGGATTAATTTGCCGTTTGCTGTTGTTACTGCCGTACCCTTTGGTGTTTTTGGGGCGGCGCTATTTTCAATGCTTCGGGGATTCCCTAACGATGTCTATTTTCAGGTAGGTTTATTAGTGCTTATTGGCTTAGCTGCCAAGAATGCGATTTTGATCGTCGAGTTTGCGGCGCAAAACCGTAAAGAGGGTATGAATTCTACTGAGGCTGCTATTACTGCCGCTCGCCAACGTTTCCGAGCTATTATCATGACCGCTGCAACCTTTATTATTGGATGTTTACCACTGATGTTTGCGTCAGGTGCTGGGGCAGCGAGTCGTCAGGAGATTGGTACTGTGGTAGTAGGTGGCATGATAGCCGCCAGTTCGCTGGCTTTATTCTTTGTGCCGTTGGCCTACAAAGTGTTAGAAGACTTCAGTAGCTGGTATCGCAGTAGAAACGTTAAATCATCCGCTATGCAAGGATTTGAACATGACTAAGCACAGTTTAAATTTAACTTTAGTGGCGCTGAGTATAGCTTCAGTCAGTTTGCTCAGTGGCTGTACTATGGGGCCTGATTATGAAAAAGCGGATATCGCATTGCCAGATCAGTGGTTATCTCCTATCGCTCAGCGTAACGAGCAACAAACCGATTGGCAGAAGTGGTGGCAGCAATACGATGACCCAGCATTGAATGCTTTGGTGGAACGAGCGTTGCAAGATAACCTTAATTTGCGACTGCAGCTGTCCCGTATTGAACAAGCACGCGCAGAACTCGGTTTTGAGCGGGCAAATCGTTGGCCAACCTTGTCGGCACAAGCTGCCGTAAGCCGAGAACAGCAACCCGCTGCTGCTATGGTTGCCTCCCCCGGTGGGAACAGTGTTAATAACCAATACAGCGTGACCGGAATGTTAAGTTACGAAATTGATTTATGGGGGCGCTTAAGCCGGCAACGTGAGGCGGCTGCAGCCTTGTTAGAACAATCAATATTGGCTGCAGACGCAGTCAGGTTAGCTCTGGCTGCTGATGTTATCAGCTATTACTTTAGTGTACAGGCCATACATCAACAATTGATGATCCTTGAAGCTAATATTGATTCGTTAAATCAAACGCTGGCGATAGAGCAGCGTCGCTACGAGCTTGGTGCTACAGACCCTTTGACCCTGCAGCGTAGTAAAGCGGCTTTGGCTGGAGCAACAGCGATGCTGCCCGATTTACAAGAAACACTTCAGTTAAGTCAAAGCGCGCTGGCTATTCTGGTCGGGTATAGTCCACAGGAACTGCTGAGTAAAGTGAGTTTTGGTCAGCGCTCCATGGCGGATTTAAGTATACCGGATAAGCTACCTGCACATACTCCATCAGAACTGTTATTAAACCGACCCGATGTGCGGGCGGCGGAAGCTAATCTGAAGGCCGCCAATGCCCGAATTGGTATTGCGCAAGCCGCCCGATTTCCGAGCTTTAACTTGAATGCTGTAGGAGGTAGCTCTGCACTAAACAGTAGTTATTTATTTAGTTCAGGTGCAGAGCATTGGTCTGTAGCCGGAAATCTAGCGGCGCCACTATTTGATTTCGGTCGTTTAGCGCGTCAGGTAGAAAGTGCAGAGGCGCAGCGTGAGCAGGCTAATGTCGCTTATCAGCAAACAGTACTTGCTGCTGTGGGTGACGCGCAAGATGCTATTTCGCTACTTCACATTTCGGCAACACGCGCACAAGCTTACACAGAGCAACATCAAGCCCTGGCAGAGAGTCACAGGCTGGCGCAGTTACAGTATAAGGCTGGAGCGATAAGTTCTTTTGAGTTATTAGCCAATCAACGCGAGCTATTGAATACTGAAATTGCAGTTACAGATGCCAAGCGTCAGCACTTGTTAGCATATACCACGCTATTTAAGGCTTTTGGTGGTAGTTGGCAAACTGATAACTGAA
The DNA here is from genome assembly GCF_013048705.1 of Vibrio sp. A11. Lineage (NCBI taxonomy): Bacteria > Pseudomonadati > Pseudomonadota > Gammaproteobacteria > Vibrionales > Vibrionaceae > Vibrio > Vibrio sp. A11. The sequence continues at coordinate 550,204 of NZ_VHSI01000001.1, read as the reverse complement.
TTAGTAAGCTTTCAGCTAGTATTATTTAGATAAGACCGATAAATTTGCCTGGTTTTACATAGTGTAAGATTGGGCTTTTTTTGCGCCCTGGAAGGCTAGAGAATGTGTAGGAATACAGTTTACCGTGTGGTATGTCTGGATGGATATGTTACAAGACAGCTGAGGGATCCCCACAAATTTCCCCCATAATATCAACTCTTTGCCAATTTGATTAATGCCCAGTCCCACTGAGCAAGCCAGTGCACGATTTGCTTTAGCCCTTGCTGATAATGTTGTCTACGAATGGGCAGCTTAGGTTCATTACAAAGCAATATGCCAAGGAAATTCAGAGCAAGTACCCTTCGACTTTTTACCGTGTTAGCCTGATATCGTAAGTGTACGCCTGCTATTTCACCTGCCGCCCCCAGTAGGTAGTGGAACCAATTTGCCAGTGCCGCCAATAGCAGCAATATATTTAAACGTGATTTGGATTTGGTGCCATGCAAGTCACTCCCTAAGCCATAACGCGGGCTTTTCTGGTCACGGAAGCTTTCTTCAATTTGCATTCGGCTGCTGTAGCATTTAGCGATTTTATTCGCATAGTCATGACACTCAGGTAACGATGAAACCAACAACCAGGGTTCTTTGTAAGACTTATTTTTGTCTCGTTTTAATAGCTTATAGCCTTTACCAACCAGAATAGCGCGGGTTTCATACTGCTGCGTCTGAGTCAGCACGATTGTGCCTAAGTGTTTGGGGGTAGCGCGAGCTTTTTTATAAAGCACATTGACGGTCATAAACTCTGTTTGCTCTGCCAGTTTAAGCTTCACGTTACCTCTGACTCTGGCGACATAATGCCAGCCTAATTTGCGTACCTGCTTAAGCCAGGGCACTTTGAAGCCCGCATCGGTGACGATAACCGGCTTACAGTCTTTGGGTAACATGGCCTTGAGCTGTTTTAAAAATGCGCGGTGTACATGTGGGCAACTATAGTCTTCTGCCGCCGCCACTTTTTGTAATAGCGTGAGTGCTCTGCCATCAGTGGCCATACTGGCCCGCAGAATAAAATGCCGTTTCGCGGTATCGGCGTTGCTCCAGTCAACCAAAATAAGCGGCTGAGATTTACTGCTCACGACAGATTTGGTCATTGCCGCATAGATAAGAGGCAGTTCCCGTTGCAGATTGGCATTGTTGAGTAATCTGTCTGCACGCTTAATGCTGACTTTATCCGACGAGCCTGGCATAGCACGCCCAATAGCTGTAACGGTGCAACGAGCATCTTTAGCAAGCGCAGTAACCGCGTCTAGTAGGACAGAAAATCGGGCTTTATGCATGGTTTGGGGGGTGACAAATCGGAGGAAATCAGCGAGCATAGTTTTAACATTCATGGCGGTACTCTTGGTTAGATGTTTTTGGCGAAAGATCAGATCGGGAAACGCCATGAATGTTCCCTAATCGCCTAACTTTTTATTTTAGCTAATGAATTTCTGGGGATACCTCAGACAAGACAGATAGAATATCTATCCGCCTTGAGCTGGCGATACATAGCACCCGACATGTATGGTAGTATGTCTAATAAGCACCTGGCCTATATCTGGCAGGGGTAATTCAACCATTTACTCTCTTAAACCTGCCTAAATGAGACTAGGATGATTAACTTACTTAGCCGATCAGATCGCAACCTTCTGATTTAGTTCCCTCGAATTACGCAACAAAGCCCAATTGAAGCTGGTAAGAATCTTAAATGTATTGAAATTCCTCCACAAAATAATGAATACGGAATTATTAAGATTAGTGCTGTGACCTGGGGTATTTATGATGAAGAACAAAGTAAAACTCTCCCTAGCCAAGATCTATTTATTGAGTCACGCAGGATTAATGTTGGTGACTTTTTGATCTCTAGAGCAAACACAATGGAGTTATTAGGTAACCCTGTAATAGTTCATCAAGTAACTAAAAACCTTATGTTAAGTGATAAAGTTCTACATTTAGTTATGGAAGAAGAAGATAAACCATGGGTTTGTATGTTTCTTTGTTCTATTGATGGCCGTAACGAAATCGAGTCAAGATCTACAGGAAATCAAATGTCTATGCGTAATATTGGGCAGAAGGCTTTACTAGATATTGATGTACCCAAAGCTCCTATCGAAGAACAAACCGAAATCGTTCGACTTGTAGACCAATATTTCGCTTTTGCCGACACCATTGAAGCGCAAGTAAAAAAAGCCCAAGTATGGGTGGATAACCTGACGCAAAGCATTCTTGCCAAAGCCTTCCGTGGTGAGCTGGTGGCGCAAGACCCAAGCGACGAGCCTGCCGATAAGCTACTAGAGCGCATTGCCAAGGCGCGTGCCGAGGCTGAGCAACTGGCGAAAGCGGCAAAAAAATCGACATTTCATTACTATGCCTCTCAAAAACATTTTGATGGAGAGTCAGGTATGTGTAAATAAGTCAGTTACAGTCAGTATCAAAAACGGGTTATCCGGTTTTTATCTGAGTTTCTCGGTGTACATACGCCATTCTCTTATGAACGTACTCAAAACAACCATCTTAAAGTACTTATAGACGGTGTCTCCAAACCGCTTTATACCGGTTCAACGCCATCGGATATGAAGTCTATCAATAACTTTATGGCAGAAGTTAAACGTGAGTGTCGGGCGGCTCAAACCGAACCTCAAACTGTGTTGGCGATAGCGGAGCCTCCTCAATCGGTAATAACGACTATATATTCCGACAAATTGATTAAAACTTGCGTTAAATCACTGAGAACCCAAGTGAAGGTAATAAAATCCCATGAGGAATCTCAGGTATTAGCGACAAACACCGTCGATGGTCTAGCGGTATACTGGCTGGATACAGTGAAACATTCGATTAAGTTAGCGCTGCAAGCTCGTAAGCAGGGTGGATACATAAAACCCAAAGAGATGAAAGCCATTGAAAAGGCGATTATCAAGCACCTTAATTTTATGTTACCCAGTCTGGCTTATTATGTCGATCTACTTGGCTGTAAGCCAATTGATGTGGATGCTATAAATGATGGATTGGTTGAAGATTATACTCTATAAAGGCTGGTAAACCAGTTGTTTCTCTGACAGAGGCATATAAACGTAAGAAGCAGTCTAGAGAATATACCGCTTCTGCCACCGAAATAGAGCCTAATCAATGCCAGTTGTCTGCGCTATCGGTTGTATCTGAGGCATTACCGCAAAGCTGTGAGTCACCAAGTAAAGTTTCGGATAGCACCCAACTGCTAATGAGTCTACCGCAAGCTAACCGCATCAATCTATTGCGTAAACTGAGTAAAACGCAGGCTTTAAGTCTGATGGAGGATATTCAGCAAGCTATGGCAATTAATCAAAATGAGGATATTGTAGCTGTTGTGGCGATGATCCGTGAAAAAGATCTACCGCTTGAAACAATCATTGCTAGGTATGAAGCGGCTTAACCAGTGGTTACACCGGAGTTTATAGATCCTAAAACCGATCATATTGTGATAAAGAATATATAGAGGTTAGATTAATCATTGGATAAGGAGGCGTAGTGCTCTTGGGTATCTAAGTCCGATTAACTTTGCAAATCGAAATGTCGCTTAATGAAGTGTCCAGTATTGCTGAGGCAGATCACATTCTCTTAGCGGCATTAGTCAAGATAAGGTGTTAAAAAATTAAGTTGAATATTTGATTTAATGAGAGAAATGTGTATTTGGAGGTATTGATGATTCCTTTCATAATTGCAGCAGCAGCAGCAGCAGCTGCTTACAAGTATTGGTCTGACGATGACTCAGATGAGAATAATAATCATAATCTTGGTGATTTTGCAGTATGGGGGCAGCCGGATTCAGGAAAAACAACATTCATCTCAAGGCTAAAAGATGAAGATATTACTCCGGACAATAAGAAGCAAACCACATCCAAGGTGCTTCACACAAATATTATCCTCAAGGGTGGGGATGAGAAAAATTATATAATTAAAGAATTAGTTGACTTACCTGGCAGTCGTGATCGCTTAAATGATTGGCTTAAAGAGGTGGAAAGTAAGTCTAATATTTTCTATATCGTTGACCTAAATAAGTTGAGTAAAACAGATGAAAATTATTCATCGAAAGTCAAATCAGATATTAAAAAGACGGTGGATAAGATTAAGTCAGAAGGGAAAGATAAAAGAGTAAAAATTATTGGGACACATCTGGATGAGTCCCGTTGGAAAGATATTTCTCCTGCGGATGTTAATAATGTAGTAGTAAATGATGATGCTATGAGGCGTATCTACGAAGAATTGTCTGATTGTCAGGGTGTAATATACACAGTTAATCTTCACGATAATAAAAGTTCTTGTAAGTTGATTGAGGATATTATTAATGATTGCAAATAACCATTTAGGGGGCGTTTTTTTCTACGCTCAAACGCTGGACAACTCTGGTGATAGCATTTGTAAGCATGCATATCATATTGATGTTATTAATAATATTGATGATTCTGATCCCTGTCGGGCAATGATGCTTCAGCGTATCGATAAAATTGCGGAAAAGGGGCGTAGCTGGTTGGTATCAGACCCAAGAGTTTCGTTTCGTATATTGCTGAATGGTGATTGCTTGTTAACCATTATACCTTTAACTCTTGATGACTCTGGTCGTTGGGCACCAATTCAGGTTTTGTTTAATGTGTATAATTCTGAACGTAATCTGTATGCTGAATTGATTCATGAGGGGGTACGAAAAATGGGAAGGGTAACTCCTCCAAAGTTTGATGAAAATGTTAAGGTGATGAGTAATATTCTATGTCTCCCATTTTTTCTGATTCTTTTGCATGTGTTCTTTAACAGAGTGAAAAATAATGATTAAACCTATCACGCAGAAAGTTTTCTTTGTTGACAATGAGTTTCTTTGTGAGCTAAAAGAAGCTTCTATTGCAAAGTATGAATATTTTCAGCAACCGTCACTTGATACGCAGATTATTAATCTGTCAATAATAGATGAAAACGCTATTAATAAACTTCATCTACTTATGGATGTTGAACATATACGGCCTGGAAATGTATTAGTGAAAACTCAGTATTCTAACCAGTTTTCACCAATAGATTGCTTTGATGAAGATGTAACGCTTAAAAAATTTATGCTTTGGCAGTTACTATGTATGGCTCTGGGGGCTAAGCAGGTGTCCGTTAATAGTGTTGAATCCATTTTGATTGATTCGGATTCATCCGCCGAATACTCTGCTTCTGCAGAGCTTAAGATGCCTGTCGGTAGTGGTGTTATAGGAGGGAATTACAGTGCTCGTAGTTCAACTGAAAATTTGAAAAAGAAAATGATAGAGATGAAGGCAAAAGCTACCGGTAGTTTACCTGATTTAACCGCTGCTGATGAGATTCTTACTAAGAATGGTTTGATACGTGACGACTTATTTAGAAGTATCCGTGATATGCGCTCATTTCCTTCTAATCAGCTCATACAGCAACATTTTACTTTGGATATGACCAAAGATGTGAAGAAAATGTTTGATTCATCAATGACAGCCAAGCTTGGAGTTGTGGCTCAATTTTATAAAGCTCGTTTCGATGTTTCTGCTATTGAAAAGTCACTGGAAAAATCAAAGGAAGCAATAAAAGTGACGGTATCTGTTGATTTCTGATTGTTCGCTATTGTCATGCTGTATGTTATCGACGGGTCGAGAGGTAGCCGACTTTCTGCGCTACGAACTATGATGGCTTGCTGATGATTGGGTGGGATAATAGCAAATTTAAAATTGGTGATCGGGATTAGGTATTGCTCACTTCCTTAACTCATTTATTACAAATAACCTCAGCTTTTGTCGTAGCAAAGGAGTATACAATGCCATTTCCCCCCCAACCTGGCTTTGTTGCGTAATAGTGATTTCACGCAGAATTGTTACCTACATTTAGAATAAAATTCTTAGGTCACTTCATCTATCTACCAAGCACATAAGGTTTTAGTGGGCTTATCCTCTCTTGAGGAATGACTGGTGAAGTGGATTATTCTTTTACGCAACAAAGCCCCCCAACCTTATAAACTGGTTTGCCCACAGTGTAACTGGAGTTCAGTGCGAGCGCCAAAAAGTGATGTATTGTCACCAAAAGATTTGTCTAATGAATGTCCTCAATGTGGCGGCCACACGTTAAAGAGAGAAGCAGCATCAACGGTAGAAAAAGCAATAGCAGGGCTGTTTAGAAAATTTTAACGTGAGTCGTTTTAGTTAGCTGCGACACAATTTGTCTTGCCTCACGTTATTCTCAATTTAACGATAATTATCCGCTCTGTTGCTTAACTTAGCCTTGCATATTGGGTATAACCTGTATTGGTGCAACAGAGGTAATATAAGGTCGCCATGATGATCTACCGAGCTCGGTTTTTTCTCTGCTTGCAGTGTCAACGTGAGTTTTGTAAATCACATCGCTGCCTCAAGTGCTGCTCATTCAAAGTGAGTGAAAATTACAAAATCATTAACTAAACCCGTAACCTCAGTAAAATGGCATGAGTATGGCGAAACGAGCATCGACCCAAGAATCGTTACATATTGCGTTTGAAGTTTTAAAACGCATTCCCAAAATTGGTCAAATTACCGCTAGTGAAATTCATCAGCAGTTGCTGGCGATCGAGATTCAGCGTGATTTTCGTAGCATACAGCGCACGTTAGATATTCTATCTCAGCATTTTGATATTGAAAGAGATGAACGTACCAAGCCTTACGGCTACCGATGGAGCAAACATAGCCATGGCTTCAGCTTACCCAAATTGTCGCCTTCCGAAGCGTTGTTGCTCTGCCTAGCGGAAGATTATTTAGCCAAACTATTACCAGCCAATCTAGCCGTTTCGCTGGAGAGTTTTTTCCGTGAAGCAAAATATACCTTAGCGCCCACAGCAACCAACAACAAAGAGCGCGAGTGGTTAAAAAAAGTTCGTGTAGTGAGTGAAACGCAGCCCTTACTACCACCGACCATTGACAGCGAGGTATTTCATGCGGTCAGTGAAGCTCTATTTCATGATCGCTTGCTTAACATTAGTTATAACAATGCTAAACAAGAGCAGAAATCCGCCACAGTGTTGCCATTAGGTCTGGCTCAGCAAGGGCATCGGTTATATCTAGTTTGCCGTTTTGATGGTTATGACAATGAGCGTAGCTTAGCATTGCATCGCATCAGTAAAGCCGTAGTGTCAACCTTTAGTTTTGTACGGCCGAAAGAGTTTCGCCTCAGCCAATACGATGGTGATGGGCGTTTTGGCTTTGGCGAAGGAGAGTATTGCCAAGTGCAGTTTAATATCGCTAAATCCGCCGGTTTTCACCTGTTGGAAACACCGTTAGCCGTCGATCAAACCGTCGAAGAATATGACAACCATTTCCACATCTGCGCCACGGTGATTCAATCCAAACAATTGGAACGCTGGCTAAACAGCTTTGGTGACCAAGTGTGGGGGGTAGAGATAATGAGTAGTCAATGAAACCGATTAGCAGAACATATATAGAGAACAGCATGAAAACGAAATTAGTATCACAATGGAAAGTCCCACCTGAATTCGCTGCCCAACTTGGCTTTGAAAGCGACCCGGTAAAAAATGCGAAAAATCTCATTGAACAAGCGGTAGAGCTGTTTCTCGAGCAGAGTCAAACGACTAACCCAATTACTCAACTACTTAATGAGTGCTACCACTCGCTAGAGCAAACATTAGCCGCAGAGCGATGGGTGTGCTTAGAGAATGAGATTTACTTTGATAAAAAAGCCCAAGGATATTGGTTGATCAAAAAGAATATGAGCAACTTTGGAAAGTATGACAGAGGAACAGAACTTGCTCATATCGAAGAGGATATTAATTCCGTTATTTCCGATCCCATTAATCAATGGTCAATTCCCAATAAGGAGGAGTTACTCTGTTTAACTCGTCTAGGTACTGCACCTTTTGCAATAAGCAATGGCAGGCCTACGTATACTTGTGATTACTTGTATTATCAGAATCACTTGTGTCGTTGTTTTAATACAGATTTAAGATCGTTGGGAGATATAAGTGCTGGATTGTTGGGAGATATAAGTGCTGAAGGACATCCACTTCCTTTTTTGCCTTACGGTAGTCGTTATATCACCAATAAAGGTTTATTGGTTGATGTATTACAGTGTGGTTTTATGATCAAGGAAATGGTGGACAATCAAGCTTATGTTATATTACTTAAACTGTTTCATTACGATAAACCTGATCTGTTTACCACTGGGCAATCAGCTGCTGATCAACTGATCGCTCAGTATATAGATAACAAAATTATCAATACACTATTGCAAGCAGATACCCAGCGCGCCGATATCCAGCCGTACCATTCGAAAATGCTCCAAGATACCGAATTAGGCCATTGGTCATTATGGCAAGATGAACTGAATACCGAGGATTATATCTCGATTGATCTACCTAGTCAGATGGTGGCGCGTGACCCGAAAAGTAGTATCCATGATGGTGTAGTGGCCATTGATTTTGGCACTAAAAGTACTGTGGTGGTGTATCAAAAAGACAATGTGACCATTCACCCCATGCGTATCGGCACTGGTGATTTAAGTAAAGAGATTGCTGCTCATCATTACGAAAATCCAACCATTATGGAGTTTATCCATCTCGAACCTTTTATTCAGGCATATTGCGCCCAAGCATATAAACCGGACACTCGTTGGCGAGATCTAACTATTTCACATACCGCACAAAACTCCATGCAAGGCAGTGAATCGAGTAAATTTAATACCTTTCTCGATGCGATCAAGCAGTGGGCGGGGGATAAAAACCGTAAACTTAAAATCGTTGGCCAACACGGTAAAGTGATCGATTTGCCGCCGTTTTTAGAGTTAACCGATCAAGATTTTAACCCAATTGAGATTTATGCCTATTACTTGGGATTGTACATCAATAACCTTAACAACGGTATTTTTATCGACTACATCATGTCGTTCCCGGTGACCTATGAAATGGCGGTGAGAGATAAGATTATCGAGAGCTTTAGAAAGGGGCTTGCTAAATCATTGCCGGGAGAACTTGGTCAAGAGACCATTAATCAATTGTCGGTGAGCAAAGGAGCTAGCGAACCGGCTGCTTATGCGCTCACTGCCTTGCAAGAATATGACATCGAACCTGAGAGTGAAGAGCGTATTTTCTACAGTGTGTTTGATTTTGGCGGTGGGACGACAGATTTCGATTTTGGTATCTATCATGAACCTACTAATGCGAGAGACAAACGCCGCTTTGATTATGTGATAGAGCACTTTGGTGCTGGTGGTGATAAGTTTTTGGGTGGAGAGAACCTACTGGAGCTGCTGGCTTTTGAGGTATTTAAAGCTAATAAAACTCGCTTGCTGGAAAACGGTATTCAATTTGACAAGCACCCTGAAAAAGACGTCTTTGCCGGTAGCGAGCAGTTGATCAGTAGTTCACAAGAAGCCAGAACTAATACCAAACAGCTTTGTATCGCCTTACGACCTTTTTGGGAAGAACATGCTGATTTTGAGTTTGATGCTTCAGGTGAGCTTTCTGTCACCTTAACCGATAAAGATGGAGTGCAGCATTCTGCTTTTGCGCTCGATATTGATGTGCAGCAGTTGGAGCAAATTTTATCGGATCGCATTGAACGTGGGGTAGTCAACTTTTTTGAGGCTTTACGATTAGCGTTCAGTAATAGTCAACAAATGCTGTCGGATATCGATAGTGTGAAAATTTTCTTGGCGGGTAACTCCAGTCAATCTCGCTTTGTAAACCAGCTATTTGAAAAGCATATTGCGCTCCAGCATCAAGAGATGGAGCTTGGCGATGGTCTAAGCCGTTTTGAATTATTTCCTCCTTTGGGCGCCGATAAAAATAACGTTGAAAAACCTACGGGTAAAACCGGTGTGGCATTTGGACTAATCACTTCCCGTGAAGGGGGGCGAATTAAGGTTATGGATCACAATCTTGGTGAGCAAGATATTCGTTTCAAATATTATTTAGGTGAAGCGCGTAAAGGGAAATTTAAACCGTTGATTGACCGTGAAATTACATTTAATCAATGGGTTGAATTCACCTATGCCGATTACCAAAAGTTTGAGATTTTCTATACCGAACAGCCAAGTTGTAGTACAGGTCAAGTGGTGATTAACGATCCGAGCATCAAGAAAAAGACGGTTAAATTGGAATTGACCGATGAGAATGCATCAGTCTATTTGCGAGTTGTCTCCCCTAGCGATATTGAGTATGTCATTGCCCAACCGAATGACATAGCTGAGGGCACTTACTTAAGCGATATTCAACATATTGAACTATAGGAGCAAAAAAATGTTATTTATTCCACCAATGGTACCCAGCATCATTACCAGTGTTATTGTCGCAATCAGTAAATTCGCCACCACACTTGGACCAATGATCACCAAGTATGTGCCAATAATGATTGAAACGCTCGGTAAGCATTTGCCCAAGGTGCTCCAAACGATTGAAGCGATCGGTCTCACTACGAATGTGCTTCGTCCCAATGAACGCACTGAAGAGTTAGGCGCTAAGGCGATGGCGGCCAATAAAACCCCCGAGGATTTTGAGCAGATTAATGATTATATTGATTATCTGAGAAATGAGGTTGAGGTTGATAGTGAAAAGTTAAGCCAAGATCCTGTTGATAGCACGATTCGCCATGTAGTCGGCGCAACCATTGCCTTAAAAGGTGTTGGTGAAGTTATTGGTACAGAGCTATCACTGCCTTTTTTAAGAACAGTTAGCCAGCTAGGGTTAGAGCCAAAACTTATTTTAGCCATAGTCAAATCTTACGCAAAAAGTGGGTTAAGTGCCGATGACGTCGAGCAGTACTTGAGTGATAAATTAACCATCGAGCAGTCGCAACGGCACAGTGAAGCTTTGGTGAGTGCTTATCAATTCGTCGATCCAGAACTAGATCGTCAACAGGCTGAAGACGCCGTGATTAACTTACGTTAGAGAACCAGTAATGTCTAAACAATCACTAATTGAACTGCTAAAAAATACGGCGGCGGGTTGGCTCGCTCCATCGAATATTGAGCCACCAGTTGAAATATTAGGTCATGAGTTTTCACTTTATCATATTAAGCAAGTTACATTTGATGAAGATTCACCACGTAAAGAAGCATTTGAAAATGTGCTCAATGCCTTAGCTATCGAGGGGGTTATTTTTACCTATCTTCTTTTGGGGAACAAAAAACAAGTAAACTTCTATTTTGGTATTGCTAAAAACAAGCGACATCGAGGTTCGCTGTCTCTCGAAGTGGATGATATTGGTGAAATGATCCTGAAACCCTCGTTGGAGGGGAATTTTCGAGGCAGTGTTGTTGAAAAATTAGAAAAAATACAGCGTAATGAAGTAAAGGATATTATTGGCAGTTTTACACATATTTCTAAGTTAGAAGGTGTCCCCAACGTTCATGAAGATAATGAGCAGTTTCAGGGCGTAGATCGCTTAGTGGATATTATGAGTGGCGATGAGTTTTGCCTAGCGGTACTTGCCGACCCGTTATCATTACTTGAGATCAATAAGATCGAAAGCGAATTACATAATATTTATGATAAGTTGATGCCATTAGCAAAGAAAAGTATTCAAAGCGGAGAAAACGAGTCTAAGAGTATTGGTGAAGCGGAAGGTAAAACAGTTACTGATTCCACGGGTACCAATGATAACCTCAGTATTACGCAAAATACCGGTAAATCAGTCTCGGTGACGAGTGGAACTTCAGACAGCGGGAGTAGTAAACAGACCTCAAAAAGTGCCGCAGAAACTGATCATGATAAATATAGAAGTGGTTCTGAAGCGACAAGCAAAGGTACGACAGTTTCAAAAGCTATCGCAATCAATACCGGCAGCAATACTTCAACACAAAGCGGAACATCATCCAGTGAATCAAGGGATTTTACTGATAAAAGTATCCAAGAGTGGCTGAACTATATTGATGAAGTGTTATTAAAAAGGGTTCAGCTTGGGAAGAATAAGGGCTTGTATCTCTCCAACATTTATTTGTTGGCTAATTCCGTTGCCAGTGTTTTGAAATTAGGTAATACCGCACGATCAATTTTTTCAGGGGCTGAAACTAATAAGTCACCACTACAGATTCGAAAAGTAACGGATAATCACGAGATTAATTCGGTGAGAAACTTTCAATTGCCGATATTAAAAATTCGTGAGGCGGAGCAAACGAAAATCACCAGCAGTGAAAGTCAGTTAGCATTGCTGTTATCTAAGAGTCCATTTAATCGTTATGCTTGCAATTGGTTATCGACTAAAGAGCTCAGTGTTGTCGCTGGATTACCACAAAAAGAGGTGGTGGGTTTAACTCTTAAAGAAGAGGTTGAGTTTGGTTTAAATGTTAATGCACAAATCGATGACCAAAACCGTTTGTTCTTAGGCAACCTCGTTAAAAGTGGCTTGCCACAAACGATAGAAGTATTTATGGATAAACGTGAATTGGATAAGCACATTTTTATCGCCGGGGTGACGGGCAGTGGAAAAACCACCACTTGTCACCGTTTGCTCGAATCAGCTCAAATACCTTTTTTGGTGATTGAACCTGCTAAAACTGAATATCGAGTATTGACGAAAAAAAATAAAGATATCCTTATTTTTACCCTAGGCAATGATAACGTAGCTCCCTTTAGGCTTAATCCCTTTGAGTTCTTCCCCCATGAGAATATTACTTCTCGCGTCGATATGATCAAAGCCAGTATTGAGGCCGCTTTTGATATGGAGGCGGCAATCCCTCAATTGATTGAAGCTGCTATCTATCGTTGTTACGAAGAGAAAGGTTGGAACATTGCGACCTCGAAAAATCGGTTGTACGCTGATCCCTTTGCTGATGGCATTTATGCTTTCCCTACTTTAAGTGATTTGATTGCCATGACGGAAGTCGTGGTTAGCGATCAGGGGTTTGATGACCGATTAAAACAAGATTACATCGGTTCCATCAAAGCGCGTTTACAGGGTTTGCTGATAGGCGCAAAAGGATTAATGCTCGATACACCACGTTCAATCAATTTTACGGACTTGGTTCAACGCAATGTAATTCTTGAGTTAGAAGAAATTCGTAATCCAAGCGAAAAATCGCTAATCATGGGCTTTGTATTAGCTAATCTTAACGAGGCGATTCGTGCTAGTTACAAGCAATATCAGCAGCGCGGAGAGAAATTTCGCCATATTACCTTGATTGAAGAAGCACACCGTTTGCTGACAAAATTCGAAGTCGGTGATAGTCCAAATAAGAAGCAAGGGGTTGAAACCTTTGCTGATATGCTGGCTGAAGTGCGTAAATACGGTGAGTCACTGATTATTATTGATCAAATTCCCAATAAATTGACCCCCGAAGTTTTAAAAAATACCAGTACCAAAATCATTCATAAATTATTTGCTCAAGATGATAAAGAGGCGGTGGGGAATACCATGGCTCTATCTGATGAGCAGAAAGATTTTTTATCAAATCTTGAGCCGGGTCGAGTGATCTTATCGAGTTCAGGTATGAGTAAACCTCTGCAAGTACAGATAGAAGAGTTGCTGAGTACCACCACCGAGCAAGATGTTGATCCGACTGAGATTCGGCAGATTGCCCTGCAATATTACGCTGATGCCTATTCAACGGGTTTAATTCAAGGTTTAGAGTGGTTAAGCAGTAAACCTTCAGCAGACGATGTCTCGGACTTCTTACAAGGGGCTGTCGCTGAGTCATGGTATGTTGCGGTAGGTAAATCGAAAGATAGAATAGACTTACTTGAATATCTCAATAAGTTTGGTTGGCAATTTATGTACCAGTATATTTGCTTAACTTGTTATCAGCAAAGTGACAGTAGTGATAGGCTCATACGGGAAAAATCTGTACATGACTTTCTTTGTAAGCTAAATAGTCATCATCAAGAGAGAATATGTATTAATTTGAATGACGTTTTTCGCAAGGATCTTAAAGTTAAATATTAGGAGTCGTTTATGGGATTTTGGAGTAGTGTAGGCTCGGCATTAAGCAGCGTCGTCAGAGGTGCATGTAGTGTGGTTAGCTCTGCGGTATCAATATTGGGTAGTGCTGTAACTAAGGTGGCGACAACCATAGCTGAAATGGGGCTTACTCTTGCAGCGAGAGTGGGCGAGGCGATTAAAGGTGTAGGGATCAGCTTAGGTATTATTAAGCCAGACGATAATTTAGAAGAGTTGGGTGAAAAAGCCATGATGAGCGAGAAAACACCGAAAGATTTCGACTCAATCAATGCTTATATTGCTCACTTGAGAAATGATGTCACTATTGATAGAGAAAAATTTAGTCGCTTAGATGAGAAAGAACTACTGGCGCGTTCAGCGATAGGTTCGGCAATTACTTTGCAAGGGATTAATGAAAAATTAGATACTGTGGTTTGTCCTAAATTTATGGCAATGGTCGCCACGCAACATCTGGAAACGGAAGAGATTATTGCGACAATCAAAGCTTATAAAGCAAAAAATCTTAACACCAGCGAGTATAGCTTGTACCTTAATGATGAACTAAGTATTGAGCAGAGCCAAAAACACAGCAGAGCCAAAAACACAGCAGAGCCTTAGTTGATGCTTATCAACGGCTAGAGCCTGAGTTAAGTATTGAACAGATAGAAGATAAAGTAATGGGGTTAAGGCCATAAATGACAGATTTTATCATTGTATTAAACAATGCTCGTGTCCAAGCACATCGCGTGATTAATAACCAACTCGAACCAATTTTGTTTGCCGGAGAGCTTAAGCTTGATGTGAACGATTTCTGGCAGAAGTTTGAGCAAAAAATTGAGTACACTCAGGATGAAAAATTAGCCTTGATATTAATTGCTGATGATCCAGAGTTTGCCCCAGACCCGCACATTAAAATAGCCGAGCAATTTGAACATGATGCGCAAACTTTGGCATGGCTAATTGAAGAGCTGAGTTTTCCGGCGGCTAGAGTACATGGTTATCCAACTGTTGAAGTGCTGCCCAGTGATTCAAGAATGCTGGTGAAAGCTGAAGTGCCTAATAAAGAGGTTTTGGTCGATGAGCCGCTACCGAATTCGAGTTTGCAAGCTTTCTACCGCAAAAAAACCAGAAATTATCGGGCTAGGTAATCAAGATGGATTTTAAAGAACAACTACTCACAGCACTGAAAGACGAAGAAGTACGCAACCAGTTATGGTTGACCATCAATTCGCTACCTGAGCAATATCAGGATAAATCAATGGACGATCATCTCGACAATGAGTCAGATAAAAACCAAATCTATCAGTCCTTTGAAGAGATGCAAGCAGAGCTTAAGGCTCATGATGAGCAAGTTCAGCAACTGAAGAGTGAGAATCAACAATTGAATCAACTCATTGAAAAAATAAAGCACTTATTGGGGTTAAGCCGAGCGTCTGACTCGAATCTTCTAGAAACGATCAGTCAGTTACGAAAACAACTACAAGATAAAGATATTCAACTCACTGAGTTGGGTAACATACACGATGAACATCAAGCAACGGTTAAGCAGTTACAGCAAGAAAGCCAAGAGCGAGAGAAAAAATTGGCTTTTTATCAAACGCATTTTGCTGATGATTTAAGGCTATCAAGCCTATATCAGGATCTGTCTGAGCAAACTCGCACATCTTTAAGTGGCATTTTTAAAGATACCAGTGTTCAAGGACTGGTTGCTTGCGGTATTCAAGAAAAAAATATTTCTAACTTATGGGATTATGCGAAAAATGAAGTGGTTAACGGCATTAATCCTGATATTGAAAAGATTAGTGCATTATTTGAGTTGTTGTTTAACCGTTTTATTCTTGCTTATCCAATGTTTGCTTTGCAAGCAGTTAAGCAGGGAGATAATTTTGATACGCACTTACATATCAAGCACAATACCAGTTCGAACTCTAGTGGTTCAATCACTAAGGTATTATTGACAGGCTATGTGAACACCAAAACAGAAAAGGTGATTAAGCCATCTGTGGTGGTGATTTAGGGATGACAATAAACGAGAAATGAGCCCTAATAGTTGGTGGGTATATAAGCTAATTCATTAAATGGTTTATCCAGCTCGTGTGGTGTACTGCCTACCGAAGTAAACTTCATAAGAATTGGGGTCATTGCGTTCTTGATAGTTACGCTTCTAATTATAAAATGCCATTTAGCGATTTTATCCGCCATGGATCGGTAGATGAAAAAGTTGCTTCTTTGATAAAGTAGCCATAGAAACGACGAAAGAATAATCTTGGAAAGCGATTTGTTTGCTTAATTTGGTGTGATCTAATGTCAATTTTGATGATTTTCCAAAAGTAATACCTATAGTAATACTTATTGATAATCTTTTTATTAATCTATATTAAAATCAATTGATTAAGTTATTAACCCTGACGTCTCACTCCCGCCATATTCTAAAAAAAGACGCCCTAGGGCGTCTTTTTTTACGCCTTAAGATCATTAAAATTAATGGGTTAGGGTTTCCACATCTTGCTGATCATAAATCACCAGCGTTATTGTCACATGGGATTTTATCTATCTCCATCAGCAGATCCCAACGTATTGGCCTCTTACCCATTTTAAGACCTTTGTCTAGTTATTTGACATGTTTATGTATGCACTGTTTACCTGTTGCCATTAACTAGACATTATGAGTTGAGTTTCAATTTATGCCTAGTTTTTGTGAATCAAAGGTCTAACTTTGTGAATAAGGAAGTGCAATGGTTGCGCCCAAAAGTCTCATCTATCAATTGCATCGCCATTGGGAAGTGGTCGAGCAGCTAACTCGTCTTTCTCGAGAGTTCCCTGCATTTCAGCTCCGCATCCTCGAACAAGTGATAAACCAGTATAAAAATAAAGATGCAGATACTAACACTGTGCTGACGAGTCTTATCAACGCGGACATTTTGCAGCCTATCTGCCGAAGTAGTGATTATCAGATCAACACGTTGGTGGTGGATTTTGTACGTGGTTTGACTCAGGAGCATGAGCTTGGTTTGTCAGCAGTGCTCAAAGCTCGCGTTGAAGCAATCAAAAACGCGACTAGTCAAGTATTAAAGGGACTTGAAGACACCGATAATGATTTACTGCGTACAGGCGCTAACCAATTATCAGAGCTGACGAGAAAAATTACCCAACAATTAACACAAGACAAGCAAGCCATTTTTGACATTGCTGAAGCGGCTAAATCAGCAGACACCAGTGTGCCAATTGAACGGCGCTATCGTGAAGTTCTTGAAGTGTATGACAAGTACGTTGAACCCATGAATGAAATGATGGATAGCGGTCTTGGTGGTAGTTTTTATCCATTGTTGGAAAAAGCGGAAGAAGCGCTCGATAAAGCGGTGGATACTCTGGCAATTCGTGGTTCGTTATATCAACAACGCTTGGCAATGCGTCAGATAGCTTATCAAGTTAAAGATCTACGATACCAAGGACGAATTATCGCTCAACAATGTGCAGATACCTTGTTACCACTGAGAGAGGAAGCGCGGTTACATAACCAGCTTTCTGCTGTGATTAGCAAGCAAATAAGCCAAGTTCGTAAGAAGGGGCTAGTCCGAGGGCTAAACGCGGTCGGCTTACCAATATGGAAAACCAGTCGTACCAGTAAAATCCAAATAGGCAACGAAGTGCGGCAATTGATGGCGGAATTTTTGAATTTCAAACCGAGTTCTATTGTTTTTCCGGATGAAGTATCGCTGCCGGATAACCTCTTAGTGAATTGGATCGATGAACAGCGATTGCGTGAACAACTTTCAGAAGCATTGCCGGTTGAGAATCTCATGATTTGGTTAACGACACACTATCGCTATTTATCTGATACAGAATTACTCCGTCTCTATCATGAGCTGGTACGAGAACCACAATGGCAAAGCCTGTTGGGATCAAATCTTTGTACCACAATGCTCAGCACCGTCTCTGTCACTTATCATCCTCATCAACTAACGACCTTGACTCTCCCAAAAAGTACAAAGGGTATGGATAATGCAAAATAGCAAACTCGACTTAACTGAACTGACACATCTCACAGAACTGTTCGGCTTATTCAATTCAGGTCGACACCTGAACCGTTCGACAGATGCGGCCCTGTGGTATGAACTCGAGCAGCAATCAGAGCAGTATCGACATCTATTTTCTAACCTAGGGTTTGAGCTACGTATCGATGGGCGTGGTTTTGCTTGGTTTCATGACGATGAGGGGAATCAAAACATCAATAAGCAATCGCGTCAGTTGGCTTTGCTGCTGATGGTGATTTTTGATTACCAAGCGGATAATGGTCGTTCTTTGAGTCAGTTTTACCAGTGGAACATTGACAATAAAGTGCTGAATGAGGTCTATGAAAAGCATCAAGGATTGTTGGATGCAGAAGAGTTAGATCAGGGTGCATTGGTAAAAATACTCGAAAATGCGGTGCGAAAAGGCTTTGCGATTCAAGAAAACAACCACTGGCGCTTATTGCCTTCGGTATATCGTTACTTAGACCACTTTGAGGCGATTACCGAGCAAGCCTCTGTCAGCGATGGACTCACTGATAAGGAGGATGAATCATGCTAAATTACGGTTTTCAACGACTAGCATTAATTGGCAGCGCTGGATATCAGCGAGCAGAGCTGCCACTGGATGATTCTGTATCATTAATCGCACCAAATAATCACGGTAAAACCAGTCTAATCAACGCTCTCCAGTTTCTATTGATCATTGACCAAAGAAGAATGGACTTTGGGTCTCATAGCGTTGAAAAGGCACGTCGCTTCTATTTTCCAAACAACAGCGCTTACATTCTGCTCGAAGTTATACTTCCTCAAACCGGAACCGTTGTTTTCGGCTGCGTTGGTAAAGGCGTCGGTCACGAGTATGAATACTTTGCCTACCAAGGTGAATTGAACCTGGATGATTATCGTTTGGCAGATGGTCATATTGTTTCTCAAAACAAACTGGTCAACCATCTGGCTAGCCATCAGCATAGAGTCAATCTATACAATGACAGAGATTTTCGTCATTTGATTTACGGTGGTGCAAAAAGTAAGAGGAGCAGTGATATTGATTTTACGGTATTCAAACTTGAACACGTCAGTGATGCGCGTTCTTTCCAGCAAGTGCTCACCAAAACGCTCAGGTTGGATAAGCTCAATTCCAGCGATGTAAAAGACTACTTGCTCAAGATATTTAGCCGTGAGCTGCCCAATGCGAGTATCGATTTTAAGCAAGAATGGGAGAAGGCATTTCAAGATATCAACTTAGAGCGGGATCAGTATCTAGCGGCGGTGAATAATCTTGCGGCCATCGAAGAACTGGAGCATAAATTTCAGCGTACATTGTCGCTCAGAGGTAAAATCGCTTCGTCACAATCCAAAGTGAATCAACTGTTACAGGATTGGCATGGTTACGTACAAACGATGACCGAAAAGTTATCAAAACAAAAAAATCGGCTTGAAAATACACAAAATGAATTACGAAACCAGGATATCGCTCGTGCTGAAGCTCGCAGTGAATTAAACAACAAGCTCACTGATCTAAAACGTACGGAAGAACAGCATCAAGAGCTTCAAACTCGCTTTGCGTTGATTCCGAATCCAGCCTATTTAGAGAGTCAGCTCAACCTAGCCAAACAACATTATGAAGAACAGACCGCCTTGTGTATTCAATCACAACGTTCTTCTTCATCAGATTTAGCCAGACAATTAAATGAACGGACAGAAAATCGCCAAAGGTTGGAAACGCAACGGCAAACGTTAGATGATAACTTATATCTTCATCTCTCCAAATTGCTCCAAGCACATGAGCTGGAAAAATTGAACAAAGTGCTGAGTCAGCAAGTGATGCAGCGTTCACCCTCGCACTATGTACTCGATATTAATCAACTGCGCGAAATACTGAGTGGTGAAACGGCCTCATCGATCACTGTTTCTGGTTTAACCTTATCTCTTGATGAGCTCATTCCTCAACATGTTCAAAAGACCGAACAAGAGCTGGTGGAAGAGCTAGATAGCGTTAACCAGCAGATAAATAGCCTGACAGAACTGCTAGAGATCAGTCAGCAAAGAGAAGCGGCTGAAAAGAAGAAGAACGAACTGCATCGAGTTGTGAGAGAGTGTGAACAGGCTATCGCCGATTACCGGCAGCTTGAGCAATTAACTGCCAATCAGCCACAACGTTTAGAACAAAAAATCAAGTTCGAGCAAGATCTCTCGGCGATAAATGCTGCCTTAAATAGCGCCAAGGACAACTATCAAGCGCTGACGGATCAAATTAAGCAAGTATCTGAGCAACTGAGTCAATTAACTTTAGATAATGCGAGTGTCGAGAAGCTGAAGAAACAGAGAATCGATGACCAAGCCTTATTTACGGCATTAGTGGAGCAACCTCATACCCCATGGATAGCGACTGAAGAATGGAGTCTAGAGTTATTGCCCATTCGTCTTGAACAGTATATCGAAGACTGTCGAGAACTAGATAAACTAGCTAAAGAATTACGCCAAATAAAAAATGAGTTAGTTCAAAAAGGGCTGACGAAGTTTCACATGGCGTCCACTCAAGATGAAGAGCTAAAAGGCATTATTCAATTTAGCCACTGTTTAGATGATGAAAAGCAAGCCTTAGAGAGAAAAGCGCGTTCTGCGGTGGTTAATGTGACAGCGAGCTTAAGGGAGTTACGTAGTGGTCTGCTTGCTTTGCAAAGTAAAATGAAAGAGTTCAATCGGTTAATTAGCCATCGCCAACTCTCGGATTTAAAAACGTTTAAAATTGAACCGGTTGAGGAAAGTCAGCTAGTGGCAGCGATGAATGTGTTGATACATCAAGCTGAACAGACAGAGAGTGGTCAGAGTTTCGATTTGTTCGATCAAGCGAGCATTTTAGATGATGCTGATCTAGAGCGGGCGAAAAATACGTTAATTGAAGAGGGCAATGCTCGCCAAGGATTAAGAGTCGCAGACTTATTTAGGCTTGAGTTTGTCGTGGCAAAGCAGGGGCAGCAGCAAGAGTCATTTGAAGATATTGATAGCGCCGCGTCTAACGGCACGGTATTGATGGCGAAGTTAGTCACCGGCCTTGCCATGCTGCACCTAATGCAAGACAAACGTCACCAAATGAAAGCAGTCTGTTATTTGGACGAGGCGTTGGCATTGGATACCAAGAACCAAGCCAACTTAATTGAGATAGCCGAGCAATTTGGTTTCGCGTTAATTTTTGCCTCGCCGGCACCGTTAACCACCGCTCGTTATTGTGTGCCGATTCACCAAGTGAATGGTAAAAACGTCATTAGCCGTAATAGCTGGCAGTTATTGTCGTCCATCGAAAGCGGTATCGTGACTCGGCCAATAGTGGAGAAAACACAATGAGTCAGCCATTGATTGCTGCGTTAAAACGGCTCATTAACGCACATCCAGACGCGATTGCAGCGAGTACAATGACGACTGCGCAGAGGCGACAACTCGACGAATTTTGCCGAAAGACTCACAGCATACGTATCTCACCCAGCGGCCGAGGTGTCGCTTACAGTATTCAAGATCTGACCATTGTTAAAGTTACTCTAGAGCAACTCTCACCACACCAAGATCTGCCGCTATCTGTGCCACAAAGAGCCATCAATATAGCCAGTGCCCGAAGCAGTAAACAGGGTAGAGTGACCCACGATATTAGCTATGTTTTAGCAAAAACGTCAGCCAATCCATACTGGGAAATGTGTGGTGTACCCACTCAAGATTTGCATACAGCGACACAATCGTTTGGCGTAATGGCGCTGGAACTCGGTCAAGAAAGAAACCGCAATCTTCACAGTCATCACGCTATTTGGTTAGTGGAGAATCAAGCCCTATTTGATCGACTAGATTGGCTACCAAACAATGAGCCTTGTACCGTTATTTGGTATCGAGGGCAGTTAGATAATAAATTAATCACCTGGTTATCTCTGCCTGAAAGGTCTCCGCTGGTTTATCTTTTTGCTGACTATGATGGCGTTGGGCTAAATAATTACCGCCGATTGAAAGATAAGCTTGGAGAAAGAGCCACTTTTTGGCTAATGCCAAACTGGCAGTCGAGATTAGCGCGCTATGGACAAAATCGGTTATGGGTGGATACCTTTCGTGACTTTGCTATTTTCGAGCGAAATAGCCAACGTCTTTTAGAGCAGTCGCCTCAATTACAAGCTCTGGTGACTGAAATGAAGAAACAAGGTTTAGCTTTGGAGCAGGAAGCGTTTTGGTTAAGTGATTAACTGGTTAGAAAAAGACTTTTCTACAGCAAACGGATAACAAGTAATTCGCTCAATTTCTATCAGCAATCGCCCAAGCGTGATCGGCAACCTAGCACATAAGCAAGATTGCCGATAAGCTGCGTTAAACTCGATTTCAGACTATTTATAAAAAACATCCTGTTAAGTCATCAAGTGAAAAATCCCAAGCGCGGGTGGATAACCTCACGCAAAGTATTTTGGCCAAAGCCTTCCGCGGTGAGCTGGTGGCGCAAGACCCAAACGATGAGCCCGCCGATAAGCTGCTTGAGCACATTGCCCAAGCGCGTAGTGATGCCGAGCAACTGGCGAAAGCGGCGAAAAAAGCCGTGAAAAGTCAGCGATAATCGTTCACTAAGTTTAAGATCGGTGCCCTAATCGGGTGGCCGATCCTAGTCTTTCCACTCGTGATATTACTTTCATAAGCTTATTATCCTCCCCATCCGGCCAAAGCTTGGTTACTCTTTTCGCAACAAGATTGCCAAGGAGAGCCCGCCATGCCCAAGCAAGTTAGCTACACTCAATATCAAAAACGAGTGATCCGCTTCCTGAGCGAATATTTGGGAGCTCAGACGCCATTTACTTATCAACGGACGCAAACCAATCACCTCAAGGTGCTGATTGATGGTGTCGCAAAACCGCTGTATACCGGTTCAACACCTTCAAACATTAAATCGATCAATAACTTGTGAGTGAAAATCATGATTATCAATTGGCCGTAGCCCTATCAGGTTAATGTGATTAACGTACTCAGTGCGTGAGGGACTGAAGTTCATGGGTTTTCTGGTGCTAGGAACAGTGTATTGAATAGGGCGATTTTGTCATCCGCAGATAGTCTTAGCCAAGCGGCGGAGAACCTTGAACAGGGACAAAAAACTATCGACTTATAATCTAACTCAATCGGTCGTGACACGTTCATTTTTCTGTCACGATAATTAATTAGGTTAAATCGTCTTTCAACACATAGCCATTGCTGGTAAAGCTTCATTTTTATCCAACTGGGAATATCAACGATGATTTTTAAACTATTGCTAGTTGTCTTTGTGGCAACGCTCTCTTTTTCTGTGCTCGCCACTGACGTGTACGAAGTTAAACTATTTATCAACCCTGAAACAACCCTAGATCAAGAGGGTAGACCTTCAAATGCGGTGTGGCAGGCGTTTGGTTTTAATAGCAACAAAGTTAATGATCATGTCGTACTGTATATGGATACCGATGCATTGAACTTGCGACAAGAAGGCTGGAGTATACGGATCCGCAAGCGTGATACTCAGGGCAGCCATCGTATTCAGTACAAAAAGCGTTATCCTATTACCAATGGCAATGTCGCTGCTGCCAAATCTCAGGCAGAGTCAGATGGATTTAATTTAAATGATGCGGATTGGAGCATTGAAACTGACTGGGGCTTTACGCAGCAAACGTTCAGTGTTGCTGTTACAGAAAAACAAAAGTTCAAAAATATATCCGCTAGTTTAGGTATGCCAAACTTGGTAGAGGCTATTCATCAAAGTAAACGCAATGCACCGGATGAGTTTAAGTTTTGGTCAGCTACTAACTGGGGGAGCCTTGTATTGGACCAATCTCGGATTTATGGAGAGGTTACCTTTACCCGATTCAATGATGGCAGCATTACTTATAATAATATAGCAATCGCCGATATCAGCCTTGAGATCTGGCGCATTCTGGCAGAGCAAGGGGATGATCATGAGTATCTGATTGAGGTCTCATTTCGAGCTAGAGGCCTACAACAGGCCGATCTTCAGCGTACAGCTCTGATGGAGTTTTTGCTTGCTCAGAATTGGCTAATTTCTGATGATGTACTTAAAACTCAACGGATACTTGAGCGCTATTAATTGTATTTAATGGCAAGCTATGAGCAGGAAGCAAAGATCTATTAAAATCCTGAAAAAATGCTTCAATCCCTTTTTTACTGCACTTAACCGTCATCTTTCTGTCATAGTCAGAAGTTAAAATCTTCGTTTTATTAACGAGTTAGTCATAGCGCATATAGGAAGATCGGTAAAATGAAACGGAATTATTCTTTATTAACCCTAGCTGCTGATGCGGCTCTGTTTGGGGGCATGCCCGTGGTTTTAGCAAATGATCTTACCCGACGAGCCGATGGCAGCAAACCAAGTGAACCAATTGTTCGTATCTGCGGGCTCATACTTAATCATAGTGCTAGAGATAATCATTTAGGGGATATAAAGTTTGGTGATTTATGGTAGCTGAAATGACACCAGCACTACAAATTTCAGGGCTTACCAAGGCTTTTGGCAACCAGGTGGCGTTGCATGAATTGGATTTAACTCTAGAGCGAGGCAAGGTACTGGCTTTACTTGGGCCATCTGGTTGTGGAAAAACCACCTTGCTGCGTTGTATTGCAGGTTTGCTGGAAGCCGATGCAGGTGAGATTAAAATTCAGGGTCAGTGTGTATTTGGCCCGAAAACCAACGCGGCACCAGAGCACCGTCGTCTGGGAATGGTGTTTCAAGACTATGCGTTATGGCCACACATGACGGTCGCTGAGAATGTAGCCTTTCCTTTGATCATGCAGGGGATGAAAAAAGCAGAAATCAAATCTCAAGTTGAGTGGGCACTGGACTTAGTGGGATTGGCGCACTCTGCTGAGAAAGCACCAGGCACCTTATCCGGTGGTCAACAACAGCGCATCGCACTGGCACGGGCAGTTTCTTCCAAGCCTAAGTTGTTGCTTATGGATGAGCCTTTATCTAATTTGGACAAAGGGCTACGTGAAAATCTGGCCGCAGAGATACGTCAGTTGATTGATCGTTTGGCGCTAACGGCCGTGTTTGTGACTCATGATCAACTGGAGGCTTTTGCATTGGCAGATGAGGTTGCTGTCCTAAATCAAGGTTTTTTACAGCAACTGTCAACTCCGGAGGAGCTGTACAAGCACCCATCTACTGCGGAAATTGCGACTTTCATCGATTCTGGTTCAGTGCTCGAAGGGCGCATTGATCATCAAGCAATTCATATTGCTGATCAACGTTTTCAGCTGGGGTTCCACACTCATCAAGGGCCAGTAAAACTGCTTATTCCTCGTCAGGCCGTGACGCTTGATACCAAGCATCAAGCTCGTTTGTTCGGTCAGGTCGTCGGATGTGCTTTTCAGGGAGATTATTACGCCGTGCAATTGCGCCTTGCGGATCAGCAATTGATCACGTTTCGTACTCAACAGCGAGTCTCGCTCAACCAGCCATTAGCAGTTAGCCTTGATTTGTCAAAATTAACTGCTTGGTCTGAGCAGGGACTGGCGTTGGCGTTAACTACTTCTTTTTCTCACACACTTGCGACTAGTGGAGTTTTAGCATGTTAAAAAAATCATTTGCTATCTTAGGACTGTGTTTAGTTTCAGGATTAAGTTTGGCCAGTAACTTGACGGTGTATTCTGTTGGTCCCAATAACCTGATCACGGTGTTAGCTCAGGATTATCAGGCAGCAACTGGGGTAAGAGTCCAGATTTTTCAAGGTACTACAGGGCAGGTGATGTCACGTCTTGAAGCGGAGCAGCGCAATCCGATCGCGGACGTGGTGATTTCGGCCTCTTGGGATTCAGCGGTAGATCTTAAGCAACAGGATCTGTTGGCACCATTACGCTTGCGTAATATGACCCACGTACCTGACTCACTAAAAGATAGTCATTATATTGCTCAAGGAGTTTCTGCCCTGTCGATGGTGTTTAACACCAAAAGTGGTTTGCCTCAGCCTGAGGATTGGTTTGATGTCACCGCAGGCGTTTATCGGAACCAGGTCACTATGCCAGATCCAGCCCAGTCGGGGACGGCTTTTGAGCTTCTGTCTGCACTACTGACTGCCAAAGGTGACGATGCTACTTGGGACTTTTTGGCGACTATGAAGCAGAACCGCATGATTGTACCTGGCCCGAATGCTCGTGCATTGAATCCAGTTTTGCAAGGTGCCAAGAGCGTGGTTTTTGGTGCAGTTGATTATATTGCACTGGGCCATCAGGCACGGGGTGAAAGCATTGAGGTTATTTTTCCTCCAAGTGGCACGGTGATCGCGCCACGGCCAATGATGGTTCTCGCATCCAGCCGTAACCAGGATAGGGCAATGGATTTTGTCGATTTTGTTCTGTCCGAAGCTGGGCAGGCACGAGTTGCTGAAGTTTATTTAATGCCTGCACGAACGGATATTAAAAGTTTGCGCCCAGGAATCAATGATTTGAACATCATTAATATCGATGAAAATCTGACTCAGCAACGGCAGGTTCTGATCAATCGTTTTCGGGCCATCATGGACTAAGTCATGCATCGTTTAACCAACGTTTTTTTAATGCCACTAACCCTGCTCAGCTTGATCGGGCTAGTAGGGCTGCCGTTACTATTTATCCTGTTGCAGGCGATCTTTCCGTATATCACTCGCGGCAGTTTTGCTGAACCCTTTGCGTTGATTCTACCAACTCTCACTGATCCGCTGCTTCTTGAGTTGGTTGGAAATACCCTAGCACTTGGGCTAGCGGTGGTACTTGGATGTTTACTGGTGGCTTTACCTTTGGGTGCGCTTCGAGCGTTAACTCGTGTACCCGGCGGTGCAGTGTGGGACTTGATTTTTCTAATTCCTTTCATGATTCCGCCCTACATTGCAGCATTAGCTTGGATGACGACATTACAAACCCGTGGTTATTCAGAGCAGTTAATGGGGTTTTCTGCCAACGATTTTTTATTTTCATTTTGGGGTATCACTTTTGTGATGGTGCTGAATGTCTTTCCGGTGGTCTATTTTGCCGTATCACGAACTCTGGCCGTAGTTGGTAGTCGTTATGCAGCCGTTGGGCGTGTTTGTGGAGCAGGTGCGTGGCGAGCGTTCTTCAAATTGACATTGCCGCTATCGATTCCCGGTTTGGCCGCGAGCCTACTCTTGGTATTTGCTTTGAGTATTGAAGAATTTGGTACTCCGGCAACTTTAGGAGCACAGGCTGGGTTTAAAGTTCTGGTAACTGGTATTCATGAACGTTTTTCCGACTGGCCGCTGGATATGCCCGGTGCGGCGATTTTATCGCTAATTTTGGTTGGTTTGGCGATGCTTGCTTTTTATCTGCAGCACTGGATAGTGACTCGGCGTTCTTATGTGTCTCAAGGCAGTAAGCCAGCAAGCTTTGAGCCAGTAGAGCTAGGGCGAGCACGCTGGCCGGTTGTTATCCTGTTTGCCTTGGTAGGCGTGATCTCCGTTGGGGTACCGATTTTTTCCGTATTGGCCACTTCTTTGAGTACGACCCTGTCAGGCGGTTTAAGTATTGATAATCTTACCTTTAATCATTATCAAAGCCTATTTGCCAATCAAAGTGGCGCAATGGCAGCATTGACGAATAGCCTTACTTTAGCAACCGGCACGGCCTTGGTTACCGGTGTTTTGGGGGCTTTAGTGGCTTATCTGGTTGTGCGAGCGTCAATTAGTGGTAAGGGTTTGCTCGATCTGCTTTCCTTATTGCCTAATACCTTGCCGGGTATCGTGGTGGCTGTCGGTTTGATTCTGGTCTGGAACCAGCCGGTTTGGTCAATGCCTATCTACAATACGGGTTGGATGCTGCTTTTAGCCTACAGCTGTTTACTGCTCCCTTATCCGGTACGTTATGCCTCAGCGGCTTTACGCCAGATAGGCAGCAATCTTGAGGCAGCGGCACGAGTATCAGGCGCTAGTTTGCTGATCAGTTTTGTACGAATTGTTGTTCCTCTAATGATGCCCGCATTGCTGGTTGCGATGCTATTGGTGTTTGCCATTGCGTCACGAGAGCTGGTTGCTTCGTTGATGGTGGCACCAGCGGGCATGTCAACCGTGTCTACTTTCGTTTTTGGTCAGTTTGAGCAGGGATTGCCGGGAGTGGGGATGGCCATGAGTGTCATGGCCATCTTTTCAACAACAGGGCTATTGGTTTTGCTCACGACTCTGGCTCGAAAGAAGTTGCCCAGCGGGGTGATCTAAACATGTCATGATCACGGCTATATTCAATACTTATTACACCATGACAGCAGCAAGAACGGATTTTTATTATGTCGTATGACGTGCTCATTGATGTGTATATCTTGCTTTTGGCTATGAATGTTTGGCTGTAAATCACGTAAACGTTGTCAACCCGGCTTAATAAGTATTTTGGCTACAGCTAGGTTAGTTCATCTCAGTCACAACTTGAAAACACCGCTATCGAATGAAAATAAAACGCTAGGGCGTGTTGATCTTTGCTGTATGTATTTTGCTCAGCAATACATCGGCAACCACATTATAGTAAACGCCAGCGATACCATACTGGCGTAATTTCTTGCTAACTTATCATATCTCTTTGATATCGCTCGGAAGTGCTTAATCCTCGCGAAAGCATTTTCAACCAAATGTTGATACTTGTAGAGACACCAATCCATGCTTTCTTTGTCGATATCTTGTCCATAATTTCGCTTTGGTATAATCGCTTCACCACCTTTAGAGTCAACATATGTCCTTAAAGCGTCGCTGTCATAGCCTTTATCGGCGATAAATACGTTGACCTCCTTAAGGTGGTCAACAAGACTTTCGGCACGAGCAATATCATTTCTCTGGCCTTCTGATAGCTAGAAATAGATTGGTAATCCACCGCTATCCACGACCAGATGAATTTTCGTTGAGTTACCACCACGACTCTTTCCAATACATTCATTATCTGTGGTCGCAGCTCCAGAGCTATGTTGATGAGTTTTGACTATTGAGTCGTCTGCAAACACCCAGTCATAATCGGAGAGTTTTGATAACTGTTTGAATAATATGTATAACAGGCCTTTCTTCGACCACAGGTTAAAGCGGCGATAAACCGTGTTCCAGTCCCCAAACTCGGTTGGTAGATCACGCCATGGAATTCCTGTTAGCAAGCGGTAAAGGATTTCTTCAAAGGTCATTCTATGTTCAGATTTATTATAAATGCGGCCAGTGTTCTTCATCACTTGAAGTAGCTTTTTCTACCGCTTATCAGTTAGCATTAGTCTCGGCATGGTATGGAGTTACAGTTTATTTTTGGCGAAACAAATTATAACGCCTTACCATGCTGCTCAAAAACTTATCACGAAAGATCAACAGACCCTAGTGAACAAAGTGCGATCCCGCCCTGAAAGAGCGGCATCAAGGGATCTAAACTTTTCTCTCTTTCATTGATTGTTCAAGTCACAAATTTATCAAAATTCTTATTTGTCAAAAATAATTAGATAAAAAGTGTGGTTACTCGCACAGCGGTAACCCTCAAAAACAATTAGAGTTAAAACTCTAAAATAGAGCTTTAACTCTAAAGTGGATCATAATCACCAGCTTAACTAATTGTTTTAAAAAATTTAAATAAACATTTAAAGATTAAATTAACATGGAGGGCGTTATGGAAATACCAACTTGGCAATATGTCATCTCAATGACTTGCTATATTGTTTTTTTGCTCCTTTTAGTTGAAGGAATGAGAAGAACACCACGGTTAACTGCCGTCCTATGGCTCGCATCGTTGTGCACTTTTCCCTTGTGGGCCGATCAACTCGATGGTTGGTTTCGCTGGGTAAAAACAATCAGTGTTCTTTTACCGACAGCGCTTGTGGTAGGATTTGCGAGAGTTGCTTGGTATTACCGCGACAATCCTAATACCATTTTAAAGTTCTTTCGTGGTGATTGGGTACTCAAAGTATTATATGCGGTTCTTTTCCTAAATATTGCAGAAGCCACCTTAAAAGACCTAGTTATAGGAAATTATTTTAACTTTCTATGCGGTATTATTCTTTGTATAACAATCCCATTCCCTCGCTACAAGAATGGAGTTCGTCAATACTGGTTAATATCTAAAGATAAACCAAATGATCTATTATTTTATTCTACAGCAGCATGGAACTTCTTATATACTACCTGGAATCTAGCCTTTGTTTATGGTGAAAATACTGCTTTCTTTGCAAGTTCATTTTGTATATTAATTGCAGCTGAGCTTTATCCTGTTATCAAAAAAACGTCCCGAGCTTTATGTCATAGCCCGAGTTTATACTCTAGCTTTCCACATTTTCATTCGAGCCAATATAGATATTTTCACACCAATCATGGATTCCAGTTCATGGAGAAATGAATCTGTACTTTATTGGTGGGGCGCAATTAATCTACTACTTCATATTCCATTTGCTATTTGGTACTTCCGTAAGAAAAAAGAACAAAAAGAGCCACCTTTTGGTAATAATCCGCCACCATTAACAAAGGATTGCATTAACGAATACGATTTAGCTAATGAAAAAACTGCAATTGAAAAATAATGTTTATCTGCGGCTTACAAAGCCTAAGTCGCAGATTATTAATTAACAAGGAACATCGAGGTTCAATGTGAAATTATTAATTAAAACTTTACTTGTTATGCTATTAGCTATGACAGGTACGATAGCTATCGCCCAAGATCAAGGATACTCAAGCGATCAGTTAATCGGCGAGATTTGGCAAGGAACACATGATGGTGCACCAGGTGAAGGGAGTTTGTTTTTTCGTCTGGAATTTCATTCCGAGGGTCTAGTCAGCGTGATGCGTCAATCTGGAGGTTTCAATAAAACCGAAATACAGAATTGGCATATTAATGACAGCGGAAATGTCGTGATTAAAAGTAACCCAGATGACCAAATCACTAACTTTGATAATGCATCATTACGCTATACTGAACGTGAACAAATGCGTTATACCTTAGATGATAGTTCTAGTAATTTTTATAAGTGGCATAAAACAAATTCATATTTACATATTTTATTTGTCTTATTCGGTCTAATACTACTTAATGAATTATGCCGTCATTGGAAACACGCTAACTATTTACTTTGGTTTATCTTGCCAATTGCTTTAATTCCGATTTTTGCAAGCCATGAGATAACCTACTGGTTTAAATGGGTGAAACTTTATTCTGTCGTAGGTGCTGCTGTATTATTTACTCTCATTCGATTTACCAAAATTGGTAGTATGAAATGGGCTAAGTTTTCTGCTGCTGCATTCCTTGCATTAAATATTTTAGAGGCTGTTTTACAAGACTTCAGTATGGGTAATCTGGCCAACATCCTTAATGCGGTCGGTGGCATTTTATGCATTATTACTCTTGCAGGCTGGGCACAAATTAAAGCCGATGATTCCAAACAGAAAGATATGATATGGCCAGCAATGACCACATTTTGGATCATTGCCTATGACATCTGGAATATCGTTTTTGTTTATCTAAACTTCCCTGGTTCTGCAACGGCACAAGCTATGGTATTGATTGCAGCAACTTTGCCATCTCTACTAATTAAAAAAGGAACTTGGTTGCAAGCAAGAGCATTTACTTTAGCTGGTTCATTTATGTATTACTTCGCATTCCCATCAATGTACGAAAGTCACGTGATTCCGTTACCTCGCAATGATGAATTGATGCTAGCTGCTGGATTAATTAGTTTTATTGTCAACCTAGCTTATGCAATTTTTTTCTTTCGAAAAACAAAAGAGCAGCGTATTGCTTCAGCAGTTGCATAAAAAACATCCATCAATAGCATCTTTTAAATTTAACAATAAATAATATTAATTGGACTAATTTTATGAAAAAACAACTTTTAGCACTAGTAATCACATCAAGTATAATTTCAGTAAATAGCTATGCAAACGACAAAGAGATTGATATGTCTAGCCCCACAGAAGCCTACACAGCCCTTGGAATAGGTTACGGTAACGAAGGGCTTAATTTAAAGGCGATGTACATGCTCTCTGAAGCAGGAGCATCACGAAAGTCAGGTTTTATTTTTGAGGCTAATGATGTCACCGATAAAGAAGGTGGTAACCCAAAATTCTCAGGCATGGGTAGTTCTGGTCCTGAGTTTAATAAAGAAATATCCAATACTAATTATCGCTTTCGGTATGGATCATTGAATACTTTAAATGGTTTAGGGCATATGGTTGATGCCGTAATTAAAGATCACCCTTTCTTTGGTACTACATCAGTAGTACAGGCAGGAGCTGTAGCAACAATTCCAATTGGTAAAAATGCTTATATATGGCCTGTGATACTATTTGGTGGCGTTCTGATGGAGGATAATATGGCTGATCTAACATCGAATCCTGGGGCAAATTTATCTAGTGGTGGTGTTCATTTAGCATCGACTATTTACTCGGCTAAATTTTACGGACGTTATAAATTTAATGACTCATTCTGGTTATTAGGCTCTTGGACATATACCGATGAATTAAATGGTAAAAGTTGGAATAAAGACATACTTGATGGTGGATTACAACTAAGTCCACAACAAATTGAACTGACTCTTGGATATCAGATAACAAATAAACAAAACTTAAGATTTAATTTCTTATCTTATTCAGATAGTGGTGGCTCTGATCGTTTTTGGGTCGAATATAATTACGCATTTTAAATAATTATAATAGGTGAACAGCATGAAAAATAAAATAATCATAGCTTTAACTATTGCCGCAATATCTACATCATCATTAGCAAGAAATATCAGTGGTGTAGAAGTTTTAGAGACGATCCAAGCTAAAAATTTTAGTCTTAATCTAAACGGTGCAGGTGTCCGATCAAAAGTTTTTATGGACCTCTACGTCGGCTCATTATTTACTGAGCAACCAACACAATCTTCTCAACTACTGATCAATGGTGATTATCCGTCCGCCATCCGTTTAAATATTACTTCGGGAATGATCACTGCTAGTAAATTAACTGAAGCATTAAATGAAGGGTTCCAACTTGCTACCAATGGCAATACAGCCATGATTGATGAAAGTATAAATGATTTTATTGAGGCCACATTTAGAGAAGAAGTTAAAAAAGGGGATCAATTTACTTTTGTAAGTGCTCCTAATGATGGACTTTACAGCTACAAAAATGAAATTCTCCTAGATTATAGAAATGATGACGCCTTCCGTAAAGCGCTATTATCTGTTTGGCTTGGAGATAAGCCAACAGATAAAAAATTAAAAAAAACAGATGCTTGGGGGTTGAGTATAATAGCATATACTCTAACAACTTGGAGTTGCAGGTAGGCGGCAAGCGAATTCATCCCCCTGAGAATAGCCAGGCTATTTGATTAGGGTGAACGAATGTAGTCAACACCCCTGCAGCTTCAAGTAGGAAGAGTATAGTTATCCTCTTGGGCGATCAGGGCGACCGCATGAGTGTCTATATTTTCACCACATTATTAAAACCAGCACTTAATACTGCCTCTAGCATCGATGTATTCATCATGCAGCGCTTTTGCTTACCAACAATGCTTAGCTTGGTTGGTTCTTCTCGGAGCATGTTTAAACTCATATGACGTAGGCATGATAGATTCTCTGCACCGTGATCTTTGTATATCTGGCACGCGTCTTCATTCATGGTTACATCAAGCACCCAGTGCATTGATTCTATACCCCAATGTTCTCTGACTGCCATCGCAGCTTGCTCTCCACTAAGCTTTTTAGAACTGGTGTAATAACAGTACTCTAGAGCGACAGATTTTCCTTTCTCAAGGCGAAAATTTTCAACCATAATAATGCTCTGTAAGCCTTTCCAGCGAGAGAAGTTACCTTCAAGTTTCGTACTATCAAAAACATAGCATTGACGAGATTCTATACGGCCGTGTCCTTGCTCTGGAGAAATGTCAGCAACCACATTGGAGCGCTGAGAAGAGAACGCCTTTTCTATTGCTTGACGGAGTTTCCCTTGGTTGCTCTTTACGGCAAGCAAGTAGTCCCCACCTTGCTCTACAATGGTTTTGGCAATTTTGGTTTGGCAGGCCATTGCATCAATGGTGACTAAGGCTCCCTTAATATCGAGCATCTTTATCAGTTCAGGGATCGCGGTAATTTCATTGCTTTTTTCTTCGGTTTTCAGCTGTCCCAACACGAGCTTGTTTGACGATGCATAAGCACTGATAATGTGAATGGTGCTCGCTCTGTCTTCACGATTGTAAGAGCCTCGAAGTGTTTTGCCATCAATTACAATAACTTGACCTTCGGTAAGGGTGTGTATTGATGACATCCAGTTAATGAAGCACTCATGAAACTGCTCGGGTTCAATCGTAGAGATTATTCGAGCAATCGTGTCATCAGCAGGAACACCATGCAAAAACAGGTCATTGCGCTTTGGCGTTGATCGGTAATCGTTTGAAAATGTTCTTTGAAGTGGTCGATGTGCATGATGCTTTCCCTAAAAAGGGAGTATAAGATAACAGCTAAATGTGATCGTCAAATCGATCATGAATTTGATTAAAAAACGTTCGCGATCTCACCCTGCTTGGGCGATGTTTTCATTAGGAATTTAAAAATATTTTTTTTCATTGCCCATAATAAAGATAAATGGGAATAAACTTCCATATTCTACCACTTAATTAATATTTAGGAGTAACCATGAGGCTATTTAAGCTTTGGTGTCGTATATTTGTATTTGATGCTAATAATTGGCCTGATTTAAAAAACATGCTGAAACATTGATGTACTTCACCATGATTTCATTTATAACAGGATTATATAGTTTAATAAAATGGTCATCGGTTGGCTATACTCCATTAGTAATAACCTCGATTTATTGTATAATTTCAGAAATAACGGAAGCCTCATTACTGGGTTAATTAAAATTAAAAACATTTGCGACACATATCGGCTTCTCTGGTATGGTATTTCATGCTTTAAACTTGATCTACCAAACTGGGGGAGTTATTGCATCCCCACAAAGCTTTTGGATCAGCGTACTTTTGGTCGCTTTTTTTTCTTACTGCGGGCCATTATATTGCTTGGGTATGGAGTATTTTAGTGATAGCTTGCTGTAGTATAATGATCTTCAATGATTTATATGGTCAAATGTTACCTAATTTTATACTAAATACGAGCCAAAATAGTCTTGAAGTATGGTCTAGCTTACTCGTACCACTGGCTATTTTGGTTATTGCACAAAGTTATAGCTCTCATAAGCAAAACAAGCATTAAGCAAGCAGCTATAACTCGAGACAAAAGATGGAGTACAGTGCACAGCAAGCACGACAAGGTCAAGAAAAGCTCGAAAAGGTCTTATCACAAGCTCATCTTAACGTCAATAAATTGAATTGTGTGACACAAAATCTTGATAACCAATCCCATTCTTTACGTAACCATATCATAACTTTAAACCAGAACAGCGGTTCACAATCTATTGCTTCGGGACAATTGTCTGAAAGATTATCTCAATTAACTGAAGATATTAATTTTTCAGATCAATCAATTTTGCAGTTAAAACAACGTAGCAATATTATTAATCAACAAGCAACCGTAAGTATAACTTGTTTAAATGCTTCAACTAATGCAATGGATAAAATCCATAATGCTAATCAGAAAATTATTTCAGTAGCTGACTTGATAACTAACATCGCAGATCAGACTAATCTTTTAGCATTGAATGCTGCTATTGAAGCCGCAAGAGTTGGAGAACATGGCCGCGGCTTTGCTGTGGTGGCTGATCAGGTCCGTGAATTGTCAAGTAAAAGTAATTTATTCTCACACGAAATACGAGAGCTACTAAATTCTAGTCGCTTAGAGGTGGAATCTGGTCAACAAATAATTAATTCTACTGAAGCCCAAATAACAAAAATAATTGATGAGATCAGTAATGTTATGACACAATTAGATAAGTTATCCCATTTAATGACTCGAAAAGTATCAACATTATCAGAACTCAGCTCGGCAAGCAATAATGTGGCGGAAAATGTAACCCAAATGAGTATAGTATCAGAATTAGTCTCCGGACAGGAAGAACATTTAAGAGAACAAGTAATAGAATTAAATAATGCTGCTGTTCAACGTACCTCTATTATTGAAAATTATTATTAACTAATACAATTAAGTACACTGTTATATTCATACAATTTAGTCTAGGTTAAATAAACATGTGCAATTAAAATAAGAGTGATAACGAAAAAAAGACAAGAAAAGAAAGTATTTTAACTTCATAGCGTTCACTAATTTTTTAGCAAAGTTTTTTTCTCGACGAGTGTGAGGAAATTAACATTTCTATATTTGGTTAAAGCTAGCTAAAGCTTATGTTGCCAACAAACCTGGTTTCTTTTTAGAAGTTATAGAATATTTGAGGAATACTATCAAAATACAGATCAGTATCTTCCTACCTTTTATATTATTTATCTGTTAATTAAGGGCGCTATACTCAAGGGAAAGAAACTAGCTTGCACCATTTTTTCGGTTAAAATAGATAGTTAATTTTATGGCGTTCAAATTACTACTGAGAAATTCATAACGGGTTAAATCTAATATAATTAAATAAAGTAGTATTCATTAATGATAGTTAATTGGGCCTGTCGATATTTTGTAACGTATCTGCTATTAATAAATAACTAAAAGAACGGTGATAGCCAAAAAACTATAATTAGACGAGCACTTTGGCTGTAACGCAAAGATTAAACCAAAGAAATTAAAGCCAAGAGTCCAATTACCGCCAGTGTCGCGATAGACATTATGGCAGTAATAATTGAGGGGGTAAATTTTTTTCCTAATTTAAGGTTATTTTTTCCATTCAAAATAGATAAAAATGCTGAGTTCATTTTTCACCGTAGACTGTTTATTTAAGCTAAAACTTTATAGATGTATAACAATTATACTATATTTGTGAGCTGAGTCAAATTTTGATGCAAGAGCACTCACGTTTGTACGAAAGGTTAAGCATTTGTGTATTCTAAGCAACTTGTGGTTCAGCTAGCTGAAAAAATGCCTAAGTCCTCATAATCCGAGTATATTCAAACTATGGAATGACAATGGATAGATGAATGGATGCCGCCAAAACTGGTGCTTTGTAAAAAAGAAAGCACAATAAACAACGTCTGTTGACCTACTTGCTGTACTTTTCATTTTTTAATGATGATTTATCAGTTAACTTATTGATCTTAGCCGGCTTCGATGACTTAAATTTCTACTTTCGCATCCATGGATAAACGCGAGACTTCAATACAAGAATATGCAGGCAAAGTTGCATCACGAGTTTAAAAAACTCTCCATATACTTGGTTCACAATTGGAAAATCATTAAGGCCTTTTTGCTATACCGTAGTTTTGACGATATTTTTGCTATTAGCCCAGGTTTTTGAATAATCTCCAGCGCGTGAGACAGCTTGCATATTTTGCTCCGCAACGTCTCCCGGCATTGTTTTTGTATTTAGGTCAATCGGTAATTGACCAGCAGTAATCATTAACTCTCCCAAATTGGCTTCCTAAACGTAAGGACCGCTGGCGATAGGAGCTTTTGAAGCATTAAGGATCTTTGTCATGATATTTACCCAAGTTTAACTATTATAAATAAATCGCTCGCGTCGTGATCATCTTCCAAAAGCCGGCAACATATTCAACATTGCCATGAAGTGAAAAATAGCCGTTAGCAGACCAAAGATTATCAACATGCCTATCATCATATTGCCTCCTGGTGCCATAAAACCCTCATGACCACCTTCTTGTTGGCGAGATTTTCGTGCTAATAGAGCAGGAATAAGACATGCCCATACAGTTGCTGCCGCTCCCGCGTAACCAATCGCAATTACAAAACCAAATGGGAAAAGTAGTGACATAGTAAGAGGAGGTAGAAAAGTGACTAACCAGGTTTTGGTTCGGCCCGATTTACTGTCTTTAAATTTAAAAAGATCGGCTAAAAAATCGAACACTCCAAGACCTACCCCGATGAATGATGACAAGATAGCCGCCATCGAGAACGCATTAATCGCATTCGCCACTTTATTTGAGTCAATAGCACTATCAAGCGCTGCTAGCAACACTTCAACATTACCACCCTGTTCAATCACCGGACCAAATTCGTGGCGAGGCAAGTTACCGTAGATACTCACTATCCATAGAAAATAAAGTGTAAGGGCAATCGCTGTACCGCCAAAAATTGCATTCTTGGCGCGATGTTCACAACCGTAATAACAACGCATGCTAGCCACTGAATGATGATAACCAAATGAGGTCAAGGCAACCGGGAGCATTGCCATAGCGTAAGGGGCATAACTTGACTCTTCATTAATACGATCAAACAACACAGTCGCCTCAATATTGGCAGCCAGACCAGAAACACCAAAAATAAAACTCAATGCCATAAATACGATCAAGACAACAGAAATTCTATCTACTGCTCGTGTAGAGTGCCAGACAAAAAGGGAAAATATAGCAACAAATAGAATAGAAGCAATTTTATTATTAACACCAATTACTCCCTCTATTATTAGCCCTGAAGAAGTAATATAAGCATAGAGTAAGATTCCACCGACAAAATATACAGCAATGTTGTTAATAGCATTAACTTTATTACCTAGCATATCTTTAGTTACAGTATTAAATGAGACTTTTAATTCGTAACTTTTAAATGCTTCTAATAGCATCCAACCAGAAACTGTCATCATGATCATAGTTAATAAAATAGCTATCAGTGACCACGATGTCCAGGCTCCAGCCCCTGCACTAGGTAACCCTAGCATTCCAGCGCCGACACATACACTTGCAATAATGCAAGCCCCGCCGATTAAAGATGGGCTTTTTTCCATAATTATTTCTCGCCATAATAGTTTAATATTTTAGGTATTTAATTAGCATTAAAGTATTTCTTTCACCTCATGTATCATGATCTGACAAAGTTATATAAGAATGAAATTCTATATAAGCTATTATTAAGTAAGTCTTTAGACGTAAAGGCACACCTCCCGCTAGCAAGAGATGTGCATTAGTTAGTTTATATTTCTTTTAGACGAGCGGTAAAATGACGTAACACTGGTGGTTCATAGGTAAAATCTAAACCTTTCACGTTGTGTGCATTTTCTTTCACTTTTTCAAATGCCTCAATCACAAAGTCCATATGTGTTTGGGTGTAAGTGGCACGAGGAATGGTTAGGCGCAATAGCTCAGCGGGACAGTCAAGCTGCTTACCTGTTGCAGGATCACGTCCCAACAATAACGAACCGATTTCAACCGCACGAATACCCGCAACTTTGTAAAGCTCACAAGCCAAGGCATGAGCTGGGAATTGATGTGCTGGTATATGAGGAAGCAGTTTACCGGCGTCAACAAAAGCAGCATGACCACCAGCTTGCTGACAAACTACCCCGATAGCTTCTAGTCCATCGACCAAATACTGCACTTGACCAATGCGGTACTCTAACCACTCTTCACGCATACCATCATACAAACCAACCGCTAGCCGCTCCATCGCGCCGCCTTCAAGGCCGCCATAGGTCGGAAACCCTTCTTGAACCACACACAGGGTACGACACTCGTTATAAACGTCGGTCATTGTCTCGTCTTTGAAACACAGCAAGCCACCCATTTGTACCATCGCATCTTTCTTTGCTGACATCGCAAGTGCATCAGCATATTTGTAAGACTCACGAGTGATTTCTTCTATCGTCCAGTCTTTATATCCTGGCTCACGTTGTTGAATGAAATAGGCATTTTCCGCGTAACGAGCTGAATCCATAATAACTGGAATATCGTAACGCTTGGCAATCTCATACACTGCTTTTAAGTTAGCAATAGAAACCGGTTGCCCGCCCGCTGAGTTACAAGTAATCGTACTCACAATATAGGGAACGTTTGCAGGACCAGCTTCTTCAATCGCTAGCTCTAATTTCTCAAGGTCAAAATTGCCTTTAAAGTCAGCATTTACCGATGTATCAAACGCTTCTTTAGTGTAGACATTTTTAGCAACACAGCAGTTTACTTGTGTATGACCTTGCGTGGTATCAAAGAAGTAGTTAGACAATGCAACCATCTTAGAACGATCAAGGCCTTTTTCTTTTTCACGCTTGTTAATCAATACAGGAATATAAATTTGCTCTGCGCCACGCCCTTGGTGTGTTGGGATAGTCAGCTCATAACCAAAAATATCTTTTACTGCATTAGCCAATGTATAATAACTGCGACTACCACTATAGGCTTCATCACCCATCAACATTGCTGCTTGCATTTTCTGGGTTATGGCACCAGTTCCACTATCAGTGAGCAAATCGATAAATACATCATCACTGTCTAATAAGAACGGATTCATTCCGGCCTTAAGAATTGCCTCTTCACGATATTCACGTGTTGTTGTTTTAACTGGTTCAATAACGCGGATACGAAATGGTTCTGGTAAATGTTTAAATTTTTGCATGATATATCCTTTTGTATTTAATCTTTATCATACCCAAACGACTTTAAGTTTCAGCTAAACTATAAGCAACTTCAGAAGAAAAGGTATCGTCATATTTATTTAAGCGAAAACCGTCGCACTAAATAAATAGTGTAATTAGTATTTATTTAAAAATAAAAATAAGACCCAAAATAAAATAGGACTCATTGATAGTTTTAATTAATCTTTAGATTTACTATGAAAAATAGTAGAAAACTAGAACTAAAAATAGGCTCTAGCAGTATGGATTTATCAGTGCGGGAAAACAGGGAGGACAGAAATTTTGTAGTCGTTTGTATACCAAGCCAATGAGCTTGACCATAACTTATCAATTCTTCTTAGATTAATATGCATATCTAATTCCATCGTTAGTTACAGCAGATTATTTAACAAATCCATTATTAGATAAAATAAAATTAAGTAAATTTAAAACAACGCCAAATGTGACTTTCATCAACATATAGAACAGAAAAATAAACTCTTAATCACAAATTTCGTTTTGATACAAAAAAAAGGATAACACTATTATATCCAAACAACTTGGAATTTCAGGCAGGCGGTGAGAGAACATTGGAGGATAGACAGGGTAAGATCATGAACATTTCTTGTATAACGTAAAGTTAAATTTGACCTGACGCGCGTGCTGTGATCTTATGCTCTTCTTTTGGGGAGCGACCATGGATATTAATACCATCAAAAAGCATTTCAGTATTATCCGTGACGAACGATAGTGTGCAAAAGTTGACTATTCTCTGTTTGATATTTTGTTTGGGTCTATCTGCGCCGTGATAGCCGGAGGTCAAGGCTGGACTGACGATGGCAAGACTTTGCGCGACTCTTACGATAGAGACGACAGGCAAAGCACCATCACATATGGTGAGCGCCTATGCAAGTGCTAACCAACTGGTACTGGGTCAACTCAAAACCAACAATAAAAGTAGTGAAATTACCGCGATTCCAGAGCTGATTAAGATGCTTGACTTGCGAGGAGTTATCGTGACGATTGCCTGCCAGACCAAGATTGCCAAGGCGATCAGTAGCAAGGGCGGTGATTACTTGTTGGTAGTAAAGGGTAATCAAGGCAAGTTGTCGGCAGTCATACATACAGCCTTCGCCCTACACCGCCGGTAACTATTCACCCGCGAGCTATTGACGTCGGGTTATGCTAAAAACGCTGGCGTCTGATAATCCACTTTGATCATATGATACTCGACGATTTCACACAGCCAGTTATAAGCTGATAGCTGTTGGAGTTTAGCGGTCTCGATAAGTGAGAACATCCGTTCACGGGACAGGTCTCCTCGATATGAACGGGTTACGTAACAGCACTTTCTCATCAATATGTAATTACGAAGAACTCGTTCCGCTGCGTTGTTCGTTAGCGGACATTTGGAGTCATCCATAAAGCGCCAGACCATAGCATCATCTGCGATGAGATTACGACATCGACCTCGATATCGTTTTGAACATTGATAACTACCCAGTTTCAGCCAATAAAGCCAGCTCTTTCTTAATCGCCTAAGTCGACGATAATATTGATTCTCCGTAATTTTATTCTCGATATATCGATGGTGGCACCTGAATACGCTATGAGCGATTAAACTGAGTTTTTCTCCGATTTTTTGGTTTTCGGGGCAAACGCTCTCCTCGATAGCGATAACGTTTCTTAAGATGTGAGCCCAGCATAACTGCCCCTTAGAGCCATCAATATATTTGTAGGCTGAATATTGGTCAGTCACTAAAAGGTGTGAAACTGCCTCACCAAGCAATCGCTTGGCAGCATGTTGGTTTCTACCACTGTTGATTTGGAAAAAAGCAACGTCATTACTGAGTGCAGCCCACATCCAGCGCTTATCATTATTGCGTTGATGTGAGGTTTCATCAGCCATGATCAGTTCAGCCGCTTTAACTGTTTCATGAATTTGTTTATGAGTATTCGCTAAGTATTCCGTTACTCGCCCTTGAGCCGCTGATATCGCACCGGTAGAGAAGCTCAACTGAAA
This sequence comes from Vibrio sp. A11, assembly GCF_013048705.1. Classification (NCBI taxonomy): domain Bacteria; kingdom Pseudomonadati; phylum Pseudomonadota; class Gammaproteobacteria; order Vibrionales; family Vibrionaceae; genus Vibrio; species Vibrio sp. A11. The sequence goes on along the minus strand of NZ_VHSI01000001.1, from coordinate 507,908 downwards.
GACATCTTTCAGCATCGATTGTATTTTACCTATGCTTTGATGATGCTGTGTCGCTTGGATTGCGATAAAGCTGTGTAGATTTGGTCCCATCTGAATATCAGGCACGTATTCTGGAAGCTCGGCTTGATGCTTATCACCACACCATGAGCACTCACCTTTGAAGGCTTGATGCTCAATAAGTGTGTATGAAATGTCAGGTAAATCAAAAACTTGATGTCGTTTAAAAGGCTTTCTATTGGGAATAATGCAACCACCGCAGTGGCATGTTTTATTTGGTAAATATTGCTCAACCGAGGCACTGTCTTCAATTGGATGAAGCAGTCGGCGATGACCTTTATGACCTGGTTGAGCCCCTTGCTTTTTTCCAGACTTCTTCCTATTCGGCGAAGTATTTTTAGCTTTATTATGCAATGGCTGCTGTGATGATGGTACAGAAGAGTTTCGACTGTTTTGGTTTAGTCGGTCTTCAAACTCTGCCAGCTTATTCCATAAAAAGCTGATGATATCTTTTGCCTCTTCAGGCGAATCGAAATCTGGCGGTGGAGGTAATGTTTTCTTATTCATACCTCAAGATTGCCACCACAAAAAGATCACTCAAGTTGAATGTGGGATCAAGTGAACTAAGTCACATAATTTTGGTGTCAAGGCATTGCGGGTGGAGAGTTACCACCGCCGAACCCAATTGACAAAACCACCTATCAAATCGAGAAACAAAAGGGCCGCGTAGAAGCACGTACTTGTCATGTACTCAAGGCTAGCGAGTTAGAGGGTGACTTCTCAACGTGGAGCGGACTAGCCAGTATTGTCATGGTTGAAAATTACCGAGTAGCCAAAGGTAAAGCGCCAGAGTTGGAGTACCGCTTCTACATAAGTTCAACTGACAACCTGACTCCAGAGCAGGCAGGAAATGCCATTCGAGCCCACTGGGGCATAGAGTCGATGTACTGGATTTTAGATGTGGGCATGCGAGAAGATGCTTGTCAGATTTACCGACAAAACGCGGCTGAAAATTTGGCAGGGTTAAGACACATGGCGCTTAACATGCTAAGAGCTGAGCCAACCAAAATTAGTGTGCCAATGAAGCAGAAACGTTGCATGATGACCCCCAGCTTCTTGGAGCATGTCTTAGTTGCTGGATTTAAGTCAATGACTAAATCCTAACCATTCATGCGGACGCCCTGGATTTTATTCGAGAACTTTAAGTAAAAATATGATAATTTTCAAGGGCACTGTTGGTTTTACACTTATTGATTTCATATCATCGCAAGTACACATGCTATTTCTATCAATACAAGATATTGAGTGCGTATATTGATATCTATAGTTAATTGCTGAAATATTTTAGCATACCCCAATTTGGTTATAGTCTCTTTGCTAGTAATCAATATAATGCGAGCAAATATTACAATTGTTTAACTAATCTATCAGATTTAACAAAGCCGCAGTTCCATTGATACAGGATACTTATGAAAACTCATGATAAAATCATACTCGCAAGCTTAAAATTATTTAATGAAAAAGGAGAGCGTGCAGTTAATACAAACCATATTGCTGAGTATTTAGGCATTAGCCCTGGGAATCTCTATTACCATTTCCGCAACAAAGAGGACATTATTAAATCTATCTTCGAAAAATACATAGAACATACGCAACAAAGCTTCATTGCTGATGACGAAAACACTCCAGCCGAGGTATTTCTCCAACAGTACTGTGATCAAGTATTCAATAGCTTCTGGCAGTTTCGCTTTTTTCACAGTAGCATGCCCGGTATTGTGCTTCGAGACAAAGAGTTACATAAGCGTTATCTTTCTGTCCACAGTGTATTAGGTGAAAGAGCGAAGTATTCAGTTATCAGGCTTAAAAATGATCAAATCATTAATATTGATGAGCAAGACATTGATGATCTTGTTGAGTTGATGCGAGTGGTGGGTAGCTTTTGGATGAATTACTTAATGGCCAATAAATTGAACGGAAAGATAACCAAAACCGAACTCTATCGAGGTATTCTCAAAATCATCAATTTACTTTGGCCTTATACAACACCGACAGGTAAACAGCGACTGTCAGTTTTGCGTGTACGATATCAAAAACTCACCCGTTCAAAAAAATCTCTTACCTAATACCCATACTCAGCTTTTTAATTATCCTTAACAGATACGGTATTGCTTGGTATGTCGTTAAACTCTACACCAAGCAATCCGATCGACTCATTGACTTTTTACAACTATCAATACGCAAAAAAACTCCCATTAGATCTTGCATTTCACATCACATTTTTAATAAAAAATGCAGTCGAATTAAACAGTATCTGAAAAGTGTGGTTAATTGCACATCATTTGGTCATTCATTGTTTTAGAGTTAAAGCTCTAAATGAGAGCTTTAACTCTAAAAAAGGGGAGTGCTCTTACTGTTTATATAACCAAACAACTTAGAGTTACAGGTAGACGGCAAGTGAGTTCATCCCCATGAGCATAGACAGACTATGTGATTGGGATGAACGAATGTAACCAACACCCCTGCAGCTTCAAGTAGGAAGGGGATAAAACTAATAACGATAAAAGTTGTGTTACAAACATAAACTCATTTTGTTCTTTATTTCTGCATTAATTAGTAATGGGGCTATAAGCAAAAATTCATCGATTAACAATATGAGTTTGATAGTAATTAAATCTTAGGTGCTGTTGAACAGTATAAGTGAGGTCCCAATGTTTTTCTTTGAATCTATACCTTGGTATAACTGGATAATGTGGTTGATTGTACTTGTTACATTAATGGGTTTAAATGAAATTATTCGTGCTAGCAAATGGGCAAGCTTGGCTATTTTTATTGCTTTGCCTATCGCTCTAACTCCAATATGGCTATATATGGGTAGTGATGTTACCTCTTGGTTTACTTGGGTAAAGGTATATTCCGCTTTAGCCGGTAGTATTATATATTTAGTTATTCGCTTTACCGATTTTCACAAAAAGCATCCCTGGTATCTTATTTTAGTGCCCGTAATTCTCGCTATTAATATTTTTGAAGCTGTAATGCGGGAATTTCAAGTCGGTATCTCTGGTTTCAATGGTATCGTCGATGGAATGCAGTATATTTCTGGTGGCTGGAACTATGTGAACGCTTTCGCAGGCATACTAAATATTATCTTGATTTGTGGATGGACAGGCATCTTTGCGTATAGAGGGCAAAGAACTGGCGGAATTCGCTATGACATGCTCTGGCCAGATCAAATTCGCCTGTGGGTAATCGCTTATGGTATCTGGAATATTGCCTACGTTTACTCTTGTGCTCCCGGCAATGCATTTTATTCGGGTGTCGCACTTAATATTTCAGCCACTATTCCAGCTTTATTTTGGGCAAAAGGGACTTGGATGCAAAACCGAGCGGCGACCCTCAGTTTTTGGATGATGTGGGTAATGACTTTCCCTTACTTTTTTGCCATCGGTAGTACATTTAACGTCGCTCCCAGTTATAACCCAATGGCTAACTGGAGCATATCTCTACTCTCTTTAGTATTAAATCTGTATTTGGCAAGCTGGCAGCTACGTCGAATTTTACTAAAACGTTTAAACCCAATGAGAGATGAAATTTTTTCAGATCAGGAAGAATATAAATCCATTAATGCTTATCGCCAATAATCTTTAACATGCCCACAATAAATAACTTACATGTGGGCATCACTTTATTAAAAAGGAATCTATTATGAATAAAGCACGCTTGATAGTTGTTACAATTATCATTCTGCTACTCAGTTTGCCAATCTATGTTATGTCGACTTTCATCTTCAAAAATCCTATACCTGATGATGAATTCTCAGCAAATTTAACCAGTATTGTCGATAATCTTGAAACCAAAATCGAAGGTAAAGGTGAACATACCCTAGTTTTTATCCATGGCTATCCTGATAGTCTCGAAATGTGGGACAAACAAGCCGATTTCTTTAAAGAAAACTATCAAGTCGTCCGTTTCACTCTACCAGGTTTCGAACAAACAGATCGCGAGTTACGCCCACACTACAGTATCAAGCAGATGAGAAGCATTATTGATAAATTTATAGAACATTTAGATCAACAATCAATTACCGTTATTGCCCATGACTGGGGAGCAGTATATGCCTCTCATTACCTAAAACAAAACGATCTCGTTGATAGGCTTATCTTGCTTGACATCGGTAGTTTTGCCGATGAGCCGCGACCTAAAATAAATGTTCAATACACGTTAGCTTTAGCAGTTGCGTGGACTCTACCTGATTATCTTGGTACCAAGCTCGCGCTTTTCACTGCTGATAAAATCTTACAAGTTCCACGTGTTGATCTTCATAAATCTATTGAAGATTTAAGACCAGATTCTAGATTGACTTATCCGTACTGGCATTTATGGAAAGAAGTACTGACAAGTAATACGACACAACCTGTAATAGTCGATGATTATGGAACGCCATTTTTATTTATTTATGGCAAAGACAAATCAATCTGGTTTCATGCAAAAACATGGGAACAAGAAGTAATTGATAAAAACAAAGGTCAAATTGAAGTAGTGCCCGGTGGCCATTGGTTTATGCATTCATATCCTGAATTAGTGAACCAAAAAATCTATAATTGGTTAAATACGAGATAGATTCAAAATAATTTTACATGTCTTTGCCTACAAAAAGATAAACCATTTAAACAAACTACTTGGTGTTTCAGGTTGGCGGTAAATTAATGAATCTCTTATTGACCCAAGGCACGGCCATCGCTTCACCAATGCCTCTTGCAGGGCATATCCAGCCAAATAAGTAGGCGTATTCAAACTGCTGTTGTTTCACGGCTCTAGGCCTTGTACCTCGTGCTGCCCAAAGTCGGGTGGTGGTATTTTGTTGTCCAAAACGAGCTTCATGTTGAAACCAAACATCGACATTCTCCAGCCCCATGTGGCCTGGGATCTTAAGGATCGTTTCAATTTTTAATTTTTTTAAAATCGTCTTGGATTTGCTGTAATTGTTTGGGGTGTTTTGACCGAGAAGTGATCCATGAGAATCCCATATGGTCGAGTAAATAATAAGTAGAATCAGGATGATTATGTTGACCAAATTCTTTGACAATATAAGCATGGATATCAGCAACAATGAGTTGTCCACCTTGTGGATTTGTAATGTATTGATCTATTTGATTTTTTCTCAGGGGGTTAATAAAGGAGGTCTTCCCGTTCTTGGTTTTTCCTTAAGTCCCTCCAGTCCTTCCTCAAGGAAGGTTTGCACCCACTTATTGACACTAGTACGGCTCACTTTAAGAAATTTAGCAATTTGGGTGCGAGAGTGGCCATCTTTAAAGTGAGCGAGGGCGAGCAATCTCATTTTCATTTGAATGGATTTTTGTTGGCTCTCCAGTTTTTTGAAGTCGATATTGTGTAAGCTATCCATGGTTAATCCATCCTGATATTGAATGGAGTTAATTAGGTCATATTTTTATTTAGATTGTTATTACATACAAACAGCCATGGACTTTGTTATTGAATAATTTGAAAAATTGAAAGACAATGCGCACAACGTGAAGGGGTTAGATTTTACCTATGAACCGTCAGTGTTGCGTCATTTTACCGCTCGTCTAAAAGAAATATAAAGTAACTAAGGCACATCTCTTGCCGCGCGAGGTCTGCCTGTATTGCCGTTGCGAAGAGATGAAAAAATAGAGTGATGGATGCAGATCGCTGAGTCTAACCGTTTGCTTAAGTGAATGTTCTTTATCGACTTGCTTGAGAAGTTGAACATCCACCTGTTTTTTACTATCTAAACCCCCGATAGGCTAAATATCGCCAGCCCCTTTCCAACGGGCCTTGCCCATAGTGACGTTGCCAGAAATCAGCAAACCATATTTGAAAAACGGTTAACACCATGACTAAGGCCATCAGTTCAGGTCTACCAAGTTGCCCCCATAACTGCGGAGCAAGCCAAACAAAGATCAAATAAACCATGACGCTTTGTAATATATAGAGCGTAAATGCCATTCTGCCCACTTGCTTCAATAAGCGAACCAACACATGATGATGGTTGGTAAATAACATCAGTAGTGAGCAGTAACCAATCGCTGAGAGCAACCCCGTCAACATCATCAAAAGTATCGTCGAGAAGCCAACGTCTAAGCTCAGCCCGAATGTTATCCGTAGCTGCTGTACACCCCATCCTGAAATTAATCCGAGTAGTAAGCAACCAAGTCCCCAAGGTAGCCAGCGACTTTGTTGAAAGAAACCGTTTTTGTACAGCAAAATACCGATCAGCATTAAGCCGGTGTTATACCAAAGCACGGTTAATGGAATAAAGAGTAAGAATTGTGCAAAGTTGATGGTTTGTGCCAATAATCGGTCTGGGTAACTGATCCATGTTTGTTGCAGTGTCGTGAGTGCTGTTCCACTCAAGGGTAGCTCTGCGGTGAAAATCGGGATGTCGTGATACATCAGTAGGGCAACGAACCCTAGCATCACCAGTTGGCCTAAACCCATCAGTACGAATGCCAGAACGCATTGCTTTTTGCTGCTGAGATCGAGTAAGCGTATCAGCAAAAATCCACAGCAGGCGTATAGCGTTAAAATATCGCCCTCAAAAAGTAAGAAACCATGCAAAAGGCCAAACAATAATAACCAACGTAGCCGTGATGACAATCTGGCCCGTGCTGGAAGGTTTTTAGTGAGCGCACTTTGATACTGAATATACAATCCCACACCAAACAGCAGGCTGAAGATCGACATAAAGCGGCTCTCAAACAACAGGCTTTGCAGATGATACACAGGCACTTCCCATGCTGATAAGCCTTCGCGCCAAAATGGGCTGTAATAGGCCTCAATAGGGGTTGCCATCGCCATGATGTTCATAAACAGTATACCGAGAACGGCAACGCCTCGGATAAAATCTAGGCTTTCAATGCGTTCAGCCATTGTATTTCCCTTTGCTACTACCAACAGAAAAAGCGCTGAGCTTCGAGATTTTAATTACTTGAATCTACACGTTTTACTGGTCTTAATCGTTTTTATTATACGCGTAAACGCACCTAATTATCGTCATCTAAATCACGGCTTTTGCTCGTTAACGCCAATCAATATTAGTTTAAAGTTCGAGCTTTTCTGCTATGTGAATATTCTTATAGGCCTAAAGTTTTTAAGGTTTATCTACTATTTAATGAGCCAGAAAGTGCCAAAAAACAAGCTTTGTTTCAATTCGATTAGTGATTTTCTTTCATACCAAATTAAGTGGTGTAAACTGCTGACGCAAGGTCAATTTGACCATGGATCCACTTTAAATGATTGATAAGGTAATGGAGTGAAAAAACTTATTTTAATCGTGGTATGTGCCATGTTTGCGATCGCAGCAATCGCAAGCATAGCCGCCACCGCTTTTATCTCACGTGACGAGATAGATCATATTATCCTTGAGCGTTCTCAATCTCAGGCTGAACTTCTGGCTGAAAACGCCAGTTATATTTTATCCCACTCTACGAATCCCGAAGCTGATTTGCAGTCAATGGTTGAATCATTAGGAAAACGCAGTGATATAAGTTACGCGGTTGTGATTGATAGAAATATTAAAGCAATCGCGCATAGTGACCGAGAGAGGATTGGTCGTGCTTATACGGATGATTATACGATTGCCGGAGCAGGACGAGGTCAGCCTCAACATTCACGTTGGTACGCCGATGTTCAAGACGTGTGGGTATACGACATCATGATGCCAATCTATGTTGATGGACGTTTATGGGGAGCATTTGATGTTGGTATTCCGATAACAGAAGTGGATAGCGCTGCAAACGGTATCGCGATTGCACAGCTCACCGCGATTGGTTCGATTTTTGTGGTTTGTATGCTGGTACTGATCTGGGTATTGGATCGTTTATTCGCCCCACTTAAAGGATTAGAACATGCATTGGCCGATATTTCCAAAGGGGATGGTGATTTGACGGTACGCTTACCCGTGACTGGTAACAATGAAATCACCCGTATCTCAGTGGCTTTCAATACTTTTGTTGAGAAGATTGATCACATCATTAGCAATGTTGTCGAAACTGGTGAAGAGCTTGGACGGTCGGCGGAGGCTTTACGTGATAAGGCGGCACAATCGCTCAGACGCGGAGAGTCCCAAAGCGAGCAGGCCTTGCTGGTGGTGACCTCGATGAATGAGATGATCGCGACTATTAATGAGATCTCACACAGTGCCTCGAATGCCGCAGATTCTGCATCGTCGGCTAATGATGAAACTGAAGCAGGTAAGCAAACTCTGCTCGAAGCGACGCAGACGATTAATCAACTTGATACGGAAATGGACAATATGTCGACGGTGATTACTTCCCTCGCTGAACGTACGCAGTCTATTGTTTCGATTCTGGATGTGATTCGTGGTATCTCTGAGCAGACTAACTTACTGGCGCTCAACGCTGCTATTGAAGCCGCGCGTGCTGGTGAAGCCGGACGAGGATTTGCCGTTGTTGCGGATGAAGTACGTAGTCTTGCCACTAAGACGTCAAAATCGACGGAAGAGATTCAATCCACTATCAATCTACTGCAAAAAGAAGCCCAAAATGCGGTTGATGCCATGGATACCAGTAAGGCGTTAACGAAGGAAGGCAATCGTGCCACGGAACAAGCCTTACGGGCATTGGAAAGTATTGCTACTCAAGTCAGTACTATATTGGACATGAACACTCACGTGGCAACCGCGACTGAAGAGCAATCGAGCGTGGCTAACGAGATTAATATCAATATGGATAACGTTAACCAAGCAGCGCAAGCCGGTTTAGAAGATAGTCACAGCTTGGAGGCTAGTAGCCAAGATTTGTCAGGGTTGGCCAAAACGCTTGATCACCATGTAGGGGCATTTAAAGTCTCTGTAAGTAAATAGTCAATTAGGTCACGTCTTGCTTCCTACTTTTGATGGATTATACTCTTTCCGTTGGAAGCTGTGGCGGCCTTGATTGTGTTCGTTGATCCCAATCATAGGGTTTATTCATGTGATTGGGAACTTATCAACTGACGGTGGGTCTATGGTTTCAAGTCGTTTGAGTATAGATGTTGCTTAAACGGTGGATGATAAAATGATTCAATTTAAACGAGGTGTTATTGTGAAGAAAAAACCGTTTCCTCCGCAGTCAAAAGCGGATCATACGCAGGAAATAGCGTTAGATCATGGCCGAGGGGTGATCAAAGATAATGCGCTGAAAGCCGTGGTCACCAGTTCGTTATTTCGTACTCGAGTGGTTAAGGCGCAAAAAGGCAAAGGTAGTTTTAAACGACAAGCGAAACATAAGGGTCAAGAACCCTGTACAAAAGGGAATAGGTTCTTTTTTGTACAGGGTTTTTCTTTTATCACTGCTTAACCTCCCGCCATAAACGCTATTCTTGTCCTGCAAATACTCTAACTTGAATCAACACTGACACTTCTTCGCCACATTAATCACCGGTTTTTTATTTCCAACCAAAGATTGGCAATCTTATTGTTATGTTATAACATTTGGTTTTGCTTGGTGGTGGTATCAATCTAAACCGCACTAAGTCACCGTTTATCAAGTTCGAAAACGAAATTGATCAGTTGCCGTGCACTTATGTTCATTCTGGTTACTGATTCGAATTCATATTCAGTTTGGAGTCACTGCTATGAACCAGAAAAAACTTGCAGTCACGGTCCTGTCTGGTTTTCTTGGCGCAGGAAAAACCACCGTGCTCAGTCATATTTTAAATAATCGTCAAGGCAAGAAAGTTGCGGTGATCGTCAACGATATGAGTGAAATTAATATTGATTCAGCTACTGTAAAAAGCGAAGTGTCGCTCAATCATCAAGAAGAAACGCTGGTGGAAATGAGTAATGGCTGTATTTGTTGCACCCTACGTGAAGATCTGTTGCTTACGGTCAATCAATTGGCGAAAGAGGGGCGTTTCGATAATCTGGTGATTGAATCAACAGGGATTTCTGAGCCACTACCGGTTGCAGAGACGTTCACTTTTGCGGATGAGGAGGGGGTTTCACTTTCCGATGTTGCGATTTTAGACACTATGGTTACTGTGGTTGATGCGGTGAATTTTTTACGTGATTACCACGCGGCTGAGTCATTACAAGAGCGTGGCGAACACCTCGATGACGAAGATGAACGCAGTGTGACAGATTTATTGATTGAGCAAGTTGAGTTTGCTGATGTTATTTTGATCAGTAAGGTGGATCTTGTTTCTCAAACGGATCTCGAACATTTAACCTCAATTTTAAAGGTCTTAAATACCCATGCTCGCATTATCGCTATCCAAAATGGGCAAGTTGATATCGCCGAGGTATTAGATACTGGGTTATTTAACTTTGAACGTGCGCAACAGGCGCCCGGTTGGTTAAAAGAACTCAGAGGCGAGCATATCCCAGAAACAGAAGAGTATGGGATCAGTAGTTTTAGTTATCAGGCTCGTCGCCCTTTTCATCCTGAAAAATTATATCATTTTTTACATAACACCAGCGATTTTGGCAAATTGCTCCGGTCGAAAGGTCACTTTTGGTTAGCGTCACGCCCAGATCTCGTCGGGCAATGGAATCAAGCTGGGGGCATTGCAGACTATGGTTTTGCTGGCTTATTTTGGAAAGCAATCCCTAAAGACCAATGGCCAACGAATGAAGAGGATTTAGCAGCGATTGAAGAACATTGGTTAGAGCCCTTTGGCGATAGGCGTCAGGAGTTGGTGTTTATCGGTCAGGGGCTAGATAAAGTCGCGATGACTAAGGCACTGGATGAGTGTTTGTTAAGTGAAGAGGCGGTGTTCGCTGGAGAAACGTTTTGGCAGACGTTGCCAGACCCATTTGTAGGATGGGAGGACGAAGCATGAGCGATAAAATAGCGTCTAAATTGGTTCCTATTGAAAAGGCAGAGGCCCTGCCGATAGGTTCTCTGCCGAGCATTTTAACCGATATCTATCAACCTGAGCATAACATTGCGATATGGCAACGTGTTTTATCTACCGAGTTGCAACACAACGTCGAATTATTGATACAGCAAGCCCCATCACTGGCTTTAGTGCTACGAGTCACACCATTGAATGTGGCTGAAGACTTACGCGAGAAACTTGCTGATTATGTTTGCGCAGACATATTGAGTGAAGATATCGCAATGATTGTCGACATGTTTTGTTGTTTGTTTGATGTGCAAGAAGTCGGGGTGCGGCTAACGATACTTGATAAGCCGATGTGTCCTAAATTTCATGTCGATCATGTTCCATGCCGACTGGTGACCACTTATGCTGGTTCTGCCACGCAGTGGCTGGGTAGCCAAGGACTCGATCGAACGAAACTGGGTGCCGGAAGTCTGGGTCAGTCTGATGATTGCTCGGGTTTATTCGCTAAAGAGAGTGTTATCCATCAAATGGCGACGGGTGATGTCGCATTGCTAAAAGGCAGTGGCTGGGAAGGGAATGAAAACAACGGGTTAGTTCACCGCTCACCAGCATATGTCCCAAACGAACGGCGTTTATTATTGACCATTGATTTCGTATAATTCAAAAAAACAACCCAAGCGATATCGAGATAGCTTGGGTTGCTGATTGATTTTGACAGTATTAATAACTGCTATTGCTGACGTGAACGACGCATCCACATCAGAGCTAATAAACCTAGCCCTGCGCCAAATCGAAAATCATTCTGCTCATGGCTATTTATCCTCTGACGATAGGCTTAACGGCGGTTCTGGTATCTCTAAAAAGCAGGCAATGACTCGATACAATTCACCTTCAGCAACGGTAACCTTACCGTTTGATTCAATCGCCAATCGACAAGCTTTGACGACTTGCGCTCGTTCTCGCTCTTTTAACTGCAGTAGTAATTCCAATGCGGTACGGCTTAATGGCCAATTATTCTCTGCAGGTTCAAGAGGAATCACTGGCAAACTCAGATGGCGCAGCGCATTGTCAAAAGCGATTTGTGCACCTTGTTGCTCATCATGGCAAACCCAAGCCAGTTCACGCAGTAACCAATAGACGCTAGATTGCAACTGCTCCAGAGATTTGTTTTGACGCGTAGGACCAAGTGTCGGCAGTAATTGTTTCTCTAGGAGATTAATCACACACCATTCGGCCAACGAATAGTGATGATCAGTGAGTGACAGTTCACGTAACACTTCACACAAACGATGTCTTTGTCCTTCACTGAGTGATTTAAGTGCTGGGATACTTAATTCCAGTAAAGGCAAGCGAAGATGGGTTGGAATGGCATAATCCAGCCAAGGTAGAATAGTGGCTTGGGATACCATCGGAATATGCTGTTTGATGATATGACGTTGCGCTTCACTGCCATCAAAAATCAGAGCAAAAGCAACAAAGCGAGCACTGTATGGTTCTCGTGCCATCGCAATTAATGGTTGTTGCAACTGACTAATCAGCGCTTGCCCGCTAGCGCAGAGTTCAGTAGATGTTGATATTGTGCTAGAGGCGGCGGGTGCCGAGCTTGCACTTGCTGCAAAGCCGCTGACTGATGAATCAGCAAACGAGCGGGTTTGATGCTCGTTGACGCTTTGTACACTGCCATCCCAATACGGTTCAATTCTGCGGATGCGTTCTTCTAAAGGTGGATGAGTGGCGAACAGCGCTGCAAGACCACGTCGGCGGCTTTGACCAAACATCATATGGCTTATTTCGTCGCTGGCTTTGGCGGATAATGTCGATCCTGGTGAATAACCAGCAATTTTTTTTAGTGCGCCAGCGATGCCTTGATCATTACGAGTAAATTGTACCGCACTGGCATCAGCCAGGAACTCGCGTTGCCGAGAGATCGCCGCTTTAATCATTGAACCAAATAGCGTGCCAATCCAACCGAAGACAATGCACACGACACCAATCGCAAATAGCGCTGCGACACCTTTGTCTGAATCAGAAGAGCGTCGGATCGTCCGCCGCCGTGAGCGAGATAAACTATCGACGATGAGATGACCAAAATAGGCAACACAGGTAATACCAAACAGTAAACCAATCAATCGGGTATTAAGGCGCATGTCCCCATTGAGAATATGACTAAACTCATGGGCAATAACCCCTTGCAATTCGTCACGATTGAAATTATCCAACGCACCTTGAGTAATGCCAATCACTGCATCGTCAATACTCATTCCGGCGGCAAAGGCATTAATCCCTTGTTCATCAGCTAACAAATACACTTGTGGTACCGCAATACCGGCGGCGATGGCCATTTCTTCCACGACATTAAGCAGCTGACGATGTTTGGGGTGGGTAGTATCACTGGCGATTAACTGGCCACCGAGACTTTCGGCCACGCTACATCCCCCTTGCTTTTGCAGATCATACAAACGCAGCCAAGCACTCAAACCAATCACGAGACTCAGTGCGGCAAAGCACAACAAGCTTAAGCGGATTGCCGTTTGCCAATCCAATGAGGCATGAGAGACACTTAAATAAATGAACATACTGCCAAGGCTAAGCAGGGCAGTAATCGACAACATAGTGAAAGCCAATAACAGCACCAAGCGCCGAGTTTGTTGACGGGCGGTATCTTGATGTTGAAAGAAATCCATTAAAAGCTCACCTTAGGCGCCTCTTGAATTGCTTCACTGTCAGCAAACTCAAGCAAGTTACCGTTTTGAAAACCAAACATATTGGCAAATAAAACGGGAGGGAAAGTTTGCTTATAGGTGTTGTAACTGGTTACCGAATCATTAAAGGCTTGACGAGCAAATGCGACTTTATTTTCGGTGCTGGTGAGCTCTTCTTGCAGTTGGATCATCGTTTGACTGGCTTTAAGCTCAGGATACGCTTCCACCACCACATTCAACCGGCCCAGTGCATTCTTGAGCATCCCCTCCGCTTGACCGAGAAGTTGAATGGCCGTTTCACTTTCTGGCGCATCACTCGCGGCTTTTAGACCAGAAATCGCTTGATTACGCGCCTGAATCACACGCTCAAAGGTCTCTTGCTCGTGTTGCATGTAGCCTTTCGCTGTGCTCACTAAGTTAGGGATAAGATCATAACGACGCTTTAGTTGGACTTCAATTTGCGCAAAACTATTTTTAAAGCGGTTACGTAGGGTAATCAATTTGTTGTAGATAGAGATCGCGTAAACGCCGATAAGCAGCACTATAGCGATGATGATGATAAAAGTAGTCATGGACAGCCCGGTTAGATAGAAGTATCAAGCCATGTTATATAACCAGTTGAGATCGAAAAGCAAATTTATATATTTACACTTTATTTCGTTATTGACGGAGTCATACTCGTGACAAAAAATAAAAAATGTTTGATAAATCAATCAGTTTGAAATTTTTATCACACTGAAGTTCAAAACGAGGATTTTTTACTTTTGTGATGAATTAGAATAAAATTCATATAAAACAAATAGATAAAAAATAACCAGCCTAAAGCCGTGAGGATTAATACTTGAGTATTTTACTCGGGTATTGTATCTTTGCGTCATAAGATTATCGTCTGCGGTCGCCATTATGGGTACACTATAGGCCTATGACAAAGCAGCGCATAAAGACATCAGCGAGAACCGAAGTTATGACTGAACAAATTCATGAAGCATTATCCCGTAAATATGAGGCAGGCTTCGTCTCTGATATTGAGTCTGAAACCTTTGCTACAGGCTTAGATGAAAGTGTGATTCGTCGTATTTCAGCCATGAAAAACGAACCAGAATGGATGTTAGAATGGCGTCTGAAAGCTTACCACAATTGGCTGGCGATGGAAGAGCCTGAATGGGCTCATGTTCACTATCCGAAGATGGATTATCAAGCCATATCCTACTATTCAGCTCCTAAGAGCATGAAAGATAAACCTAAATCACTTGATGAGGTTGATCCAGAGCTATTACGAGTGTATGAGAAGTTAGGGATTCCTCTCTATGAACAGGAAATGCTCGCTGGGGTTGCTGTTGACGTCGTGTTCGATTCCGTGTCCGTAGTCACCACCTTTCGTGAAAAACTAAAAGAAGCCGGCGTGATTTTCTGTCCGATTTCGGAAGCGGTGCAAGAATACCCTGAACTAGTGAAAAAATACCTTGGCTCTGTGGTGCCACGTTCTGATAACTACTTTGCCGCGTTAAATAGTGCTGTATTTACTGATGGTTCGTTTGTGTATATCCCGAAAGGGGTACGTTGCCCGATGGAATTATCAACCTATTTCCGAATTAATGAACAAAATACTGGCCAATTTGAGCGTACCTTAATCATTGCCGATGAAGGCAGTTACGTCAGTTATCTTGAAGGTTGTACCGCGCCTCAGCGCGACGAAAACCAACTTCATGCTGCTGTGGTTGAATTGGTGGCGATGGACGATGCGCAAATTAAGTACTCGACTGTTCAAAACTGGTATCCCGGTGATGAAGATGGTAAAGGTGGTATCTATAACTTTGTAACTAAGCGTGGCATTTGTCATACCAATGCAAAAATCTCGTGGACACAAGTTGAAACCGGGTCGTCAGTCACTTGGAAATATCCAAGTTGTATTTTAAAAGGCGACAACAGTGTCGGTGAATTCTACTCTGTTGCCTTAACCCGTAACCGCCAACAAGCGGATACCGGTACCAAAATGATTCATTTGGGTAAAAATACTCGCTCAACGATTATCTCGAAAGGGATTAGTGCTGGAGAAAGTAATAACACTTATCGTGGCTTGGTACATATGGGGCCGAAAGCTGATGGCGCTCGTAACTTTACCGAATGTGATTCGTTGTTAATTGGCGACCGCTGCGGCGCGCACACTTTCCCATACATTGAAAGTCGTAACCCAAGTGCCAAAGTAGAACATGAAGCGACCACTTCTAAAGTGAGCGATGAACAGCTGTTTTTATGCCAACAACGAGGATTAGATACCGAGAAAGCGGTATCGATGATCGTCAATGGTTTTTGTAAAGAAGTGTTTAAAGAGTTGCCAATGGAGTTTGCCGTGGAAGCCGGTAAGCTGCTTGAAATTAGTCTGGAAGGCTCAGTAGGATAATTATTACATGTTAAATATTAAAAACTTACACGCTCGTGTGGAGCAAAAAGACATTATAAAAGGGCTAAATCTCGACATTAAGCCGGGCGAAGTTCACGCGATTATGGGACCTAACGGTGCGGGTAAAAGTACCTTAGGCTATGTGCTTTCTGGGCGCGACGGCTATGAAGTGACCGACGGCGAAGCGATGTTACATGGCCAAAGCTTACTGGATATGGACGTTGAAGAACGTGCTCGACACGGCTTATTTCTAGCCTTTCAGTACCCGGTAGAAATTCCTGGTGTCAGCAATATGGAATTTATGAAAGAGTCAGTGAATGCCATGCGTGCCCATCGTGGACAAGAGCCATTGACGGCTGCTGAGTTTTTGAAAAAAGCCAAAGAAGCCAGTAAGCAAGTTCAACTGCCGCTCGATTTTCTGAAACGAGGCGTTAATGAAGGCTTCTCCGGTGGTGAGAAAAAACGTAACGAAATCATGCAAATGATTTTATTAGAGCCAAGCCTATGTATTTTAGATGAATCGGATTCAGGATTGGATGTTGATGCTTTGCAAGTGGTTGCTAACGGCGTGAATAGCCAGCGCAGTAAAGATCGTAGCTTTGTGGTCATTACTCACTATCAGCGCTTGCTTGATTACATTGAACCCGATTTTGTCCACATTTTGGCTAACGGCCAAATTGTCAAAAGCGGTGATGCTTCATTAGCCAGAGAAATTGAGCAACAGGGTTACGCATTTCTTGGCTTAGAAGATAGCGAGGGGGCTGAGTAATGAGTCAATGGCTTCAGCAAGTGATAGACCGTGGCTCGAAAACCAATGATTGGCTGAGCCCGGTTCGTCAACAAGCGCTTAATGCTCTGCGTCAAACCCGCTGGCCGACCCGACGTACTGAAGCTTGGCGTTATACCTCACTCTCTTGTTTAGAGCAGCTAGAACTGTCGCCGAAATCAGACAATGCGCCGTTCAACTTAGCGCCAATCGCTGGGCTTGAAACCATCGATTTAGTGTTTGTTGATGGTCAATTGCAGACCGATTTAAGCGCGCTAAATTTACCACAGGGTGTCAGTATCTATAGTGCTCAAAGCCTACCCGCTGACCAACAAGCAGCTG
This sequence comes from Vibrio sp. A11, assembly GCF_013048705.1. Taxonomy (NCBI): domain Bacteria; kingdom Pseudomonadati; phylum Pseudomonadota; class Gammaproteobacteria; order Vibrionales; family Vibrionaceae; genus Vibrio; species Vibrio sp. A11. Next base: position 490,873 of record NZ_VHSI01000001.1, on the reverse strand, counting down.
CGGTGAGCCGTTTTTCTCAGGTCAAACCATCGCGCCATTTATTCGGTATGGTCAACGATGTATTGGCTGATAATGTATTGTTTATCGATGTTGATCCTGAGTGCCATTGCACGACTCCGATCCGAATCGTTCATCACAATCATCATGGCTATGAAGCCCATTATCGTGTGCAAGTTAATCTTGGTCACCATGGCAAATTAACCTTGATTGAGCATGCTCAAGGCAGCGGTGATAATTTACGCACCGGTTTCACGGAGTGTTTGCTTGATGCACATGCTGAGCTAGAGCATTATCAATTTCTGATCAATAGCCCGCAAGCTTTGTATTTTGGTGGCACGCATTTCTCGCTTAATGATTATGCTCAACTAAACAGCACGGTGATTGGCTTTGGTAGCCAATTGTCACGCCTTGATGTTGATATTATTCATAGTGGTGAGCATGCAGAAGCAAAAATGAACGCCGTTTATCTATTGGGTGAATCGGAGCATTTTGATCTGCACAGTACTATTGAACACGCAAAACCTAATGGTACTAGTGAAGAGAATGTACGTGGTATTGTCGGTGACAAAGCGACAGCGGTATTTAATGGCCGTATTCACATTCATCGTGATGCGCAAAAGACCCTTGCTGAGCTGAATAATCGTAACTTACTTTTGTCACGCCGTGGCCAGATCAATACCAAGCCAGAGTTAGAAATTTACGCCGATGATGTGAAATGTGCCCACGGTGCGACGGTGGCTGAAATTGAAGAAGAAGCGCTGTATTATTTGATGTCGCGTGGCATTGGCCGTTCACAGGCATTAGTCATGCTCAATGTTGGCTTTATTCAAGAATTGATTAACCAAATGCCAAATCAAGTTTTGGCTGAGTGGTTAGCGCCTATATTGAGTGCTCGTTTTAAAGAGATGGAGGTAAGATAATGGTCGAAACCTCTGCGTTCGACGTTGCTGCGGTTAGAGCGCAATTTCCTATTCTTAATCAAAATGTTGAAGGTAAGCCTCTGGTTTACCTAGACAATGCCGCGACGACGCAAAAGCCGATGGCGGTTATTGAAGCGATTACTGATTTTTATACTCAGTGTAATGCTAATGTTCATCGTGGCGTTCACCGTTTAGCGGATCAAGCAACACAACGTTATGAACATGGCCGTGATGTGGTCGCTAACTATATCCACGCTTTTGATCGCAGTGAAGTGATTTGGACTAGCGGGACTACCGAGTCGATCAACATTGTTGCGCATGGTATCGCGCAGCGTTTGCAGCCTGGCGATCAAGTATTGGTCACCGAAATGGAGCATCACGCGAATTTGGTGACTTGGCAACAGGCGTGCCTGAAGAGTGGTGCCGAATTGGTCATCGCTCCTATTCAAGATAATGGTGAGCTGAATGTCGAGCAATTTACATCGCTGCTGAATTCATCGACCAAATTGGTGGCGATGCCACACATTTCTAATGCGCTTGGTACGGTTAACCCTATCCATGCCTTAACGGCACAAGCCAAAGAGGTGGGTGCACTGGTCTTAATTGATGGCGCGCAAGGCATTGCTCATGGTGGTGTCAATGTGGCTGATATTGGCTGCGATTTTTACGCCTTCTCTGGTCATAAGGTTTTTGGTCCAACAGGAGTGGGCGTACTTTGGGGCAAAGCTGAGGTATTGCAAGATTGGCCGGTGTGGCAAACGGGCGGTGAGATGATTGCTAAGGTGACTTATCAAGACGCTACGTGGGGAAGCCTTCCTAACCGATTAGAAGCGGGTACACCCAATATCGCTGGTGTGATTGGTTTGGCCGCTGCCATTACTTGGTTTAGCCAGTTTGACCTCGCAGCCGTGCAAGCACACGAGCGGGCCTTGATGGAGCGAGCGTTGCAACACGCGAGTGAGCTAGAGGGTTTCCAATTAATTGGTAATGCTAACGACAAAATTGGCGTGTTGAGCTTTTTACTGGAAGGTTGTCACCCAGCCGATATCGGTTTTATTCTAGATAAACAAGGGATTGCAATTCGCACCGGCGATCATTGTGCGCAGCCATTGATGCGTCGTTTAGGCGTTCCTGGTACGGCGAGAGCGTCATTTTCTATTTACAACACGATAGAAGAAATCGATGCGCTGTTCATTGCACTTAAAAAAGCTCAGCAAATGTTAGTTTAAGGTAAATTATATGCAGGTAGAAACTTATACCCCTGAAGTGTCGAATCAACCAGTACTGACATTAACCGACAGTGCGATTCGTCATTTTGAAAATAAATTAGCGAGTCAGCCTGACCATGTTGTACGCATCTCTGTGAAAACCAGTGGTTGCAATGGCTATGCCTATGTTCTCGATATCCAAGAGCAGGCGCTAGAGTCAGATCGAGTGATCAACGCAAGCGATAAGTTGACGGTCAGTATTGCTGCTGAGGCGATTGCGATGCTGCAAGGTACTGAACTTGACTACGTTAAAGATGGTTTAAATGGCGTGGTAAAGTTTAATAATCCTAATGTGGTTGCTGAATGCGGCTGTGGAGAAAGTTTTAATGTCAGTTAACACCTTAGTGGTCAGTGTTACTGTCTTTTCGAGCATCAAGGTTAACTAAATGCAACAGAGAATTGTAAACCTTGAACGCGATTGTATGGTTAGGCGAGTGCCTAATGGCGATAAACAGCTTCTTACTCAAGGTGAGTTTGTCACCATTACTCAGGATCTGGGCGGTAACTATACCATCACGTGGCGCGGAAATATGTATCGTGTTGATGGTACTGATGCCGATGCGATTGGTCGACAGCCTCTGAAACTTGAATTTGATACACCCAAAGATGGAAATATCGATCAAGCGCAAATATATCAGGCTTTAGAGACCGTCTATGATCCAGAGATCCCGGTTAACTTATTATCGCTAGGTCTGATCTATCAAGTGTCGATTGATCAGGCTGCTCGCTGCGTACAGATTGAAATGACGTTAACGGCACCAGGCTGTGGAATGGGGCCTGTTTTAGTCGGTGATGTTGAACATCGTGTCAGTATGGTGCCTCATGTCGATAAGGTTCAGGTCAACTTAGTGTTTGATCCACCATGGTCACGTGAGATGATGAGTGAAGAAGCCCAACTCGAAACCGGACTGTTTTTTTAATTCTTGGCTCCACGACTAGTGTAGAGCCGTTACGACACCTTAATCCAGTCGATGTCGTATCAATTCGTAAGGATATAGAGCTTAAAAATGAACCTACCAAGTGACCAAGAGATCATCGAAGATTTGGCTTTTTTTGACGATTGGGAGCAACGCTACCAATACATCATCGATTTAGGCAAGGCATTAACGCCGTTTGATGAGCAGCAAAGGCGAGATGAAGATCTAGTACCGGGGTGTCAGAGCCAAGTATGGCTGCATACTCAAATTGAGCAGGGTCGTTTACAGCTTTTTGCTTATAGCGATGCGATCATCGTTAACGGTTTATTGGCGATTGTCTTGGCGGCTTATCACAATAAGACTGCCAGTGAGATCCTAGCGTTTGATATCGATAGTTATTTCAAAACGTTAGATTTAGAGCGTCATATTAGCCCGACTCGAGGTAACGGACTAAGAGCGATTGTGGGTAAAATTCAACATTTGGCTCGCCAGCAACAATAAGTCAGGTTTTGGCCTATAAATAATAAAACCCACGCAAGTCGTGGGTTTTATTATTTATGTTGTCACTTTAAGCGGTTTAGCGCAGAAAATCTTCAATCTTATTACCGGTAATGGTCGAAATACTTTTAAATAAGTAGATCAATGCTCCCATCATGATGATCGTGACGGGTAAAGCAATGACTGGAAAGCTGAGGGCGGTCATCTTACCGATCTCTTCATTAAACGCTTCTGTCCCTGCTGGGCTCGTCACTATCCATTTGGCGAGTACATAGTTTAATACCGTAGAAACCAGAAACGAAAAAGCAATGATGTATGAGCAGATATTAATTTTGCTCTCAAATTCAGCGTGATTGTTGGATTTTTCTAACGCTTGATTGAGTTTTTCATTATCGACAATATCATCGTTAAGCAGCATCTTTTTGACAACCGGATATCCGATGGCATTACTAATCAATATACCAATAAAAATGATCCCTGGAATGGCCGCTTCTTTAATCGCAATGTAGGCGGGGTCTAATTGCAGTAAACCGATACCACCAGTCAACAGAACACTGATTAAACCAAGAGCGGAGTAAAAGTTGATTTTTCTTTCTTGAATAAAACTCACGATACCAAAAATCAATGGGAAGGCGAGGGCAACGATCAGCGCCCAGGTCGGTCCTAGATTATCTTCACCACTCATCTTACTGAGAATAACGACAGGGATGATAATGTTCAGTAACAGATTACTGATTAAACTCTTGTTTTTATTTGATTTCATTGTAAATGATTCCTACTTGCAGAGAGCAAAGTATACTAATGCTCCCCACTAACGCAAGTCCATCAGTAACCTCAAATCGAGCTCAATTGTAAGCAGTCGTCTCATGGTTTCTTCTTACTATTTGAGTTTAAACCCGCCCTTATTTTTATAATTGAGTAAAAAGAGTTTGCCAATACGGCGCATTAGGCTTACTGTTATATCTGTGTATAACACCATATCGGTATAAAAATATGACAGAGTGGCAAGATAACCAGCCCATTTTTCGTCAGTTAGCCGACAAGATCATTGAACAGATCTTACAAGGGGTTTGGCAAGAAGATCATGCCTTACCGTCAGTAAGAACCGTGGCGGCTGAACTGAAAATTAATCACTTAACGGTAATGAAAGGTTATCAATTACTGGTTGACGAAGGACTGGTTGAAAAGCGCAGGGGGCAGGGAATGTATGTCATAAAAGGTGCACTTCAGCAGTTAAAAAACAGCCAGAAACAGCATTTTTTGCAGCAGCAAATCCCAGAAATAGCCCACACACTTCGTGTGCTAGAGATGCCCTTAGATGATTTTATTAGCCAATTAAAACGGCATATTGAAGGTGAACAATGAATCCATTAGTTGAAGCAAAGCAGGTTTCTAAACAGTACGCTAAACAAGCAGAGGCGCTTCATGAAGTGAGTTTTACTCTTCATGCTGGGCAAGTATTAGGCGTGTTGGGCCATAATGGTGCGGGTAAATCGACCCTAATTAACGCTTTATTAGGGGCTCACTACTACCAAGGTGACATCGCGATTAACGGTCTTCATCCGATTGCTGATCATGCTCAGGTCATGGAAATACTGGCCTATATTTCTGATGTCAATGTGCTGCCGGACTGGATGACGGTGAAGCAATTGTTACGCTATACCTCTGGCGTTCATCCCAGCTTTTCGTTAACCAAGGCCCGTTCAGTGTTAGCAGAAACCAATATTAATTTATCGAGTAAAATTCGCACGTTATCCAAAGGGATGAAAGTCCAGCTCCATTTAGCCTTAGTGATTGCAACCGATACCCAAGTGCTGATTTTGGATGAGCCCACATTAGGACTTGATCTTATGTATCGAGAAACCTTTTATCGTCATTTATTAGAGTGGTTTCATGATGGTGAGCGAGCGTTAATTATTGCTAGCCATGAAGTGGCAGAAATTGAATATTTGCTGACCGATGTGCTGATCTTAAAACAAGGCAACGTCGTTTTACAAGATTCGATGGATAATCTAACTGAGAATTATTGTGTATTAGAGGCGAACTCTAGCTACGCAGACGAGATTGAAAAACTGAATCCGTTACGTGCACAAGTCGGATTAGGCACCACCAAGTGGTTGCTGGCCGCAGAACATCGAGAAGCAGTACAAGCTTTCGGAACGGTACATAATATCAAATTAGCGGATTTATTTATTGCTCTACAAAAGGAGAAAGCATAATGCATGCAAGTCTATATATGCTTGAAAAAGAGCTGATTGAAAATAAAAGTGTTACCCGAATTCCTCTATTTTTATTAGCCTGCGGAATATTATTATTCATTAGCTTATTAATGAATGTTTCACTTGGGAATAATCTATTTTTCGATGTCGAATATTCTGACACGCTTGCTCATGTTGATGGTTCTGCCGTTGAGAGTTTCAATCAATTCATTACGATGATGATTGGCTTGGTATCATTAATGTTAAGCGCTTTATATTTTCCGAAAACGTTTCGTAAAGAACGAAAAGAAGGTAGCGCGATGTTTTGGCGCAGTATGCCGGTCACAAATACCATGGTCCATATGGTGAAACTGGCTTTTGGACTACTATTAATCCCAGTTATCTGCTCTTTATTGGTTGTTTTTGCAGATATTTTTCTCTGGGTGCTCAATATGGCAACCAATGAAAGATTTGGATTTTTATTTGCTCAGCGTTCTTTGTGGTACGCATTGCAGCATGGTTTGAGTTACATTGGTTTAATGTGGCTAGTCGGTTTGTGTTTAATTCCATTAGCATGTTTTACTTTACTTATGTCACAACTGTTTAATTCACCATTATTGGTCATGTTTATTGGTGGTTTTACCTTAAAATGGTTGTCGATCGCGATGTTTAATTCTTACCTTATCAGTGATTTCTTTAACGCTATCTTTAATTTTCCGCTAAAATTAGTCACGGCTTCGACCATGTCCAATATAGTCAATGAGGTTGGTATCGGTAATTTCATGGCGTATCTTTTGATTGGCATGGTCAGTTATTGGGCAAGTTACCGGCTTTATCGTACGAATGAAAGTTCATTGGCCGCGCTATGGGCTAAATAAACGGATCATCCTCTTCGATATATACCCAAACCACTTGGAGTTGCAGGTAGCCAACACCGCTGCAGCTTCAAGTCGAAAGGGTATAAACAGAGGTGATGGGAAATCCCTTCTCACCACCTCTAGTGTTGCCGGTATTGTTATTTGATTTGGAGTATCAAAAGGCACAGTAGTGAGAGGAGAGGAATGTGAGTAGTGATAACGGTGGGATCCCGCGCCCAAGTGGCAAGGTTAACCCAATTGATACGGACTATACCGTTGGCCAAGATAATGTGGTGTTATCGGTTGGGCCTTTTGGCCTAGACATTCATAACCGAGTGTTCGCCGTATCTGGGCTAGCAATCATTATTTTTGTATTTACGACATTAATTTTCCGTGAACAAGTAGAACCTATCTTTTTATATATGCGTGGTTGGCTGACCTCGCATTTAGATTGGTTTTTCATGTTATCGGCCAATATCTTTGTCTTGGTGTGTTTAGGTTTGGTGGTATCGCCATTAGGCCGAGTGCGTATTGGTGGCACTGACGCGGTACCCGACTATTCTTACGCTGGTTGGCTAGCCATGCTATTTGCTGCAGGAATGGGGATTGGTTTGGTGTTCTTTGGTGTGTCAGAACCCATGTCACACTTTAGTAGTTCCTTATCAGGCGCAGCCATAGAAGATGGCTTACGTACCGATTGGGCGCCACTGGGCGGCGCAATGGGAGATACCGAAGCGGCTCGTCGATTAGGTATGGCAGCAACGATTTACCACTGGGCGCTGCACCCATGGGCAATCTATGCATTACTGGCACTAGGGTTAGCCATTTTCTCATTTAATAAGGGATTACCACTGACAATGCGTTCAATTTTTTATCCTCTCTTTGGTGAGCGGGTATGGGGTTGGACAGGGCATGTGATCGATATTTTGGCGGTGGTAGCGACCGTGTTCGGTTTGGCGACTTCCTTAGGCTACGGAGCGTCTCAAGCAGCGACTGGACTTAACTTTTTATTCGATGTCCCCTTAACCGATACTACACAAGTGGTATTGATCATTGTGATCACCGCGTTAGCATTGATTTCGGTGGTCGCTGGGCTAGATAGTGGTGTTAAACGTTTATCAGAAATCAATATGGGCCTAGCCGCCTTATTGCTGCTGTTTATTGTCGTTGTTGGTCCGACGTTAGCGATTTTAACGGGATTTTTCGATAACCTTTTAGCCTATGTGACTTATCTACCTGAATTAGCCATGCCATTTGGTCGCGAAGATGTGAATTATTCACAAGGTTGGACGGCGTTTTACTGGGCGTGGTGGATTTCTTGGTCGCCATTTGTCGGTATGTTTATTGCGCGAGTATCGCGTGGTCGTACGGTACGTGAATTTATTGTTTGTGTGTTGTTGATCCCATCGACGGTCTGTGCATTTTGGATGACAGCCTTTGGTGGCACAGCGATTAGCCAATACGCTAATGATGGTTATCAAGCAGTGATGGGCGCTGATTTACCCGTTAAGTTATTTGCGATGCTGGATGCCATGCCGTTGGCGAGTATTACGTCGGTGATTGGCATCATTTTGGTCGTGGTCTTCTTTATCACTTCTTCAGATTCAGGATCATTAGTGATTGATACTATTGCGGCAGGTGGCAAAGTGAATGCGCCGACGCCACAGCGCATCTTCTGGTGTACCTTTGAAGGGTTAGTCGCTATTGCATTAATGCTAGGTGGCGGGTTAGCCGCAGCGCAGGCGATGGCGGTCACAACCGGTTTCCCGTTTACCATTGTCTTACTGGTCGCGACGGTGTCACTGATTAAGGGATTAATGAGCGAACCCCGAAAAGCAAAAGCCAAATAAAGAGCCAATAACGGCATATACCGAAAGTCGGAAGAATACCGTTGTTTCTCGATAAAAAAAGCCCTAACAGAGAGTTAGGGCTTTTTGTTGTACGACTGACTGAAAATTAACGAATCAAAAGCAGCGGGACGTTGGATTCAATGATGATTTTTGTGGTGTTGCTACCTACAAAAAACTGACGCAGTTTTGAGTGACCATAAGCGCCCATCACAATCATTCCCAACTGATGATGCTGTTGATAATCGAGAATCGCGCGGTGCACGTCACCGGTTAAGCTGGCTTCCACCACATTGACGCCATGAGTACGCAACTTTTCCGCTGCGCTAGCAAACGCGGTCGCTTTTTCATCTGAGTCTTCGACCATCACTAAGTGACAAGTCAGCCCTTTGAGTAGCGGAGTATTGATCGCTTTTTCAACCAGCTTTTGGCTCACTTCACTGCCATCAAACGCTAACAAATAATTTTGCGGCGCTGCAAAGTCCCCGGTCGCGACTAAAATATGACTTTTAATGGTGCGAACCACACTTTCCAATTGTGAACCAACGGCTTTAGTATTGCTTTGGTTCACCTCACCAGATTTGCCGACCACGAGGACGCGGATATCTTTTTCCATATCCAACAAAGTTTCAAGTAAGTCACCGTGTTTTTGCAGTTTTTGTAGATCAGTAAAACCAGACTCAAGGGCTTTGGCTTCTAGCTCATTAAGTAAAGCCTTTCCGTGTCTTAATGCTACTTTGGCGCGTTTTTCATCTAGCTCGACCAGTTCTTGCAGTAAATGCTCACGACTGCCTAGTCCAATGTTGCCGGACATCTCGCTGGCGGTTTCTCGCTCTGATTTATCGAGCACATGCAGCAGAGTTAACGGTGCGGACAAGGTTTTCGCGGTCCATACGCTAAGATCAGCTACAGACTGTGAATAGGTAGAACCATCGATACAGGCAATAATATTAGTCATGACTTGCTCCTTAGTGTCCGCCCATCAGTTTTTCAACTTCTTCAGGCTTATCGTGTACGCCAAATTTGTCGACAATCGTCGCAGTGGCTTCATTCATTCCGATAAGATTGACTTCAGTGCCTTCGCGGCGGAATTTAATTACTACCTTATCTAGGGAAGAGACGGCGGTAATATCCCAGAAATGTGCCGCAGACAAATCGATAGTGACACGTTCAATGACTTCTTTGAAGTCGAATGAGTTAATAAATTGATCTGACGAAGCAAAAAAGACTTGTCCAACAACACGATAAGTACGCTGGGTTCCATTTTCTGCTAGGTCGCTTTTGATAACCATAAAGCGGCCGATTTTATTGGCAAAGAATAGAGCAGCAAGTAACACACCAACAGCAACACCAATCGCGAGGTTGTGGGTCATAACGACAACGACGACAGTGGCGATCATGACAATATTGGTCGAAATTGGGTGTGATTTAAGATCTTTAATTGAAGCCCAAGAAAAAGTACCGATAGAGACCATGATCATTACTGCAACCAGGGCTGCCATTGGGATTAAGCTTAACCAGTCGCTTAAAAATACCACCATAATCAGTAGGAATAGGCCAGCAACAAAAGTGGAAAGTCGGCCTCGACCACCCGATTTAATATTGATGATTGATTGACCAATCATCGCACAGCCGGCCATGCCACCAAGAAAACCAGTGGCAATGTTCGCCACACCTTGGCCTTTACATTCGCGGTTTTTATCACTGCCTGTATCGGTGAGGTCATCAACAATCGTCGCGGTCATCATCGATTCAAGCAAGCCGACGACAGCAAGACCCGCAGAATAAGGTAAAATGATCAGTAAGGTATCTAGGTTAAGCGGCACATCTGGCCATAAGAAAATCGGCAGTGTATCGGGTAAATCCCCCATATCACCGACGGTACGAATATCGATACCAAAGCCTAAAGCAATCGCGGTGAGTACGACGATACACACTAGTGGCGAAGGCAGCATTTTTCCGATCACTGGTACATAAGGGAAAAGATAAATAATGCCTAAACCACCTAATGTCATGGCGTAAACATGCCAGGTGACATTAGTCAGCTCTGGAAGTTGGGCCATAAAAATTAATATCGCTAATGCGTTAACAAAACCGGTAACCACTGAACGCGATACAAAACGCATCAAATTACCTAGTTTCAAATAACCGGCGATAATTTGCAGAACACCGGTTAAAACGGTGGCCGCCAATAAATACTCTAAGCCATGCTCTTTAACCAGCGTGACCATCAACAGTGCCATTGCTCCTGTCGCAGCAGAAATCATGCCCGGACGGCCACCGACAAAAGCAATAATAACGGCAATACTAAATGAAGCGTATAAGCCCACTTTTGGGTCAACGCCAGCGATAATCGAAAAAGCGATCGCTTCAGGAATCAGTGCTAACGCAACCACAATACCCGCTAAAACATCCCCTCGCACATTGGAAAACCAATCGCGCTTAATACTCTGTAACATATTTTTTCTCTATAAAAAATGAAATCAAAAGGTGTGAATTGAGAGGTGAAGGTCGCTCTAAGGCGGCGTAAGTGGCATGCACTGAATCTCCTATTGGCCATTTAGAAATGTGATCTTAATCATTGCCGCCTAGAAGGTCAACCAAGGAAACCGTTAAGACGGTGCTTTGCTTTTTACTTTTTGCCAATGAGTAAGGAAAAAAACAGCATTGAACTTTGACTTTTTGCTTCGAAAGTCTTAATCTCAAACACATTCGTTTTTTCATATGTGTTTGTTATGTGTGATACGTTAACCTTCTATAAATCATTAGCTGAAGAGACTCGGCTTAAATCATTATTGCTGATCAGCCAGCATCGAGAACTGTGCGTGTGTGATTTAATGACCGCACTCTCTCTCAGTCAACCCAAAGTCTCTCGTCATTTAGCCGAGCTACGTAAAAACGGTTTGGTGATTGATGAGCGGCGGGGCAAATGGGTCTATTACCAAATTAATCCACAATTACCGAATTGGATGCGTGAGGTATTAATGATGTCGATGGAAAACAATCGATCACTGATAGCAAAAGAGAGCCAAACGATTAAACAGTACTCCTGTACCAACTGACTCAATTTGTTTCTTGATTTATCTATATCGGATGTTTTCGACCAATATGCGTTAACTACTAGTCCAGACCTGCTTTAATTCAGGCCATCCCCAAGTTGTTAAAGCGACATTGTGAATTAAATCGTGGAAATGTAGCACTTGTTGCTCGTGATAGAGTGGTTGCAAAACACCATGATGGATCAAAGTTGCTACCAAAGGCTCTAATACCACAAGGTACTGCTCTATACAGACGTTTGCACGTATATCCGCTAACGATTGACGTAGCCATTTACTGGCCAGATCATCCAGCGCATGGTGAAGCAGCGGGTTACTGTAAAGAAACTGATAGGCACTGGTATGACGATTATCATCTAAGTTAATACTGCTCAAGATTAGGGTTTCATTGAGAGTTCCCTGTGCTGCTTTTTGTTGCAAGGTTTGATAGTCGTAACTGTGGATGATGACTTGAATACCGTGATCAGCCAACCGCTTAGCTATCGCTTCAGCACACTCAATCAATGTCACGTAGTTGTATACGGCCATCGTCATTGATGTCGGTAATGGGCACTGAGTGGCGGGGAATCGAGATAACTTGGTCCAACAAGGCAATAAATGATCCGCGGGAGTGAGGTTTGAGTGCGCTATATCGCTCAATAACCAGTTTGGCTCAAGCAAGCTAAGTAACCATTGGCGTTGCTGGTCGTCGAGCGGTAGGTCAGCGTGGTGATTATTTAATAAAAAAATCGCCCCCTCTTCTTGGCGAGAGAATTGATTAATTTGTTCGTTTTCAATCTTCGGAGATTCTGCCGATACGTAATATTGGCAGCTTCGGCCAGCGTGAGGAATGGCGTCGGTTGCAGTTGTTACATCTTGGTCGAATAGCCAGATAGTAATTTGGTCGCATAATGAACGGCAGCCATAGTATCGATTGAAAGCGTGCAGCACTAATTGCTTATCGGTATGAGTATAAACTTTGAATGCGCCACTACCAATTACGTTGGAGTTGGACTGCTGAAGCTGTTTAACTGGTTGAATAGAATAACTGACACCGCTAATCAGACCCGCAAAGCTTTGATCAGGAGCGGTGAATTCAAACAGTATTTCCCGCGGATGCGGGGCACTAATGCGTTTTAAATGAGCAAGTTCATGCTGATAATTCGCTAAGGATTTTAAGCCTGAAAAGAGCTCGACAATGCTTTGCGCATCGATCATTTGTCCGTCATGAAAAGTTAGCTCAGGGCGTAAATAAAAGCGCCACTGATAATTCTCAGCATCATAATGCCAATGGTGAGCCAGTTCCGGATGTACTTGTCCGTCAGCATCACAACGGACCAAGCAAGCGTAGATTTGTCGTACTAAAAAGCGTTCACTGTTACGTTGTGGATGATGAGGCAGCAGAGCTTGAAAGGGGCGGCGATAGGTCAATTGGATATGCAATCGTCCTTCGTGCATTGAAGCTCCTGAGGTTTGCTGTAATAGCCGAGCGAAAATCTGTTCATCTTGCTCCAAAAGATCCAAGGCCTTGTCATACTGTCCACGCAAAAGACAGTCACTGGCTAGAAGTTCTTTGAGCCGCTCAGGATCTTGCAATAAACACAGCGTTGAACGCTTATTTCGGCCAACCTTAGGCTGCCACGAGAGCCAGCCTTGTTGCTGCATTTGTTGTAGCAAGACACGCGCATAGCGCGGGCTACTGCATAATCGATTGGCAATCTCCTCTAACGTAGCACTGATGGGTTGTTCTATCGCATAACCATCGAAGCGTAAGTAATAACGATATAAATTAAGGATAGACAAAATAGGTTTCCTTTTTAAATTTTTGCTCCCTATTTAAGGGGGTAATGATAGATCGTTTTCCATTAAGAGCCATCTTATGGTCTATTTAAAGCTTTCATGAGCTCTTTCAGTCCATTGTGTATTGACGGTGTCAATGAGTCATTCGATTTATTTTTAAATAGGGATATAAAATAAATTATCCTGTCAGTTTTTCTTTTCCTTAAATCTAGCATACTAAAGATATCCCAAGCCAGAAGAGGATACCATAATGCCAACCACATCAGCCGTTGCTCGCTCAAGCAAACCTATTGAAACGGGGTCTGTTGTTCACCCGCAGCCATTAACAGAATACTACTTACAACGCTTAGCGGTATGCCAATCTCGCTCAGAAAAGCAAGCGCTATTCGCTTTGATCCAACTATGCCAATGGCAACAAGAGATAAACAATAAATCTAACTGAATAACCGCATGGCACCTTATTTACGCCCGCTCCTGACCCCCATCAACAGGCAAGTAAGGTGCCATTTTTACGTTTTCTATTCATCGATATTTCTCGAAAACTTCACTTTGCTAGCTTGATTACGACTTCAACATCTTGTGCTTGACGAGCGTAAAATAAGACATATGATTTATCATATATCTGAAAAATCGAATGTGATGGTGCTCTATTCAGAGCTAAGTTACGCCACTCATGATTCGAATCGTTTGTTGCTAATAAGGTGAATCTACCGATGAAAATCACGCGCATCATCTTAATAATGGCTAAGCCAATCATTGATGATGCGTTATTTTTAGCTATTGAAATATGATGAATCGAAAATTTTAGGAGAAAAATCATGGGATTATTTGAGCGCTACTTATCCGTTTGGGTAGGGCTGGCGATCATTGCTGGTATTACACTTGGCTCAATAGCGCCGGATGTCTTTGCGATATTTGCTCGCTTTGAATATGCGCAGGTGAATATTGTTATCGCGGTGCTGATTTGGTTAATGATTTACCCAATGATGGTGCAAATTGATTTTTCTTCCATTAAAGATGTCGGTAAAAAGCCTAAAGGTCTGATACTGACTTTAGTGATCAACTGGCTGATTAAACCGTTCACCATGGCATTTTTAGGTTGGCTGTTCTTTAAGGTGTTTTTTGCTAACTGGGTCGATCCACAAACCGCCAATGAATACATTGCTGGGATGATTTTACTTGGTGTTGCCCCTTGTACGGCGATGGTGTTTGTCTGGAGCCAATTAACCAAAGGCGATGCAAACTATACCTTAGTTCAGGTTTCGGTAAATAATGTCATCATGATCTTCGCTTTTGCGCCTATCGCTGGGCTGTTGCTGGGGATGACCGATATCACCGTCCCTTGGGATACCTTATTACTCTCGGTGGTTTTGTATGTGCTGATCCCGTTACTCGCTGGAGTGTATACGCGCAAAAAGCTAGCTAAAAATAATGATCTGTCACGTTTAAACGCTTTTACCGCAAAAATGAAACCTTGGTCGATAATTGGTTTGTTAGCAACCGTAGTGCTGCTATTTGGGTTTCAAGCCGAGACCATTCTCTCTAAGCCTTTGGCGATTGTATTAATTGCCATTCCGCTGTTGATTCAAACCTATGGCATTTTTGCGTTGGCTTACTTCGCTGCTAAGAAAATCGATTTACCACATAATATTGCCGCACCAGCGTGCATGATCGGCACTTCTAATTTTTTTGAACTAGCGGTGGCGGTGGCAATTGCTCTGTTTGGGTTACATTCTGGTGCCGCGCTGGCAACGGTAGTTGGCGTGTTAGTGGAAGTACCCGTGATGCTAAGTTTAGTCTGGTTTGCTAATCGCACGCGTCATTGGTTTAATTAATCACCCGATCGATTGGTCGCTGCCGAATAGGGCAGCGTTATGGATTATTCCTTCAATAAAAAAACAGCCATCTCTTATAGAAATGACTGTTTTCCTCAGAGCTCTCAACCTCGATTCGATAGAGACTGAGTGCGTTCGTCGAGTCAGAGAGAACTAATACTTTTTGGCGAGTAGTTCAGCCATCTCTTGGTCGTTTTTATGGCGCACATCTAAACCTTTGACAAAGTAGATGGTGTACTCACAGACGTTGCGCGCATGATCGCCAATTCGCTCCACGGCGCGGCCTATCCAAGTGATCTCTAAGATGGTTTGGAAGTGAGAACAGTTAAGCAGCATATTTTGATTGTTTTGGCGTAAAATTTCGCTATAACTGTTATCAATATGCTTATCCAACATTGCGGCTTCTAAGGCCGCTTCGGCATTCATATCATGAAACGCATCCATGGATTTTTGTAGCATATTAATCACGTGAGCGTTGATTTGTTCGAACTCATCTTCTTGCAGTTCAATACCCTCAAAGTAATTTTTCTTTCCTGGATGCTGTTCTTTTAAACGTAGTACCGCGCTGGCAATGCGTTTTGATTGATCACCAATCCGTTCTAAATCCATGATTGCCTTCATGATGGAAAAGATTGCTCGTAAATCGCGTGCTGCAGGCTGGCGTTTAACGAGAATATCCACACATTTTTGGTCGATACTTAGCTCGAGTAGGTTGATCTGATGATCATTTTCTATTACCTGCTTAGCGAGTCGAGTATCACCAGTCATAAAGGCATTGAGTGCGTGGCGAACCTGCTCTATCACTAAGTCGCCCATGTTAACCACAGAATCGACAATCGAGCGTAATTCGCTGTTGTAACTGTGTGAGGTGTGCCCATCAATACGATGAGTTGGCATAAATCTCTCCTGAAAAATTGTGAATTAACCAAAGCGACCCGTGATGTAATCTTCCGTGCGGCTATCACGCGGGTTGGTGAATATTTCTCGTGTATCATTGAGCTCGACAAGATTGCCCATATGGAAAAATGCGGTTTTATCGGAGACACGCGCTGCTTGTTGCATATTGTGCGTGACCATCGCGATGGTGTAGCTGCCTTTCAGTTCATCAATCAAGTCTTCAATGATTGAGGTCGCAATAGGGTCGAGTGCCGAACACGGTTCATCCATTAAGATGACTTCAGGATTGACGGCAATCGCGCGCGCAATACAAAGGCGTTGTTGTTGACCACCAGACAGCCCAGTTCCGGGAGCAGAAAGGCGATCTTTGACTTCATTCCACAGTCCTGCACGGCGTAAACTGTTTTCAACAATTTCTTCTAAGTCGGCTTTATTATCGACTAAACCGTGCAAACGGGGCCCATAAGCAATATTTTCGTAGATGGATTTTGGGAATGGATTCGGTTTTTGAAAGACCATACCCACTTGCGCACGGAGTTGTACGACATCAAGGCTCGGGTGATAGATATCTTGCCCATCCAAGGTGACGGAGCCTTCAACGCGTGCGCTATCAATGGTGTCATTCATGCGATTTAAACAACGTAGAAAGGTCGATTTACCACAACCGGAAGGGCCAATAAACGCGACGACTTCATTTTCTACAATATCCATGTTGATGCCATGCAAGGCTTGTGATTCACCATAGAACACTTTGACATCACGGGCGGCCATTTTGGAATTTTTTACCGCAGTGGATGACGATGCTTTACGCACAATATCAGGGTTAATCATCGGCTGTTTATTCATTACTGCTTCACTTATCATGTTGGATTACCACCGTGTTTCAAAGCGTCGACGTAACCAGATGGCCAACGCATTCAGACTAATCATTAATGCTAGCAATACGATGATTGCAGCAGAGGTTCTTGCTTCAAAGAAGTTACGGAGTTCATTACCTTGCCATAAGAAAATTTGCACTGGCAGAGCGGTTGACTGATCCATCGGCGTACTTGGAATACTGGCAACAAACGAGTTCATACCGATTAATAACAGCGGTGCGGTCTCGCCCAATGCTTGTGCGATACCTAAAATCGCCCCGGTCAAAATGCCTGGAAGAGCCAGCGGCAGTACGTGGTGAAATACCGCTTGAGTTTTTGATGCGCCAATACCTAGCGCTGCTTGACGGATCGATGGTGGAATCGCTTTTAAGGTTGAACGAGTCGCAATAATCACCGTTGGCAGTGTCATCAGAGTTAACACTAAACCGCCGACAAACGGTGCCGATAATGGCAGTTTAAACCATAAAATAAACACCGAGGCACCGAGTAGACCAAACACAATTGAAGGAACGGCGGCGAGGTTATTAATGTTCACTTCAATAAAATCCGTCAGTTTGTTTTTCGGCGCAAACTCTTCCAAATAAATCGCGGAAGCTACCCCAATCGGTACCGCGAGCACCATGACGATCAGCATCATAAATACCGATCCCATAAATGCCCCCGCTAAGCCAGCCGACGCTAACGAGCTGCGTGAGTCGACATTCATAAATAAAGCGGTGCTAAATTTATTTTGAATCACGCCACGGTCTGCCAGTTCATCAGCCCAAGCACGCGTGCGAGCACTTAATTGCTGGCGCGAGTCGGGTAAATCGCGATCAATATTGCCTTTTAACCACACATCGACATTCGCATCGGCCAATAAATCTAAGCGTAGTGTTTTACCGACCAATGACGGGTCATTGACTAACATGTCGCGCAGTGCGAAACGTTCACCACTGGTGATTAAGCGTAATGCATCACGTTGATAGCGGGGCGCTTCCGGTATTTCTGTGGCTAAACTATTGACGATAATGCGGTTGAAATTGACCATGCCTACTTGACCTTGCCAAGCGAGTAGTCGTTGTTGAAATTCACCTGCGGATTCGCCACTGAGCTGAACGGGTTTCGGCTCAATATTGATTACCTCAGGATCGAAATAAACGTTCAAACTTACCGTCGCCTGCCAAAAAGCAGGAATGCCTTTGGAAAAAACGGAAACAAACAGGATCAATACAAAACTGAGGGCTAAGCCAACAGCTCCCATACCAAACGCTTTAAAACGACGTTCACTGGCATGGCGTTTTTTGAGTGATTTTGCAATACGCAGTTGTGTTTTCTCACGTAGCTTATTCGTATCGCTCATTGATTGAGTTGAAGTTGGCATAATACTGTCCATGAAATTACTCATATTGTTCGCGGTATTTACGTACGATGACTAACGCAATGACGTTAAGAAACAGGGTAATCACAAACAGCGTTAACCCTAAGGCAAAAGCCACCAGTGATTGCGGGCTAGAGAAATCTAAATCGCCGGTTAATTGATTGACGATTGTCACGGTCATCGTCGATACAGCTTCAAAAGGATTAGCGGTTAAGACCGGGCTATTGCCCGCAGCCAACACGACAATCATGGTTTCGCCAATCGCACGGCTGGCGGCGAGTAGTACGGCTCCGGTAATGCCCGGCAGCGCTGCGGGCAGGACGACTTTACGTATCGTTTCTGATTTTGTCGCTCCGAGACCCAGCGAGCCATCTCTTAAGGCTTTAGGAACTTGGGTGAGGATGTCATCGGAAAGAGAAGAGATGAACGGGATGATCATTAACCCCATCACGACCCCTGCTGTTAGAGCTGAGGTAGCACGGATATCAATATTGAAGAATTCACCTATCTCACTCAGAAAAGGGCCGACGGTGATCAGGGCAAAGAACCCGTAGACAATCGTTGGGATCCCTGCCAGTACTTCAATAATCGGTTTCGCTACAGAGCGAACTCGACTGGGGGCATATTCGGCTAAGTAAATCGCGGCCATCAAACCAACTGGAATGGCGACGGCAAGAGCGATAAACGCAATCATGAACGTTCCCGCTAACAGCGGTAGCATACCAAAACCACTTTGGCCGCTGGTGCCTACGGTTGAGAAACGCGGGTTCCATGTCGTACCAAAAAAGAAATCGAGTGGGTCAACAAAGCTAAAAAAGCGAAAGGCTTCTCCCAGCATCGACAGCACAATACCAATCGTCGTCAGAATGGCTACACCAGAACAGAGAATAAGTACGATGTGCAACGCACGTTCAACTTGGTTACGAGCACGTAAATCAGGGCGAATGCGACGGGTGCTAAAGACGACGCCTGTCGCAGCTAAAGTCGCCATTAAGCTACTTAAGATAACGTGACTGGTAAATTGTACCTGCTGTAGGTACTCAGCTGCTGCGATTTGATAATCACTGAATTCACTGACTACGGCAAAGCCGCTGGCTAAGTTATTCAATTGGTTCATCAATACACGAGCGTGATCGGCGGTAGCGGGTTGAAACTCGCTGGGGATACTGCTGAGCACTAAGTTTTGAATGAAATTAGGGGAAAATGTCGTCCATAAAACAAACACTAAAAAAGCGGGTACGACAGCCCAAAGTAGGGTCAATACACCGTGATAAACTGGACGAGAATGCAAGCGTTGAGTCTGCCCGCTGCTGGTTGATGCCACTCTTTTACTGCGCACTAGCCCGAGCTGATAAGCCAGAGCCATGACTGCCAGTAGTACCACCATTAGCATCATATTATTCATAATTGTGATTACCTTTTAAAAGCAATAGTAAGAGAGACGTTAATGCCTCTCTTACTGAATTATTACTTTATTTATAAAGTCTTACGGTTGCGAATGTCGTTTGAAACTTGCGCGCGCTCAGCGTCATCCATTGGGATTAGGCCAGCTTCTTCTAATGGGCTACCCATGCCACCAATCTGCTCACTAACAAAGAATTGCGCGTATTCAAGTAGGCCAGGGACAACACCAACGTGGGCATTTTTGATATAGAAGAATAAAGGACGAGAAACCGGATATTCACCCGTTGAAATGGTCTCTAAACTAGGAGTGACACCATCGACCGTTGCCACTTTTAAGCGGTCACGGTTTTGGTCATAGAAGCTGAGGCCAAAAACACCTAATGCGTTACGCTGTGCATCGAGACGAGCCAGTGTTTCTGTATAGTCACCAGCGACTTCCACCACGCGTCCATCGGTACGAATCGCGTTACAGAAGTTTTCTTTGGCTTTGCTATCCATGGCTTTGACTTCAGCAAACGTTGCACAACCCGGGTGGACAACTTTTTCTTCATACACTTCACGGGTGCCGTGGTTAGAGCCAGGGATCACTAATAAGATATCTTGATCCGGTAGTGAAGGATCAATCTGTTTCCAGTTGGTGTAAGGGTTATTAACCATTTTACCGTTTTGAGGAATTTGCGCTGCGCCTGCTTTAAATACATGTTCAGGTTTTAGTGCAAAACTGCCACTGTCGGTGCGTGAAGCAAAGACAATACCGTCGTAACCGATTTTCACTTCGATGACTTCATTCACGCCGTTGGCTTTACAGTTCGCAAGCTCATTGGGACGGATAGCACGAGAAGAGTTAGCAATATCAATGGTGTTGACACCAACGCCTTGACAAAACTGGCGAAGGCCGCCGCCCGAACCACCTGATCCAACAATCGGTGTATTAAATTGAGCAAAAGTTTGCCCAAACTCTTCAGCAACGATTGATGAAAATGGCAGCACAGTCGATGAGCCAGCAATTTGGATAGTTTCACGAGCCATTGCAGGTGCTGAGATAGCCGTGGCGATGGTTGAGGCAAGCAATAGCGCGTTGCGTCCAAACTTCATAGTATTTCCCTCGTTCATTCACATTGTTAACCGCTATGGCATCATGCCTTCAAATTGCGGTTGTGTTTGGTTTAACTAAAACGGATTTTGGGTGGTTTGTATGACAGTAAAATGGAAGTTATATGACAATCATGTGACAGTGGGGGTGTGGCATAACCCGGTTTCTCGGTCAGTCAGCGCAGATTAGCACTGGGGGATGACGCTCTGATGACATCAACAAGATGATCTTTTTGAATATGAAAATTTCATGACAACGGCTGGATTACCATTGACAGCGATTAGAAGGCAGTTAATATATTCGCATATCCATATAAGGTAATGAGCTTATGCTACCTCATCAATTTTTTAAACTGTTGGCTGATGAAACCCGAGTGCGTTGCTTATTAATGATCGCTCGTGAACAGAACCTCTGCGTTGCGGAGTTAACCGCGGCATTAGAAGAGAGCCAACCCAAAATATCGCGCCATCTTGCTTTATTAAGAGCGAGTGGCGTTGTCGTCGATGCCCGTCAAGGTCAGTGGGTATTTTATCGCTTATCTGATCAGCTACCTGGCTGGATGAAAAAACAGATCCAAGGTCTCGTGGATTCAAATTGTTTACGAGCGGAATACCAGCTTGATATTGACCGTTTGACGGCGATGAAATCACGTCCGCTATGTTGTGCCTAATTATCACCTTGCGATTTGAATCGATTTCAAATGGCTTGGATAAATTCATCATTATTAAGGAAATAAATCATGACGATTAAAGTAGGAATTAACGGTTTTGGCCGTATTGGCCGTTTGGCATTGCGCGCGGCTTATGATTGGCCAGAGCTGGAATTTGTGCAGATCAATGATGTAGCTGGCGATGCGGCAACGTTGGCACACTTATTGGAGTTTGACTCTGTGCAAGGTCGTTGGCATCACCCTGTCTTGGCAGATGGCGACAGCATCATGATTGGTCAACATAAGATTCAAACCTCTCAACAAAAAGCCATTGATGCCGTAGATTGGTCAGGTTGTGATGTGGTGATTGAAGCGACGGGTAAACATCGTAAAACGGAGTTACTTAATCTGTATCTTGCTCAAGGTGTTAAGCGAGTTGTCGTTTCCGCCCCAGTAAAAGAGCCGGGTGTAGCGAACATTGTCGTCGGTGTTAACGATCATATTTTTAACCCAGATCAACACCGAATTGTTACGGCGGCATCGTGCACGACCAACTGCATTGCACCGATTGTTAAAGTGATCCATGAAAAATTAGGCATCGAGCAATCCTCATTTACGACCATTCACGATTTAACCAATACGCAAACCATTTTAGATGCGCCGCATAAAGATCTGCGCCGTGCTCGTGCGTGTGGGATGAGCCTTATCCCAACAACGACCGGCTCAGCAACCGCGATTGTCGAAATATTCCCTGATCTGAAAGACAAAATTAATGGTCATGCGGTACGAGTACCACTGGCTAATGCATCACTGACCGATATTATTTTTGATGTTAAACGTGATACCACCGCTGATGAGGTTAATGCTTTGCTTAAAGCGGCATCAGAGAATGAACTGCAAGGTATTTTAGGCTTTGAAACACGTCCATTGGTATCGATTGACTATAAAGGCGATCAGCGTTCAACGATTGTTGATGCGCTATCAACCATGGTGGTGGGTAAACGGATGGTGAAAATTTACGCTTGGTACGATAACGAAATGGGCTACGCAACGCGTACCGCTGAACTGGTGCGTAACGTTGGCTCAGTATAAGGAAAAGACAATGACACATCCAACTTGGGAACTGCCGATTACCGATCAAGCCGGGCTGATCCTCACGCCTTGTCCGGGCACAAAACAAACGGCGCTGACCGAAAGTATCGCACAATTAAAGGCGCAAGGAGTCACGGTTGTGGTGACCGCGCTGAGCCAACAAGAGATGCAAGAACATGGCGTTGGCCAATTGCCAGAAGAGGTAGAGAAAGCCGGATTGCTTTGGTTACATGCCCCAATCGCTGATGATTGTGCACCGGATGAAGCGTTCCATGTTCGCTGGCAACACATTGCGCCTTTAGTACATAAAGCCTTAGGTCATGGTGATAAAGTGGCGTTGCACTGTATGGGGGGCTCGGGTCGTACGGGATTATTAGCCGCTCATGTTTTGCTTGAGAAGGGCTGGCCACTGGAAACGATCATTGCCAAGGTGCAGGCTTTGCGTCCAGGTGCTTTCACTAAAGCGGATCAGGTCGATTATATTCATCAGTTTGTCGGTCAATAACCCCCTAGTAAGAGCTGCATTGATGCAGCTCTTTTTCAAAAAGAGTGATCATCCATGTTGTCCCAATTCAATCACAATGTTCGTCAATATATGCTGGTGACGTTCAATTACTGGAATTTTACCATTACCGATGGCGCATTGCGCATGTTGGTGGTGCTGTATTTTTATGATTTAGGTTATTCGACGTTAGCGATCGCTTCGTTATTTTTGTTCTATGAATTTTTTGGCGTGGTGACCAACTTAATTGGTGGCTGGCTTGGTGCAAGGCTTGGCTTAAATCGCACCATGAATATTGGCTTAGGGATGCAAATCATCGCGTTATTAATGTTAGCCGTACCTGCCGCGTGGTTGACGATCCCGTTAGTGATGGCAGCACAAGCGCTCTCTGGCATTGCCAAAGATCTCAATAAAATGAGCGCAAAAAGTGCCATTAAAACGTTGCTGCCAGATGATGCACAAGGGGCGTTATATAAATGGATAGCTATTCTGACTGGGTCAAAAAATGCGTTGAAAGGCGCTGGTTTTTTCCTTGGTGGTGTCTTGCTCTCGCTGATCGGTTTTCAATATGCAGTGCTGGCGATGGCTGGCGTATTATTGGCCGTCTTTGTTGGCAGCATCGTTAGTCTACAAGCCGATATTGGCAAAGCCAAAAATAAACCCAAATTTTCAGAAATTTTTTCCAAATCACGTAGCGTGAATATTTTATCGGCGGCGCGGATGTTCTTATTCGGAGCCCGTGATGTCTGGTTTGTGATCGCTTTACCAATTTATCTTGGTAGTGTATTTGGCTGGGATCACAGTGCCGTGGGCGGATTTTTAGCCTTGTGGGTCATTGGCTATGGTGTTATCCAAGGGTTTGCGCCGAAAATCACCGGTAGTGCTTCTGGTCAAGTACCGGATGGACGTTCCGCCATGGGGTGGGCCGCCTTATTGGCTTTAGTGACCGGAGTGATTGCTTACAGTATTCAGGTCCAATGGCATCCGCAAATGGTGATCATCGGGGGATTATTACTTTTTGGTGCGATTTTCGCGGTTAACTCATCCTTGCATTCTTATTTAATTGTCAGTTATGCCAAGGGAGATGGCGTGTCATTGGATGTTGGTTTTTACTACATGGCCAATGCGATGGGGCGCTTGATTGGCACCATTTTATCTGGTTGGATATTTCAAGAGTGGGGATTAGCCGCGTGCTTATGGGTTTCTTTTGCTTTCTTATTACTGACCACCTTAATTTCGATTGGCTTACCAAAAGTCAAACCACAGGATAGATTAGCGACCTAAATTGACTGGCATGAGCTTGTTCGTTGAGGCTGCAGTTAGATGGATAACCGTTGGTATGCTACCCCATCAAACTGCAGCTTCTACTTTTTTGCTTTCACAGTATCTCTGTCGGCGGTAGACGTTTTCTCGTTCTATCCTTTATTCCCCACACAAACGCTGATAACGAGGTAGCATACTTTCATTGCCTAACAAACCGCCTTGATGAATATAGATCAACGAATATTGTTGGTTGTTCGGTAGCCAATCAAGTAAACAGCGCCACATCAATGGGTCGTACAGCAAATCAAACTCAACATGAGTTTGCTCATAGAGCTGCTGCCAAATTTGATAATCCTCGCGATATAAATGGCCAAAGTGATGTTTACGCGAAGGTTCGATAATCGTTGGATAAAGGGTATCTGCGAGTTGTTGCCACTGTTGGCGTAAATAGTCCGCACCACCGACACAAGGACAAGTAATCACTTGGATATCATGAGGTTGCAGTGCCTTTTGTAGGTAGAGCGAAGTCGCTCCGGTGCCTGAGGGTAGGGCAATGATCCATTGTTGCTTAGGTTGCTGCTGGATCCATTCAAGTAATTCAAGTGCTAACTGTTTGACGCCATATTCTGCTAAAGGTGATCGACCACCTTCTTCAATAAATAGACAATCTTGATCCGGTTTACGTTGTTGAACGATGTAATCATAGGGATGTGAGATAGCTTGATCTTCAGTGCTGATAACTTGCGCACCCAGTTCGAGCGCGGCCCGATAGTTACCGATTGGCCGTTGTTGCAGCCACTTAGGGATCCGATGAACATAATATTCTAATTTCCAACCACGAATCGCTGCGAGTCCTGCCAGTGAATACAAAGAATTGGCTTGCACGGATCCATAGCTAATTAAAGTGGTGATCGCCGGCGCTTCCAATTCGAGTAGACCAAGAAATTTACGCGCTTTATTGCCGCAAAATTGTGGATGCAATTTATCATCACGTTTTAAATAGAAATCCACACCTTGAAAGCGATGCTGGGTGATTGGGCTATGAGAGAGCTTCATGAATTCATGGAGTATTAACAAGTCAGCAGAGCATTATACGCTTTCTTAGCCATTAGCGGTATGAGATGCAAAAAAAAGCCCAGAACAAAATGAACTGGGCGGATACAAACATAGGAGTTAATAAGGAAAAAGCAGCATTTACCTTGCCACTTGAAGCATCGACGGGATCCGCTCAACCTTCAAGTCGTATCGGTATCGTGTAGTTGCCAGTGACCAAGAAAGTTCGACGGCCGTAAAACTCTGAATGCTCTACCAACTACACTAAGTCAGACTGGATGAATAACAAAGAGTTCCCAAATAATAGAAAAATGATCAAAAAAAATGATTATTTCTCTTTGCTCTCCTTTAAGAGCCTAAGAGTGCAGGATGATGTGGATGACTGATTGATTTTGTCTCGCGGCGAAAACGTCTGGTCGGACCATGTTTAAAAAGTGTGATGTTAATTGCTTGTTAATCTCGTGTTTCAAAGGTATATTTCAAACAGTTGTTTGATACGGATGATTGAAATGGCCCCTAAGAGCAGTACCAAAGAAAAAATACTCGATGTAGCAGAAGGGCTATTTGCTGAGCATGGTTTTAATGATACCTCTCTTCGTACCATTACTAGTAAAGCTAACGTCAATCTGGCGTCGGTGAATTATCACTTTGGTGATAAAAAAACGCTGGTACGAGCGGTACTAAATCGTTACTTAGAAGCATTTATGCCAGCTGTTAAACAGTCATTAATGGCGTTGAATGAGCAAGAACGTTACAGCATGGAAGAAGTCTTTGAATCGTTACGTGGTCCCTTAAAAGCGTTGAGTCAAATACGCCCAAGCGGTACTAGTCGTTTCATGCTGTTGATTGGCCGAGGTTATACCGATGTACAAGGTCATTTACGTTGGTTTATCACCACTCGTTATGACGACGTTCTCAGCTTATTTACTCAGTCAGTGATGAAGGCAAACCCCAATTTAACTCGCGAGACGCTGTTTTGGCGGCTGCATTTTACCCTTGGGACCTGTGTTTTTACCATGGCATCCAGCCAAGCTTTAGCGCAAATAGCTGAAAATGATTTTGCGACTAAAGTTGACGCTAACTCAATGATTGACCAGATTATTCCTTATTTGGCTGCTGGAGTGGCGGCCAAATAATTGAACCAAACGAAACTATAATAAGTATAAATCTTAACCAGTGAACAAAAGGATCGGAATTATGAGCTCTCTAAGAAGAAAATGGATTAGTGACCCCGCTTTCAAACTTTTTAAGCAAGTGTTGCCTCCGCTGTCTGCAACCGAAAAAGAAGCCATGGAAGCCGGAAGTGTATGGTGGGATGGGGAGTTGTTCTCTGGTAAGCCTAACTTTACAACGCTACATCATTATCCTAAGCCAACTCTCACGGCGGAAGAGCAATCATTCATGGATAATGAGCTTGAAACGCTACTCGGTATGATTGATGACCATAAAATCATCAAACACGATCGTGACCTACCCAAAGAGGTATGGGATTATCTGCGTAAAGAGCGCTTCTTCTCATTAATTATTTCTAAAGAATATGGTGGCCGTGAATTCTCGGCATTGGCCAATTCAACCATCGTATCGCGTATTGCGACGCGCAGTATCAGTGCTGCCGTTACCGTGATGGTGCCTAACTCTCTAGGCCCTGGTGAACTGCTTTCTCATTATGGTACTCAAGAGCAGAAAGATTATTGGTTGCCACGTTTAGCTGATGGTACCGACATTCCTTGTTTTGCATTAACGGGTCCAGAAGCAGGCTCCGATGCTGGCGGCATTCCTGATCAAGGTATCGTGTGCTACGGCAAGCATGAAGGTAAAGAAGTCTTAGGTATTCGTTTAACGTGGAACAAACGTTATATTACGCTTGCCCCGGTTGCTACCGTTCTTGGTTTAGCGTTTAAACTGAACGATCCGGATGGACTGCTCGGTGATAAAAAAGAGCTCGGTATTACTTGTGCCTTAATTCCAGCCAACCATACCGGTGTGGAAATTGGTGAGCGTCATGACCCGCTCGGTTTAGCGTTTATGAACGGACCAACTCGTGGTAATGATGTCTTTATTCCGATGGAATGGCTGATTGGTGGCGTGGACTATGCTGGTAAAGGCTGGCGTATGCTGGTTGAATGTCTTTCTGCTGGGCGGGGTATTTCTTTACCGGCTCTCGGTACGGCGATTGGTCACCTCACTTCTCGTACTACAGGAGCTTATGCTTATGTTCGTAAGCAGTTTGGTATGTCGATCGGTAAGTTTGAAGGCGTTGCAGAAGCGCTCGGTCGAATTGGTGGTTTGACTTACCTACTCGAAGCGACACGCACCTTGACAACAACCTCTCTCGATATGAAAGAGCGTCCTGGGATCATTACCGCGATTGCTAAATACCATATGACAGAAATGGCGCGAACTATCTTAAATGATTCAATGGATATTCATTCAGGGCGTGCAATTCAAGATGGGCCTATGAATTATCTATCGACCCATTACCTCGGAGTTCCCGTTGCGATTACGGTGGAAGGGGCCAATATCCTGACCCGTAACCTGATGATCTTTGGTCAAGGTGCGACGCGTTGTCACCCTTATGTTCTTAAAGAGATGGAAGCGGCTGCTAACCCAGATAGCGAACAAGCCGCGAAAGATTTTGATAAGTTATTGTTTAAACACATTGGTCATGCAGTCAACAATACCTTTGGTGCTTTTGGTGCTGCTCTGACGGGTTCACGATTCATCAAAGCGGAGATGAGTGGGCCGACCCAAGGGTATTATAAAGAAATGACTCGTTTAAGCCGTGCCTTAGCGGTTAGCGCCGACTTTGCCATGTTGACTCTGGGTGGTGAGTTGAAACGTAAAGAGATGATCTCTGCGCGTTTGGGGGATGCACTGAGTTTCCTTTATATGGGGTCAGCGGTTCTAAAGCGTTACGAAGATGAAGGCCGTCAACAAACGGATCTCGATTACGTGCACTACGCGATGCAACACTGTTTACATCATGCTGCGAAAGCCCTGGGTGATACTTATCGTAATTATCCGATTAAAGCGGTCGGTGGATTATTAAAAGGATTGATATTCCCACTAGGTAATCACTACCAAGCGCCTAGCGATACACTTACCGTCAAGATTGCCGAAAGTTTAATGACGCCGGGAGCCCATCGTGATCGCTTAACCCATTTGTGTTACATCGGCAAAGATGAAGATGATAGCGTCGGCTTAATGGAAAAAGCTTTCCTTGCTATGTATAGCGTTAAAGGATTAGAGCGACAAATGAATAAAGCGGTGAAAGAAGGTAAAGTGGCTCGTAAAGGACCTTTGACTGAGCGTCTTGCTCAAGCGAAAGCGGCTGGTGTCTTGACTGAAAATGAAGTTGAAGCGATTTTAGCCGCAGACAAACTGCGTTCGAAAGCGATTCAAGTGGACCATTTCAGCCACGACTTAAGCGAAGTGCGCACTCACAACGTTAATCCACCAAAACTGAATAATGTGGCATAACTCATCCTATTCAATTTGCTAATGTCTTAAGGCCTCTTTTGAGGCCTTATTTTTTTGCTGTTAGTGGTACAGTAGCGCTGATTTTTTGTGATTGGTCTTGTCTTGCGTGTTTAAGATAGGATGATCCTGAACCATTTAGGTTAAGAACAGCTCCAACCACTCAGTAAAAAAGTGCTTTTGGGCAGAAATAAGATGCGAAGTGGCGCTGAAACTTTTATCCTAACCGAGATTTTTGAAGGAAGTTGAATATGATCATCAAACCTAAAATTCGTGGATTCATTTGCACAACCACTCATCCAGTGGGCTGTGAAGCGAACGTAAAAGAACAAATTGCTTATACTAAAGCACAAGGCTCGATTAAGAATGCACCCAAACGTGTGCTGGTCGTTGGCTCCTCTAGTGGCTACGGCTTATCTTCACGTATTGCTGCCGCCTTTGCTGGTGGTGCTGCAACGATTGGCGTCTTTTTTGAAAAACCGGGTACGGAAAAGAAAACCGGAACCGCTGGGTTTTACAATGCGGCCGCGTTTGATAAGTTAGCTCACCAAGAAGGTTTATATGCCAAGAGCCTCAATGGTGACGCCTTTTCTGATCAAGCTAAGCAAAAAGCCATTGAGTTGATCAAACAAGACCTAGGTCAAATTGATTTAGTGGTTTATTCATTGGCCTCTCCGGTACGCAAGATGCCAGATAGCGGTGAAGTGGTTCGTTCGGCCCTGAAACCAATCGGTGAAACCTACACCGCTACTGCGGTTGATACCAATAAAGACATCATTATCGAAGCCAGCGTTGAACCTGCCACTGAACAAGAAATCAACGACACCATCACTGTGATGGGCGGTCAAGATTGGGAGTTGTGGATGCAAGCGCTTGATGATGCGGGCGTTTTAGCGGACGGTTGTAAAACAGTCGCTTATAGCTACATCGGTACTGAGCTGACTTGGCCAATTTATTGGGATGGTGCATTGGGTCGTGCGAAGATAGATTTAGATCGCGCAGCGCAAGCATTAAATGAAAAATTAGCCGCTAAGCAAGGTAGCGCTAATGTGGCCGTGTTAAAGTCGGTTGTCACTCAAGCCAGCTCGGCGATTCCTGTCATGCCGTTATACATCGCAATGGTCTTTAAGAAAATGCGTGAAGAAGGCATCCACGAAGGGTGTATGGAGCAAATCTATCGTTTGTTCAGCCAGCGTTTGTATAAAAACGATGGTTCAGCACCAGAAACGGACGATCATAACCGTCTGCGTCTCGATGATTGGGAGTTGCGTGAAGACATTCAGCAGCACTGCCGTGAGTTATGGCCGCAAATCACGACTGAAAACCTAAAGACGTTAACAGACTATGAGCTTTATAAAGAAGAGTTCCTTAAGCTGTTTGGCTTTGGTGTTGAGGGTGTTGATTACGATGCCGATGTCAGTCCAGAAGTTGAGTTTGATGTGATCGATATCTAATCGATATCCGTTCTGATAGTAAAGATAGTAAAAAAGGCGCTTTATGCGCCTTTTTTGTTTAGCTTTTATTCCTTTTAACGATACTCATTGATTGAACCGTTTTAGCTGAGAATGATCAAAATGGTACCAGCAAGCGTCATCAAAATATTGGCAATCGCGTAAGTGCCTGCATAGCCAAGCGCTGGGATGGTCGATTTGGCATAATCATTGACGATATCCATCGCCGGTGCGCAGGTACGAGCGCCAATGATCGCTCCAAAAAGTAAAGCACGATTCATTTTTAATAGGTAGGCTCCGACCAAATAAGCAAAGACCACGGGGACAACACTCACGATAAACGCTAAGCCAATCACTTGCGGACCAACTTCGGTTAAGTGTTCAAACATCCGTCCGCCAGCGCTTAAGCCGATACCCACCATAAATATCATCAGTCCTAGATCTTTGACCATGTTTAATGCACCTTGCGGGACATAACCAAAGGTTGGATGGTTGGCTCGTAAAAAACCAAGCGATATACCGGACAAAAGCAGGCCGACGGCATTGCCTAGGCTAAAGGAGACTTGGCCAAAGGTCATGGTAATTAAGCCAAAGAGAATTCCTAAAATGAAAAAGCTACAAAAAGCCATGAGATCGGCCATCTGACTATGAATGGAGATAAAGCCGATTCGTTCGGCTAGACCTTTAACGCGACTTTTTTCTCCACTGACCTGAAGTACATCGCCTTTCGCCAGCACAATATCGAGATCCATCGGCATTTCAATTTGTGCGCGCACCACGCGGTTCAAGAAACAGCCATATTCCGAGAGGTTTAAATCAGACAACCTTTTTCCGGCAATACTGTCACTTTTGACGACAATTTCTTCTTCAGTGATCCGTAGGTCAAGTAAGTTTCTATCAAACACTTCTTTACCATTACGAAAGCTTGGATCAAGGCGCGCATGACTGTCAGGAAAACCGACTAAGGCAATTTCATCGCCTTCTTGCAAAATGGCATCACCATCAGGGTGGGCAAGAATACCATTACGACGAATACGCTCGATATAGCATCCAGTTTGACGATAGATACCAAGCTCTCGTAAATTTCTGCCATCAATCCAATTGGTTAGCTCAGGGCCAACCCGATAAGCACGAATGATCGGCAAATAGACCTTACGTTGTCCGCTGCCGCCAATTCCCCGTTCTTGAGCAATTTGTTGCGCTGAATCAGAGAGATTTTGTTTTTGTAATTTAGGCAGTAACTTTGCAAACATGATCATACTGATCAGGCCAATCAGATAAGCCATCGCATAGCCGACCGAGACATTTTCTAAAATCAAGGTCAGATCCATATTACGAGGAATATTGGCTAGCCCAGAGTTCAGGGCATCCTGTGCGCCAACCAACACTGGAGTCGACGTTAACGCTCCGGCCATCATCCCCGCGGCTAAGCCGTAATCGAGATTAAAAAAATGGCTGGCGGAATAGGTTAAACTGGTGGCAGTGACTAACACCACTAAACTTAAAATTAAGTAGTGTTTACCATCACGAAAGAAGATACCAAAGAAGTTTGGTCCCGCTTCAATCCCCACACAATAAATAAACAACATGAAACCAATCGTTAATGCTTCGGCATTAAACGAGAAGCCCAAATGCCCCATCACTAAAGACGTGATCAACACACCGATGGAGTTGCCTAATTGCAAACTGCCAAAGCGAATTTTGCCAAAGGCCAAGCCAATGGCGAGGACAACGAAGATCAATAAGATGGGATTTTGTTCTAACAACAGTACGACGTCGATATTCACAATTTAGCTCAATGTTGGCATGCAAGGGGAGGATGATTAAATTGTGACGATTGTATCGTAAATAGGCAAAAAGATAAGTGAATTTTTTCAGGGCAAGGTCATTTTTTAATAAATAATCCATTAAAAAACCCGCTAAACATCAGCGGGTTGACTAAGATTAGAAATGGTGTATCGAAAGCTTATTCGTCAAATAGACCTAAATGCTCTTTTGCATAGGCTTCAAATTCAGTGCAGCCGCCAATATGCTCTTGATCAATAAAAATTTGTGGCACCGTTTCAACCGGTTTACCCACGGTTTTTTCTAGATCGGCTTTAGTAATACCTTCTTCATGAATATCAACATAACGGTAGTTGAAGTCATCACGTTTCGCTTTTAAGGTTTCTGCGTGCTCTTTTGCACGGACACAATATGGGCAAGCCGGGCGGCCAAAAATCACTACGAACATCACTTTCTCCTCTGTTTCGTTTGCGCCACTATGCCCGATTCGAATTAGGAAATAAAGTGTCATTTACCAGTTGTTTTAATAGGTAAAATTGATTGGATAATTTATGCCCAAGTTAAATAAAGCAGCGATAGTCATGCCATCTATTGTGATGTCGTGCATAGTCTGAGATGAAGTTTGAGTTATTTAGCAACAGGTTGCACTGAGTCAAAAATTTTTTTTACAAAGGAAAGCACACTGAATGCTATCAAAGTGATTGGGGGAGGGCACATGTTTCAGTTTATGACATCGAATCGAATTGTATTCGGTGCGGGTGCACTGCAACACTCGCTATCGCTGATCAATCAATACGGTTACAGCGTTCTATTGGTCTCAGGTAAAAACGTGCAACGCGCTCAAATGATCAGTGATTACTTGCAACAGCAAAAGATGCCGTACCAACATGTTGCGATCTATGGCGAGCCCAATATTACTATGGTAGAAGAAGCGGCAATTGTCGGACGACGTTTTCGACCACAAGTCGTGATTGCTATCGGTGGTGGTAGCGTTTTAGATATGGGCAAAGCTTTAGCGGCGATTATTCCTAATCAAGGAAATGTGTATGATTATGTTGAAGTTGTTGGTCGTAATGTGCCACTCAAAGCAAAGCCACTGCCGTTTATTGCGATTCCAACCACCGTCAGTACCGGCTCTGAAGTCACGAAAAACGCAGTGTTAAAATCTGGACAAGATAAAGTTAAAGTGAGTTTACGTAGCCCAGAGATGCTGGCAGTCATGGCGATTATCGATCCGAGTTTAACCTATGGCACCGATCGTTATACGTCTGGTCGTGGTGCAATGAAGGCTTTTACTCATCTCATGGAGGCTTACGTTTGTGGTGATCCCAATCCTTTAACGGATATGATCTGTGAAGAGGGATTACGCCGTTTATCACGTTCAACGCTTGCTGCGTGTTGTTTGGATGATAAGCCTGCTCGTGAGGATTTATCTTTTGCTGCGATGTTGGGCGGGATGGCAATCACTAACGCTAAGCTAGGTGCTGCGTATGGATTGGCCTCTGCGTTGGGAGGTAAACTCGACGCGCCGCACAGCGTGATCACCGCTCGTCTTGCCCCTTACGTTATGAGAGAGAATATTCATGCGGCGAAAAAGGCTCAGCGAGCGGATGTTTTACAGCGTTATTACCGAATCGCTCAATTATTAACGAAGCGTAAAAATGTCAATATTGATGACAGTATTCTTTGGGTTCAAATGATGCTCGACAAATTACTACTACCGACGTTGAGTCAATTTGGCGTGTGTTCGACTTCTTTCGAGCAAGTTGCGACGGATGCTCTGCGCTCACAAGCGATCAAAGGCAATCCACTACCGTTAACTCATGAGAGGTTAGTGTATATTTTACGTCAAGTTTGTTCATGTTCTAAATCAGAAACGCAGAACATTATCCCGCCTTTGGTTACCGAGAAAAGATTGCAGTGGATTTATAATTCTCGCCTTGTCGAAGGAAGTGAACAAGGAAGCTAAAAAGTAGAAAGAGAATGGAGCTATTCATCTTATGACCATGAATAGCTCCATTCTATTTTTAGGTTGGGGGAGAGAAAAGAATTAAAACTGCGATAATTTATCGTAGCGAGAGTCTTTTAACACGTCTTTGACGCGTTTGAGGTTTTCTCTAAAACCAGAACCTCGGCGTAAAGTAAAACCGGTCGCCAACACATCTATCACCGTCATCTGCACAACTCGACTCGCCATCGGCATGTAAACATCAGTATCTTCAGGGACATCAAGACAAATCGATAAAGAACTCGCTTTATCTAATGGCGAGTCTTTTGCTGTGATTGCAATAACCGTTGCGCCATTTTCTCGTGCAAGATTAGCAATTTCGACTTGGCTTTTTGTCCGTCCTGTATGAGAAATAAGGACGATCACATCATTATCAGTACAGTTAATACAGCTCATCCGCTGCATAACAATATCTTCAAAACAAGAGATTGGAATATTAAAACGAATGAATTTGTTTTGTGCATCACGCGCAACGGAGGATGAAGCGCCTAAACCAAAAAACGAAATGCGCTTCGCTTGCGTTAATAGGTCAACGGCTCGGTTAATTTGCATTGGATCGAGACTATTTTTGGCCACATCCAAACACGCCATGGTCGATTCAAAGATCTTATGGGTATACGCATCAGGTCCATCGTCTTCTTCCACATTGCGATTCACGTAAGGCGTACCATTTGCCAAACTTTGCGCTAAGTGTAACTTGAAATCAGGGAAACCTTTGGTATCGAGTCGACGACAAAAGCGATTCACCGTTGGTTCACTAACATCGGCCATTTTGGCCAGCGTCGCAATACTGGAATGGATCGCGGTTTGCGGGGAAGCCATGATCACTTCAGCTACCTTACGTTCCGATTTGCTGAAATTTTCTAGATTTTTTTGTATTTTTTCTAATGTATTCATAGTGTTCACGCGGGCCTAGAGAACAACTCATTGGGATTTTTAGGTGTCTTGTCATCATAAAAATGAATTATTTCGACAAGGGACACATTTACCAACGCCATGACGCGAGTATAAACCCAAGCGGTCATAAATCATAAAGTAAACACACTATCAAATAGTGAGAATATGACAAGCCTCAAACTAAATTTCATGAAAACTACACTTTTAATTGGCGAAAAGAGCTAAAAGCGTCGTTTATCGATGGATTATGATGGGCGAGTTACAATAAAAAGAAAGAAATTTTCATTTATTTCTTTCTTTTTATTCGTCGTTATTGTTTTGCAAATTTGCCCGAGTTTTTAAGCCTGTGAGCTAATAATGCTTTGACTCGACTGATTTATCTGGGCAAGTAATTGAGTGGCTGTTTGGGCTATGTCCCTTTGCTCTTGCAAGACCGAGTGTAAAATTGACCTAGTCGTGAGCGGGTTCGCCAATACGACACGAAAGACTAAGGTATCTAAACCTTGCCAACGTGCCGGATTGAGTTGTGTGCGAGAAACAAACGATTTACCTGTTTCACGCTGTTTCTTCTGAATGTATTTAGTTAATTCATTCAGCAAATGATTCAGTGCGATTCTCTCTTTTTCATCAGCGATTGTCAGTGCTTTTATAGCGTTATCAGGAGCATAACGATAAGTGAGCAGGCAAAGCTCAGGTTCTGAAACGAGTTCAAAATCTGTTTGTGATTGAATCAGATCAGCAAAATAACGCGCTTTCTCAATACTTTGATCAATTAATAGTTGATAACCTGCACGACTAATAATATGCATGCTCGCATAGACAAGCATCGCCATCCCAGAACGAGATCCTTCTAAGGTATGACTGCCTAAATCTTTAGAACCTTTGCGTAAAATATATTGCGCATGATGTTCTATCGCATTCATTGCATGAGGGTCTTTAAATAACACCATTCCGGCACCCATTGGGATATACATTTGCTTATGGGCATCAATGGTTACAGAATCGGCCAGTTCAATACCATCCAACAAGTGGCGATAGGTACTCGACATTAAGGTGGCACCACCCCAAGCGGCATCGACATGAAAATGACATTGCTCTTTTTGGCAAATTTCACCGATGGCTCTTAGTGGGTCGACATTTCCCGTTTCAGTTGTACCTGCAACACCGACAACGGCAAAGGGATGAATATTTTGTGATTTGAGTTGGTTAATCTTCAACTGCAGATCATCGGGACAAAGACGATTATTATTATCAGTACGAACAGTGACTAAGCCTTGTTGGCCAATGCCCAAAATATCAGCAGCTTTTTTTAGTGAATAGTGGCCGCGCTCAGAGACTAAAATCGCTAATCCTTGATAACCATAGTGGAGCATGGCTTTGAATAAGCCTTCTTTTTCTACGCCACCAAAACCCTCTCTCGCTTGCAGTGCATTATTACGTGCGACCCAGAGCGCGGTAATGTTAGCAATGGTGCCCCCTGAACAAAATGCGCCAAGAGAATGGGCGGCACTGTGCATCCATTGTTGGTAAAACTCGTCTTGTTGAGCATAGATAAGACGGTGCAACATGCCTAATACTTGACGTTCAAGTGGCGTAAACGCTTTCGAGGTTTCAATTTTTACTAAGTTTTGATTCAAAGCAATCATGATTTTTGACAGCGGCATTAAAAAATAAGGCAATGCTGAAGTCATATGGCCAATGAAACTGGGCGATGCCGTATGCACCGATTGAGCCACTAACGTATCCATTAAATGTTGAGTATGCTCTGAGACAAACTCTGGCGCTTCAGGAATGTGCGGATTGGAAAAGTCTTTTTCTATCTCTTTAAGCGGCTTTTCTTCTGCCACAATATGCTCACGTAAGAATTGGTTTAAATTACGTGACAATTTTTCTTCAATACGAGTTAGGGTTGAATCTGGTCCTTCTGGTACGGTGAATATACGTAAAAGGCTCTCAAAGCTTGCATCCGCTATTTTATGTTCTGATACCATAGTTATATCGTTATTGTTGAGACTGGTTAATGTCAGCTAGGCAATCTAAACCAAAACAAAAAACTTGTCCTGCAGTAATTTATATAGCCTTGGCGGTTCGTTCTTTGTTCGATTGGCGTGCTTTACTCAGTCACTTAATTGGGTTACGCATATTGATGAAATGTTGATGCATTGTAAAGTGCGCTATAACGGTTTCTTGAGCGTTAACCTGCAAGAGAGACAAATAACAACATTAAAAACGGCACTAACAGACTCAAGATAAAGCCACTGACAATCGCAATGGGAACACAGCGTACTCCCCCTGTCGTCTGGATCACTGGCAGGGTGAAATCCATGGCGGTTGCTCCGGCGTAGCCAATAGAAGTGCAGGGCTTACGACCAATAAACATCGGTATTAAGGCCAGTGCCACTAACTCACGCATCAGCTCAATCAAAAAAGAAGCGCCACCATAGACTGGGCCAAAAGCATCGCCCATCAGAATTCCAGACAATGAGTACCAGCCAAACCCAGAGGCCATGGCTAATGCTCGATAGATTGGGATATCGAGAATGAAGGCCGCTAGGATCCCACCTATCCAGCAGGTAATAATGACGACTGAGGCGATGATCATGCCATGCTTATTCAATAAGATCTGTTTCAATGTTAAGCCACTGTTTCTTAATTGAACGCCAATAAAAAACAGTAAAATAAATAAAATCCATTCACTGGCACTTTCTACCCAAGATAAATCAAAACCAAGAACCAAGCCAAGCAGCAGACCTGCGCCCACGACAAAAATCAGCTTAATTGATTCTAACGCCATGCTTGATAAGGGTAATTTGGTTTGTGTCGCTTGGCTATCAATGGGAAACCATTTATCAATCAAGGGAAGAGCTAACAAGTTACAGCACCCCATCGCAAGAAAAAACACGCCTGCAATACGCAAAATTGCTTGTAGATTAGCGCTTAAATTATCTAATGCAGCGAGGCTAAGCCCCATCAGGAAAAGGACGACATAAACCAGAGAAACCGTTGCTTTGTTGAGTAAGGTTAATTTTGCTGGCTGAGAAATAGAAAAAAGATACCCGATAACGAGTGGGGCAAAAATAAATAGCATCCCTAAAAACATAGATTCCTCAATAGGTAACCCCAGCTCGTATTGACGATGACTGGGGAAGGGGGTCAAAAACCACTGGCGTTAATCACGCCATGTAACTGAGAACGAAATTCAACGTCCGTCATGTTACTTAAATGGTAAAGCACTTCCGCGCCCGTGGTGTTAATTTCCACTTCATGCTCGTCTAAAGCGTCATCTTGTTTACGAAATAATAACAGATGATTTGCGATGCGAGCGATATCAAGATAACTGACTTCTTGGCGATGCTCAATGAATGGTTGGTTACTCGCCACTTCGAGAAAATCGTTATCAAATCCCCAATGTTTTAAAACTAGCTGACTGGTTGCCGAACAGTTCGATTGGAAAATCTGCAGTGCAATGTCTTGATCAAGGTAGTGTCCATTTTCCAAGTAAAGATGGTACTCATTCACTAAGCAAAACAGACCGATATCGGCCAATAGACCAACCAACAAAGCTTTCTCTTGTTCTAAATGTTGATAGTGCTGCGGTTCTAAACGCTTAAACCATTGAGTAACTAGAACCATACTGGCACCAAATTCACGTGATATGGCCGCACTATTGGTCAGGACTTTATTGCACGCGGTACTTAGATTAATCGAATGCTTGAGTTGCTCAATAGCTTGAGCGGTGACAATATCACGTACGCGTATAATACCTAAGCGGGAAACCGCAGTGCTTAAGTCCAGACAGGTAATATTTCGGCGATTAAAAACCACCGAGTTTGCGACTCGAATAACTACTGCTGCGAGGCTTGGATCGTCGGTTAGACAGGCGGCCACATCAGCGATCGTGGTGGATTCGATACTGCATAATTGTTGAATTTTCAACACCACATCCGGGATAGGGGGAAGCGCAATCTTGCCTGTACTGATTGAAAATTTAACCAGTTGAGCAAACTCACTTTCCAATCCTTGGATAAGGAGGTGTTTATTTTCGGGAAGCCAGTAAAAAGATAAATGGTTCATCGCATCCGGTCAAAAGCGGGAAGACGCCCCATTTTACCGATTGCTAATAAAGAGATGCAACCATTAAACAGGTCTTAATGGTTTTATCGTCTAATATAAAGCACTAAATGAATAACGACTGATATGCAACATTAAGTTTTTGTGAAGTCAGTGGCTTTTTAACACGCTTTTCAAGTGATGGATGTGAGTTAAGTCCAGACTTATTTTATGGAATTAACTATCATGTACATAAATCAATACGCAGGCACGTAGTCAAAATAAGCTTGCGATGTATACCTAATTTATTCGCTATAACTTGCTGCTATCTGGTGATCTTTGTGACTCGGGGACGACGATTAAAGGATCTATCAAGATGAGTGAGACAACATTTTTTGATTATGTAATTAAGTTTGGGGACTACCAAAAACGCTCAATGTTCGGTGGTATTGGCTTATTTCAACAAGAAGCCATGTACGCATTGTTAACTGAGGGGGCGATTTTCCTTCGTGGTAGTGAAGAACTCGATGAATTATTAATCCAGTTAGGCTGTGAAAAATTCCGTCATGTGAAAAAGCAGACCACAGCAACGGTTAATTACTATGATATTACGCAACTTTTCGAGCAAGGTTATCCACAATTAGACGATATTATTCAACGTTCTATCTTTTATTCTATTTCGCAACGTAGTTTTCAAAAATCGCAGGCGAGCCGTCGGTTAAGAGACTTGCCTAATATGCAATTGACTCTTGAGCGAATGGTAAAAAAAGCCGGCGTCAGCGATGTGGAAACTTTTGTAAAACTTGGCGCTCCTGCTGTATTTAGTAAGGTTCGCAAAATTTATGGCAGTGATGTTGATGTTAAGCTGCTGTGGAAGTTTGCTGGAGCGATTGAAGGTGTGCATTGGAAGCTACTCCAAGAGCCACAAAAACGTCAGTTATTAGAATATTGCCAAGCTCGTTGAGCAATAATAAACAAGCCGAGGTCAGAGACGTCGGCTTGTTTTATGAAACGCACAGAGTACTTAAACTGAGTGGTATATCCAAACTACTTGAAGTTGCAGCCAACACCGCTGCTTCTTCAAGTAAGAAGGGTATAAAATTAGTATTTAAATCGAGCCGTAAGCATCAGTTGGTCACCATACGCATCATTGAAACGGGCTTCTGCGCCGAGTGAGAATAATTCCGTTGAGTGGAAACGAGCGTAAACAGAACCTATCCAATCGTCGCGATCATCAATAGAGACATAACCTGCTTTTCCACCGACTTCAAGTTGTGGCCCTAACCACTGACGAACACCTAAATTCAGTTCCATTCCCGAATCTGCACTGCCGTAGCTTTTCTTATCTTGTAAACGGAATAACATTTCTCCCGTTAAATCTGCCCAATTATTAATCGGTGCGTGAAAGCCAAAACCTGCGGCGAGATCGTAATCACTTTCAAACTCAGAATCGATACGGGCAATCATATGAGCATTAGGATGAATCGATTTACTGATTGCTGCACCGAAGGTAGCAGGGCTAGCGCCGAAACGAGCTTCGATATATTCGTAGTTAAAATTACTCATCACAGTTGGACTGTTTGGATCCGTTTGAGCCAAAGCGTGTGCCGACGTTAGAAGTAAAGCGGTTGCCATGATTGTTTTGCGCATAGTCACAATAAACCTATCTGTTTATGATTAATTCCATAGTATACCCAAGCGACATTAAGATGCAGTATTGAAAACGTTGCAACTGATTTCAAATCCAATGCATACGGCTTATAGAACGGGCGGCTTGGGTACACACTAAATCAATTACTATTTCGAGTGTGATAACATCATAATTGATTGATAGAGACGAACTCTACCAAAAAATGTCAAGATTGGGTTACCTTGATAAAAAAATAGCTAAATCAATATGATATTGTTTAGAATGCGACCATCTTTTTATCTGTTAAGCTCGATATTGTTCACGTTTAAAGATCATTCACCATAACTGGAGCGGTTTGCAGCCAGTGCGTTTAGAATTAACTCAGTATCAAGAATTGGCATCCAAGCCATTAAATCGGGCTCGTTTTCGATCACGTAATGAGTTAACTGCTCTTTCACGGTATGACGTAATTGCTCGGCTTGCCAAGGTTTCGTGATAAAGAAATGCAAGCTCGAGTGATTAATTGCTTCGACGGTATCGTCTAATCCAGCTTGCCCGGTTAACAATACCTTACGTGTTGGCTGAGTCGCTTCAGATTGGTTAAGTTCGATAAGAAAATGAATGCCGGTTTCTTGAGGCATAATGTGGTCACACAAAATAAGTGCCAGCGGGATTGCTTGCTGCTGGTAATCGGTAATGACTTCTTTGGCTTCTGCGACAGACTCCGCGGCTTCAAGAATAAAATGTTCTTCGAAGACGCTCAGATCTTGCATAACGCTATTCAGTACTTCACGTTCATCATCGACACATAAAATCATCAGTTTTTGCATTTATTTCTCCCTAAATAGGTTCTCGGTTGACGGGTAACCAAACCTGCATCGTAGTGTATTGACCAACTTCACTGTCTACGTTGATCCATCCTTGGTGTTGACGAACAATTTGTTGGCAAACAGATAAACCAATCCCTAACCCAAAATCGCCTTCTCGTTTGGTGGTATAATTAAGCGTAAAAATCTCGTCTTGTCGCTCTTTAGGAATGCCACAACCATTATCGGTAAAACTGATCACCGCATAGGCGTGATTACCTTGTTGGCGTAGCTCACTGGTAATGATTAATACGCCATGCTCTGGAAACGCTTCAACCGCATTAGAGATAAGGTTAGTCCAAACTTGTTGCAGGGCAATAGGGAGACAAGAGATAGCGGGGAGTTTGGCATAATGCTTTTCAACCTGATGTCTTTTGAGGCGATTTTCGAAAATAACTAAAGTGTCCTCTAGTCCTTCATGGATATCGACAGTATGAAACGTTTCGTCATCTGCGCGCGCATACCCTTTGAGACTTTTGACCATATCGGCAATTCGCTGCGCACAAACCTGAATCGAACGAAGATTACTCCCTGCTAAGAAATACACTTCTAATTGTTCAATGTCGAGCAATGCTTGTTGTGGTTGAGACTGAGCTAAATTGAGTAGATGTTGGTCGTGCTCTAGGCCGAGTTTGACGATTTTTTTTGCTAATAGCGGATGATGAATTTGTTCTGCGATTTGCTTGGCTTTTGCCCGCTCTTCAGCCGTGGACATAGGTTTAGATTGTAAGGCTTGGGCCAGTAGTTGTGCGCCAGTATGTTCCAAAGAGTGGGGTGGAGCATGACCGACGAGGTGAGCAATATGAGTTCGTAGAGTATCACTTCCACGTAGAATCGCCGCAACAGGATTGTTTAATTCATGAGCGACGCCGGCAACCAACTGACCCAGCATGGCCATTTTTTCACTTTCCATCAGTTGCTTATGCGCTGACTCAAGCGAGTCGAGCGTTTTTTGTAATTGTAATTTGGTATTAATGCTGCGCTGTAGCCGTCGATTAAAATGACGCAGTAATAAGTTAGTAAATAGGGGCAGTAAACTGGTATCGCTATGCATCACTTTAGCAAAGATATCGCGATCTAATTTAATGACATCAGTACGAGTTAACGTTAACGCGGTCGAGAAAGAGGGCTCTCCGGTTACAAAAGACATCCCTCCGACGATATTGCCCTTATTGTGGCGCACGACTTCTCTTTGTTGGCCGAGCTCATCTCGTTTATACAGCGCCACTTCACCGGAGGTAATAAACCATAAGAAATGATTGTCTTCACCTTCAACGGTGAGTAAGTGCTCCGCAGAGTAAGTTCGACAGGCTCGCGTTTCATCATTACCGTCAAAAAACTCATACAAGGCACCAATGACTTGCTCGGCGAGTTGTTGATCGGACATGCGGTGATAATCGCTGATAAAACCTTCACGATAGATACGCATTTTCTGATCAATATGCGCGCGTAAAATTCGGGTTTGATCTAATAAGGTGCTGTAAGTAAGAATATTGTCTTTATCATTATCAAGAACATACGTGGTTAACTCTTGGAGAACCGTCTTACATAACACGTTATCTTGTAACGGTTTGGTTAAACAATAATCTAAACGTCCTTCATTGACCGCGTTTAAAATGGCTTGAATATCTTGACCGCTGCTGATCAATATTTTGCGAGCGTGTTTCGTCTCAGGGCTTTTATCTAATTGAACTAAAAATTCGGCGCCATTAAAGCCTTCATGATGACAGGCAATCACTAACGCGGCGGTTTGTTGGTTTTCTTGGATGAACTCGAGTGCCTGCTGAGCTTCTAGCATAGAATCAGCGGTATAGAGATCAAACTTGGCGGAAAAAATACTTAATTCATGACGCCATTGTTCAATACTAATGGGATTATTATCTAAGCACAGCAGAGCATATCGGTTCACAGCGGTCCCTATCATTACTTTTTAGCTAGGCTACTGTAACAAGCTTTGCGAAAAAGATTTGAGAGCTGAGTTTAAGAATCTTAACCTCGTCAGTATTTGAGTTCGCTGATGGTAATGAGGCACCACTTGAGCTCGATCAATCATCTGCGTTACACTGCTTGAAATAATAAGCAATCGAGTCATTTATGCAAAATATCAAACGAATAGGGGCTATCGGTGGTGCGGTAGTTTTAGTCTTGTGTTGGCCTTTAGCGGTTGGGCAAATAGGTCAGAAAGCGATTACTCACGGTTTAGAAAATTTAACGAATGAACAAATAAGCGCAGAGCTAATTCATTATGACCGTGGCTATCTTTCTTCTCACGTATCAGCTCGATTTACGGTGCTCGATGAGCGAGTTCGGCAACAGTTGATCAGCGAAGGTTTACCAACACAGTGGATAGTGGACAGCGATATTCAACATCAATTATTCAGCCTGTCGGCGCAATCAAGGCTGCCAGAATACCCCGAATTACCATTAACCATGACGACCGTTACCCAATTAAATGGCAATACGGATTATCATATTCAGCTAGATAGCTGGCATTACCAACCGTTGGACAATGAAGCCTTAGGGATATCGTTAACGCCGGCTCAGCTTACTGGCACAGTCACTACCTTAGGGGAAGTGACTTATGATCTAACTTTGCCTTCGGTAATGGTTGATTTTATCGATGGTCAAAAAATGCAATTGTCTAAACTTGAAGCCAAAGGTCATGGCAAACAAGAAAATGGCTTTTGGCTGGGTAAGCAAGCGTTGTCGATTGGTGAACTTGAGATTAACGACAGTGACCATCAATCCCTTTTGCTTGTTCGTCAGGGCAGTTATGAATTCACTTCATC
Organism: Vibrio sp. A11; assembly: GCF_013048705.1. Classification (NCBI taxonomy): domain Bacteria; kingdom Pseudomonadati; phylum Pseudomonadota; class Gammaproteobacteria; order Vibrionales; family Vibrionaceae; genus Vibrio; species Vibrio sp. A11. The sequence continues at coordinate 446,554 of NZ_VHSI01000001.1, read as the reverse complement.
GATGGATGCCCATAAAAAACGTTTTACTAGCCAACATAAATTGACGGTTGATCAAGTGGTTAGCGATGAAGGTGAAGTGCATGATGCTACATTTGACTTCACGTTAGCGGATGTTGATAGCCAAGCTTTTGAGCAATTATCCGCGTTATATCAAACCTACTCAACCATGCCTGCACAGGCTTTAAATCAAGCACTACCATTGATCGAAACACTATTTTCTCAAGGTTTTAGTCTGAGTCTAAATCAACTCGCTGTTAAAGTGGGTGACGGTGATTTTTCGGCCAATTGGATGCTGACGATTCCTGAAGGTACAAATGATATTTTGCAAGACCCCAGCGTGATTTTACCAGCTTTAACCGGTCATCTTGATAATTTTGTCTCTCAACAATTTGCCCAAGATTATCCTTTTATTCAGCAAGGAATGGATGAACTGGTGATGATGGAGATGGCTACACAAGATGAACAAGGGTATCGAATTCATGCGCAAATCAATCAAGGCAATGTCTCATTTGATAATGGTAAACAAGTACCTTTGATCAGTTTGATCATGCCCTTATTGATGCGTTAATAAAGAGGGTCTCGATTTTTAATTAAGCCGCCTCTTTAGGGGGCGGTTCTGAAAGTAATGCGGATAAGTTGATGGAAAAATAATTAACCGCTGATCTTCAGTCAGTTCAAGCTGTTTCTTCTTATAAAAAAGTGGTATACCGAAAACACTCAGCATGGACTCTTTCAGAGAGAGATGGTGAGTACAGTTACATTTTTGACATCATTTCCCCATTTTCGATAGCAGGAGCAAGCAATACATGGAGCCGAATACGGACACTATTTATAATTTTAGTGCGGGTCCCGCCGCCTTACCTAAAGCCGTCATGGATAAAGCGCAAGCTGAGTTAGTGAACTGGAATGGTCTTGGCGTCTCGGTGATGGAAATTAGCCACCGTAGTAAGCCCTTTATTCAAGTGGCGCAGCAGGCTGAACAAGATTTACGTGATTTGCTCAACGTTCCTGATAATTACAAGGTGCTTTTCTGTCATGGCGGTGCTCGGGCTCAATTCGCGGCGGTCCCTCTAAACTTATTGGGTAAGGCGAATACCGCTACCTATATTGACGCCGGATACTGGGCAGCGAGTGCGGTCAAAGAAGCCCAAAAATATTGTCGTGTCGATGTCTTTGACGCCAAAATCAATAAGCAAGGCAAAACGGCGGTACGGCCAGCCAGTGAATGGGCGATTGATCCAGACTCGGCTTACGTGCATTTCTGTCCTAATGAAACGATTGATGGCATTGAAATTAATGATTTACCGATCACCGATAAACCGATTGTGGCCGATATGTCCTCGACGATTTTATCACGTGAGATCGATGTCTCTCGTTATGGGGTGATTTATGCTGGCGCGCAGAAAAATATCGGGCCTGCTGGGATCTGTATTGTGATTGTACGTGACGATTTACTCGGTTTAGCGAATGAGGTTTTACCGAGTATTCTTAACTATCAATTGTTAGCCGAACAAGAATCGATGTTTAATACACCGCCGACTTTTGCATGGTATCTGTCAGGGTTAGTATTTCAATGGCTCAAACAGCAAGGTGGTGTTCAAGCGATAGAGAAGATTAACCGAGCGAAGGGAGCCTTGCTGTACGACTACATTGACTCGTCAGATTTTTATCGTAACACCATTCATCCAGATAATCGTTCATTAATGAATGTGCCTTTCCAATTAGCCAAACCTGAGTTAGATGAGACCTTTTTATCGTTGGCCGAAACTCGAGGCTTAGTTTCGCTAAAAGGCCATCGAGTATCTGGTGGAATGCGCGCATCGATTTACAACGCAATGCCGTTAGAGGGGGTGCAAGCTCTGGTCGATTTTATGCAAGAATTTGCTGAGCAATACGCTTAACTCGCTTTATTTCTCTCGATCAAACCGCAGTCAGGAGTGTCGTATCCTGACTGCGGTTTTTTATTCTTGATAAATTTGATAATAATCGATGTTTTGTTCAGCACAATGACAGATCTTGGTTCATACTTAGTGCATAAAAAATGGAGTTGGTTTGGTGTAAATGGCTTAGCAAACCTTAGTGAGTTGGAGTAAATCGATCCTAGTAACGTTATGTTGCTGTCATCCCTTTGTCTGACCCTAACAATTAAGGAAGTGAGCATGCACAACCATGCATGAAGATAGTTTGCTTTGAGGGATAAACCATGAAATTCAGTCATAAAGTAGTCGCAGCGTCATCCGTGATGCTACTTTTGACGCTGACACTTTTGTCGACGCAACAGTATTTTACTATGCGCTCTGAGATTGAAACTCAAGTGAATAGCAGCGTCGATGAAATTGTTAGTGGGGTACGCAATACGGTGAGTAAAGATCTCAGTGGTAGTAAAGCGTTAGCACAGTATGTTACAGAGCTGGTTCAGGTTGATATTGATCCTCGAAGTGTCGCCGATGTGCTTCGCCAGAGGGCTTTAGCGAAAAGCTTTATTTTGGTCGGGTTTGGCTATGATAAAGATGGCTCTTATGTCGGTAGTGACCCAAGTTGGAACCCGGGAGCAACTTGGGATCCAAGAGTTCGACCTTGGTATCGTGATGCCAAAAATGCGGGGCAATTAACCATTACCGCGCCCTATGCAGATTCAGCTACGGGAGAAATATTGATCTCGATTGCCACACCAGTTAATTACCGTGGGCAATTTTCAGGGGCAATATTTTTTGATGTTAGTCTTGTGTCTCTTGCCGAACTGGTTAACCAAGTTTCTCTATTTGATGCGGGTTATCTATTTATCGTTTCTGATGATGGTACTACCGTTGCTCACCCTGAAGCGCGTTTTAATGGTGAACCGATGTCGGCTTTCTTACCGAATGTACGTATCAGTCGTGATGTACAAGAAGTGAGGATTAATAATCAAGATTATCAATTACGTTTTGTACCAATCCCCGGTGAAACTTGGTCAGTTGGGGTGTTACTGGATGAGAGTATTGCCTTTGCTGCGGTTGATGATTTACGGCGTAGTGCGTTAATTTACTCGTTACTCGCTTTAGTGGTCAGCACCTTAATTCTTTCTTTCGTGATCCGTATTTTAATGCGCCCATTAGATACTCTCAATGATGCGATTCAAGATGTTGCTTCTGGACAGGGAGACTTGACTAAGCGACTTGATACCAATACCGATTATGAGTTTGCTCGATTAGCCAGCGGCTTTAACCGTTTTACTGAAACTTTACAGCAGTTGATTAAAGAGTCGAAGCAGATTGGTCAACAGATCATGCACAGTACTGAATCTACCGCTCACGGTTTACAAGCGTCGACCGAAGCAATGCAAAGTCAAATGCATGAGGTGGAGCAGTTGGCAACGGCAATGAATGAAATGGCCGCGACAGCAATGAATGTGGCGGGTAATGCGCAAGGTGCAGCTTCAGCTGCGCAAGACGCAGATAACGCCACGGAGCAAGGCTCTGAAGTGGTATCACACACTACAGAAGCGATTAATTCCCTAGCGTTACGTATCGATCAAGCAGTAGAAGAGGTCAAGCAATTAGAAAGTGCGACCTCAAACATCGAGACTATTTTAAAAGTCATTAATGATATTGCTGATCAAACTAACCTATTGGCCTTGAATGCCGCGATTGAAGCAGCGCGAGCCGGAGAATCAGGTCGTGGTTTTGCGGTTGTGGCCGATGAAGTGCGTACACTTGCCCAACGAACGCAACAATCGACCACTGAGATTCGCAGTATGATCGAACAACTGCAAGTGGGATCAAGCTCAGTCGCTGGAGCGATGAGACAAAGTAAAGACACGGCAACAGAAACTGTCGCCAAGGCGAGCGAAGCCAATGATGCTTTATTGCGTATCCGTCAAGCGATTCAGCAAATTAGTGATATGAATATGCAAATCGCGTCGGCGGCTGAAGAGCAAAGTTTGGTGGCTGAAGAAATTAATACGAATACGGTGAAAATTAAAGACTTATCGGTACAAGTATCGGATACCGCGAGCCAATCAAACCAACAGATGCAAGAGCAGCTTGAAGATGTTCGTCGTCAAGAGGCAGTGATGAACAAGTTTATTGTTTAATTCTCTCTCCTTTAATAAAAAAACTCAGGCGGTTTGCCTGAGTTTTTTATATCCAATATAAGCTAAGCGATTAAGGGCGAGCGGATTTAGCGGTTGGTTTGGTGGTGTGGCTTTTCCCTTTAGGCGATGATGTTTTTTTAGCCGCATGAGGTTTGGTATTGCTGCGCAGTGCATCAAATCCAGGTTGGGTATTGGTATGCTTGGTAGCAAAGCGATTGGCACCGTGGCGTCCCGACTTACGTCGTTGCGCAGGAGTGCGAGCGTCAACATCATCAGCGGGTACTAAACAGGTTGCTTTGTCTCCGATTAAATGTTTCTTGCCCATGTTAATCAGAGCTTCACGGATCAAAGGCCAGTTAAGCGGATCATGGTAACGTAGTAATGCTTTATGCAATCGACGTTGGCGCTCACCTTTAGCGACAGTAACCTCTTCCCGTTTTTTGTATTTGACTCGTTTTAATGGGTTGGTTTCTGAGTAATACATTGCTGTCGCGTTACACATCGGTGATGGGTAGAAGTTTTGTACCTGATCACATTGATAGTTATTAGACTTTAACCACAACGCAAGGTTGAGCATGTCCTCATCCTCGGTACCTGGATGAGCAGAAATAAAGTAAGGGATTAAATACTGTTTTTTACCCGCTTCCGCACTGTATTTCTCAAACATCTCTTTAAAACGGTTATAGGTGCCCATACCCGGTTTCATCATCAGATCGAGCGGGTTCTTTTCGGTATGTTCAGGAGCAATTTTTAGATAACCGCCAACGTGGTGAGTGACCAGTTCACGGACATACTCTGGAGATTCAATCGCTAAATCATAGCGTACACCAGAAGCAATCATCACTTTTTTGATGCCCTTTACCTTGCGCGCTTCACGATAAAGATCAATGGTATGTTTATGATCAGTATTGAGTTTATGGCAAATACCCGGAAAAACACACGATGGACGACGACAGTTCATTTCTGCTTTAGGATCGCTACAACCCAAACGGTACATATTGGCGGTTGGACCTCCTAAATCGGAGATCGTCCCAGTAAATCCTGGCACTTTATCGCGAATTTCTTCCATCTCATTGAGGATTGACTCTTTTGAGCGGTTTTGAATAATTCGTCCTTCATGCTCAGTAATTGAGCAAAATGAACACCCCCCAAAGCAGCCACGCATGATATTTACTGAGGTCTTGATCATGTCGTAAGCGGGGATTTTTGCTTGGCCGTATTGAGGATGAGGCACTCGGGCGTAATTTAATCCAAATACGTAATCCATCTCTTCAGTGGTGAGTGGGATTGGGGCTTGGTTGACCCACAATTCACGATCACCATGACGCTGAATTAATGCACGTCCCGAATAGGGATTGGTTTCTAAATGCAATACGCGGCTCGCATGGGCGTATAATATCCGGTCATTATTCAGTTTTTCAAAGGCTGGTAAACGTACGGCTGTCGTCGCTGCATCGTGACGAGAAGGGCGAATGGTGATTGGCTTGGCTTCGGCTTCTTTTTCCTGATTAGTCTCACACTGGGTTTCTACTGCATAAGGGTTTATCGGTACAAACGCTTTACCCGGTTTTTCAATCCGTGAAGAGTCAATAATCGTGTAATGTTCGGGTGCTGCAGGAAGGATAACCGCCGTGCCGCGGATATTGGTCATCTCAGTGATAGCGTCGCCATTAGCCAAACGATGAGCGACTTCGACTAAAGCACGCTCGGCGTTACCAAACAACAAAATATCTGCTTTGGAATCGAACAGCACCGAGCGACGAACTTTATCAGACCAATAATCATAATGAGCAACGCGGCGTAAGCTCGCTTCAATACCACCTAAGACTAATGGGACATCTTTATAAGCTTCTCGGCAGCGTTGAGAATAGACTAACGTGGCGCGATCAGGACGCTTACCACCTTCATTATTTGGCGTATAGGCATCATCATGGCGCAGCTTTTTATCAGAGGTGTAGCGGTTAATCATCGAGTCCATATTGCCTGCGGTGATGCCAAAAAAGAGATTTGGCTTACCGAGGGCCATAAAAGCCTCTTTATTATGCCATTCAGGCTGTGCAATGATACCGACCCGAAAACCTTGCGCTTCTAGTAAGCGGCCAATGATCGCCATCCCAAAACTGGGATGATCAACATACGCATCGCCAGTGACAATAATAATATCGCAGCTATCCCATCCTAGCGCATCCATCTCTTGCTTACTGGTAGGAAGAAAGGGTGCCGTTCCAAAACATTCAGCCCAGTATTTTTTGTAGTGATGGATAGGAGTGATCTTGCTGTGCATATTCTAACCTCTAATAGATAAGCCGCGCATTATAACGACTTGTATCAGTAGTATCTAGGGGAACCTGTTAAGTCATGTCGGGCTTCTTGTGGCGATAAATAATGACGATTAATTTTTGGTGATGAATTTAAATGGGTTACTGAAGATCCGAAAATCACCGTCACTTTCTGTGATATAGGCTACAATATTTAATAAGCAAATGGTTTTTATTTATGTAAGTTCATTGCTTCATGGTGAGTATGGCTTGCTAATAAGTATCGGTCACGTTGAAGAGCTGGGATAATTATGGCACAAGCAGATTCTCAAGAATGTTTGCAGAAGAAGGCATTAAAAAATCCTACCAGTGTAGGATACCGTTCGATTGCATGGTCACTGAATATTGAGACTCATGAGTTCATTTGTGACCAAGCCGTACTCAATAGCCTACTTTCTTCGAAGCACTCTTTTACTAATATCAAAGATTTTTTACGTTATATGACGCCGAGTAAGGCCGCTGAGATGAAGCGTTGTTTCAAATATGTGATTGAAACAGGCGAGAGTCATCATTTTAACTGCAGCTTGGTTATTGCTGAACAAACGTTGATTTATGTGGAGTTTTTGATTGAGCGGGTTTCAACCGTTTTACTTAAAGGTACTGTACAGCCATTAATGATTTTAGGCTCGATTAGAGAGTTAGCTAAACTTTTTGAAGATCTTTTTGATAATACGCACCATGGATTTATGTTGACTGATCAAGAGACACGGATTTTGGCATGTAACCGTTATTTTGAGCAATATTCGGGCTTTAAACAAAGTGAATTACTCGGTTTAAAGGCGAGTATTTTTAATAGTCAGAAGCACTCAGCCAATTTTTATCAATCTATGTGGCATGACATTAATCATTATGGTAGTTGGAGCGGAGTGATTTTAAATCGATTAGCATCAGGAAAAATCTCGCCACAAGAGTTGACCATTCAGAAAATTACTTTACAGGATGGTCGGGTCTTTTTTTTAGGGATGACTTTGGATTTGTCAGAAAACCTTTATCGGGTAGCCGATACCCCATTAGGTGAAATTGATCTGCTCACCCAATTGCCAACAGAAGATAAATTTAAAGATTTACTAGGTGTTTACCAGAGAGAAAATCAAGAAGATACCACATTAATCGTGCTTGTTTTTCAACCTAAATTTTCGACAGATCATCATCATGCTGAGATGGTCATGTTATCTAATTTCTTGGTTAATAGTGAAGAAGTAAAATTGGCAGGTTACGTTGGTAAAGATATTTATGCTGTGTGCTTAGTGTGTACTAAGTGTCAAAAAACGACGGACTTTCGACAAATTCAGCATGCTATTCGACGTTTTATGCAAGATTTGAAAAAAGAATCTGAAATATACGCGACGGTGATCGGTGGTCGTATTGGTGTTTCGGTTTTAGAGTTAGACGCTAAAACTCCTGCTAGAATGGTCACTCATGCCATGCAGGCGATGCTTGAGCAACATGCTGGTGAATCGAAAACGATTAGTTTCTATCACAGTGAGATACATCAACAAGTTAAGCGTCGCAAATCCTTAGAGGACTTAGTGAGCAAAGCGATTTCTGAAAGAGATCTCGAGGTACATTATCAGCCGATTGTCGATACCAAAACTTGGGAAATAGCGAAGTTTGAAGCGTTATGCCGTTTTAAACCGACTAAGGATAATGCATTTACGACTCAAGAAATGATCAGTATTGCTGAGGATCTTAACTTGATCAGCGAGTTAGATAGAACGGTCGGTATTCTCTCTTTACAAGCTTTACCTAAGATTAAGATGTTATTTGGGCAACATATCGGATTAACCATTAATCGCTCTTTTAATAGCAAAATGGATGCGGTGCAAATATTAACCAATACCTTAGAAATGATAGAAAATTACACCGATAGCCCACAATCAATTACGATAGAATTAACAGAAAGTGCTTATTTTGATAGCCAGTCAAAGCAAGCTAACGCATTAAAATCACTACGTGAACAAGGTGTGACCGTTGCGATTGATGATTTTGGTACTGGATATTCTTCGTTTACTTATTTAAGTGATTGTCATTTTGATTATTTAAAAATCGATCGTGAGTTTGTTACTGATATTCAGCTTGGTAGTAATAAATGCAAAATAGTAAATATGATCATTGGATTATGTCATAGTCTAGGGATTAAGGTTGTTGCAGAAGGGGTCGAAACTGAACAAGAAGTGATGGTATTAAAGTCATTGGGCGTCGATTATATGCAAGGCTATTTCTTTTCTAAACCATTGCCTTTTACATCATTACATCAAGCGAAAAATTATCGTCGAAATTTAGTTACAATCGATACTGAACCTGATCAACAACAAAAGAAAACCAGCTTAATCCATTTATTTAAAGGTAAACCGCATCTTGATCCGAGTGAGCCCCTCTCTTTAGTCGACAAGTATTTTAAAGTGACACAAACTGACGCACTACCGGTTATCAATAAAGGGGTTTGTGTTGGAATTGTGCTAAGAGAGACGTTAAATTTGCACTTAACCCCAACGATGGGGACTGAGCTGGAAACGATGCGTGAAGCCGCGATTTGGCGACGACCTGTTAATCAGTTAATGCAAATCCATTTTACCCAACTCAAGGCGGATACCAAACAAGATAAAATCTCGGAATTAATCAGTAATGAAACCCCTTTTCCTTGGGTTTTGGTGGATGGTAAGAAGTATAAAGGTTTACTAACACAAGCGGATGTCTTGCTGCATTTAGCAGAAAGACAACCGTGTTTGTGATTAGTTATGGCGTTATGGCCCATTTTTTCCCCTAAAATACCCATAATCGACTTGAGTGCTTTAGTACGTCGTTTGGGTATCTCGGTTTAGAGCAGCTTTTCCTTAGAGCAATAGATTAACCGCTCTGTTTAGGTGTCATTATGCTGATTTGCTTGATACTTGTATCACCAAACATTTGCTTTGCTCGATGCTGCATCTCTTCAGCACGAATGCTATTCGCCGTATCTTCGATATTCATTAGAGCTTCAATACCATAACCATGAATAAGGTAACGGCTAAGCATTGATGCCATTTGTTCTGGTTTATCTTGTAATGGTTTTAAATCTACGATGAGTTGTTTCGCGACAGTTTGTACTTCTTCTTGGCTGATATGCTGCGTTAAACTCTCGATAACTTCCTGAACAGCTTGTTGTGTTTGCTCAACATAAGCGGAATCAATGGTGGTAATAAATGACCAATCAGAACTCGGTTCACTATCCTTATTGAGTGGGATAACCTCAGGGGTATAATCCAACCCTTTATTTTCTCTAATGTTGGCTAATAATCTTTGTGTCGCTAAGCGATAGAGCATGTCTTCTAGGAACACGGTTTTTGCGCTTTTGACTGAGGAATCAGCAGCAATATAACGATGAACAATCAGAGTGTGGTTGTCTGTATTTATCGGTAATTCTAATTGTGAACTGATGGAGGTTGAATAGTCCGCAGTAAGTCTAAGTGGTTGCGATGGCGCTAGTGGAATATTAGCAATATATTGACGTAATAAGGGAGTGATGGTCGAGGGTGTCACATCGCCAACGATAACCAAAGTAAAGTTACCTTGCTGAAAGAGTTGTTGATGCACTTGCATGACTTGATCTGCCGTCGGAATCGGTTGATCTTGAGTATCCCTAAACCAATGGGCACTGCTCGGATTATAAGAATCATGGCTAACGGTTTTAATGAGTTGGCCAAGGGGCGTCGCCACAAATTGACTTAAGTTAGCTCTGTGTTGCTGATTGGTCGTATCCAGTTTTATGAGATCAAGATTTGGCCGTGTAGAGAACTGGTGAATCATCGCGAACCCTTCATCTAAATCCTTTTGATTCATTTCCAATCTTAACCAGTGTGAGGTGGTATCAATAAAGGTCGCCATCGACATGTTTTTGCGTTTCAAGTAGCTGTCCGTTTGTGCTCCATTCATGTCACCCAAACCCGATTGCATCAGAACGGTCGGTGAAATATCGGTTGCATAAAATAGGTCATTGGGTAAAGCAGCGTAGCCACCTAAGCTAGAGTAAAAAAGTTGCAGCTTTTTTTTCCCACTATATGTTCTTAATAAATAAGCATCCACACCATTTTCTAATTGCCAATGAACAATATCAGGGTCGGTGTGGATAGACTGTGAGCTAATAATCTCTCCTTGTTGTATCGGTTGATACAATGCAGGATTAATGTCGGCTATTTCAGTTTTTATCCCACGGCGTTGCTTGGTTTTTTGTATATGATCTCGTTGATTGGTGAGTTTGGATAAAGTTTCTTGTCGATCAGCACCAATAATGATGGTGGCATCACTACGCAGTAACTGTTTTAAGTGACGATTGACCTCTTCAACAGAAGCTTTGCTGAGTAACTGTTTTAGACCATACTGAAAATCGAGGTCACTTTGTAGTACCTCTTGGTTAGAGATAGCCCAAACTCGATCATTCGCATGTTCAGGGGGTAACCGATTATGCTTGTTTTGAGTCGCATACAGGAGGTCATCTTGGTACGAATGAAGTACCGCCTGTAGCTCTTGCTCGCTGACGCCAAAATCACGGAGTGACGACAATGTCGATAAGGTAAGGTCGGTGACCATGCCTCTTTGTTGGTAAGGAAAAGCCACACTGATCAGAGAATAGCGTTGATCAAGTATACGATAACTGATCGTATGTAATTGAGTATGAACTTGTGCGGCTTGATTAAACTCGGCAGCAAGTCGATAAGAGATGAGTTGTTCAGCAATATTATCTAGACGATGATTAATTAACTGTTCGTGATTGGTAATACGATGTTCTCCACGATCGATTAACAGAGAAAAACTTGGGTGTTCACCAGTCGCGACGTAATCAATAAAATCTTGTGTATCCAATTTTGTTTGACTTGGAAGAACTGGGCGAAGTGTTTCACCAGCCTGCCAGTCAGCAAAGTACTCTTGAATCCATTTTTCACCTTGCTCAAGAGTGACATTACCCGTAATGACAATTTCTGTTAATTGAGGTTGATACCACGTTTGATAAAAGGTTTTTAGGCGTTCAGGAGTCGCTTGTTGAACACTATCTCGCGTTCCTAATACGTCATGTTGAGCATAAATCGTTTTTGCGATTAATTGCTCATAAAATTTTTGTTCAAATGGTTTATCGTCACTTATTCGATAACGAAATTCACCCATGATCACGCCTTTTTCTTTTTCAACTTCTTGCGGCGTAAAATGTAGACCGTCGGCAATATCTCTAAACCAGAGTAATGCTTTGTCTATCGCTAGGTTATCCGGCAAATCGAGGCTATAGACGGTTTCTTTGTAGCTAGTAAATGCATTCAGGTCGGCCCCAAAACTGGCTCCGGTCTGCTGCACCATCTTAATCACATCATTATGTTGGTAATGGATACTGCCATTAAAAGCCATATGTTCGACGAAATGCGCGTAGCCGGATTGTTCAGGACTTTCTTGTAGCGACCCTGCATGGACATAAAAACGAATGGAAACGGGTTGATGATGATCAGGGTACAGATGATAGGTTAAGCCATTATCTAATTGACCCGTTACCCATCGCTGATCGGCTTGTAAAGGTGTAGTAGGGTGGTGAGAGACACAACCCAGTAAAGAAAGGGAAACTAACCCAGCCATTATTCGTGTGTTCATAGTGACCTCTTGATTTTTTCCGTACTATAAACAAGAAGTCGTTCATGATGGTGCTAGATATTTATGATCCTCGATGAGAATAACGAATCGAATCAATAAGAATGATATGACTGTCAATATTAAAATCGAGGTAGGCAGAGGTGTGACGCTTTTGTTATCATCCCCATCCGTTTTTCATTATGTAACGAAGAATTTATGCTTTATTCCCTATTGAGTGTGATGGCTCCTATGTTATTGGGCGCACAAGTGTTGTTGACCCTCGTGTTGGTCAAAGGCGATATTTGTCCTGGGCAACGGGGGCGAATACATAAAGTGCTGCCTGTGCTGGCTATTTTATGGGTTGCGGTTGCGTCATTAAAAGTTGAGGCATTTTTAGTCGTATTTGCTTTGCTTTATTTTTACTCGCAAGTGCAAACTAAAAAAACACGTCAAGAAGGGCCCTTATGGGTGATGTATCTGGCTGATGGTTTAGCATTAGCCTTCGTCGCTATTTTGATCACTGAAACGGTTAATTGGTCTGCAAGCTTATCTCTGCTCAGCCTGATATTTTTATTAGGCGCGTTATTAGGGCACCTGTTATTAACTATTGCTCGTACGCGTTTACAAGCTTTTCATCGTCTATTGCCAGTGATGGGAATTTTGTCGGCGATGATCGCCACACTCTGTATTGTTCCTTATTCCTATCAACTTGATACGCAATCTCTCTCCGCATTGACTCAACCTTTATTGATAAGTTTTTCATTACTAGTGATAGGTATTGTGGTTTGGTGTTGGCATTTATTATTGGTTAAGCCTGTGAGCAAAGGACAATTGATCCTTGCCCAAACGTTGATTTTGGCTGCGGCTACGGGTTTTCATCATCTTTACCTGTGATTGACTGTGTTTCGAGAGACGGCTCACTTTCCATTCGACTAATTACGACTAAGCTTATTAATAGGGCGTATGGCGATAGAGGAGCATGATGATGGATTTAAGCAATGTGAGCCGTCTTGATGATGCCATTTTACTCGGTATTGTAAATGAGAAGCTGCGGCTTGAATGTGATAGCTTGGGTGAATTGGTCTCAATGTATGAGATGAATGAAGAACATGTGGTTGGTAAGCTGCAAAACTTAGGTTTTAGGTACGACCCTCTCACCAACCAGTTTAAAGCGGTCTAACTTTACGAGGCCTATTGATTTTTAAGCCATCTTGATCCCCTCAAGGTGGCTTTTGCATTGTTGGCGAGCAATAGCGAAGAAGGCTTGTAAGTAATGTTTGTTTTTTTCACTATTACGAGTTGCCGCAAATAGCCTGCGCCACAAGCCATCGCCTAGCGGCTTACTGGTGATCAACCCTTGACGTGAAAACTCACTGATCGCCCAATTTGGCAATGTTGCTACTCCTAATCCTGCAGAGACCATCTGCACCAACATCAGAGTGTTATCGGCTTGTTTCCATTTTGCGGGTTCAATACCTGCCGGTTGTAAAAAGTGCTTTACGACATCCAAGCGCTGTTTTTGTACCGGATAGCTCAGCATGGTTTGGTCGGCTAAATCGTGCGCACTAATCGAGGTTTTCTCTGCTAATGGATGAGTGGTTGCTGTGATCAAGCGCATTTCAAAATCAAACAGCGGCTCATAATGCACTTCAGAGCGAGGCAGAATATCTGATGTGATCACTAAATCAAGCTCTCCAGCCAGCAATGCAGGGAGGGGCTCAAAGCCAAAACCAGAAGAAAAATCGAGAGTAACGCTCGGCCAAGCAACTTGGTATTCACGTAACGCAGGCATCAACCATTGAAAGCATGAATGACACTCAATCGCCATGTGTAATCGGCCATTAACGTCTTCTTTTAGACTAGCCAGTTCATTTTCGGCTTTCGCCAGTCTCGGCAGTATTTCATCGGCGACTTTCAATAAAATATCTCCTTCAGAGGTAAAGCGCACAGGACGCGTTTTACGCAAAAAAAGTTGCCCACCAATTCGCGCTTCGAGATCTTTAATTTGATGCGATAGAGCCGATTGCGTTAAGTGGAGACTCGTCGCTGTTGCGGTTAGCGATCCTGTCTCACGTAACGACACTAAGGTTTTTAAATGTTTAAGTTCTATCATGCGTCACCGTCATCGTTTTATCTTTATTCTGGTCTATTGCTATTTAACTTACGTTGTTTTTTTGGAGCTGTAAACATCTAGATGGCTATTTGGCATTTAAAGAAGTGAAGTTATCGAACATCAACATGAATTTATTTAATAAACAAGTTGAATAATTGGCGATTGTACCGGCCATGGATTAGCGAGATAGTTTGGACATCCGGACATCTTTGGTGCGATGGATGTCTGCAAAAATGAATTATAAAAGGATAACAACCATGGCAACGACAACACATATTCTCGGCTACCCACGTATCGGTGAAAAACGTCAACTGAAATTCGCTTTAGAGCAATACTGGCGCGGCGACATTACTCAACACCAATTAAAACAAGTTGGTAGTGACATTCGTCAACAAAACTGGCAATGGCAAAAAGATGCAGGATTAAGTTTTGTCACAGCTGGCGATTTTGCTTGGTATGATCATGTGTTAACGACCACCTTGTTACTTGGTCATGTGCCTAAGCGCCATCGTGATGGTTCGCCTGATCTGGATACCTTATTTCGTGTCGGTCGTGGTCAATCGCAAAATAGCTGTGGTTGCAGTGGCAGCGCCGCCTCGGATATGACCAAGTGGTTTAATACCAATTACCACTATATTGTGCCAGAGTTTAGTGCTGATGATAGTTTTGAAGTCAGTTGGCCGCAGCTGTTTGATGAAGTTAATGAAGCGATTAAAGCTGGTCATCAAGTTAAACCCGTGTTGCTAGGGCCATTAAGCTACTTGTATTTAGGTAAAGAGGTCGAAGAAGGATTTGATCGCCTAAGCTTATTACCAAGACTATTAACGGCGTATCAAGCTATTTTGGCTAAATTAGCCAAACAGGGCGTGACGTGGGTACAAATTGATGAACCGATTTTAGCCCTTGAGTTAGAGCCAAAATGGCAAGATGCGTTTAAATTAGCTTATCAAGTTCTGCAAGGAGAGGTGAAACTATTACTCACCACGTACTTTGATTCGGTAGTTGATAGCTTAGATAAAATTATTGAATTACCGGTCAATGGTTTGCACATCGATCTTTCAGCCGCGCCTCAACAGTTAAATACCGTGGTTGAGAAGTTACCTCAAGATTGGGTGTTATCGGCAGGGGTGATTAATGGTCGTAATGTATGGCGTGCAGATTTAGCCGCATTATTAACGTTATTACAACCCGTAAAAGAACAATTGGGTGACAGGCTCTGGTTGGCCAGTTCTTGCTCTTTATTACACAGTCCGGTGGATTTGGATTTAGAGTCAACTCTATCAGCGGAGGTGCGCAGCTGGTTTGCTTTTGCCAAGCAAAAAATTACCGAAGTGGCTTTACTCGCGAAAGCGCTCGATGGCGATCAAGCGGCGATCTTAGCTTGTGATACTTACAGCTTACCGATTGTCGCGCGAAAAAGTGCCCTGCATGTTAATAAGCCTCAAGTGCAAACACGTTTAAAGAGTATTAGCCAAACACTGGCAGAGCGCAGTGCACCATACAGTGAGCGAGCCTATCATCAGCAAGAAGTATTAGGTTTACCATTATTACCGACGACGACGATTGGTTCTTTCCCACAAACGGGCGATATCCGCGCTGAGCGCAGTGCTTATCGACAAGGTAAATTAACTCAAGATCAATACGAGCAAGCGCTTAAAGGGCATATCGCCGATGCGGTGCAGCGTCAGGAAGCATTAGGTTTAGACGTATTAGTACATGGTGAAGCTGAACGTAATGACATGGTGGAATATTTTGCGGAAAACCTCGCTGGCTTTCAAACCACGCAATTTGGTTGGGTACAGAGTTATGGCTCGCGCTGCGTTAAGCCGGCAATCGTAGTGGCCGATATTGAAAGAGAGCAGCCAATAACAGTAGGTTGGTCGACTTATGCTCAGTCATTAACCAGCAAGCAAATGAAAGGGATGCTAACTGGGCCTGTGACCATTTTATGTTGGACATTCCCACGAGAAGATATTTCTCGTCAGCACATTGCTCAGCAATTAGCACTGGCTTTACGTGATGAAGTTGCCGATCTGCAAGATGCGGGCATCAATATTATTCAGATTGATGAGCCAGCGATTCGTGAAGGTTTGCCGCTGAAAAAGCGCGATCATCAAGCGTATTTACAGTGGGCTGTGGAGGCTTTTAAGATCTCTGCGGCGGTGGCGCGCCCAGAAACACAGATCCATACTCATATGTGCTACAGCGAATTTAACGAAATTATTGATTCTGTCGCTGCGTTAGACGCCGATGTAATTACCATCGAAACCTCACGTTCTAATATGGAATTGCTTAAAGCATTTGAGGTATTTAATTACCCGAATGCGATTGGTCCTGGTGTGTATGATATTCATTCCCCTAATATTCCTTCACAACAATGGATAGAAGGTTTACTCCGTAAGGCGGCGGAAAAAATTCCGGTTGAACGTTTGTGGGTTAATCCGGACTGTGGCTTAAAAACGCGTAATTGGCCAGAGGTGGAAGCGGCATTAAACAACTTGGTGCTTGCAGCAAAAGCACTACGTAATGAGTGGCAAACAAAAGCTTAACACTTCGGTTGAGGGATGTTTTTCTGTTGAATATAAAAAAGCCGCCATGGATTTAAATGGCGGCTTTTTTGAGAACGTTCATTTTTTGATGGTTCTCAATCTTATTTATCTTGTGATAGACCGAGTAACGATTGTTGGATATCACTGACTGGTGTTTGCATGGTTGGCTGAGTGGTAATGCCCAATTGCTGTTTTGCTTCTTCAACGGTTAATCCTAGATGACAACACAGTAAATCGATTGCCATTTGGTAGCTATTGACTTCGGCCATGGTGGTAGTTTCCTTTGCTTGCTGTGATATATCCGCTTTTTAGCTGAATCTGCAAATAGTTTGCTTATAGCCATTGACTTAGATCAATCTAATCGCTTTAACTACGCTCCTCAATAAGACCAAAGTCTAACTTTTTACTGATCGGATCTGTTGGTTAATTTCTCGGACATTAAATGTTGCAATTTAGCACTTAACCTTGAATATTAAATCGATAACACTATCTCTATATAAAAGTAAAAGTTGACTGATATATCATCGGTACAATTAATCAAAACATCCTATTTGGAGAGAAGTAATGAAGCGAGTATTTTTATTCTTAGCAACCAACCTAGCCGTTGTGCTGGTGCTCAGTGTTGTTCTGAATATCGTTTATGCAACAACAGGCATTCAGCATGGTAGTTTGTCTGGCTTGCTAGTTTTGGCAGCGGTATTTGGTTTTGGTGGTTCATTTATTTCACTTCTTATGTCAAAAAGTATGGCTCTGCGCTCGGTAGGAGGCAGAGTCATTGAAACGCCACGCAATGAGATGGAACATTGGTTACTGCAAACCGTCGAGCGTCAAGCGCAGCAAGCGGGTATTGGTATGCCGACCGTGGCGATTTATGATGCTCCTGATATGAACGCATTTGCTACAGGTGCCAAGCGTAACGACTCGTTAGTCGCTGTATCGACCGGTCTATTGCACAACATGACTCGTGATGAAGCAGAAGCGGTATTAGCCCATGAGGTAAGCCATATTGCTAATGGGGACATGGTAACTATGACATTGATGCAAGGCGTGGTGAATACCTTCGTGATATTCCTATCGCGTTTTATCGCTAATATTGTTTCTTCTCGCAACTCAGATGAAGGGCAAGGTAGCAATATGATGGTTTACTTTGGTGTCTCTATGGCTTTGGAATTGGTGTTTGGTTTCTTAGCGAGCTTTATCACTATGTGGTATAGCCGCCATCGTGAATTTCATGCGGATGCAGGCGCTGCTCAACTAGTGGGTAAACACAAAATGATTGCCGCTTTAGAGCGTTTGAAAATGAGTCACGAGTCGCAGTTAGAGGGGTCGATGATGGCGTTTGGTATTAACGGTAAGCGTACGGTTATGGAGCTATTGATGAGCCATCCACCGTTAGATAAACGTATTGCCGCATTACGTAACTCATAATCCATTATTTATCATTCATTAACCAGCCTTCGGGCTGGTTTTTCTTTTTTATCGATTGATCGTTTTATCTCTTCATGTCGTATCTCATTTTTATAAAGTTGTACAAATTTTTTTTCGTACAACTTTATAAAATGCACTATCTTATCATTATATTGTACGAAAAATTATTTTGTATAACTACGAGGTTCCACATGGATGTTCAAACGGTTGGTCAATTCTACTGTCAGCTCAGCAAGCATACTTTGCATCGTTTGCCTGAAATTTACCATCAACACGTGGTTTTCGCTGACGCTGCACACCGTATTGAAGGTCTAGAAAGCTTACATCAGTACTTTGTTAACCTTTATCAAAATGTGCAGCGATGTGAATTTACTATTCATGAACAACATCAAATTGAACAAACGGCTTTTCTCGTCTGGACGATGCACTTACAGCATCCTAAGCTTGCCAGTGGTCGAGTGATTGATGTTCAGGGTATGAGCCAGATTAAGTTTCAAGACGATAAAGTCATTTATCATCGAGATTATTTTGATTTAGGTGAAATGCTCTACGAGCAATTACCGCTGCTGGGTAGCTTAGTTCGCGCGGTGAAACGGAGGTTAGGCCAATGAATGGTGTCTTGATCACCGGAGCCAGTTCAGGCATAGGTTTGCAGCTTGCTAAAGATTATGCTCAACAAGGTTGGTCGGTGATTGCTTGTGGGCGTAATTTGACGGCATTGCAAACATTACAAGCCGAGTATCCCACGATTGAAATTCTGATTGCCGATGTCACTGATCGTCATGCCACACTCAACGCTTTATCTTCTTTGACGGTGGTTCCAACCCTTTGGATTCTCAATGCCGGAAGTTGTGAATACATTGATGATGGCGTCATGGACTCTGCATTATTAGGCCGCGTTTTTGAGGTTAATGTACTGGGTATTGCGCACTGCATTGAGGGCATTCAACCTTATCTAACTCAGGGACATCGAGTGGCTTTTGTTGGCTCTATCGCCAGTGAGCTTCCCCTGCCAAGAGCGGAAGCTTATGGTGCTTCAAAAGCAGCAGTCAACTACTTGGCTCGAACGTTACGATTAGATTGGCAAGCCAAGGGGGTAGAGGTTACGACCATCTTCCCGGGTTTTGTCACTACACCTTTGACCGATAAAAATACCTTTCCTATGCCGATGATCATTACCGTCGAGCAAGCCTCTTTGGCGATCAGGCAAGGACTGGCCAAAGGTAACCAGAGCATATATTTTCCTGCGGTATTTACTTGGATCATTCGTTTAATTGCGGCACTGCCTTACCGCTGGCAGCACGCTATTGTCAAACGATTAGTTGGCGCATAGAAGGACAACATAACAATGAAAATTGCCATTATTGGAAGTGGTATATCAGGGCTCACTTGTGGGCATTACTTGCATCAACAGCATGATGTAACGATTTTTGAAGCGAATGATTATATTGGTGGGCATACCGCCACAGTAGATGTTGAACTGAACGGCCAGTCTTATGCGATTGATACGGGGTTTATCGTGTACAACGATCGCACGTATCCAAACTTTATCAAAATGATGAATGAGATTGGCGTACGTGGCGTCGCAACACAAATGAGTTTTAGTGTACGTAATGATGCCAATGGCCTTGAGTATAATGGCCATACCATCACGACGTTGTTTGCTCAGAAGCGTAATTGGTTTAAGCCAAGTTTTTATCGTTTTATCCGCGAAATATTACGCTTCAATCAACTCGCTAAAGCCGCGGCGGCTGATGCAGAGCATAGTGTTCAAACTCTCGGAGAATTTTTGCATCATCATCAATTCTCTGATTATTTTTGTGAGAATTATATTTTACCGATGGGAGCGGCGATATGGTCCTCTTCATTGGCCGATATGCGTGCTTTTCCTTTGACGTTTTTTCTGCGTTTTTTCCTCAATCATGGCTTATTAGATATTACTCATCGTCCTCAGTGGTATGTGATTGAAGGGGGCTCTCGAGCGTATATTGAACCGTTAACCCAAGGATTTCGCGATAAGATTCGTCTCAATGCTCCTGTTGAGTGGTTGCGACGGAGCGGACAAGGTATTGAACTGCAAGTGCATGGCAAAATTGAACACTTTGATGAGGTGATTTTTGCTTGTCACAGCGATCAAGCCTTGGCTTTATTATCGGATGCTAATCATCTTGAGCGTGAATTACTCGGCGCGATGGGTTATCAAGCCAATGAAGTGATTTTACACACGGATACCAGCTTATTACCAAAGCGAAAAGCGGCTTGGGCATCGTGGAACTATCGCTTGGCAGGGGACGTGGATCAAGAGACCCGTTTGCCGGCTTTAACTTACAATATGAATATATTGCAGCATATTGATAGCTCAGAAACGTTCTGTGTCACCTTAAACAGCAGCGAAAGTATTAATCCCAATAAAGTGCTGCGTAAATTTACGTATCATCATCCGGTATTTAACCGTGCCGCGATTGCTGCCCAGCAACGCAAAGCAGAGATCAGTGGGGTTAATCACACCTGGTTCTGTGGTGCCTACTGGCATAACGGTTTTCATGAAGATGGTGTTAAAAGTGCATTAGATGTTGTAACCCGCCTTAGCGCGCAGACCAATACGGCTCAGCAAGGGGCTGCGTAATGCACAGTCAAGATAACGCGGTAAGCAGTGCCTTAATGGTTGGACATGTGCGTCATCGGCGTTTATCGCCAGTGGCGCATGATTTGACCTACCCACTCTTTATGCCTGCGATTGACCTCGATCAGTGGTCTGAGCTTCAGCAAAACGTGTGGGGGTTGGGTGAGAAATGGTGGCATTGGGCACGTTTTCGTCGTCAAGATTATCTTGGTCAAGGTGATTTGAAAGCTGCGGTGCAAGATAAAGTTCATGAACTCACTGGTGAGCGTATCGAAGGTAAAGTATTGGCAGTGGTCCATTTACGTTACCTCGGTCTCTATTTTAGTCCAGTCAATTTTTATTACTTATATGACCATCAAGGAGAATGGCGTTATTTATTGGCAGAGGTCAGTAATACGCCATGGAATGAGCGTCACTACTATGCGTTACCGGCAGAGGCGGGGGTGGATAATCAGCATTGGCAACATGATAAAGCCTTCCATGTTTCACCATTTAACCCAATTGATCAGCAGTATGTTTGGAAGCTAAAGCCGCTCAATCAAGGCTTAATGGTGCATTTAGAGTGTCATCGTCAGCATAAAGAATTCGATGCGACGCTGACCTTAAAAGCGCGGCCTTTTACGTCTGCTCAATTACTTAAGCTATTAATGAAAACGCCAATCATGACAATTAAAGTGATGGTGGGAATCTATTGGCATGCGTTGAAGTTATGGATAAAAGGAGCACCTTTTTATGCTCATCCAGATTCATCGTCAGTAAACAAAAATAATAAGGAGAAACGCTAATGTCACACTCTTCTTCTTTGGATATGCCCAAGACGCTAACTGTGTTACAAAAAGGGGCGCGGGCAATGGTATTCAAGTCTCTCAACCTAATGCAAATTGGCTGTTTAACCATCAAAGAATCGTTCAATGAAGTGGGTATTGAACAGTTTGGTCCAGCCCAAGAGGGGCAGATCCACGCGACGGTAGAGGTTAAACATCCTCATTTCTATGCTCGTTTACTCAAAGGTGGCAGTATCGCCGCCGCAGAAGCCTACATGGATGGCTGGTGGGATAGCCCCGATTTAACCGCAGTGATGGAATTAATGGCGCGAAATTTAGCCGCGCTCGATAAGCTGGAAGCGCAAAGTAGTATTGTGATGCGCTGGCTCAATCAAATGGGGCACTGGTTAAAGCGTAATTCCCTTGGTCAAGCTAAGCAAAATATTGAAGCGCATTATGATCTTGGTAACGATCTGTACCAAACCTTTTTAGATAAAAGAATGCTGTACTCTAGCGCACTTTATCTAAACAGTACTGACAGTTTAGAGCAAGCACAACTGAATAAAATGGAGCGTTTGTGTCAGCAGTTGCAATTGCAAGCCAGCGATCATGTGTTAGAGATCGGGACAGGCTGGGGAGCGATGGCGATTTACATGGCACAAACTTATGGTTGTAAAGTGACCACCACGACCATTTCTGAAGAGCAGTTTGCCTACACACAGGCATTAGTTGAGTCGCTGGGTTTAACGGACCAAATTACCTTATTAAAACAAGATTATCGTCAGCTCACGGGACAGTTTGATAAATTAGTCTCTATTGAGATGATTGAAGCGGTTGGTAAAGCTTACTTAAAATCTTATATCCAACAGTGTAATCAATTATTGAAGCCACAAGGCTTATTGGCGATTCAAGCGATCACGATTACCGATCAACGTTATGACTATTACAGTAATAATGTTGATTTTATTCAAAAATACATCTTTCCTGGTGGTTTTTTACCCTCGATTACTGCCTTAACTCAAATGGCAACTCGGTTTAGCAATTTGGTGGTGCGCAATGTTTTTGATATTGGGTTAGATTATGCGCATACCTTAGCCGATTGGCGTTTGCGTTTTGAAGCGGCGTTACCAGAGGTGCAACGGTTAGGCTACGATGAACGATTTATTCGTATGTGGCGTTATTATTTGTGCTATTGCGAAGGTGGTTTTCAGGCTCGGACGATCAGTACGATTCATATGACCTTCCAGAAAGGTGCTTAATGCGCAAACTACTGCTGCCTTCATTACTGTTTGAAGTTATTTGGTGGTCTGCTGTCTGGGGCCAGACCGACTGGCAATGGTTGACTTTAGTGTTGGTCATCATCGCTTGGCTTAGTATGGCATACACTCAGTTAACCTCACTTTTCCCAGTAATGCTGTTGGCCGGAGCGGGAGTGCTATTGGATATCATCAATGGTGCCATCGGCCTGTTTGTTTTTCCTACGGAGCATCCTATTCCATTTTGGTTGGTTATCTTATGGTGTGGTTTTGCATGGTACGCTCGGTTGCTTATCCCTGCGATTCAACACCACTCGCCACGTTGGATTATCATTTTAGGTGGCTTGGGTGGCGCTGTCAGTTATTGGGCCGGTTATCGATTTGCGGCAGTGGATTTTCAATGGACGGTTCTGACCGTAATGGGCATTTTATTTGTCCAATGGGCAGGGCTCACATGGTGCTTATTAAAGGTGTTTAGTCATGCAAGGAACGCTCAGCGTGTATAAATGGGGTATTCGTATTTCGCTCTTGGTCGTCATGATGTTGTCTATTTCGCTGAGAGCAGAAGCGGATAAACCACAAGGAGAAAGGCAGGAGGTGTGGCGTGATTGGCCAGTGGTTGGACAGGCTACGCTATCGTGGTTATTTTGGGATGTTTATCACTCCCAGCTACGTTCTCCCGATGGTCAATACCAGAAGCAGCCCGGTCAAGAGGTGGCGACTCATCCTTTGGCTTTAGAGATCCATTACCTACGTGCGATTCGTCGTGAACAGCTATTGGAGGCCACCGAAAAGCAGTGGCAAAAACTCGGTTACTCTGCGGCAAACATTGAGTCATGGATGGCCCAGTTAAGTCACCTATTTCCAACGGTAGAAAAAGATCAGCGCCTCGTTTATCTCTCGGACGGTCAGCATGGACAGTTGTGGTATTTTCCAACACCAACAGATAAACACGTTCGTGGCGAGGTGATTGACCCCCAAATGAATGAGGCATTTTTGGCCATTTGGTTATCACCACGGAGTGATTACCCTAGATTAAGAAATCAACTGGTAGGAAAGCGCGGATGAAAAAGTATTGGCAAGCTCTTTGGTTAAGTGTTGCACTGGTGTTGGTCGGCTGTTCAACAGAGATCAATGATTATCAGGATGTAGAGCCAAAGTTTGATCTGTTCAACTATTTTACAGGCACAACCCACGCTTGGGGGATGGTGCAAGATTATACCGATAAACAAACACGACGTTTTGAAGTTTTGATCGAAGGCTCGGTAGAGGGGGATGTACTGACTCTGGTTGAAGACTTTATTTTCGATGATGGTGAGGAGAGTCAACGTATTTGGGTGATCACTCGCACCGGAGAGGGTGAATATCGCGGTGAAGCTGATGATATTATTGGTCAAGCTCAAGGTAAAGAAGTCGGTAATGCATTGCACTGGCGTTACTCATTTTTATTGAGCACCGAGAGCCGTGATATTGAAGTGTTGTTTGATGATTGGATGTATCGACAAGATGATCGTCACATGTTTAACCTCACCAAAATTAAGAAATTTGGCATTGAAGTCGGTAAAATCACCCTATTTTTCCAAAAGCAGTAACGGGGTGCATCAACAAAAAAAAGGACTTCAATGTGAAGTCCTTTTTAGTCTAATCAGTTCACCACTTAGAGTTGATCCGTTAGCTCAATCGCATAACCAATATAGCTCGCTGGTGTCATCTGTTTAAGACGAGCCTTCTCTGCATCAGGCAGTGCTAAGCCATCAATAAACTGGCGCATGGCTTCGCCGTCAACACGTTTACCTCGGGTTAACTCTTTTAGTTTTTCGTATGGTTGATCAATACCGTAGCGGCGCATCACGGTTTGAATAGGTTCTGCCAATACTTCCCAGTTTTTGTCAAGTTCAGCCAAAAGCGCGTCACGATTGACTTCCAGTTTGCTGATGCCTTTTAGGGTTGAAGCATAAGCAATGATCGCATAACCCACACCGACTCCAAGATTACGCAATACGGTAGAATCGGTCAGATCGCGTTGCCAGCGTGAAATCGGCAATTTTTGCGCAAGATGGGTAAAGATGGCGTTAGCTAAGCCTAAATTACCTTCCGAGTTTTCAAAGTCGATGGGGTTGACTTTATGAGGCATGGTTGAAGAGCCAATTTCACCCGCAACAGTTTTTTGCTTAAAGTGACCAAGAGCAATGTATCCCCAGATATCACGATCAAAGTCGATGAGGATAGTATTAAAACGGGCAATAGCGTCAAAGAGCTCGGCAATATAATCGTGTGGCTCAATCTGCGTTGTGTAAGGGTTCCAATTGACGCCTAACGACGCACAGACAAATTCTTCACTGAATTTATGCCAATCAATTTCAGGGTAAGCAGAAAGATGCGCATTGTAGTTACCGACAGCACCGTTAATCTTGGCTAAAATTTCAATATTAGCGATTTGCTTATATTGGCGCTCCATGCGATAAGCGACATTAGCCATCTCTTTGCCCATGGTAGAAGGCGATGCTGGTTGACCATGGGTGCGAGAAAGGAGGGGGATATCACGATACTCTTCAGCTAATTGACGAATAGCATCAATAATACGACGAATATCCGGAAGAATGACCGTATCACGCGCTTCTTTAAGCATCAACGCATGCGAAGTATTATTGATGTCTTCAGAGGTGCAAGCAAAGTGGATAAATTCGTTAACGGCGTGAAGTTCTGGAACTGTCGCGACTTTCTCTTTCAAGAAGTACTCTACCGCTTTCACATCGTGATTGGTGGTCCGTTCAATATCTTTGATACGTTGCGCATCTTGTTCGCTAAAGTTTTCAGCAAGTTGGTCAAGGAATTGATTGGCTGCTTGGCTAAACGCAGGGACTTCTTTAATTTCTGCTGTGGCAGCCAGCTTCTGTAGCCAGCGTATTTCAACGATAGTACGGTACTTGAGGAGACCATATTCACTGAAGATACTGCGCAACGCAATCGTTTTACTTCCGTATCGGCCATCTACCGGTGAAACAGCAGTCAATGCTGACAGTTCCATGTTATTCTCCTGGAGTGTGAGTTAAAAATGAAGGTGAATAAGAGTTAAGCCAAGCGTTATAGTCTTGCTAACAAGATCTGAGCTTGTTCGATCATCTTTTTACGACCAAAAATCAAATGGCGGCGTTTACCACCGACTTGACGCCAAAGCACAGCGCAGCGGATACCGGAAAGTAGCAAAGCACGTACTTTTTGTTGATTCGCGGTTTGTTGCAATACCGTTGGAGTGCCCGTTACTTGAATGCGAGGACCAATAGGACTGATCACATCAAGATAAACACTAGCAAGATTACTGATCATGGTGTCATCAAGCAGATCAAAATGTTCTACTTGACGCTCTAACATCTGCAAACGGTCGCCAAGTTGAGCCATGGCATCGCGTCGCGTATGTAATTTACGTTCTAAAGCCATCAAACTAATCAGATAACGAGTCACCTCACCTCCTGATGGCGTGCTATCAATCCCATTCACTAGACATTGAAGGCCAACTTTTAAATTGGCCTCATTACCGAAAACATCCACGGTATTATTGGGATTAAGGTTGACGATGGCTTGGAGTGAGGTTGCAAACGCGTCTGAATCACAGTGACCGTTTTTTGCCACTTGTTGAACCAAAGCCACGGCTTGGCACATTCCAGCAAAGGCGATAGTACGGTCGTAGTTGGTGTTAGCCACGTAAATACTCCTACAGTTAACTAAGAAATGCGCTGTTCAATAATCCCACCACCGAGGCAGACTTCGCCTTGATAGAAAACGGCAGATTGTCCTGGGGTAACCGCAATTTGTGGTTCATCGAACATCACTTTGATGTTTTGTTCATCAAGCGGAATAATAGTGCAAGCTATATCCGTTTGACGATAACGAGTTTTGACCGTGCAGCGTGTTGGCTCGGTGATGGCTTGACGAGAAACCCAATGTAGCTGAGAAGCCATTAACCCCTGAGATTTTAACAACGGATGATCCGCGCCTTGCACGGCAATCAAAACATTACGTTGTAAATCCTTTTCTGCCACATACCAAGGTTGCTCACTGCCGTCTTTCAAACCACCAATATGTAAGCCTTTACGCTGTCCTAGGGTGTGATACATCAGTCCTTGGTGTTCACCAATCACTTTGCCTTCCGGCGTTTCAATTTTACCCGGTTGTGCAGGTAAATAGCGAGATAAGAAGTCGGTAAATTTGCGCTCACCAATAAAACAGATTCCTGTGGAATCTTTCTTCTTGGCGGTAATGAGACCTTGCTCTTCAGCAATACGACGAACTTCAGGTTTTTCTAGTTCCCCGACAGGGAATAAACTTCTTGCTACTTGTTCGTGACTCAGGGTGTATAAAAAGTAACTTTGGTCTTTATTACTGTCTAAACCACGCAGCATTTGTGGCTTTTCACCTTGAGTTGGGAAAGTACGGCGTACATAATGACCCATAGCGATATAATCAGCGTCGAGGACTTCATCCGCAAACTCAAGAAAGGCTTTGAATTTAATTTCTTTATTACAGAGGATATCCGGATTAGGCGTTCTGCCAGCTTTGTACTCAGCTAAGAAATACTCAAAGACATTATCCCAATATTCTGCAGCAAAATTAATGGTATGCAGATAAATGCCTAGCTTGTCACAGACCGCTTGAGCATCCGCTAAATCTTCAGCGGCAGTACAGTACTCCTCGTTATCATCTTCCTCCCAATTCTTCATAAACAAGCCTTCGACTTGATAGCCTTGTTGTTGTAAAAGATAGGCTGAAACGGAGGAATCCACGCCACCTGACATGCCAACAATCACTTTCTTTTGGCTGTTTGCACTGCGGTTATCTGACATAACGTAATACCACTTAATTAACTTGGGTTCAGATTCTAACAGAAAGAATTTTTCGAGGACAGATCCGCGACCGCAATCACACTTCCCTTGCTGATTATCTGAGCTATTTGCGACCATTTTGTCATGATGGCGGGTGCATCAGGTGAGCGCTGAGACAAAGTGCGAAGCAAAGATTCGCAAAGGTGCATAAGTCAACACAGACAAAAATAAAAACCACAACGAAAACGTTTGCCTTGTTTCTGTTAGTTGCTGTTTTAGTGGAGAGCGAGTTAGAATCGCCCATCTTTTTATTCCCAAGCCGAATTGACGCTATGAAATTTCCTGGCCAACGTAAATCTAAACATTATTTTCCTGTCCATGCTCGCGATCCACTGGTTATCCAAGCGCAAGAAAATAAAAAAATGTCCCGTACACACATTATTGGAATTGATCAAACTTTGGTCGACATTGAAGCGAAAGTGGATTCTGAGCTGATTGAGCGTTATGGACTAAGTAAAGGCCACTCTTTAGTGATCAATGACGAGGCGGCAGAAGCGCTTTATCAGGAATTAAAAAGCAATCAATTAATTAGTAGTGAATATGCTGGTGGGACGATCGGTAATACACTACATAACTATTCGGTACTGGCAGATGATCGCTCTACCTTATTAGGGGTAATGAGCCAAGATATTAAGATTGGTAGCTATGGCTATCGTTATCTTTGTAATACTTCTAGTCGCGTTGATCTTAATTATTTACAAGGTGTCGACGGTGCGATTGGCCGTTGTTTTGCCTTAATCACCGAGGATGGTGAACGAACCTTTGCGATCAGTGAAGGTCAAATGAACCAATTAAATCCAGATAATATTCCAGAGAAAATTTTCCGTACCGCTTCTGCTTTGGTGATTACGGCTTATTTAGTACGTTGTAAAGCGGGCGATCCGATGCCAGATGCGACAATGAGAGCGATTGAGTATGCAAAAAAATACGACGTACCTGTAGTATTAACCCTCGGGACTAAATTTGTTATTCAGGAAGACCCGGAGTTTTGGCAGCGATTTTTAAGTGAACACGTCACAGTGTTAGCGATGAATGAAGATGAAGCGCAAGCCTTAACGGGAGAACAAGACCCACTAGCCGCTTCTGATAAAGCGTTAGATTGGGTTGATTTAGTACTTTGTACAGCAGGTCCTGTGGGTTTATTTATGGCCGGTTACACCGAGGATTCAGCGAAACGTGAAACCTCTCTACCTTTATTACCGGGTTCAATTGCAGAATTTAATCGTTATGAATTTAGTCGCCCAACCAGTCGTCTTGGTTGCGAAAATCCTATCCGAGTTTATTCGCATATCGCTCCTTATATGGGCGGACCAGAAAAGATTAAAAATACCAATGGTGCAGGTGATGCCGCACTGTCGGCTTTATTGCATGATATGGCGGCGAATAAGTACCATAAAGAAAATGTACCTAATTCAAGTAAGCATCAATATCAATTTTTGACATACTCTTCTTTTTCTCAAGTGTGCAAATATTCTAATCGAGTCAGTTATGAGGTATTAGTACAACATTCACCTCGTTTATCTCGTGGCTTGCCTGAGCGAGAAGATAGCTTAGAAGAAGCCTACTGGGAACGATAAAAACACAAACACACAGCGGCAGATTATTTGCCGCAGTGAATAATAAAGGCTCCTAGTAGGAGCCTTTATTGTATGACAGATCAATTCCCTTTTGTTAACGAAATACTCACTAATCGAGAGTTAGGCTCCAAGGTTGATGAATGCGATTATCAGCAGATAAATACCAAGCCGTTAGTTAACAAAGAGGAAATAAAAGAGTTTAGATAGCAAACTCTTCTAATGATTTACCTTCATCCAATGCTTTTTGAATGGCTAAAGGCGTACGTCCTTGACCTGTCCATGTTTTTTCAACGCCATTGTCCATGTATTTATATTTAGCTGGACGTGGTGCACGTTTACCTTGTTTCGTCTTAGCTTTAGTTTTGGTTTCTCCAGCAAGCGCAGAAATTAACGCGCTCACATCAATACCTTCTTTAGCTATTTGTTCAGCAATCGCAGAGAGCTTAGCTTCTTGTTCTGCCATTGCCGCTTTTTCTTGTTCTTCAAGTTCTTTACGCTCTTGTACTACGGTCGTTAATTTATCGAGCGCTTCTTCAAGCTGTTCTAGAGTCAAATCACGAGCATATGCACGTAGGCTACGAATATTTAATAGCGTTTTAGTTAGTTCAGACATTACTGTTTCCTGTGAGATAAAATGGTTTACCGCTTAATATTAAACCTAGTTATTTGTTCTAGCAATATTAGGATGATGATAATAACACGAATATTGAGTAAAAAAAGATTAACAAGCCGAAGATTAATATTATTGGCTTATAGTATAGCCGGTTAATATGACCATATTTGAGCATAACGTTAACCATAAACAGGTTTTTTTCAAGTCTATTTACTATTTTTAGTGATATTCATTGCATAATCATCTGTCGCTATCAGCTTATGCCATCATTAATTTTAAATCGAGAATAGTGCTGCCATAAAAATCGATGATTTCACGGGTTACTGACCAGTAACGGCAAGCGGTAGAGCATCAAAAAGAATTAAACCTTACTATAGGTTGCATTGAGATGGATGATAAGTACAATGCGATGACCTAATGCGGGAGTCATGGATTACTTAAGATGATTAAGTAAGCGGATTTCTCGATGTAGAGGTGCGGTATTGAAAAGTAACTAGGGTTGGGGTGATGCCAATGAATCCAAGTGAAAGGCCTTACCGCCGAAGTAAGTCGTCGATCAACACGGCTTGCTGGGGTTGTTATCGAATAGGGACAACACTGCCATAGTCTAAGTACCGTACGCGTTTGGTGAACATAACCAACCTACCGTTCGGTACTGTGTTGTTAAACTATGGAGCGCTACTGTAGGGTTGGGTGAAGTGTTCGCTTCCCTTTCGCTTAGTTCAACATAAGCTGTGATGATCAATATCGTCCAGTTTGTCTGCAGTAGATCTCTTGCCATTTATTATTGGTTTTTGAAGATCATGAATGTAATTGATTTTGCTTCCTCGCCTTTGTCTTTGTTACCACCCTTGGTTGCATTGGGCTTAGCAATTATTACCCGTCGAGTGTTGTTGTCTCTTGGCGTTGGTATTTTAATCGGTGCTTTACTGCTCGCTAACTATTCCGTCACTGATGCGGTTTCTTATACCAGTGGTCAAGTATTCAGTGTGTTTATCGCTGATGGTGGTATCAATACTTGGAATATGAGTATTGTTGGCTTTTTATTATTATTAGGCATGATGACCGCGCTATTGACGTTATCTGGCGGTACTCGTGCGTTTGCCGAATGGGCGCAAGTTCGCGTAAAAAGCAAACGTGGAGCTAAATTATTAGCGGCTTTTCTTGGTGTATTTATTTTTGTCGATGACTATTTTAATAGTTTAGCGGTCGGTTCTATTTCAAGACCAGTCACGGATCGTTTTTATGTATCACGTGCCAAACTGGCTTATATTTTAGATTCGACGGCTGCGCCAATGTGTGTCGTGATGCCCGCTTCCAGCTGGGGTGCATACATCATGACGATTATCGGTGGTATTCTCGTCTCGCATGGTATTACTGATTATTCACCGCTTGGTGCTTATTTACGCCTTGTACCAATGAACTTTTACGCTATCTTCGCCTTGCTTATGGTATTTGCGGTAGTGTGGTTTCAAATGGATATTGGCCCGATGCGTCGTCATGAAATTAATGCGTCGCAAGGTCGAGGATTTGATAACGATCAGGACAATGATAGTCCCGCTGCTCATCAATTAAATGAAGAGTTAGACATCCCGGAAAGTGAAAACGGTAAAGTGTTGGATTTGGTGTTACCGATTGTGCTGCTGATTATCGCTACTATTGGTGCCATGCTCTACACCGGTGGACAAGCTTTAGCAGGTGAGGGGATGGCTTTTAATATTCTCGGAGCCTTCGAAAATACCGATGTAGGCACCTCATTAGTTTATGGTGGCTCTACGGGATTATTGGCGGCATTAGTAACGGTATTCAAACAAAAAATGCCATTACGAGACACATTGATGACGATGTGGATTGGTGCTCGTTCGATGTTTGGTGCGATCTTGATCCTTATCTTTGCTTGGACGATTGGTTCCGTGATTGGTGACATGAAAACCGGGGCTTATTTGTCTTCATTGGTGCAAGGCAATATTAATCCTCACTGGTTACCAGTGATGCTCTTTTTATTATCAGGTGTGATGGCGTTTTCAACCGGAACCTCATGGGGGACCTTTGGGATAATGTTACCGATTGCCGGAGACATGGCTGCGGCGACTGACATTGCATTGATGTTGCCGATGCTTAGTGCGGTATTGGCGGGAGCGGTGTTTGGTGACCATTGCTCACCGATTTCAGATACGACCATTCTCTCTTCAACAGGAGCACGTTGTAACCATATCGATCACGTTGCAACCCAATTGCCTTATTCACTTTCAGTGGCCTTTATTTCTGCGATTGGTTTTGTGGTGTTAGGGATGACGGCTTCGGTCCTAGCTTCTCTGGCGGCTTCAAGCGTGGTGTTTATCATCGTTTGTTTTATATTATCGTGGTTATCTAAAGCGAGAATGGTTCGTTAATCGCGAGCATTGACGATAAATTAGAAAAATTTGCAATTTGCAGTTGCAAATATGGTCAAGCTTAGTTAGTGTTGAAAACAGTCGAATTAAGCCATAGAAAGATAATCAGTATGCGTAATTTTGTAATGAATATTCATCACCATCATCATCCCTAGCCAGTCTTTCGGGAGATGTACGCATACCCGGGAGGCAGGATGCTCCCGGTGGTTAAATCAAAGTATATTTAGATTTTAAACCCTTGGGAGAGCACTCTTCCAAGGGTTTTTTTACGGTTTGATTTTAACGCGATAAATAACAAAGGAATGAACGAATGCCAACACAACGCCTAAGAATTGCTATCCAGAAGAAGGGTCGCTTAAGTCAAGAGTGCCAAGATTTATTGAAAAAATGTGGGGTGAAATTCAACATCATGGGCGAGCGACTCGTAGTTCACTCGCTGAATATGCCGATTGATCTCCTGCTCGTTCGAGATGACGATATTCCCGGATTGATCATGGATGGCGTGGTTGATTTAGGGTTTGTCGGTGAAAATGTCCTCGAAGAGACTCGCTTAGATCGCCGCGCGCTGAATCAGCCAAGCCAATTTGTCAGCCTCCGTCGGATGGACTTTGGTGGATGTCGTCTGTCGATCGCCATGGATAAAGATCAAACCTACACTGGCCCGCAAGACTTGAAAGGTAAACGGATCGCGACGACTTATCCGCAATTACTCAAAGCCTACATGGATGAACAGGGAATCGATTTTAGTACCTGTATGTTAACTGGCTCAGTAGAGGTCGCTCCTCGCGCAGGTCTTGCTGATGCGATCGCCGATTTAGTCTCAACGGGAGCCACTTTAGAGGCAAACGGATTAAAAGAAGTAGAAGTGATCTTCCAATCCAAAGCCATGCTTATTCAACGTTCAGGCGATTTCACGGCCGATAAAGCGGCATTGATTGATAAATTGCTGACTCGCATGCACGGCGTGCAACAAGCCAAAGAATCAAAATACATCATGTTACATGCTCCGGTTGAGCAGCTCTCCAAAATTACTGCGTTGTTACCCGGTGCTGAAGACCCGACCGTACTACCGCTCTCGGCAGATAAAAGCAAAGTGGCAGTGCATTTGGTGAGTTCGGAGAACTTATTTTGGGAAACGATGGAGCAGCTCAAAGCCTTGGGAGCCAGTTCTATCCTTGTGTTACCGATTGAAAAAATGATGGAGTAAGGAAATGAGAACGGTTGTTTGGCCATCACTGAGTGAAACTCAGCAAGAATCGGTTTTAGAGCGCCCAGCGATAAGTGCAGGAGCCAATATTACCGCCACGGTACAAGATTTGATCAGCCAAGTTCGCCGTGAAGGGGATAAGGCGTTGCTGGCACTGACGGAAAAATTTGATCGAGTGAAACCCGACACCTTGCGTGTCTCGCAAGCAGAGATTGACGCCGCCAGTGAGCGTTTATCCGCCGAGATGAAGCAAGCTTTGCAGCAGGCGTACAGTAATATTGCCAAATTTCATAAAGCGCAAAAATCGCAGCCTCTGAGAGTAGAAACCATGCCTGGTGTCGTTTGTGAGCAAGTGACTCGTGCTATTAATAAGGTTGGTTTATATATTCCCGGTGGCAGTGCGCCGTTACCTTCAACGGTACTAATGCTTGGCGTTCCAGCGCAAATTGCGGGCTGTCGAAAAGTGGTGCTTTGTTCACCGCCACCAATTGCCGATGAGATCCTCTATGTCGCCAAATTATGCAATATCGATGAGGTGTATAACGTCGGCGGTGCTCAAGCGATTGCGGCGATGGCGTATGGCACGGAAACCGTAGCTAAAGTCGATAAAATCTTTGGTCCTGGTAA
The DNA here is from genome assembly GCF_013048705.1 of Vibrio sp. A11. Classification (NCBI taxonomy): domain Bacteria; kingdom Pseudomonadati; phylum Pseudomonadota; class Gammaproteobacteria; order Vibrionales; family Vibrionaceae; genus Vibrio; species Vibrio sp. A11. Next base: position 412,545 of record NZ_VHSI01000001.1, on the reverse strand, counting down.
TGCTTATGTGACCGAAGCTAAGCGGCAAGTGAGTCATGACTTTCAGGGCGCAGCGATGGATATGCCTGCTGGTCCGTCAGAAGTGTTAGTGATCGCTGATGAGACAGCGGACGCTGAATTTATTGCTGCTGATTTACTCAGTCAGGCCGAGCATGGGCCTGACTCACAAGTGGTGTTAGTGACGCCATCGCCAATGATTGCCGATCGTGTGACTGATGCTGTGCAGCGTCAGCTTAAAACGTTAACTCGGGCAGATATTGCTCAGCAAGCGTTGGCTTCCAGTTTAATCATTATTGCCGATTCGCTGACCCAAGCGGTGGCGATCTCTAACTATTATGGTCCAGAACATTTGATTGTTCAGACCAAAAATCCTCGTGAGCTCGTGCCACTGCTCGATAACGCAGGGTCGATATTTTTAGGCAATTGGTCACCAGAATCGGTCGGGGATTACGCTTCAGGCACCAATCATGTGCTGCCAACTTATGGTCATACACGGACCTATTCCAGTTTAGGTTTGGCAGATTTTACTAAGCGTATGACAGTTCAAGAGCTGACAGCGGATGGCTTAAAGGCATTAGCACCGACAGTGGTTGCCATGGCTAACGCGGAAGGATTAGATGCTCACCGACGTGCGGTCACGATCCGTATAGAGAAATTACAAGAGGCGAAAAACTGATGGAAAAATTGGCACGCAAACAAATTCAGGCTTTAACGCCTTATTTATCGGCTCGTCGCATTGGCGGTAGTGGCGATGTGTGGCTGAATGCCAACGAATCTCCGTTCGATAATCACTATAAAACCGACTTTGCTCGTCTTAACCGATATAGCGATTGTCAGCCACAAGCACTGATCCAAGCTTATGCTGACTACGCTGGAGTTAAGCCTGATCAAGTACTCACTTCACGCGGTGCTGATGAGAGTATTGAGCTATTGATCCGCACCTTTTGTGAGCCGAATCAAGATGCGATTCTTTATTGTCCCCCGACTTATGGCATGTATGCGATCAGCGCTGAAACCTTTGGAGTGGAGCGTAAACAGGTTCCGCTTAGCGCAGATTGGCAACTCGATTTAACCGCGATTGAGGCCAACCTTGAGCAGGTGAAATTAGTCTTTGTGTGCAGCCCGAATAACCCGACTGGCAACCTTATTCGGCGTGAAGATATCATCGCTCTATTAGAAATGACTCAAGATCGGGCCATTGTGGTGATGGACGAAGCCTATATCGATTTTTGTCCAGAAGCATCAACGGTCGATTTACTGCAAACCTATCCTAATCTGGCCATTTTACGTACCTTGTCGAAAGCATTTGCATTGGCGGGCCTACGCTGTGGTTTTACTTTGGCGAGTCCAGCGATCATTAATCTGTTACTTAAAGTGATTGCTCCTTATCCGGTTCCGGTACCAGTAGCGGATATTGCCCTGCAAGCTTTATCGCCATCAGGTTTAGCGCGTACTAAATTTCAGGTATTGGATCTCAGTGCGAACCGCGCCTATTTACAAGTCGGTTTGCAAATGGTGCCCGGTGTCGAGGTCTTTGAAGGCTGGGGTAATTACTTATTGGTTAAGTTTCCCGATGGCGATGCGCTATTTAAAGCCGCTTGGGAGCATGGGATTATTTTACGTAACTCGCCAATCGACAATGCAGTACGAATTTCTGTCGGCAATCGCGAAGAGTGTGAAAAAGTCGTCGCCTTTGTGCGCAATTATTACCAATAAATGACATTAACGGGCATCAAGGCGCAATAACCTTGAGTGCAGAATAAGAAAAGGATATTCCTGTGAGCATACAACAAAAAATTCTCTTTATTGACCGCGATGGCACCTTAATTGTCGAGCCTCCGGTCGATTTTCAAGTGGATCGTTTAGATAAGCTTAAGTTTGAGCCTGATGTGATCCCCAGCCTGTTGGCACTTCAAGAGGCGGGTTATCGTTTGGTCATGGTCACCAATCAAGATGGTCTTGGCACCGACAGTTATCCGCAAGCAGACTTTGATGCGCCGCATACGATGATGATGGAGATTTTTCAATCACAAGGCGTGAAATTTGATGAGGTGCTGGTTTGCCCTCACTTTGAACAGGATAATTGTGCCTGTCGTAAACCTAAATTGGGTTTGGTGAAGTCTTATTTGCAAAGTGGCCAGATCGATTTTAAACATTCAGCGGTGATTGGCGATCGAGTGACCGATCTGCAATTAGCAGAAAATATGGCGCTGCAAGGGATTCAATATCATCCACAAAATTGCAATTGGCGGCAGATAGTCAAGCAGTTAACGGTCAAAGCGCGCACCGCTCAGGTGGTACGAAAAACCAAAGAAACCGACATTCAAGTCGCGGTTAATCTCGATGAAACAGGCGGTAATCAGATTGAAACTGGTTTAGGTTTTTTTGATCACATGCTGGATCAAATTGCTACCCACGGTGGGTTTCAACTTAAACTAACCGTTAAGGGCGATTTGCATATTGACGATCACCACACGGTAGAAGATACCGCTTTGGCATTAGGCCAAGCCTTAAGAGAAGCCTTAGGTGATAAGCGAGGTATTGGCCGTTTTGGTTTTAGCTTACCGATGGATGAATGCTTAGCACAGTGCGCTTTAGATTTATCGGGTCGTCCTTACCTTAAATTTGACGCGCAATTTAGCCGTGAACAAGTCGGGGATTTGTCGACGGAAATGGTCTACCACTTTTTCCGCTCTCTCACTGATACCTTAGCCTGTACTTTGCATTTATCCTCAACCGGTGACAACGATCATCATATTATTGAAAGCTTGTTTAAAGCCTTTGGCCGCACTCTGCGCCAAGCGATTCAAGTGCAAGGTAATGAATTACCGAGTAGCAAAGGAGTGCTGTGATGAAACCTAAGGTGGTCATTATTGATACGGGATGTGCCAATATCGCTTCAGTACGCTTTGCAATTCAACGACTAGGTTACGATGTCACTTTGTCTCGCCAGCCAGAGGAGATCCTCGCTGCGGATAAGCTGTTTCTACCTGGCGTAGGTACCGCGAGTGAAGCGATGCATAACCTCAAACAGAGACAATTAGTGGACTTGATTCAGCGCCTTGAGCAACCGGTACTTGGGATTTGCCTAGGGATGCAATTGATGGGCAGACGCTCACAAGAGCATGGCCAACAAGCTCAGCAGGCGGTGGATTGTCTTGGCTTAGTGAACGGCGATGTGCAGCGTATGCAAACTGAAGATTTACCACTTCCCCATATGGGCTGGAATACGGTGACCGCTCAGCAAGGTAATCCGTTATTTGCGGGTATTGATGCCAATGAGTATTTCTATTTTGTCCACAGCTTTGCCATTCCAGTCGCTGATTACACCATTGCTGAATGTGATTACGGGCAGCCGTTTAGCGCCGCTATCCAACAGGGCAATTATTATGGTGTGCAGTTTCACCCTGAGCGCTCGTCAAAAGTGGGCGCAAAACTGATTGATAATTTTTTGAAACTGTAAGTTTGAATGGTTAAGGATCGCGGCTTAGTCGATGGACTCAGCCAGCATTAAGGATAAGTGATGATTATTCCCGCATTAGATTTAATTGATGGTCAGGTGGTACGCCTCTACCAAGGTGATTACGGCCAAGTGACTGAATACAAAGTGGACCCCGTTGAGCAATTTAATTTATATCACCAAGCTGGGGCCAACTGGCTGCACTTAGTGGATTTAACCGGTGCAAAAGATACCTCAGCACGGCAGCTTGAGCTGATCAGTAAGCTATTAGCCAGTACGCCGGCCAATATCCAAATTGGCGGAGGTGTACGCAGTGAGCAAGATGTTATCGATTTACTGACGGCTGGAGCTCAGCGTGTGGTTATCGGCTCGACAGCGGTTAAGCAGCCGCAGTTGGTCAAGCAGTGGATGGAAAAATATGGCGCTGAGAAAATCGTCCTCGCCCTAGACATCAATATTGATCAAGAGGGCGTGCGCCGAGTGGCGGTCTCTGGCTGGCAAGAAGATTCTGGGGTAACCATTGAAGCACTATTAGACGATTATCTCACTGTCGGCTTGCAGCATGTATTGTGTACCGATATTGCCCGTGATGGGACCTTAAATGGCTCCAATGTCGAGTTGTATATCGATTTATGTCAGCGTTACCCTCAGGTCCAGTTTCAATCTTCTGGGGGGATTGGCACCCTCGCTGATATTGCTGCACTTAAAGGCAGTGGCGTGGCGGGTGTAATTGTCGGTCGAGCATTATTGGATGGTAAATTTACCGCTCAGGAGGCATTTTCATGTTGGCAAAGCGAATAATTCCTTGTTTAGATGTGCGTGATGGGCAAGTCGTGAAAGGGGTCCAGTTTCGTAATCATGAGATTATTGGTGATATCGTGCCACTCGCTCAGCGTTATGCACAAGAAGGTGCCGATGAGTTGGTTTTTTATGATATCACCGCCTCCAGTGATGGAAGGGTGGTCGATAAAAGCTGGGTTGCCAAAGTTGCTGAGGTCATTGATATTCCTTTTTGCGTCGCTGGCGGCATTAAAACGGCGCAAGATGCGGCGCGGATCTTAGAGTTTGGTGCTGACAAAGTTTCTATTAACTCACCGGCGTTAGCTGATCCTAACTTGATCACTCAATTAGCCGACAAATTTGGTGTGCAGTGTATTGTGGTCGGGATAGATTCTTATTTTGATCAGGCAACGGGGCAATATCAGGTCTATCAATTTACCGGTGATGAAGCGCGCACTAAAGCCACGCAGTGGCAAACGCAAGATTGGGTGCAAGAAGTCCAACAACGCGGCGCGGGGGAAATCGTACTCAATATGATGAATCAAGATGGGGTGCGTAATGGTTATGATTTACAGCAGCTGAAAATGATCCGTGCGGTATGCCAAGTGCCGCTGATTGCATCAGGAGGCGCGGGGACTATGGCGCATTTTGCCGATGCGTTCCAAGTTGCCAACGTTGATGGCGCGCTCGCGGCATCGGTATTCCATAAACAAATCATTAATATTGGTGAGTTGAAGCAATATTTACATCAACAACAGATAGAGGTAAGACGATGAGCCAAACGAAACAAACTGAGCGGCCACTGGTTGAGTGCATTGATTGGCAAAAAGTCGATGGTCTTATCCCTGCGATTGTGCAAGATTTTGACTCTAGCCAAGTATTGATGATGGGTTACATGAATCCAGAGGCGCTTGAGGTGACACTAACTACTAAGCAGGTGACTTTTTATTCGCGCTCCAAACAGCGCTTGTGGACTAAAGGGGAAGCCTCTGGCCATGTTTTACACCTAAGAAATTTGGCCCTCGATTGCGATCAAGACACCCTGTTAGTCAAGGTCAATCCGATTGGTCCCACTTGTCATACTGGCACCACGACTTGCTGGGACGGTGATAGCCAAGAAGAATCACAAATGGTTTGGCTTCATCAACTTGAGCAATTATTGGCGGCTCGTCAATCTGCCGATCCTGAGTCATCCTACACCGCTAGCCTTTACGCGAGCGGCACTAAGCGCATTGCGCAGAAAGTCGGTGAAGAAGGGGTTGAAGTCGCGCTTGCGGCGGCGACGGGTGATAAGGCGGAGCTGATCAGTGAATCGGCGGATCTTATCTATCATCTGTTAGTGCTATTACAAGACCAAGGCTTAGCCCTGAGTGATGTGATTGATAAATTAAAGCAGCGTCATCAGTAATCACAATCTGACCATGCCTCTCATCAGAGCATGGTCAGACAATTATTTACAGATCGATTTCGCGCCATTCTCCGGGTTGGAGCGTTTCTAAGGTTGTGTTACCAATCGAATAACGAATCAGACGTAGAGTGGGAAAGCCGATGTGAGCGGTCATGCGTCGTACTTGTCGATTGCGACCCTCGGTAATGGTAATCGCTAACCACGTGGTGGGGATTGCCGCGCGAAAGCGCACTGGTGGATGACGCTCCCATACCAGTGGTGGCTCGATAATCTCAACCTGAGCCGGTAACGTTGGGCCATCTTTAAGCGTCACACCGCGGCGCAACTGCTCTAAATCGGCTTCTTGTGGTTGCCCTTCAACTTGCACCCAATAGGTTTTTGGCGCTTTAGCTTTAGGTTGAGTTAATCTTGCTTGTAATACGCCATCATTAGTTAAGATCATTAATCCTTCGCTATCACGATCGAGTCGCCCGGCGGCATAAATGTCTTTTATCGTAATAAAATCAGCCAGTGTTTGTCGCCCTTGACCATCGGTAAATTGGCTTAAGGTATCGTAAGGTTTATTAAAGGCGATGACTTTTCGTTCGTCAGACGATCGTGGTACAGAAGCGATTTTCTTTCGCTTGAAGCTGGGTCTTTCAGCGAGTTTAGGGCGTTCGGCGCGTTTGAATTGCGCAGGTGCGCTGGTCGTTGAGGAACTGGAAAGCGTACGACGTGAGCGGGATGACATGTTAAGCACCTTGCAAATATGTAAATGAGTTGTGTTTGAATGTTTTATCTGACGCAGAAATAGGCTATACTTTGCGCGCCTGAAAACAAGATTGAACGACGGAATGATAGACTATTATCTTGTTTTTGTTTAATTATAGCCAATAGAGAATTTCTCACCGTGAGACTCAACCAGCACATCCATCGTGAGAGTTAACCTTATAATAGTGAGACAAACGTGGCCAAGTTTTGAGGATGTAAAACTAGCTTGTTCACGGACATTCACATCGCACTATTTCATCCCATAGTGCGGTTAGAACAAAGGGAAAGTTCATGCCTACAGAAAAACCAACCATCATCTATACCATCACTGATGAAGCGCCGGCGTTAGCGACGTATTCATTACTGCCAATTATTCAATCATTTACGGCATCATCAGGGATCAGTGTTGAGACCAGAGATATTTCGTTAGCCGGGCGTATTCTTGCCAGCTTCCCTGAACACTTGAAAGAGAATCAACGAGTCAGCGATGCTTTATCTGAGTTGGGCCAGTTAGCACAAACCCCAGCGGCGAATATTATTAAACTACCAAATATCTCAGCGTCGATTCCTCAGTTGAAAGCCGCGATAAAAGAGCTGCAAGATAAAGGTTATGATCTTCCCGATTATCCTGCAGAACCGAGCACTTACGAGCAGGAAGCGATCAAAGCCACTTACGATAAAATTAAAGGCAGTGCGGTAAACCCAGTACTACGAGAAGGTAACTCGGATCGTCGTGCGCCAACATCAGTGAAAAATTACGCCAAGAAAAACCCGCACTCAATGGGCGCTTGGTCGAAAGATTCCCGTTCTCACGTGGCGAGCATGGATGATAAAGATTTCTTTGGCAGTGAAAAATCGTTAACGGTTGCCGGTGACACTCAGGTCTCGATTGAGTTTGTCGCTCATGATGGCACTCGTAAAACTTTGAAAAAGCCATTTGCTTTGCTGGATAAAGAAATTATCGACACCAGCGTGATGAATAAGAAAGCTTTAGTGGCGTTTTACGAAAAAGAGATCGCCCAAGCTAAACAGCAAGATATTTTGCTTTCTTTGCATCTCAAAGCGACGATGATGAAAGTCTCTGATCCGGTGATTTTTGGTTATGCGGTTAAAGTTTATTACCAAGATGTATTTGCTAAATACGGTGAGCTGTTTGATCAACTCGGTGTTGATGTTAATAATGGTCTTGGCGATGTTTACGCTAAAATTCAGACCTTACCACAAGCGCAGCGTGAAGAAATCGAGTCTGCCATTCAAGCGGTATACACCACTCAACCTCCGTTAGCGATGGTTGACTCAGATCGTGGTATCACCAATTTACACGTGCCAAGCGATATTATTGTTGATGCTTCAATGCCAGCGATGATCCGCTCATCAGGTCAAATGTGGGGACCGGATGGTAAACAAAAAGATACTAAGGCGTTGATCCCTGATCGTTGCTACTCAGGGGTGTATCAAGCGGTGATTGATTTTTGTCGTGATAATGGCGCTTTTGACCCAACGACCATGGGTAGTGTGCCTAACGTTGGTTTAATGGCACAAAAAGCCGAAGAATATGGTTCACACGACAAAACCTTTATCCTTGATGCTGATGGCGTTGTGCAAGTCATTGATCAATCAGGTAAAGTATTGCTTGAACAGGTTGTCGAAGCGGGGGATATCTTCCGTATGTGCCAAGTGAAAGATGCACCGATTCAAGATTGGGTTAAATTAGCCGTTAATCGTGCTCGCGCAACGGGAGTGCCAGCGGTATTCTGGCTCGATGACTCTCGCGCCCACGATCTTGAGCTGATTAAAAAGGTTAAGCAATACTTGCCGGATCACGATACCCATGGTCTAGACATTAAAATTATGTCGCCAGTACAAGCTACACTCTATACTTTGGCGCGCATGAAAGAAGGCAAAGACACCATTTCAGTAACCGGTAATGTACTGCGTGATTATCTGACTGATTTATTCCCGATCCTTGAATTAGGAACGTCAGCGAAAATGCTATCCATCGTTCCGCTAATGAACGGTGGCGGTCTGTTTGAGACCGGAGCGGGTGGCTCTGCACCGAAGCACGTACAACAAGTGCAGAAAGAGAATCACCTACGTTGGGATTCTTTGGGTGAGTTTCTCGCTCTTGCTGCCTCACTGGAGCATCTGAGTGTGGTCACGGGTAATCCGAAAGCCCAAGTATTGGCTGATACCTTGGATGTAGCAACAGGCAAGTTTTTAGATAATAACAAATCACCGTCACGTAAAGTCGGCGAGTTAGATAACCGTGGCAGCCATTATTACCTTGCTACTTACTGGGCAGAAGCCCTTGCTGAGCAAAAGCAAGATAGTGATTTAGCCACGGAGTTCGCTCCCATTGCTCAGCAATTGAAGGCGCAAGAGCAACAGATTATTCAAGAACTTAATCAGGCGCAGGGCGTGCCGGGTGATTTAGGTGGCTATTACGCCCCTGAGTTTGCCAAGGCGTCTACTTTGATGCGTCCTAGCCAGACGTTAAATAAGATTATTGACCGCGCTTAAACAACAAAACCCGCCGAAAGGCGGGTTAGTTTTAGACACAAGTTGGCAGCGAATTATTTACTTGGTTGGCCTTCAATCGGTACCACATTACTCGCATGATAGCCTTTAGGGCCCTGTTCCACTTCATAAGCAACCTGTTGGCCCGCCTTTAATGTGCGATAGCCATCCATTTTGATCGTTGAATAATGAGCAAAAATGTCTTCATTTCCGCCTTCCGGACAAATAAAACCAAATCCTTTAGCGTTGTTGAACCATTTTACTGTACCTGTAGCCATGCTATACATCCCTCATGCATTGTATTACTGATGTTGTTAACGCTTACCTTGTTTATCGACAATCTCCAATAAACAAGGCATCAATCTTCGCTTTTTATTCCGTTAGCGAAGCGGTTGTTAAGTGAATAACCATTTAGCCGCTGCCAAATTTTTAGTCACTAATTGACCAATGTAGCCAATGATTGAGCGCAGTCAATAGTAAAAAGACATAAAAATCGTCACTTTTATAGGTAAATCACTTAACTAGCCTGCTATAAAACGCATATTTATCAAATACACGCTGGCGTTGTGGTATTGATACGGTCTCAGCCGCATTGATAATGTGATCCTCAATCGCTAAAAGATAGATGCGTTGTTTAGGATTTCCCTCCAGATCTCAGTTGATCGATTGAAGGGGTTATTAACGTAAGATGATGTAATGAGAAATTTAGCGTGTGGATAAATGCAATTTGATTTGCAAATAGCAATGCATAATGTGACATCTGGTGCATAGTGGTGGGTGAATTTTACACATTTAAACCTAGCGGATAACCGGAAAAGTGAGGTTTTATTTGCAGCGATACCATTGCTAGATTAGTCTCTAAGTAAGGGTTGTTTTTCACCTGAGCAAGCCACCAGTAAAGTTTATTTACTGCGCTGATGAAAAGGGTAACAATGAGTAATACAACGAGAAACGCTCCTAAATACGACGGTTATGAGTAGAAATTTTGAATGGGTCACTCCAGGCTCTGACTTACTGGAGAAAGAGAAAACCGCGGTTAAACCCCCGGCAATGTATCATGTGGTACTCAATAACGATGATTATACTCCGATGGAGTTTGTCATCGAAATACTGGCTCGGTTCTTTTCAATGGACATGGAACGAGCGACGCAAGTCATGTTGAGAGTTCATTATGAAGGAAAAGCCATTTGTGGCACGTATACTGCAGAGGTAGCAGAGACGAAGGTGGCACAAGTCGCGACATACTCAAGAGAAAATGAACATCCCCTCTTGTGTACCATGGAGCAAGCTTAGACTTGCAACAACAATCTGGTTGTTCCTCAAGGAGGCCTTATGCTTAACAAAGAACTAGAATCGAGTCTCAATGGCGCGTTCGCTCGAGCGCGAGATAAAAGACATGAATTTATGACCGTCGAGCACCTCCTACTTGCATTATTAGAAAATGATGCAGCGAAGGATGCACTCGTCGCTTGTCAAGCCGATATCGATAACTTACGTCGCGAGCTTGATCAGTTTATTGATCAAACCACACCCTTAATTCCTAATAACGATGAAACACGCGAAACTCAGCCTACATTAAGTTTTCAACGTGTATTACAGCGTGCTGTTTTCCATGTTCAATCTTCTGGCCGAAGTGAAGTAACGGGTGCCAACGTATTGGTTGCCATTTTTAGTGAGCAAGAATCTCACGCGGCGTACCTATTGAAAAAGAACGATATCAGCCGTCTCGATATTGTTAACTACATTTCTCATGGCATCACGAAAACATCTGGTGCCGAAGATTCGTCAGGGGATGCCTTTGGTAGCAGTAGCCCTGAAGAATCAAATTCTGATGAACGTTTAGAAAGCTTTGCTTGCAACTTAAATCAGCTTGCCAAACAAGGCCAAATTGACCCTCTAATCGGCCGAGATAAAGAGCTTGAGCGCACTATTCAAGTATTATGTCGTCGTCGCAAAAACAACCCTTTATTAGTGGGTGAGGCCGGAGTAGGTAAAACTGCGATTGCTGAAGGTTTAGCGTGGAGGATTGTTGAAGGGCAAGTGCCTGAAGTCATCCAAAATAGCGTGATCTACTCTTTAGATATTGGTTCGTTATTAGCCGGGACCAAATACCGTGGTGATTTTGAAAAACGTTTTAAAACCATTCTAAAACAGTTAGAAAAAGAAAAAGATGCAATTTTATTTATCGATGAAATTCATACCATCATCGGTGCTGGGGCGGCTTCTGGCGGACAAGTTGATGCGGCTAATTTAATCAAACCTTTGCTGAGTAGTGGTAAGCTACGTTGTATCGGCTCAACGACTTATCAGGAATACAACACCATATTCGAAAAAGAGCGTGCGTTATCCCGTCGCTTCCAGAAAATTGATGTTGTCGAGCCTTCCATCGATGATACAACAAAAATTTTGATGGGCTTAAAACCAAAATATGAAGCTCACCACGATGTTCGTTATACCAATAAAGCGTTGCGCGCAGCGGTGGAGCTCTCGGCTAAATACATTAACGAGCGTCACTTGCCAGATAAAGCGATTGACGTCATTGATGAAGCTGGGGCGAGAGTTCGATTGATGCCTGCAAACCGACGCAGAAAAACGGTCGGTGTGGCAGAAATTGAAGCCATGGTTGCTAAAATGGCTCGCATACCCGAAAAGTCAGTTTCTTCTTCAGATAAAGATATTTTGAAAAATCTGGATAAGAAGATGAAGATGCTGGTATTTGGTCAAGACAAAGCTATTGAAGTGTTGAGCGAGTCGATTAAGCTGACTCGTGCAGGATTGGGTGCGGAAAATCGCCCTGTCGGCTCCTTCTTATTTGCAGGCCCAACAGGGGTCGGTAAAACTGAAGTCACTGTTCAGCTATCTAAGTTGCTTGGTATCGAGTTACTGCGCTTTGATATGTCGGAATATGGTGAGCGTCACTCGGTCAGTCGTTTAATTGGTGCGCCTCCTGGTTATGTTGGTTACGACCAAGGCGGATTATTGACTGATGCAGTGATTAAACATCCTCATGCTGTCGTGTTATTGGATGAGATAGAAAAAGCGCATCCCGATGTATTTAACCTATTACTCCAAGTGATGGATAATGGGACGTTAACCGATAATAATGGCCGTAAAGCCGATTTTCGTAACGTTATCTTAGTCATGACCACCAACGCTGGGGTTGCGGAAACGGTTAAAAAATCGATTGGTATGATTCAGCAGGATCACAGCCATGACGCGATGGCGGAGATCAAGAAGGTCTTTACGCCAGAGTTTCGTAACCGTTTGGATCATGTAATTTGGTTCAATAGCCTTGATGAGCGAGTGATTCACCAAGTCGTTGATAAATTTATTGTTGAACTACAAGTGCAGCTTGATGCTCGTGGTGTTTCTCTTGAAGTGTCAGAAGATGCACGCCACTGGTTAGCCGTGAAAGGGTATGATCGTGACATGGGGGCTCGCCCGATGGGTCGAGTGATTCAAGATCAGTTGAAAAAACCATTGGCTAATGAATTACTGTTTGGTTCGTTAGTCGAAGGTGGAACGGTCAAAGTGGATTTAGCTGATGATCAATTAACGTTTCAGTATATGAGTTCTCGTGAAAAGGTCGCTCATTAAGCGTAATCCTTTGCTCAGCGAAACTCACGATTGAATGAAATTAAGTTAATAAAAAAGCGCACAGAGTATCGTGCGCTTTTTGTTATCCGTGTATCACCCGATCCATGATTCACTCTCAGGCAACAAAAACGGAGCATTAAGCTCCGTTTTTGTTGCATTCGAAAATCAGTGATTAACGAGCACGGAAGACGATGCGACCTTTAGAGAGATCGTACGGTGTCATCTCGACAGTAACTTTGTCTCCAGTAAGAATGCGGATATAGTTTTTGCGCATTTTACCAGAAATGTGAGCCGTCACTGTGTGACCATTTTCTAGCTCAACACGGAACATTGTATTTGGAAGAGTATCAAGGACAGTGCCTTGCATCTCAATTACGTCTTCTTTAGCCATTTAATCCTCTTTAGAAATTTGGCGAAAAATAATCAACGGCGTATTTTGCCGTTAAAAAATCAATATGTAAACTTGGGGCGTATTCTACCCTTGCCAACGCTGTTTGACTAGCTTTTGATGTGCTCTGAAGCGTACTTTGTAGTTCATCGCTGGGCATTCATCAATTTGATATCCCAAATAAAGCCACTGTTTGTTCATGGTTTTAGCAAGCTCAAGTTGACTAAGAACGCCCAATGTTCCTAAAGATAGGGAACTATCGGGATCAAAGAAGGTGTAAAATGCACTCGCACTACTCGGGAGAATATCGGTGATAGCGACAGCGACTAACTGATCATCCAAATAGAGATGTAAGTATTGTGTATCTAACCAGTCCGAATTAGCAAATTTAGCAAATTCATCACGGCGAGGAGGATACATAGTACCGCTGTTATGACGCGCTTCGATGTAACGAGAATAGAGCGTAAACCAATCTTGATCCATCTCTGGTTTTAATTGCCACCGATAACGAGATTGTACTTGTTTGAGCAGGCGTTTTTGACTTTTCGATGGGGTGAACTCACTCACTGATACGCGCAGAGCTTGGCAAGCTTGGCAATGATCGCAATGAGGCTTATAGATAATGTCACCACTGCGTCGAAAACCATTGGCTAGCAGTAGCTCATAGTTTTCTGGGCTCTGCATGTGAGGCTCCATTGCAACGGCGACTCGCTCCATACGATCGGCTAAATAACTGCAGGGATGATTACTGGTTAAACCAATGCGTATTTGCTGTAAATCAGAACTCATAGCGACTCCTTCGATGAGTCGTTAACGGTAAGAGATAACCATTGAGGTTGAAAGCAGTGATCTGTTACCTGACCTTGCTTTAAGGATAGCAATGAATCTAAAAATTGGTCACGTGGTAATTCAACGGCACCTAATGAGCGAAGATGTGGGTTCATGACTTGGCAATCGATTAATTGTCCACCACAGCGTGCAAAATGGACACAGAAATACCAAAAACCGATTTTTGATGCGTTATCAGCTAAACTAAACATCGATTCACCACAAAAGAGCTGCCCGACTTGAATGCCGTATAGCCCACCCACTAAGGTATCATCACGCCATACTTCAACGGAATGGCAAATGCCTTGCTTGGCAAGTTGTTGATAGGATGAACGCATATCCGCATTTAACCAAGTTTGCTCAGCAGGACGTACTGCTGCACATAATTCAATCACACGTGCCGTATCATGATTTAAACTGACTCGATAAGTGTGTTTGCGTTGAAATTTTTGCACACTTTTTGCTGGTTTAAAGGTCTTAGGAAAAAACACGGCACGCGGGGAGGGGCTCCACCAAAGAATGGGTTCACCAGGGCCATACCATGGGAAGATACCATTGTGGTAAGCTGAAATAAGACGATCGGGATGCAAACTCCCACCAAAAGCCAGTAGGCCATTAGGCTCATCTGAGGCAAGTAAAGGCGAGGGGAAATCGAAATTATCACTCGCTAATTCAGTGAGATAGAGTGCCATTACTTAACCAACTTATCCTAATAGGAGTAAAAAATGACAAAGTGGATATGGATCTTATTGATTTTTCCTCTGTTTGCCAATGCTGCGTATCAACGAAATCAGGCGAGACCGGTTAATGATGTCGTTTTTGGGCAAGTAGAAACCGTCCGTTATATTACCCAGCAAGAGATTATACATTCAAAATCAAAGGGCTGGGAAACATTGCTTGGTGCGGTAGTTGGAGGTCTTGTCGGTCATCAGTTTGGTGATGGTCGAGGTAAACAAGTTGCCACGGCGGTTGGTGCAGCAGCTGGTGCGGGTGTTGCTCATCATCATGGAAATAAAACTCATCTTATTGAGTATAAATTGGTTGAGCTATTGATTAGAACGAACGATGGTCAATTGATTGATGTTATTCAAGATCTCGATAACCAAATGATCTTTAACCGAGGTGATTTAGTAAGAATCTTGTACTTCTCAGATGGTGTGAGAGTGGATAAAGAAAGATAAGCAAGATTTTTTGTATTGAGCGGGGGATAAAGACTAGCGAGGATAAAAGATTTTGGTTAGTCTGCCAGTATCAAGAATTTTACTGCCTTCAATATTAATGGTTATGATGACAGTGCAAGGAAATACACGTTTAATGGAAAGTCTTACCTTACAGCCTATTGCAAATATTAATGGTGAAGTTAATTTGCCAGGTTCAAAAAGCGTTTCAAATCGAGTGCTTCTGTTAGCCGCATTAGCCACCGGAACGACACGCTTAACCAATTTACTCGACAGTGATGATATCCGCCATATGCTCAATGCATTGAGCCAATTGGGTGTTAAGTATCGGCTTTCAGCGGATAAAACACAGTGCGAAGTAGAGGGGTTAGGTCAACCCTTTGTAATCGATGGTTTACAAGAACTCTTTCTCGGTAATGCCGGGACGGCAATGCGCCCATTGGCTGCAGCATTGTGCTTGGGGCGTGGTGAGTTTGTTCTCACGGGTGAGCCACGAATGAAAGAGCGACCAATAGGCCATTTGGTGGAGGCTTTGCGTCAAGCGGGGGCAAATATCGAGTATTTGGAAAATGAGCATTATCCTCCATTGCGTATTCAAGGAACCGGATTAAAGGCGAGTCATGTTTCGATTGACGGTTCTATTTCCAGCCAATTTTTAACGGCCTTCTTAATGTCGGCACCATTAGCAGAAGGCACCGTGACTATTGATATTGAAGGCGAGTTAGTTTCAAAACCGTATATCGATATTACGTTACATCTGATGCAACAATTTGGTGTTCAGGTGATCAATCACAACTATCAGCAATTTGTGATTCCTGCCGGTCAATCGTATGTTTCTCCGGGTGATTTTCTGGTTGAAGGCGACGCTTCTTCTGCTTCTTATTTTCTTGCTGCTGCCGCGATAAAAGGCGGTCAAGTTAAAGTAACGGGTATTGGTAAAAATAGTATTCAAGGCGATGTCCAGTTTGCTTATGCGTTAGAGAAAATGGGCGCACAAATTGAATGGGGAGACGATTATGTGATTGCTCGTCGTGGAGAGTTAACTGCAGTCGATTTAGACTTTAATGCTATTCCTGATGCTGCGATGACGATTGCTACGACGGCTCTATTTGCTAAAGGGTCAACGGCGATTCGTAATGTTTACAATTGGCGAGTTAAAGAGACCGATCGGTTAACCGCGATGGCAACAGAACTGCGTAAAGTCGGTGCTCAGGTCGAAGAAGGTGAGGACTACATTATCATCACTCCGCCAAGCCATTTACAACATGCGACAATCGATACCTACGACGATCATCGCATGGCGATGTGTTTTTCTTTAGTCGCGCTTGGTGAGACACCAGTGACGATTAATGATCCAAAGTGTACATCAAAAACTTTCCCTGATTATTTTGAGAAATTTGCCCAGTTATCTCACTGAGTTAATTAGGAAAATAAATGTTCAGCGTCACTACGGAAAAAGCCTCAATATAGAGGCTTTTATTGTTTTTTAAGGGTAAATTGTTTTGAAAGATGATGAGCTAAATATTTAAACATATTAAAAACGGCGGTTGTTTTTTCACTTGGCAGACCTTGAGGGTCAAGAAAATACTCACCTTTAAATACCAATACGCCGTCTTTTTCTTCTACGCTGGTCGTGCGCATTCCCTCTATATAGCTATCGTGTTCTTGAATTAATTGATTGGCTATGAGTAATAAATCGAATTCATTGATGGGTTGTTTGGTCTGCATATTGTTCTCTTTATTTTAGGTTGTTCTTTGATTTACTTGCTCTCGGTATTACGTTTCTCTATGCTGCTGCCCAGTAGATAACGACTGTCTAGCAATTGATAACGTGATTGTAGAATTGTGTCATGTAAAAACCATGATCATAAACAGGAAATGGATAAAAGACAATTTTGCTTGATTTTGTGATTAACAACATATTTTCTAGATTAATGGTCGCGCCTAAAACAGACTCTCTTTACTATGAGGCTAATTTTGTCTTGCGAATGCGGTTTCGTCGATTTGTCGAGCAAACAAGCGTTTTTTTTCAAAAACAGGTTGATCTTCTGCTTAACTGGCTCGATAGTAAAAAAAGAAGCAATATTTTTAGAACATCATGCGATTTATTACTCGCAGTGTGATTAAGGGCATTTGAATCAAATTATGGGTAAATCACTCGTTATAGTGGAATCGCCAGCCAAGGCTAAAACAATCAATAAATACCTTGGTAAAGACTTTATTGTTAAGTCTAGTGTCGGTCATGTCCGCGATCTGCCTACGGCAGGTCAAACTACTACCACGGCTAAAAAAGCGACACCAGCAGCGAATAAAGCACTTTCTTTGGAAGAAAAAGAGCGTTTAAAAAAAGAAAAAGAACGGACCGCTCTGATTAAGAAAATGGGAGTGAATCCTTTTCAAGGTTGGGAAGCGAACTATCAAATTCTCCCAGGCAAAGAAAAAGTGGTGGCTGAGCTACAGAAATTAGCTAAAGACGCCGATTGCGTTTATCTCGCAACCGATTTGGATCGCGAAGGAGAAGCTATCGCTTGGCACCTACGTGAGATCATCGGTGGTGATGAAGAGCGCTATAAGCGGGTAGTGTTTAACGAAATTACTAAAAATGCCATTCAGCAAGCCTTTGAGCAACCGGGAGAGCTGAACATGGATGGCGTTAATGCTCAACAAGCGCGTCGTTTTATGGATCGCGTTGTAGGCTTTATGGTCTCGCCATTATTATGGAAAAAAGTGGCTCGTGGCCTTTCTGCTGGTCGTGTGCAGTCGGTAGCCGTAAAACTTTTAGTTGAGCGTGAGCGTGAGATCAAAGCGTTTATTCCTGAAGAGTTTTGGGATATTCATGCGGACACAAAAACCAGTACGCAAGATGATTTTCGTTTGATGGTGGCTCAACAAGCGGGCTCTGCTTTTAAGCCGACCAATGAGGCTGAAACTCAAGCCGCGCTTTCAGTGTTACAAAAAGCGCGCTTTGAAGTTTGTAAACGCGAAGATAAACCTACCAGCAGTAAGCCTAGTGCACCTTTCATCACCTCAACGCTTCAGCAAGCCGCCAGTACACGCTTAGGCTATGGCGTGAAGAAAACCATGATGTTGGCACAACGCTTGTATGAAGCGGGTTACATTACTTATATGCGTACTGACTCGACTAATTTAAGTGGCGAGGCGGTAGAATCAGCCCGTCAGTTTATCGAGCAGCAATTTGGTCCACAATATCTGCCACAACAAGCGATTGTCTATGGTAGCAAGAAAGGGGCTCAAGAGGCGCACGAAGCGATTCGTCCTTCCGACGTTAATGTCAAAGCCGATGACTTACAAGGGATGGAAGCGGATGCACATAAGATTTATGCTCTGATTTGGAATCAATTTGTCGCTTGTCAAATGACCCCCGCCCAGTACGATTCAACCACCATCAGTGTTAAAGCAGATGAGTATACGTTGAAAGCGAAAGGACGGATTTTGAAGTTCGATGGCTGGACTCGCGTACAGCGTCCACTCGGTAAAAATGAAGATCAAATTTTACCCGCAGTTCAAGTCGGTGAAGTACTTACTCTTGAGAAACTTGATCCTAAGCAGCATTTTACCAAACCGCCAGCACGTTTTACGGAAGCCGCATTAGTCAAAGAATTAGAAAAGCGTGGCATTGGGCGTCCATCGACCTACGCATCGATCATTTCTACCATTCAAGATCGTGGTTACGTGAAAGTTGATCAGCGCCGTTTTTATGCAGAGAAAATGGGCGAAATCGTGACCGACCGTCTCGATGGTAGTTTTACCGATCTAATGAACTATGATTTTACTGCTCGGATGGAAGAAAAACTTGACCAAATTGCAGAGGGTGAAGCGAATTGGAAACAAGTATTGGATGCCTTCTTCGTTGATTTTAGTGGTGATTTAGAGCAAGCCGAGCAAGACGAAGATCACGGTGGTATGAAGCCTAATCATATTGTCATGACTAATATTATGTGCCCAACCTGTTCTCGTCCTATGGGGATCAGAACGGCTTCAACGGGGGTCTTCCTCGGTTGTTCAGGTTATGCATTGCCTCCGAAAGAACGTTGTAAAACGACGATTAATTTGGGCGATGAAGATGGCATTATCAATGTTCTTGAGGAAGATGTCGAAACGGCAGCGTTACGAGCGAAAAAACGTTGTCCGATTTGTGAAACGGCGATGGACGCTTATCTGATTGATGGTCAACGTAAACTACATGTTTGCGGTAATAACCCAAACTGTGAAGGTTATGTCGTTGAAACCGGTGAGTTCAAAGTTAAAGGTTACGACGGTCCCGTTGTTGAGTGTGATAAATGTTCATCAGATATGGTGTTAAAAACTGGACGTTTTGGTAAGTACATGGACTGCACCAATGACAACTGTAAGAACACTCGAAAGATATTGAGAAACGGCGAAGTTGCTCCTCCTAAAGAAGATCCGGTTCATTTCCCTGAACTGCCGTGTGAAAACTCAGATGCTTATTTTGTACTACGTGACGGTGCTTCTGGACTATTCTTAGCCGCCAGTAATTTTCCGAAATCTCGTGAAACACGAGCGCCTCTTGTTGAAGAGTTACAGCGTTTTAAACAACGTTTACCTGAAAAGTACCAATATCTAGCGACGGCTCCCACTCATGATCCCGATGGGCTTGCTGCGGTGGTACGGTTTAGTCGTAAGAGTAAAGAGCATTACGTACGCACCGAAGTAAATGGTAAACCTTCCGGTTGGACGGCAATCTATGACGATGGTCACTGGCAAGTGACGGACAAACGAAAGTCAGCCAAATAAGAGAAATTTTTCTTATCGATAAAAACATTGAGGCAGCCATTGGCTGCCTCAATGTTTTCCGAGTGAGTCATTTTTAATGGGGAATCGGTGTGCTTTTTCAAGCAAAATTATTCCCCAATTTTCATCCTATTTTTCCCATCATCAATAAATAGTCGTTATTTTTCGTTACCAAAAATGAAACATAAAAATGCAATTTCATAACGTTATGATGCCTTAATTGTGAACAAGATTAGGAGTTCAACCGATTGGCTGTTTTACTGGCTCAAAATAGACAATTGCCATTTGTATTTTTATGCAAACGCTATAAAGTAATACACAACCAATTGCACTTTTCGTGGTTGGCCGAAAGGCCGTAATAAACTAAGGATAGTATCGTCATCCCCCCAATAATATTGACATGACGATAATCAATAAAACTTAATGGAGAATAACAATGACCGGTGTACTAGGAATGATTCTGGCTGGTGGTGAAGGCTCAAGATTGAAGCCTTTAACTGAATCGCGTACTAAACCTGCCGTGCCATTTGGTGGTAGTTATCGCTTGATAGATTTCGCCCTAAACAATTTTATTAATGCAGATTTAATGCGAGTGTATGTATTAACCCAGTTCAAATCGCAATCCCTTTATCTGCATATGAAAAAAGGCTGGAACGTCTCTAGCTTGCGTGGCAGCTTTATTGATTCCATACCTGCCCAGATGCGTGATGGTAAACGTTGGTACGAAGGAACGGCCGATGCTATTTATCAGAACTTACGTTTCATTGAAATTTCTGAAGCCGATGATGTCTGTATCTTTGGTTCTGATCATATCTATAAAATGGATATTCGTCAGATGCTTGATTTCCATCGTCGAATGGAAGCCAAACTGACCGTCTCTGCCATTCGTATGCCTCTTGCCCAAGCGTCACAATTTGGGGTGATAGAGGTAGATGTTACGGGGAAGATGATTGGTTTTGAAGAAAAACCTCAACACCCTAAATCGATACCGGGCGAGCCTGATTGGGCATTAGTATCAATGGGTAACTACATTTTTGATACCGATACGTTATGCCGTGAATTACGTGAAGATGCGGTAAACCCAGAGTCTAGCCATGATTTTGGTAAAGATATTATCCCTAAAATGTTTCCGCAGGGTGAAGTCTTCGTTTATGATTTCTCAACCAATAAAATCAAAGGTGAGAAGGGCGAAGCCTACTGGCGTGATGTCGGCACGATTGAATCTTATTGGTCTGCGCATATGGACTTATTGCAAAAAGATGCGCCATTTTCTCTTTATAACCGCAGTTGGCCTTTACATACTCATTATCCACCGTTGCCACCAGCGACCTTTGCTAATGAAGGAGAGAAAAAGGTTTGTATTACCGATAGTTTAATTTCAGCGGGAAGTTACATCCAAGGTGCAAAAATTTATAAATCGGTGTTAGGTTTTCGAACCAATATCGGTGCAGGTTCATGGATCAGTGAATCGATTATTCTTGGTGATGTCAAAATTGGCGCTGGTTGTACGATTAAACGCACGATTATCGATAAGGACGTCGAAATTGCTCCAGGAACGGTGATTGGGGAAGATCTACAATTAGATAAGCAGCGCTTCCATGTCTCTGATGAAGGCATTGTAGTCATCGAAAAAGGAATGAAAGTTGGATTCTAATCTTGAAAAAATGAATATTTGGTTTGTTGTATCCGAAGCAGAAGGCTTAGTGAAGAGCGGAGGCTTAGCCGACGTTGCCAAAGCTTTACCAAAAGCATTACAGGAGTTAGGTCACCAGGTAGCCATTGTGCTACCTGCTTATCGTTCAATTCCAAATAAAATGGATTTACCCATCATACTCGAAACCGAGTTAACCCAC
Organism: Vibrio sp. A11; assembly: GCF_013048705.1. Lineage (NCBI taxonomy): Bacteria > Pseudomonadati > Pseudomonadota > Gammaproteobacteria > Vibrionales > Vibrionaceae > Vibrio > Vibrio sp. A11. Next base: position 391,013 of record NZ_VHSI01000001.1, on the reverse strand, counting down.
TGGCCTCATACTCGCTATCAAGTAAGGCAGGGTGAGCTCGATGGTGTTGTGGTTTACCTGATTGATTGTGATGTTTACTTTGATCGACCAGAAATGTATGCGGAGCACAATCAAGCTTACACGGACAACGGTGAGCGTTTTGGTTTTTTCTCGGCGGCGTGTCTGGATATTTTGCCCAAGCTGAATATTAAGCCAACCATCATCCATGCCAATGATTGGCATACAGGTTTAGTGCCTTTTTTATTAAAAACTCGCTACCGTGAAGACCCACACTTTTTCGGCGTTAAGTCGGTGCTGACTATTCATAATGCCATTTTCAAAGGTATTTTTTCCTATTACCAATTGGAAGTTATCCCCGAGTTAAATCTCTCTGGGATGGAGTTTCTACAGTACGGACATGATCATGTTAGCATGCTACGAGCTGGTATTGCTTTTGCCGATAAAATCAATGCGGTGAGTCCTAATTATGCTTCTGAACTGTTGACGCCGTTAGGTTCTCACGGATTGGTGGATGATTTTGTGCGCCGTGCGCGAGATCTGCATGGGATTGTCAATGGATGCGATTATTCTGAATGGAGCCCTTTGACGGATCGTTATATTCCTCAGACTTACCATGCGGAACGACAATCGCTCACTCGAGGAAAATCAGCCAGCAAGCTTGCCTTGCAGCAAGAGTTAAATTTACCACAAGTGACGACACCGATGTTTGGCATGGTATGCCGTTTGACTCATCAAAAAGGATTTCATTATTTATTGCCTATTCTTGAGTCGTTTTTGCGTAATCAGGTACAAGTGGTGATCGTCGGCACCGGTGAACCGGAGATTGCGGCGGCATTACATAAAATTGCTGCGCATTATCCTGATAAGTTAGGGTTTGTTGAGACTTACAGCAATCGTTTGGCTCATTTAGTTGAAGCGGGCTCGGATTTTTTTCTCATGCCCTCAGAATTTGAAGCTTGTGGACTAAACCAAATCTACAGTATGGCTTATGGTACTTTACCTATCGTACGCGAGGTTGGGGGTTTAAAAGATACCGTACAAGATTATGATAAATACCCTCAGCAAGCGACGGGGTTTGGTTTTCAAGAGCCGTCACCAGCGGCATTATTGATCACGATGCAGAGGGCGTTGCTGTTTTATCTACAGCAGCCTGAAGAGATGCTTAACGTTCAAATACGAGCGATGAGCAGAGATTTTGGCTGGCGTGAGTCTGCTCTTGAATACCTTAAAATGTACCGCTTAGCCATTTTTGACTAAATGTCTATGAAGACGGGAAGCGTCAATGCTTGTTGATCGGCTACCATCGTCTTTTCTTTTCTAATCACTTTCCTTTATACCGATGGGGAGCTTCCCCGTCGGTTTACTAATCGCCCGTTTAACAACAATAGATTTTTACAACTCAAAAACGATTTTTGACACTAAAATATGCTAATCTCTCAGTATCAATGATTTTGATTTTCTGTGGTATCCATGTCTCAATCTTTACTGTTTCATAAAGTTTATCCACATCCAACCAGCCGAGAATGGGTGGTGTTTGTGCATGGGGCGGGTGGAAGCTCGTCTATTTGGTTTAAGCAGATCAAAGCGTATAAGCAGCATTTTAATCTGCTATTGATTGATTTACGCGGCCATGGAAAATCTCATCGTCTTATCAAAGATCTGATTGCTAATCGATACACCTTTAAGACAGTAACCATTGATGTACTTAAGGTGCTGGATCACTTAAAAATAGCTTCAGCCCATTTTGTCGGGATGTCACTGGGGACCATTATCGTGCGTAATATTGCCGAATTGTCCGCCCAGCGAGTTCGCTCTATGGTATTAGGTGGCGCTGTCACTCGTTTGAATATCCGCTCTCAGCTTTTGGTGAAGTTAGGCCATCTCAGTAAACATCTCATTCCCTACATGTGGTTATATCGACTGTTTGCTTATATTGTCATGCCGCAACGCAGTCAGAAAGAGTCTCGTCATCTGTTCGTTCGAGAAGCTAAAAAATTGTGTCAGCAAGAGTTTAAACGTTGGTTTACATTGACTGCCGAAGTCAATCCATTGATGCGTTATTTCAAAGATCGAGAGTTGCCTATTCCCACCTTGTATTTAATGGGGGAGCGCGACTATATGTTTATTCGCCCAGTACGCGAAATGGTCGCCGCGCATCGACAGAGTGAACTGTTGGAACTCCCAAATTGTGGTCATGTTTGTAATGTCGAACAACCGGAGTTGTTTAACCAGCTGTCGATTCAATTTATCCAGCGGCAAAGTACAGCAACGACTTTATCTCATTCAGTGACTTAATCTCAGTATCAACTGATTGAATGGCACGATTGTTGGGCAGCTATGCTTGTCTTAAGCCAATCATGTTGTTGATTTATATTGATAGAGATTAGAGGAAAGGGTTGGCGAGCTGTCAGCTTCAATTGTGCAAACGATATCGAAATGATTAAGGTCAAGGAATCATGATGCTTATTAGGAGGCGTTATGATTGGTAGATATACCCGCTACTGATTCTCAGTGAGCGGGCTAGATATCAAAATTAAAACAGGTTTTTTTTCAATTCTTCACGACGACTTGGAGGGATAACCGACCAATGTTTACCTTCGATTGCCCCTTCTAACGCCCACAATAACTCTAAACTGACATCAGATGAGTGACTTTGTCTGATCGCCTGATAAGCGGCGACAGCACCCGTTTGTTGCAACTGATCAACGGAATGAATACCTGCTTTTTTGAGCATTCTTTCGGTTGCTAAACGTAGGTTAGGCAGATCTTTAAGACGAGTGGGTTTAGTCTGCTCTTGCTGCTCTCGCTCCGATTTGGCTTGACGTAAGGCCACGGTTGCTTCCTGCAAAATGGTCGTTGGATCAAGCCAACAGGTATCAGGTAAAGCAAAGTACTTAGTTACCACAGGAAAGCCCCGTTTTTTATAAACGTAGGGCAGATAGCCTCTTTCGGTAAAAACTTTAGCGGATTCATCGTCAGCTCGAAGATGGAGTTGATTGTTGACGACTAAAGCGAACATAGTGTCATCGACAAAAATTCCGAAGCCACCAAACATTGAGCGCGACTTGACCTGGCCAAGCAGTTCGAATAGCCGCATTGAATCTTTTAATACCGGTTTATCCATGCTGTCATTCTCGGTGTATTAAGCAATTCGCCAGCAAAATCAGGTCCGAGAAAATAGCAAAACGTCAAAAAGCATAATAATAGGGGGAGTTGACTGCTTGTTTTGGCTATTTTGTCATCGGCAACCCCGCTACCTACCACTATGGTTTAGGCCGGAGGCTTTGCGTCCCATCTTTTCAAATGGTTTGCCCTGTGCGTGACACGTTTCATTATTGACAAAATAGTATAACGTGGATGTATAAAATAAACAAATCATTGAATAAATATCACACTCAGTGATTGTTTATATGATGTTTGTTTCATTTTGATTTGAATTAGGCAAAGATTGCCCCCCAATCGTGGCGCTAAGGCTACGATTGGGTTTGAAGTCTTTTTTGCTCAACAATGGGTCAATGAAGTGGTTATCTATTTAGCGGTGAGTTTTTTGACTGAGTCACGTTCCACGATTTCAGGGTGCATTTCAAAAATACGTCTTTCGTGTTCTTTATCTTTGATGCGCTCCAACAATATTTCAAACGCATTTTTCCCAACACGGCGTTTAGGTTGATGGACCGTGGTTAGTGGCGGAGAAAAATATTCGGCTAACTCAATATTATCATAACCAATGACTGACATATCGTCTGGTACGCGTATGCCACGTTGCTGTAAACGGCTGATCAGACCTAATGCCATGGTATCATTAAAGCAGAATACCGCGCTCGGGCGTGTATCCATAGCAATGATTTTATCCGCGGCTAGAACGGCAGTATCGCATTCGAAATTGCCTTCTAAAATCCAATCTTCTTTTACCGTTAGGTTGGCTTCTGCCATGGCACGCCGAAAGCCTGCGATACGTTCTTGACAGGCGGCTTTAACAAAGTGACCACTTAGACAAGCAATTTCAGTGTGCCCATTTTCGATCAAATATTTCGTTGCTAGATAACCCCCTTCTTCAGAGTTATCAATGATCTTATCGGCTTGTGATGTTTGCGGGCCCCAATCCATAATAACTTTAGGGATCGAGGGATGACTCTCTAACATCTCAAGTAACTCTTCCGTTAAATCGGAGCACATGACCAACATACCGTCGACCCGCTTTTCAGCAAGCATGCGAATATAGTCACGTTGTTTCTCGTAGATACCCCCGGTATTACAGAGGATCAGCGTATAGCCTTGGCGATAGCAATAGCTTTCAACACCATCGATCACTTCAGAAAAGAATAGATTGGTGGATTGAGTCACCAGCATACCGATCGTACGCGTGGTGTTACATTTTAAGCTGCGTGCGACGGCGCTTGGTGCATAATTCAGCTGTTTAACCGCGTCCAAGACTTTTTCTTGAGTGGTTTCTGCCACAAAACGTGTTTTATTGATGACATGAGATACGGTTGTTGTCGATACGCCTGCTAGGCGTGCAACGTCTTTAATCGTAGCCATAAAATTATCCTGTCGGTGACTGCTCGGCGTTAGGTAACTAGAGCAGTAGTTATGTCCCGAAAGTGCAATCGCCCTGTTAGGAGATCGTGATAGGAGAGAGGTTTGTTTTAAGCACTGTCGATGCTGCCTTTTTACAACGTCTCATTCTTCGGGTATAGGCTAACGTCAGCCTAAAAGTAATAAAAACACAAAAACCGCTGTTAAATAGCGGCCTATTGGTTACATTTAATCTTGTTAATAACCAGCAAGATTCTAGACTGCAACGCAGTAACTCGCAATCAAATTCGGCCCATAATCCTTCCAATTGATGTTAAATGTGCACAATGTTTATCAAGTTGTGCACCAAACCACTTTTTCGACGATGCCGCTTATAACAAGAATATCAATCACCCTCTACAGCAGGCGATGATTCATTCAATTTGGGTTCATGGCTCACCCAATCGCGCATGGCTTGCCATATTAGCCCCATGGTTTCATACCAATACCGCTCAGTTTGTTCTAAATAGAGCGCTCTCGGAATATATTTATCCCAAGCTTGGCTGATATTCGTTTGGGCAAGATAATTTGTCGGCGCAGGGATAGGCGTTAGCCCTGCAGATTGAAATTCATTCATTGCACGGGGCATGTGGCTGGCCGAGGTGACCAGAACCAGAGTGCGCTGCTGAACAAAAGCGGCCGCTTGTCTTGCTTCTTCCCACGTATCTTGCGCCGTTTCGAGCAAAATAATGTCTGATTTTGCAACACCAAGCGCAAGCGCCACTTTAGCCAGCATGCGTGCATGACTCATTTCACTCCCGCCTGCATAACCCGATAGGATCAGTTTTGCGCCAGGGTACATCCGCATTACTCGAATTCCTTCGCTAAGACGCATTAACGCGGCTCGGGTAAGTTCAGAGGTTGGTGGGATGCTATCATCGACGACATGGCCATTACCTAAAACCATAACATAATCGATAGTACCCTCAATGGGTAAAAAAGCGCTGTACTGACGCTCTAAAGGCATTAATAAGCGACTGGATACTGGTTGAAAAGAAATAACCAATAAACTAGACAAACAAAATAGAACCACTAAGCAGCCAGTCTTTCGCTTTGCGGTAAACATAATCAGCATCAAGCCGATAAAACCAATCATCAGCAGTGCTGGTAATGGCATCAGTAGAGAAGAAACGATTTTTTTCAGCTCAAACATAGATTAAATAGTCCGAAAAAACAGCACTTGATAATAAAATCAGCGAAAGGTCCTTTATTCCTGCCATTCCTATGACAGAATAGCAGCACGATTTATTATCATAACTCAAGCCACTGTGACTGAAGATCGCAATTTCGACGATATTGCCCACAAATTTGCAAAAAATATTTACGGCTCTGACAAAGGCGAGATTCGTCAAGTCATTGTTTGGGATGATCTCATGCAAATTTTGACCCATTTTAACGGTCAGACAACGCCCCTGCATATTTTGGATGCGGGAGGGGGCTTGGCGCAAATGTCGCAAAAACTCGCCATGCTTGGCCATCAAATCACCTTGTGTGACCTCTCGCAAGAGATGCTCGATTTAGCCAAACAAGAGGTGACCGACCATGGATTACTGGAGAGATTTCGCTTTGTGCATTCTCCCGTACAATCTGTGCAGCAACATTTGACTGAGCCCGTTGACATCATCTTATTTCATGCGGTGATGGAGTGGTTGACGGAACCACAAGAGGCTTTACAGCAGCTGTTAGCACTGGTGCGTCCGGGCGGTATGGTTTCGGTGATGTTTTACAACCAACATGGCTTAGTTTATAAAAATGCGGTATGTGGCAATATTCCGCATATTTTAAATGGCATGCCACATCGTAAACGATTTAAATTACAGCCACAAAAAGGGCTGCTCCCGGCTGATGTGTATCAGTGGATTGAACATGCTGGATGTCAAATTATGGGTAAGTCAGGCATTCGTTGCTTTAGCGATTATATCGGCAATATGACCAATATGGGCGAGTTTGAGTTTGCAGACCTTTTGGCATTGGAGCAACAATTTTGCCGCCAAGAGCCTTATCTATCTTTAGGACGCTACATCCATGTTTGGGCTAGGAAACAACCACAGGAAGAACAATGAGTGATATGACTCACAATGCGACTGAACAACCGATTGATGAACTCGTCAGTTGGGTGAAGCAGCACGATTTTTCTTTGAACTTACCTGCTGAACGGCTGGCGTTTTTGATAGCGATTGCGGTATTGAGCCATGAAAAATTCGATGAAGAATTAGGGGAGGGGGAATTGCATGATGCGTTTGCGATTGTTAGCCGCCTATTTACTGAAACGGGTGATGTCTCTGCATTTCGGGCTAATAATGCTATTAATGAACTGGTTAAACAGCGTTTGCTCAGTCGTTTTACTAGTGAGGTCACCGATGGCGCGAGCATTTATCGCTTGTCGCCTTTGGCGATTGGCATTACCGATTATTATGTTCGTCATCGTCAGTTTTCGAAATTAAAACTCTCTATTCAACTTTCCTTGTTAGCGGATGAAATGGCTAAAGCCGCCAACTCCGCTCAGCAAGGGGGGACACCTGCGCATTGGAAAAAGAATGTTTACGGGGTATTAAAATACTCGGTGAGTGAAATCTTTGATCGCATCGATCTCAACCAACGCGTTTTAGACGAGCAGCAGCAATCCGTGAAACAACAAATTGCCGATCTATTGAATAAAGATTGGCGAGAAGCGATTCATAACTGTGAAAGTTTATTGTCTGAAACCTCATCGACGTTACGAGAGCTACAAGATACGCTTCAAGCCGCAGGCGACGAATTACAAACTCAAATTCTTGATATTCAAGAGATTGTTTACGGCGATCCAGAATTAGAGTTTATCGATGAAGTGCTGTTTGTGCTGCAAATGAAATTAGACCGAATCATCAGTTGGGGACAACAAGCGATCGATTTATGGATTGGTTATGACCGCCATGTGCATAAGTTCATTCGCACGGCGATAGATATGGATCAAAATCGCGCTTTCAGCCAACGTTTACGCCAGTCGCTGCACGATTACTTTTCTCAACCTTGGCTGCTCACTTATGCCGAGGCCGAGCGTTTGTCTGATTTACGCGATGAAACTCTGATGTTACGAGATGAAGAAGTGACCGGCCACATTCCCCCAGCTGTCGAATATGAAACGTTTCAAAAGGTTCACGATGAGCTTGCAGAGCGTATTGCTGGGATGCTTCAGAGCCATAAACAACAGGGCCAACCGATCAACCTTGGTCATGTGCTGCGTGATTATCTTGCCGCACACCCAAGAACTCATCATTTCGATCTAGCCCGTATTGTTGTCGACCAAGCCGTTCGCTTGGGGTATTCACAATCCGACTATCAAGCCATTCAACCTGATTGGCAAGCGATTAACCAATTTGGTGCAAAGGTACAAGCTAATGTCATTGACCGATATTAACCACTATATGCCAGAGAATCTGGCTAAAGCGATTGTTAACCCGCTTTTTCCGGCTTTAGACAGCCAATTACGCGCAGGGCGCCATGTGTCCAGCGATGATTTAGATAACCATGCGTTTCTCAGTGATTTTGAGCCAGAGTTAGCACTTTTTTATCAGCGCTACAATACTGAGTTAGTTCGTGCGCCCGAGGGCTTTTTTTACTTACGTCCACGCTCTACCTCATTGATCAATCGCAGTGTTTTGTCTGAATTAGATATGCTGGTTGGTAAGGTGCTGTGCTTCTTATATCTAAGCCCAGAGCGTCTTGCCCATGAAGGCTTATTCACGTATCAAGAACTCTATGAAGAGTTATTGAGTTTGACCGATGAGAAGAAATTGATGAAGCTTGCGACCAATCGTGCGCAAGGTTCAGATTTAGATAAAGAGAAACTGTTTGAAAAAGTCCGCACTTCGTTACGTCGTTTACGCCGCCTAGGGATGATTATCCACCTTGGCGAAACCACCAAATTTAGAATTACCGAAGCGGTATTTCGTTTTGGGGCCGATGTGCGTATTGGCGACGATTTACGTCAAGCGCAATTGCGTTTGATACGAGATGGTGAAGCCGTTGTTCATAGTCAAGAGCCCAGTCAGCAAAGCTTATTGGATACGGTATCTGCTGACGAACAACATGAAGATCAACCGACATTATGGGAAGATGAAGCATGATTGAAAGAGGTAAGTATCAATCGCTGACCATGATCAATTGGAACGGCTTTTTCGCACGTACTTTTGATATTGATAATTTGGTGACGACGTTATCGGGCGGCAATGGGGCGGGTAAATCAACCACGATGGCGGCGTTTATCACCGCATTAATTCCCGATCAAAGTTTACTGCATTTTCGAAATACCACAGAAGCGGGCAGCTCTCAAGCCTCTCGTGATAAAGGCCTGTACGGTAAATTACAACCTGGCGCCTGCTATGCGGCATTGGATGTGGTCAATTCTCGCCATCAACGCTTACTGTTTGCAGTAAAACTTCAACAAGTTGCCGGCCGTGATAAAAAAGTCGATATTAAACCCTTTGTGATTCAGGGTTTACCTAGCCATATCAAACCGACGGATATTTTGATTGAAAGTGTTTCTGATCAACACGCTCGAGTGAGACAGCTCAATGAAGTCAAAGATGCCGTTCATGCTATTGAAGGTGCGCATTTTAAATCGTTCAGTTCCATCGTCGATTATCATAGCCACATGTTTGAATTTGGTGTGGTACCAAAAAAGCTGCGTAATAGCAGCGATCGATCAAAGTTTTATCGCCTCATTGAAGCGTCTTTGTACGGCGGTATTTCCAGCGCGATTACCCGTTCATTACGCGATTACTTACTGCCACAAAATGGTGGGGTGAAAAAAGCGTTTCAAGATATGGAGTCAGCGCTGCGAGAAAACCGCATGACGCTGGAAGCGATTAAAAACACCCAAGCCGATCGTGATCTGTTCAAACATTTAATCACCGAATCGACCCAATATGTTGCCGCAGACTACATGCGTCACGCCAATGAACGTCGCAGTAAAGTGCAGCAAACGTTGACGTTACGCCAAGAGTTATTCAGCGCTCGAGATACGCTTCTGGAACACAATCGGCTATTGAATCAAGTGCACGAAGAGCTGGAAACGCTGCTTGAACAAGAAGCTGCGCTAGAACAGGATCATCAAAGTGCAGCCGATCATCTGCAGTTAGTACAAAATGCCCTTCGTCAGCAAGAAAAAATCGCCCGTTATCAAGACGATCTTGAAGAGTTGAGTCTGCGTCTTGAAGAGCAGCTAATGGTGGTTGAAGAAGCGCAAGAACGCTTAGTGATGGCTGAAGACCAAGCCACTGCGGCTGAAGAGGAAGTCGATAGTCTGAAAACTCAGCTTGCGGATTATCAGCAAGCGTTGGACATTCAGCAAACGCGCGCTTTGCAGTATCAACAAGCAATGCAAGCCTTGGCAAAAGCACGTCAGCAGCTCGCTGATGATAGCTTGACGGCAGAAAGTGCTCAGACGGTGATGATTGAGCTGAGCGCACGCCAAGAGTCAACCACCCACGAATTACTGGCGGTTAAACATAAGCTCGATATGTCTTCGGCCGCTTCCGCGCGGTTTAACGAAGCCTTACATTTAGTGAGCCGCGTTTTAGGTGAGGTCACTCGTAGCCAAGCGGCAGAGCATGCAAACCAATTACTCGCTCAAGCACAGCAAGCACAGCAACTCGTACAGAATGAAGCGCTTTGGTATGAACAGCAGCGCGATTTACAGCACCGTATCGAACAGCAACAATCTGTGCGTCAATCGGTGACTGATTATCACCAGCAATTTCAGGTGATGATTGATGATCCATCCCAATTGCAGCAAGAACGCGAGAAGCATCTCGCTCTGTTAGAAGAGCTTGATGAGGCACAAGAAGTGCTACGCGATCAGCGTAGTCAACAGCGTGGTCTTGAACAAGAACAACGCAATGCTATCAAACAGTTGGAGCTAAAAGCGCCAGCTTGGCATCAAGCGATAGAAGCATTGCAGCTATTGCGTGAGCAAAGTGGGGCGGGTTTAGACAGTCGACAGTCGGTAATGACTGAGATGCAAAGCATTTTAGAGCGTGAAAAACACCAATCGGCTCAGAAAGATGCGTTAGCTCAACGTCGTGAGCAATTAGAGAAAGATATCGAACGCTTGGCTTCACCGGGCGGATCGAATGATCCTCGCCTTAAAGGCCTTGCCGATACCCTTGGTGGCGTTCTACTTTCTGAAATTTATGATGACATAACGTTAGAAGATGCGCCGTACTTCAGTGCTATGTACGGTCCGGCTCGTCACGCGATTGTGGTCTCTGATCTTTCAGGCATCAAAGAAAAACTGGTCGAGTTAGACGACTGTCCAGAAGATCTTTATCTGATTGAGGGCGATATTGATGCGTTCGATGATAGCTCATTTAATGCCGCAGAATTAGAAGGTGCGGTCTGTGTTCAGCTCAATCAGCGTCAAATGCGCTATTCCCGTTTTCCAAAAATCCCACTGTTTGGGCGTGCAGCTCGTGAGCAACGTTTAGAGCTACTGCGCGATGAGCGTGATGAAGTCGTCGAAGCGCATGCTAAGGCCGCGTTTGATTCACAAAAGTTACAGCGCTTATACCGCAGTTTTAATGATTTTGTTGCTCAGCATTTGCAGGTTGCGTTTGAGTCGGATCCTGAACAAGCACTCAGTCAAGCTCGTGACGCGCTCAATCATCTTGCTCGCCAGTTAGTCGAGTTAGAGCATCAACAACAGCAACAAACCAGTCGACGTCAACTGAGTAAACAGGCATTAGCACTATTAGAGAATATTGCGCCTCATTTACGCTTGTTGTCTGAATCTGGATTAACCCAACGAGCCGCAGATATTGACGCCAAGTTAGCTCAGTTAGTGGAAGCGAAAGCTTGGCTTCATGATCATGGTAAAACGGTTGAACAACTGGCGCCGATTGCTTCAGCGTTAGAGGTTGATCCTGAGCAGTTTGAAGTCTTAGAACAGCAATATCTTGCAGCGGATCGCGGGCTGCAACAACTCAAAACACAAATTTTTGCCCTCGCTGATTTGGTTGAACGTCGCCACCACTTTGCTTACGCAGATTCGGTGGATCTTCTCAATCAAAGTAGCGAACTCAGTGAGCAGTTAAAAGCTAAGTTAGTTCAAGCTGAGAGCCTGCGTCAGCGTACTCGCGAAGAGTTAAAACAAGCGCAAGCGCAATTCAATCAGTACAACCAAGTGTTGGCATCGTTGAAAAGTGCTCATCAGGCTAAATTGGAAACAATGCAAGAGTTTAAGCAAGAGCTACAGGAGTTTGGCGTACATCCAGATGAAAACGCATTATTCAGAGCTCAGCAGCGCCGTGATGAGCTGCATGAACGTTTGCACAGCTCTCGTAGCCGTAAGAGTCACTATGAGCGGACAATCACCTCAACCGAAATTGAGATGAAATCGCTTGCCAAGCGATTGAAAAAATTAGAAAAAGAGTATCAAGATTTACGTACTTTCGTTGTTAATGCCAAAGCTGGGTGGTGTGCGGTTCTTCGTTTAGCCCGCCAAAATGATGTTGAACGTCGTTTGCATAAACGTGAATTGGCTTATTTATCGGCTGATGAGTTACGCTCCATGTCGGATAAATCACTCGGGGCGCTACGTCTTGCCGTGGCGAATAATGAGGCGCTGCGTGATGCGCTGCGTCTCTCGGAGGATAATGCTTATCCTGAACGTAAAGTACTGTTTTACATTGCGGTTTATCAGCACTTACGTGAGCGCATTCGACAAGATATTATTCGTACCGATGACCCTGTTGAAGCGATTGAAGAGATGGAAGTCGAGCTAGCTCGCCTAACAGAAGAGCTGACTCAGCGGGAAAACCGCTTAGCGATCAGCTCAGATTCGGTGGCGAGTATTATTCGTAAAACCATTCAACGTGAACAAAACCGTATTCGCATGCTCAACCAAGGGCTTTCGAATATTGCTTTTGGGCAAGTGAATGGTGTGCGTTTAAATGTCAAAGTTCGTGAAAGCCATGAAGTTCTGCTCAGTGGTTTAGCCGAGCAGCAGGCTCAACATAAAGATCTGTTTGAAAGCTCACGTTATACCTTCTCAGAAGCGATGGCGAAGTTATTCCAGCGCGTCAATCCACACATCGATATGGGGCAGCGTTCACCACAAATATTAGGTGAAGAGCTACTCGATTATCGTAACTATCTTGAGTTGAGTGTTGAAGTTAATCGTGGTTCAGATGGATGGTTACAAGCCGAATCGGGCGCATTGTCAACGGGTGAAGCCATTGGTACTGGCCAATCTATCTTACTGATGGTCGTACAGAGCTGGGAAGAAGAGTCTCGTCGTCTACGCAGTAAAGATATTATCCCATGCCGTTTATTGTTCTTAGATGAGGCAGCACGTTTAGATGCTAAATCAATAGCAACGCTATTTGAACTGTGTGAACGTTTGGATATGCAATTATTGATTGCGGCGCCAGAAAATATCAGCCCAGAAAGAGGGACCACCTATAAACTGGTGCGTAAGGTATTTAAAGATCATGAACACGTGCATGTGGTCGGACTGCGTGGCTTTACTAGTGAAAAACCAAAAAATGAGTCTTTGCCACTGGCCGATGCTGTCAGCTAAGCTGAGTCACTTGTAAATAAAAAGCGCCTTGATGATAAGGCGCTTTTTTATGATCATTGTTGTCTTCGCTGAACGGGTATTGATGTAGGAGAACATTAAAGTTTGAAACCTTTCTGCTTCCGAAGCTCGCTTCCATCGCGGCTACCAGAGACCAAATGTAACAATAAAGATTGAAACTTAGACTCAATCAACGTGGCTACCCTAAGAAAAAGTGTGACTACACAGATTTCGTTTTTAACGGCGTAACACATTTCGGGGCAAATCTGCGTTACGGTCATTGCCCTTCAGTATGGTTCTGGATAAAACCTTGTCAGAGTAAAAGGTAAACTACGACAAAAAATCATCGAAAAGTTTCGAACTTTATTGTCGAGCTGCAAACTTAGTTGTCCACCGTTAATTGAATGGCGGTAATCAATCTAATGAGTATTACCCGTTTTTTAGCCCAAATTGTTTCGCGGCATAAGCCACTCGCTCGGCTGGTGTTGGATAAATCAGTGGTGATCCGATGCTTTCAATATGCTGTAACCTTGGTAGTAAGCCAGCACCATTAGCGGTTTGAATCGCTAAACCTGGGCGGGCATTAAGCTCAAGCACCATCGGACCTTCTTCTTTATCAAGGACCATATCAGTTCCAATATAACCTAAACCGGTCATTTCCCATGCACTGGCCGCTAAGGTTAATAAGCGTTCCCAATGCGGTACCGTAAGCTCAGATAATGATCTTCCGGTATCGGGATGATGGGTCACTGGGCGATTGAACTGTACAGCACGTACCGCTTTACCCGATCCGAGATCAACGCCCACTCCCACCGCTCCTTGGTGTAAGTTAGCCTTGCCATCTGAAGCCGAGGTAGAAAGCCGCATCATTGCCATTACTGGGTAGCCTTTAAAGACGATGATCCGTACATCGGGAACGCCTTCATAGCTGAAACCATCAAAGCAGTCATCAAATTTGATTAGGTTTTCGATCACGACAACGTCATTTTTACCACCCAGCGAGAAGAGACCAGCTAAAGCGTTACTGACGTGCCGTTCCACATCTTCTTTATTAATGGTCGAGCCAGAGGGCTTGGTGTAAATGCCATCTTTGTGTGAGGTGATGACTAAGATACCTTTGCCGCCACTGCCTCGTGCCGGTTTGATAACAAAGCCCGGCCACTCTTTGACCATCTCGTGAATACGCCTAACATCGCCTTGGTTGCTGATCACGCCAATCAGCTTTGGCACCGTACAACCTGCGCGTTGAGCAATCAGTTTTGTTTGCAGCTTATCGTCAACCAGAGGGTATTTGGAGCGATCATTATAGCGACCAATATAGCTATGATTACGCTTATTCATGCCCATGATCCCCTTACGGCGTAGCTTGAAAGGGGAGGTGTATTCAGAAAGAGAAAAAAACATATTAATCTCCGTCTACCAAGGGTTTAAAGCGACGCAGTTCGGTTAAGCGATAACCGGTATACGTTCCCAATAATAAAATGCCTGCTAAGACAATTAACTGTAATCCGATAAAGTTGAAAGTTAAGTGCTGCACATAAGGGTTAGTCATGGCTAAATAAATCAGTACGGCAGTCAATAACGAGCCACCACCTTGCAGAATCACTTCTTTAGCGCCTTCCTCTTCCCAAAGGATAGACATCCGTTCAATGGTCCAAGATAAGATGATCATTGGGAAGAACGTAATCGTTAAGCCTTCGGTCAGGCCGATTTTGAATGCGACGACAGTAAACATTGAAATGATTAAAATCACCGAGATAATCACCGCCGATATTCGGGCGACCAGCAATAAGTTTAACTTAGAGAGATAGCTACGAATGATTAAGCCTGTGCCGACAATCAATAAAAACCCGATGATCCCCGTGGTTAATTGGGTCTGCACAAACGCGACGGCAATCAAAACGGGCATAAAAGTGCCCGAGGTTTTTAAGCCAATGATCACACGTAAAAAAACCACAATCAGTGCGCCGATAGGGATCAGCATAATATTTTTAAACATCGCTTGTTCTTCAAGCGGTAAGCTATGAATGGATAGGTTTAATAATCCATCGGCGCTGACTTTACTGTTGGTGGCTTGTTGAGGAGAGACATCTTGCGCAATCATCGTGAAATGCACTTGGCTGTTTTGTCCACCCATCACATCAAGTAAAGAAACATTCGATTCATCCCACACCAACAAATTCGGTTGAGTCGGTTGCGTGCCAGTTTCTGGATTAAACAGCACCCATTTACTGCCGTCCCAGACTTGATTCATATGTTGGATCGATTGACGCCGACGTCCGTCTTCTAGGCGAATGACGCCAACCACTTTATTAGGAATTTGTGCATACGAAAGGAGTTTTTGCGCCGCGTCGACTTTACTCATTTTATTGAGCAGTAAGGCGGCGTTTTGATTTTCTGCTTCGTTGAGCGCTTTAATCAGTTCGCGAGTAAAGGTAACGTCATCCGCTGAACGACGGTTAGCCTGCTCGATAAGCGCGATGGCTGAGGTTTCATCTGGACCGTCAAATGTGGGTTTAACCATTGGTGCGCTTGGCGGGAGAGGAATCGCGTTCGCTTGTGGGTCCACCAAGAACTGAGTTTTGTAATAAATAGTCTGTGGACCTTTGGCCTGACGAATTGTCCACTCTGCACGTCGGCCACTTTCTGTAGTGACATAAGAGATACCGTAACCCGGAGAAGAGGCATTCTCTCCAATCAACGTAAAGCCATCTTGGGTATGAGGAGCGGCGAGAGAGACTTTGACTTCCCGACCTTGCGCGTTAAATTCAATTCGCGCTTCAATGTCCCAGACTTGGCGAGTTTCACCGGGTGTCCATGGTACACCATAGCTTTGATGACGCATGACACTTAAAGTAATCCCCACCACAATTAACAACAATATGGATAGATAAAACGGAATTCGTGACGTCATAATGGGCCTTATTTTACTTTAGTTTCTGTCTGAATGTATTGACGGCTTACATCCACCACGGCGATATCGCGAATAAATTCCCGACCTAATAAAATAGGATGGGTCATTTGTGAACGATCAGCGAGGGTAAATTGAGATTTTTGATGAATAGGCCCCAATTTCACCCATAATTCGACCACAGCACGACGCTCTGTTTGCTCGTTGGTCGCTTGACGAATACGAACATAACGGAGAATAGGCGCTTCTATCCAATTGCTATCGTCTTTGACGCTATTATCACCGGTGAGGTGAAAACGTACCCAATTCTTGCCATTGCGTTCAAACTCTTCAACGTCGACGGCATTCAGTGAAGAAGTCGCTGCGCCAGTATCAATTCGAGCATCAAACGATTGTTTAATACTGTCGATGGTCACGCGTTCGATTTCACCTAATACCAGATCCTGACGAGGAATAGTTTGAGTGGCATTCACCGTGGCGAGGGAATCAGCGGATGATGATGGTTCACTGATGATGATTGGTCGGTTGGCGAGGTCTTTTAGCTCGTACATTTCATTCTGTAAGCTAGAGACTTTACCTTCAAGGCTATCGATATAATCCATCTGATTGCTGATATGGAGTTCTAAATTAACGATTTTATTAGCAATGTTTGACTCGGATTGGTGAAGTGCGGCCAGCGTAGCCTGATGATATTCATCCCCCTTTAATAGTGTGCAGCCTGAGAGTAGGCTCAGTGCAACGATGGGAGCTATTCGCTTAAACATTGGCAACCTTATTGTTATGTGATGGTTTCATTCATTATACCCTCGATGACTTAAAGGACGATCGGTGACTTTAAGTCATCGATCAGCGCCCGAGGGCGCTAATCTCATCCGTTAGGGTAGACGTATCCGTAGCCTGACGAGTTAAGGCTGTGTCAATTATGGTTTCTGAGCAATTAAAATTGCTCGACGTGGCGCTGGATAACCTTCCACGGTTTTACTTGGATCGTTATTATCAAGGTAATCGGGGAGCGAATTATGAGTCATCCACTCGGTACTGCGTTGCTCATCTTGTGAGGTAATGTTCTCATCGACAATCCGTACATCCACAAATCCGACTTTTTCTAGCCAGCCTTTTAATGCCAGCGCTGATGGGAAAAAGTACACATTTCGCATCTGGGCATAGCGGTCAAAAGGCACAAGAACCGCATTTTCATCCCCTTCAATCACCAGAGTCTCTAAGACCAATTCACCCCCACTAACCAGTTGATTTTTTAATTGGATGAGGTGATCTAATGGTGAGCGACGATGATACAATACTCCCATACTAAATACAGTATCAAATGCTTGTAATTCAGGGAGTTGTTCAATACCAAGCGGGACTAAATGGATACGTTGATCGTTATCCATCAATTTTCGAACGGCTTCAAATTGGATTAAAAACAGTTCAGATGGATCGATACCCATCACCTGATACGCTCCTTCGCCGAGCATACGCCACATATGGTAACCATTACCACAGCCGACATCCAATATTGAACGCCCCTGAAGGGGTGAAATGTGAGGTAGAAGACGATCCCATTTCCAGTCGCTGCGCCACTCGGTATCGATATGAATGCCATGCAGTTGATAAGGACCTTTGCGCCATGGATGGAGCGTTTTTAATAGACTGGTTAGTTTTTTTTGCTCACCTTCAGGCAAGGGGTGTGTATTGCTCACCGACACCGACTCTTTTAAGTCAATATGATCAGGGCTGGCATCCGAGATTTTTTTTAAGGCGCGTAGCCAGCGTTCCATATCCCCATGAGGTTTCGCCTGCCATTCAGCAAGCTGCTTAGGTAACACTTCTAACCAAGGCTGTAAGCGGGTGTCTTGCGCAATGCGCTGATAAAGTGGACCAAAATTAAACATAATCGTCTATTCCTAACTAGTACAAACCCACGATGGTAGAGAACCCATATCTACCTTGCAGGAAAAAAGTGTGGTTATTATTTGAGGTAATCATGCCAAGTCAGCACACGATGAGATTATTTGATGGCGAACATCGACCCAAAATTAAAGCATTGGAACCACATTTCGTAGCTCGAAAAGCCTAAGGCTTTGAAGCGTGCTTTGTGGGCTTCTATTGAGTCTGGGCGCATCACATTTTCAATTGCACTGCGCTTTTGGCTAATCTCTAATTCGCTGTAGCCATTAGCACGTTTAAAGTCATGATGTAAATCGATCAGCAGCTCGTGAGCCGTTTGATTAGGGAAAATAAACTTTTCAGAAATAATCAATATTCCGCCACTACGTAATCCAGCATAAATATTTTCCAGTAGGCGATAACGATCGTCAGGGGACAAAAATTGCAGTGTGAAGTTAAGCACCACCACAGAGGCATTTTCGATCTGAATATCACGAATGTCCGCTTCGATAATCTCGACTGGCGTATCAGAACGGTAAGCATTCACGTGCAATTTACACCGTTCTACCATCGCCGATGAGTTATCGACGCCGATAATTTTGCACCCTTCTTGTTGGATATGACGACGCATGGATAAAGTGGCAGCGCCTAATGAACAGCCAAGATCATACAAATTAGAGTGTGGCTTAGCAAAACGTTCGGCGAGCATGCCAATCGCGGAAATAATATTACTGTAGCCCGGAACGGAACGCTGAATCATATCGGGGAACACTTCAACCACTCGCTCATCGAAGGTAAAATCACCGATTTTATCGATAGGAGCGGAGAATATGGTGTCTTTGTTGGCCATGAGTAACCCTTATACACACTTGATTTTACCTGTCCTTTTATCATCACGACGCGAATAGAAATGAGCGCTCGCTAACATCGAGGAATAAAAGGACGGGTTAGATAAAAAAGTGCCGTATTTTATGAAAAATTTACTGGTCTGTCATTATATACCCAGAGCTAGTGACAAAACATCGTCAAAATATCGACATTTGTTGACTGTTTTGGGCCGGAAATGGAGCTAAATCGGGTAACCTTGTTTGTTTGGCGATTTCATCGGCAATAAGCGCAAGTTGGACGCTGGTTTGTAATTGCCGATACAAATCAACCGCGAGTTCTGGGGCATAAAAGTTATCCGGCGTATGAATCATCAGATAGGGTTGTTTTCCGGCGGCGATCCATTGGGGTAACTTTTGTAGCCAAGGCTTAAAAAAAGCATCATTCGCGGTTAAATCAGGATGGCCGATAAAGCGAATCATGGGGTTATCGGCAGTGGCTAATGCGTGGACGGGCACTTTCGGCTTTTTCTTTTGTGCATCAATAATGGTTTCGTTGCTTGGCTCGGCGGCAAAAACAGGGCGGCTATCCATGATAATTCGATTGATCCCCTCTTCAATCAGCCATTGGTTAAAACGGCGCTCTTCTTCACCTTTAGCAAAATAGTCACGATGGCGCACTTCTACCGCTAATGGGAAATCTTTGGGGAAATAGCGGCAAAATTTTTGTAAATGACTCAACTGAGCGGTACTAAACGAAGCCGGCAGTTGTATGGTCCATAAACCAATTCGTTGATGCAGTGGAGCCATTAATTGTAAAAACTGTTTGAGTTCACCTTGGCATCCAACCAACTGATGTTGGTGGGTAATACTTTTCGGTAGCTTAAATGTGAAACGGAAATGGTCATGGGTTGCGGCTCGCCAATTATTCACCGTTTGTGGCGAGGGCGACGCATAAAACGTCGTATTGCCTTCGACGGTGTGAAAAACGGTTGCGTAGTGCGCTAAACGATCGGCCGCTGAACTACCCGAAGGATAAAAGCGCCCTTGCCAGCCGGTATGTGACCATAGGGTCAGTCCTAGACGTAGTGGTAAGTTTGTCATCGTCACGGTTTATTTGCTTCTTACTTCAAGTGGTTTGGTCATTGCTGCGATGATGAGTTTTTTCTTGTTGGTAAGCATGAGTTCTTTGAAGAATACGTTATTTTAACGTTATAATCAGCGCCAATTTTATTACTGTTGATGCTTTGTACATATTTTGCCGAATTATTGTACGGAAAAAGCAGGGCAGAAGAAAACACAGCAAAATTGTATTCTGGAAGGTCGATTTTCAACTTTTTTCAGCGTATAAATGGAATCATGCGCCGTAGCTAACATTATCTGCGGCTAGGAATAAGATGAATTAAATAGAGGTTGGGAATTTCATTATGCGTAGCCATTATTGTGGTCACCTGAACAAGTCCCTTGTTGGACAAACAGTAGAACTTTGCGGTTGGGTTAACCGCCGTCGTGATTTAGGCGGTCTGATTTTTATTGATATGCGAGATCGTGAAGGTATCGTTCAGGTTGTTGTCGACCCCGATATGGTGGATGTGTTTAACATTGCCAACCAAGTGCGTAATGAGTTCTGCATCAAGCTAACGGGTGAAGTCCGCGCTCGTCCAGACAGTCAAATCAATCAAGATATGGCAACGGGCGCAGTAGAAGTACTGGCTCAAGATTTGCAGATCATCAACCGTTCAGAAGCCTTACCTTTAGATTCCAACCAAAAGAACTCGGAAGAGCAGCGCCTAAAATACCGTTATTTAGATTTGCGCCGCCCAGAGATGAGCGATCGGATTAAGCTGCGAGCCAAAGCGTCAAGTTTTGTTCGCCGTTTCCTTGATGGACATGGCTTTTTGGACATTGAGACGCCAGTATTGACCAAAGCAACGCCAGAAGGTGCACGTGATTATCTTGTTCCAAGTCGGGTGCACAAAGGCAGTTTCTATGCTTTACCTCAGTCTCCTCAGTTATTCAAACAGTTACTGATGATGTCTGGCTTTGACCGCTATTATCAAATCGTTAAGTGTTTCCGTGATGAAGACTTACGTGCCGATCGCCAACCAGAATTTACTCAAATCGATATCGAAACCTCATTTATGACGGCGGATCAAGTTCGTACGGTTACTGAGCAAATGATTCGTGAGATGTGGTTGGAGCTATTGGATGTTGATTTGGGTGAGTTCCCCGTCATGCCGTATAGCGAAGCGATTCGTCGTTTTGGTAGTGATAAGCCTGATTTGCGTAACCCAATGGAACTGGTTGATGTAGCGGATTTACTGAAAGACGTCGATTTTAAAGTTTTCTCTGGTCCTGCCAATGATGAAAAAGGTCGTGTTGCTGCGCTTCGCGTCCCTGGTGGTGCAGCGCTATCGCGTAAGCAAATTGACGAATACACCGCGTTTGTCGCTATTTATGGCGCGAAAGGTTTAGCGTGGTTGAAAGTCAATGATCGCGCTGCTGGTTTGGAGGGGATCCAATCGCCAGTCGCTAAATTCCTAAATGCCGAGATTGTGCAAACAATTATTGAGCGTACTCAAGCAGAGAATGGCGACATCATTCTTTTTGGCGCTGATAATGCCAATGTTGTCGCGGAAGCGATGGGTGCTTTACGTCTTAAAGTAGGCAAAGATTTGGCCATCACCAACGGGGCCACTTGGGCACCATTGTGGGTTGTTGATTTCCCTATGTTTGAAACCGACAGCGAAGGCAATGTTGCGGCAATGCATCACCCATTCACTGCACCATTGAATATGACGGCAGAAGAATTAAAAGCCAGCCCAAGTAATGCGTTGTCTAATGCTTACGATATGGTGTTAAACGGCTATGAAGTCGGTGGTGGCTCTGTTCGTATTCATGATGCGACCATGCAATCAGCGGTATTTGATTTGCTGGGTATTGATGAGCATGAGCAACGTTTGAAGTTTGGCTTCTTGTTGGATGCACTAAAATACGGCACACCACCACACGCTGGCCTTGCGTTTGGTTTAGACCGTTTAGTGATGCTGTTGTGTGGAACGGAAAACATCCGCGATGTGATTGCTTTCCCGAAAACGACCGCAGCGGCTTGTTTATTGACGGATGCTCCAAGTGTCGCTAACCCAGCCGCTCTTGAAGAATTAGCGATTGCCGTGACGGCAGCTAAAGAAAAAGCACAGTAAACGATGGTTGTTTGATGATAAGAAGAGGGTGGCTTTGAGCCGCCCTTTTTTATCGTAGAAATGATCCGTTAAGCTCACGAACAAGCCTTATCGTCGCTAATAAGCATCCACATTTGATGATGGTTTGCTACAATGGCGCGCTTTTTAGTTTTAATAGGAAACCTCCCCGTTGGCTCAGATGTATTTTTATTACTCCGCAATGAACGCGGGTAAATCAACCACCTTGCTGCAATCGTCGTTTAACTACCAAGAGCGGGGCATGACTCCGGTGATTTTTACTGCCGCGATTGATAACCGCTTTGGTGTTGGTAAGGTCAGCTCGCGTATTGGCCTTGAAGCGGATGCTCATCTGTTTGATGACACCACCGATTTATTGCACGCGATCACTCAATTAAATACCGAACAGAAACGCCATTGTGTACTGGTTGATGAATGCCAGTTTTTAACTCGCGAGCAAGTGTATCAGTTAACGGAAGTGGTCGATAAGTTAGATATTCCGGTACTTTGCTATGGTTTGCGTACCGACTTTTTGGGTGAGCTGTTTGAGGGAAGTAAATATCTGTTATCGTGGGCGGATAAATTGATTGAACTGAAAACCATTTGTCATTGTGGTCGCAAGGCGAATATGGTGATCCGTACCGATGAGCACGGTCAGGCGATCAGTGAAGGTGACCAAGTGGATATTGGTGGTAATGACCGCTATGTCTCGGTATGCCGACAGCACTATAAACAAGCGCTTGGGCGTTGAGTTCTGTTCGCGATATTCCTTGCCGTCAATCATCTCAGTAGACAAGGGGCAAGCCTTCATTTGCCCCTAATATACCCTTCCTACTTGAAGCTGCAGCGGTGTTGGCTACGTTCGTTCACCCCAATCACATAGTTTGCCTATGCTCATGGGGATTTACTCACTTGCCGCCTACCTGCAACTTCAACTTGTTTGGGTATAATGAATGTTTAAAACAACCGCTTAAGGGCTTGATAAGCTTGCTGTACTTCATCTGGGATCGATTGGGGAACCTGAAAACCCTGCGCAGGGTAATCCAACAAACGTTGAAAATCGTCCAGTAAGGCGTGGAGTACTACATCGAGCGTCAGGGATTCGGTCAAGTAATCAAAAAAATCTCCGCCAGAAGAGGTCACTTGCAAAGACGTCAACGTTGCTGGCCACTGTTTAGTAAAGGTCGCGAAAGCGCGTCGCTCCATATATGGTTTATGCACAATCAGTAAACGTTGAGCCTGAATACCTTTCTCACTAAGCAATTGATGACTCAAACACACATTCTCACCACTATGGGTGGCTCGGGTTTCTAATAAGATCGCAGAACTGGGTAAGCCGCACTCTTTAGCGACCATCGCGAATGTTTCAGCTTCACTGTACTCAAATAAATCTTCCGTAAAGCGCCCTTTATCCCCAGAAAAAAGCACCCACGGTGCTAGTCCTCTTTGGTATAAATCCGCGGCCACTTCGGCAACACGTATATCATTACTACCAGGGACAACGATCACATCAGCAGGTTTTAACTCGTGCCCCATTTGCATAAACTGCCAGAGAGTTTCTAAATGTTGATAAAGACGTTTACTCATAACCGTGCAGCGCCTCTAATGTATTAGCGTAGTGAAAATGAAATCCCATCGTGATCAGCTTATCACTGACAATTCGTTTATCGGGTAAATGAACAATCGGTGGTAACGGATGAGGTGATTGAACCGCAGACAAAGCCGCTCGGTAAAACTCGGCTTTACTGACCGTTGTCGGCGTAGTGACATTGATAATGTGGTTGTTAATCTCACTCAGCGAAAAAGTAATCGCTTGTAAAACATCATATTGATGGACCATATTGGCGGGCGCTTGATCGCTGACTTGAGAAAGACGAAGCGCAAAGCGAGCAGGGTGGCGATTGGGACCGATTAACCCACTGCAACGCAAAATAGCATACTCGATACCGCTATCGATAACGGCTTGTTCGGCGCAGAGCATGATTTTGGCTTTCTCTGAAAACATAGAGTTTTGTTCACACTGAACCAAAGATGCATCTTCTTCACGCATCGTTTTTGCTTGGTCAGGATAAACACTGGTTGAGCTGATCATGATAATTTTGCGGATGCCCGCTTGTTGTGCTGCGTTAACTAACGTTTGCCAGCTTGCTTGGTAGTCGGTGCCGTGGCCTTTGCGAAAACCGGGAGGAAAACAGCCAATCAACGCATCGCAGCGAAAGTTTAAGAGCGCTTCGACAAGCTGGGGGGCATCTGGTAACTGACAAACAAACCCATCCACACCTTGTGCGTGCAATTGCTCAACGCCTGATAGGCTGGTGCGGCTGGCACAAACGTAATAATTTTGTTGTTTGAGATGTTGAATCAGTGGTTGGCCTAGCCAACCTGCACCGATAATGGCGATACGTTGCATACAATTACCTGTTGGATAGTGGTTGTTAGGAGCTTGTCACTGAGAGAGCAATAACGTTAACTCCAAAACCACCGTGAATGATGAGCCGAAAGTTAACGTTATTATCGCATGGTTTGATGGAAGAAGATTAAGCGTGAGTTAACACGTGCAAAAGACGTTGGGTAAGTTCGGCCATTTCAATCCCTTCGTGAGTCAAATAACCACCATCGGGTAAGCTGCATAAGCCTTTTTCATGAAGTCGCTGTGCAGCAGCTTGGAGTGCTTCTGGAGCATCGCTGTGTACTTTTATACCCGTTGCTGCGCTGCTGACATCAAATTGAATAAGCAGGTTTAATTCATCAAGGTGCTGTGGAGAAAATTTCATCGTAAACCCTTACTATGGTTGATTTAAATTCACCTTAATCGTCGAAAGAAAAAGACGCAATCATAAACATAGAGAACTGTTATCTTAATCCATTATGGGCTTTTTTTATGCAGTTAAAGGAAGGAGAAATAAGCTGCGTGAGGTAGGCTTTAAAACATTTTTGGTAAACATCAATAATACCCCCTTGAACAAAAAAGGAAATGGAGCGATTATCCGCCACTCTTTTACCTGTATCAAAATGTAACATTAATTATGGATCTGAACCAGTTCGACTCTCTGCTTCCTCCACAAATGGCGGAACGTGCTGCCGTCACCGGAGAAAGCAAAGCCACTAAACCTATGTATAAATCGTTTTTACTGGCGATTTCTGCAGGCATTCATATTGGTATCGCTTTTGTGTTTTACACCGTGGTTACCACGGGCGCACAAGATATTCCCTACGGTATTGCTAAGCTGATTGGCGGGATAGCCTTTAGTCTTGGATTGATTTTGGTGGTGATTACGGGGGGAGAGCTCTTTACCAGCTCTGTATTGACCTTGGTCGCCAAAGCGAGTGGGAAAATTTCTTGGCCACAGTTAGTCAAAAACTGGATCGTGGTCTATTTTGGTAACTTATGTGGTTCTGTTTTATTGGTTGGGATCATGTTATCAACCAAGCAGTTTATGGATGATGGCGGACAACTCGGTTTAAATGCAATGGCGATTGCCGAGCATAAGCTGCATCATAGTTTTCTGCAGGCTTTTTCTCTTGGTTTGATGTGCAATATTTTGGTCTGTTTAGCCGTATGGATGACTTTCAGTGCTCGCTCTTTAACAGACAAAGTCATGGTACTCATTTTACCCGTAGCGATGTTTGTTTCTTCTGGGTTTGAACACTGTATTGCTAACATGTATCAAGTTCCGTTAGCCATTGGCATCAAATACGTGGCCCCTGAAGCTTTTTGGCAGATGACTGGGGCGAATATCGCCCAGTATGCCGACTTAACCATGATGAACTTTATTGTCGATAACTTAATTCCTGTTACCTTGGGCAATATTGTCGGTGGTGGTGTGTTTGTGGGGATTTGGTATTGGCTAATTTATCTCAAAGAGTAGGTTTTTATCGTTGGGCTGGTTATCCACATTTTCTGTGGATAAGTGCTTTCAAACTCAGTGCGTAACATTAACTGAATGATTTTTCGTATAAATGATGCACGACATTCGTGCAGTGATAGCACGGCTAAGGTGCAGCGGCAGCGATGAGTATGAATGTGATGTTGTCGTGGCGGCGCAAACGGAGCTGGCGTAATGATTAAATTACGGTATGATCTTGGGCTTAAAAAAAGCGGAGAATATTATGTCTAATTCACTTAGCGCGGAGCAAATCGCGGCCGTCAATCAGTATGATTCTGAACAGCGTTTAACGTATTGCATTAAGCACATTGTTGCTAATCAGCAAGTCTGGATTTTAAAAGACCAAGATGGCTGTGTGATGCTCAATACTGAAGACGAAGAGTGTGTGCCCGTTTGGCCGCATCGTGAGCTAGCCGAGGCATGGGCTACTGGCGAGTGGGCAGAGTGTGAAGCTCAGTCTATTCCTCTTAATCAATGGCGCAGTCGCTGGACTCCTGGATTGGCAGATGATGATCTTTCGGTTGTAGTTTGTCCGAATGAGAATGAAGAAGGGGTGGTCTTATTTCCCGATGAATTTGATAGGGAATTGAATAAGCAAAAGTCCGCCCAATAAAGTGAGTTAGAGAACAAAGGCCCAATGATTTGGGCCTTTTGCTTATTCGAGTAGGCATTCAATCGTTGATCTTAACCGCTCAATGATGCTTTATGTTACTGGCTAAGCTGTTACTTAAAGTTTGGTGCTTTTTGAAAATGGCTTTCAATCATCCGTTGAGTGATGGGGTGCTGGGGATCAGCTAAGACTTGTAAAGTGTTACCTGACTCAACAACTTCACCTTCATGCATGACCATGATTTTATCCGTGATATGTTTAACAATGCCAATATGTTGCGAAACATAAATAAAAGACACGCCCATTTCTTCTTGTAACTCTAAGAAAAGGTTGATGATTTGTGATCGCATGGCCATGTCTAAACCGTTTAATGCTTCATCGGCAATGATCACCGAAGGTTGCAAAATCAGCGCCCGAGCCAAGCAAACCCGCTGTTTTTGCCCAGTGGCTAACATTTGTGGATAAAAGTAAGCATGTTCTGGAAGCAGTCCTACGCGCAGTAAGGTGTCTCTTACGCGATTCATCCGTGCTTCTGGTGTCATGCTGGTATTACGTTTCAGCGGGCCTTCTAAAATTCTACCTATTTGTAGGCGCGGATTGAGCGAGGTATTTGGATCTTGAAAAATCATCCGAATTAATTTGCAACGTGTACTGTAATCTTGATGTGCCAGACGCTCACCATTGACCAAAATGTCGCCGCCGGATGGCTCGACTACGCCTGCTAACATACGTGCAAGAGTCGATTTACCTGAGCCATTTTGACCGATAAAACCAATAGTCTGTCCAGCCTCTAAGCTAAAACTCACTGGCTTGACCGCATGGTGAATGGTTTTACGAAACAGACCAGAGCGATTCACAAAATCTTTGGACAACTGATGAACTTCTAGCAGTGAAGCACTCATGATTATGGCTCCATATTCAGTGGAAAATGACAAGCAAACTTATGGCTTTTAATGAATCGAGTGGCAGGCACTTCGACACATTGACGCTGAGCATAAGGACAACGAGGTCCTAAGCGACAGCCGATCGGGAGATGTTGCAATGGGGGAATGGAGCCTGGCAATGATTGCAGCTTCTGTTTGTGAGGTATCCAATCACTGAAATCGGGCATCGCTTTGAGAAGCGCAACGGTATAAGGGTGCTTAGGCTCAGTCATGATCTTAGGTGTATCAGCGGATTCCACGGATTGACCACAATACATAACAGTGATGCGTGTTGCCCATTGGGTAATGGTGGTTAAGTCATGGCCGACTAACAAAATAGAGGTATTATTGACTTGGTTCATCCGACTGAGTAAACGTAAAATTTGTGATTGAGTAATGGGGTCCAAGTCATTTGTTGGTTCATCGGCAATCAACAATTTCGGTTTTGCTGCAATCGCCATGGCGATCATCACTTTTTGGCATTCACCATCGGTTAGCTCATAAGGGTAGCTTGCCATGATTTTACGATGGTCTTTAATACCGACTTTATGCAGTAAAGCAATGGCTTGTTTTTTCCGCCAAGTAAAACGCTCCCACCAACGCCCTTCAAAGGTACGCGAGGGGATCGATTCAATCAACTGTTCCCCGACTTTATCAGAGGGGTCAAGGCAGGTTGAGGGTTCTTGAAAAATCATGGCAATATCACGAGCAATGACTCGTCTGCGTTCACGGGGGGTCAGTTGGAGCAGATCAATATTGCCAAGACGCATCCTATCGGCAGTAATTCGCCAGTTATCTTTGCTCACCCCCACAATGGCTTTAGCGACTAAGCTTTTACCTGATCCAGACTCGCCAACTAAACCTCGAATCTCGCCTTCATTCATGGTTAAGCTCATACGGTCGACCGCTTTAACTAACCCTTGCGGCGTATCAATTTCAATCGTGAGATGGCGAATATCTAACAGCGGCATTATTCCACTCCTGCATTTAAGGCTTGACGGACGCCTTCACCGACTAAGTTAATCATCACCACAGTAAACATAATCGCGATGCCGGGTAGCGTCACCGTCCAAGGTGCTAAGTAAATCAGCTCCACAGAATCACCGAGCATGGCTCCCCATTCGGTACTGGGTGATTGAGCGCCTAAACCTAAAAAACCGAGGGCTGAAATATCTAAAATCGCCACCGACAGCCCTAGTGTGATCTCGGCGGCAATGACCGGTAGTACGTTAGGTAATATGGAATACCACAAGAGATAAATATCACTCGCTCCATCAAGGCGAGCGGCCAAAATATAATCTTTCTCTACCTCGTTATGTACTGCGATATAGACTGAGCGAACAAAACGCGGGATCAGGGCTAAGCCGATAGCCAATAAGACATTAAATTCGCCAGGCCCTAAGAAAGCGACGAAGATTATCGCCAGTAGCAAGGAAGGGATGGACATGACCGTATCTAATAAATGATTGAGGGTGCTTGAGAGCAGTCCTTTGGTCATGCCCGCTAAAATACCAATTAAACATCCGATGAGCGCTGCGATAAAGGTGATCAATAATGCAGAACCCAAGGTTGAGCGAGATCCATCAATCAGACGAGATAAAATATCACGCCCAAAGTCATCAGTGCCTAAAAAGAATTTGACGGTTCCGCTAGGATCCCAAGATGGCGGCATTAATAACTCTCCTGACTGACTATGAGGATCGTGAGGTGTTATCCAATAAGAAGTCAGCGTGAGAAAAAGAACGATTAATAAACACCATAACCCAAACATAGCGAGATTATTGGCTTTAAAACTCCGCCAAAAACGCTCAAATTGGGTCGGGATGTGCTCTTCTTGGTAAATACTATTTGTTAGCATACCACTCTTTCCTTATCAGAGGGTTGACGAGAGTTCCGACGAGGTCTGATAAAATATTGGCGGTTAATACCAATACACCAATCACAATTACCCCGGCTTGCATAGACACGTAATCCTTGTTGGAGAGCGCTTCCAGCAGCCAGCGGCCGATGCCAGGCCAGTTAAAAATCGATTCGGTAATGATCGCCAGCGTCAGCATACTGGAGAGTTCAAAACCAAATTTAGGGATAATTGGTGGAATCGCGTTAGGCAGAACATGTTGGGTAATGATCCGATAATACGATAGCCCCTTAATACGAGCGGCACGAATATAGTTCTGAGCCATCACATCAGAGACAGATGCACGCATTAATCCGATCACTTGAGTGGTTGGCGCTAGAGCCAGCACTAAGCAAGGTAAAATCATATGCTCAATCACACTTTGTAGTGCATAGTGGCGATCCGGCCCTTGCGCAAGAAAGGCATCTATTAATGCAAAGCCAGTTATGGGTTGGATTTGATAAAGTAAATCATAACGTCCGGCAACAGGCAGTGCTTCATAATTGAGTGAGAATAACATGATCATCATCAGCGCGACCCAAAAAATCGGAGCCGAATAACCAGAGATTGAGGTAAAAGAAATTGCCGTATCCACCCATTTTCCTTGCTTCATACCAGCAATGGTGCCGACAGGAATTCCAATCACAAGCGCTAGGGTAAAGGCAATTAAACACAGTTCCAAGGTGGCTGGAAATACGAGCAATAGTTCGTCTATGATCGGCGTGCCATTTTTATTGACGCCAAAATTTAAACGAGCCAGTTCTTGCACATAAGACCACCAACCTAGCCAGTAATTATCTTGTATCGCATGAGAGCTCGGATCTAATCTGAGTAAGCTATAACCGACTAAGGTTAAAATAAATAAAGTCACCACAAAGAGGTTAAAGCGACGAAACGTATAGTTAAACATTATTCACTTATCCTCTCGATGGTATTGAAAGGTTGCACATTAAATGGACTCAGTTGAAAACCCGATAGTGATGTCGTGTACGCTTTAAATTGTTTGCCATGCGCTAAAGGAATAATTGGAAACTCTTGATTCAGTATATTTT
Organism: Vibrio sp. A11; assembly: GCF_013048705.1. Taxonomy (NCBI): domain Bacteria; kingdom Pseudomonadati; phylum Pseudomonadota; class Gammaproteobacteria; order Vibrionales; family Vibrionaceae; genus Vibrio; species Vibrio sp. A11. The sequence continues at coordinate 360,690 of NZ_VHSI01000001.1, read as the reverse complement.
GCGCTTGGGTGTAGAGGTTAAGCCTATAGCGTGGTCGCTCGACTTCTCTTGCTAGATCAAGTAGGAAATCAAAGTCATCATTGCACCACATGGCGACATTAAGACCTGCCCGATTCGCACTACAAGAAAGTAAAGGACGTAAGAAATTGTCCGGATCGCTTGTGTGTCCAATCCAACCTGTCAGCAGTAAATCGACTTCTGTACGTTGTGGCAGTTCACCTCGTTGTAGGCGATCTTCAGCCACCAAGTGCAGTGTAATACCAACCTCGGCCAACTGAGTCTGGATTAATTCTGCGGTTTTTCTTGGACTAGGATTATAAGCCCGAGGTTCATTTGGAACCGACATGGTGAGCTCTAATCCTGAGGTAACGCCAGCTTCACGTAATAGAGCGAGCGCATAGTTACGATCATAGCGAATTTGTACCGTATCTTTTTGATAAGCCCATGAGCTTGGCGGTAGTAGGTTATAGGCGATGCTGCCGGTACCGTAGTACACCGAATCTAAGATATTTTGTCGATTGATCGCAAAATTAAGCGCTTTACGTACCCGAACATCATTCAGCGCTGGATGTGAGGTATTCACTGCAATAAAAGCAATATTCATCGCCGGCTTAGATTTGAGAGTGAGGTGTGGCTGATTTTCGATGATTGGCAGTTGACTGGCGATCGGTGACGTTAACACATCACACTCGTGACGCAGTAACTTAGCCAGCGTTCCGGTACCGCGTTGGGAAATATCAAACACCACTTGCTGCATTTTCGCCGGTCCATTCCAATAGTGTGGATGGCGACGTAAACGAATCAGATCAAGAGGTTGATACTCATCCAAATAGAACGGCCCAGTACCGACGGGATGGGTATCAATATTCGCTAATTGATTACTGGCTTGCAGTTGTTGTGCATATTCCGCCGAGAGGATGACCGCGTGCGCTGTAGAGATATTGGCTAAAAAGGTATTATCTGGTCGAGTCAGAGTAAACTTTACCGTATTAGCATCTAACGCCTCGACCTCTTTGAGAGTATTCGTGATGTTTAAGCTCGTAAACCAAGGATAACTTGCATTATTGATGCTATGAAATGGATGCGTAGGATCGATGATACGTTTGAAACTAAAGACCACGTCTTCTGCATTCAGTGCGCGGGTTGGAGTAAACCAGCGCGTGGTTTGAAACTCAACGCCGGAACGCAGGGTAAAAATATACTCGGTGCCTTGATTAGTCGCATACCACTCACTGGCTAAGCTAGGTTGAATAAAATGAGAATCAGGATCGATGGTGAGCAAGCTATTATACAATTGTGGACTTAAAGCTTCGGAAGTGATGCCACTATCAACCAACTGAGGGTTAAATGTACTAGGGCTACCTTGTCCACAATAGACAAATCCAGATTGGCGGATTTGATGATGTTCGATACTTTCACCACATCCAATTAGCAACATTAGGCCAGATAAGCCTATGGTGTATCGTAATAAACTATTCATAATAGAAGTGCGCATGTGAGCAACGAGGCTAAGCAATATCCCTTTATTCTACTTGAAGTTGTCGTACTATCATACCCAAGTAAAGCGAAGAGCCTCTTTTCTGTGAAAATTGCTGGGTTAGCGAAGAACGCTATAGTATTCGATATTAATCTTGAGCAATCGACATCGATGTTAAGCGCTAATAACATCATCGTGAAGGTTCATCACTCCTCTAGATTTGATTGCTTTTCGGTATCGGTCATCACAGTATAGCGGAATAATTTTATCCTTGAGCTAAACCAAACATCCAACGAGTAGGTAACAATGACGAGTAATTTAACCTGTCCATGGGCACTAAAGCATCCTCTTGAGCGTGAATATCACGATACGGAATGGGGCAGGCCAGCCTATCTGGATCGGGTTTTGTTTGAATTTATCACTTTAGAAGGCGCTCAGGCTGGGCTTAGTTGGTTAACGGTATTAAAAAAACGTCAGGCTTATCGACAAGCGTTTGCCAATTACGACTTGAGCGTGTTAGCTCAATACGATGATGCTGATGTTGAAGCGATCATGAGCCAGTTTGATGTGATTAAACATCGTGGAAAAATAGCGTCGGTGTTTACTAATGCTCGTGCTGCGATAGCGATACAGAAAGAATGTGGGTCATTGAGCGATAAATTATGGTCTTTTGTTGGCGGAGAGCCGAAGATCAACCACTGGCAAAGCGCAGATCAAGTTCCGGCTTACAGTGATGAGTCGAGTGCAATGAGCCACTATTTAAAGCAACACGGGTTTAAATTTGTCGGACCGACGACGTGCTATGCTTTTATGCAAGCGGTAGGTATGGTTAATGATCACCTTTTGAATTGCCCATGCCGATAACTAAAATGTTCAGTTATCGGCAAAACAAGCGTTCAGCAACGAGAGTCCAATACGGTTTGATAGCGTGCAAACCCTTGTTCAAGATCAGCAATTAAATCTTCTACCGCTTCTAAGCCAATATGTAAACGAATTAAAGTCCCGTCAAAATTGGGTCGAGAGACACTTCGTAACTGGGTAAAGCTTTTCGGTTCATTCGCTAAAATTAAGCTTTCAAAGCCACCCCAAGAATAACCCATACTAAAATGTTGCATGCCATCGAGCAGAGCGGTGGTTGCACGAGGATAGCTGGTTTTAAGAACAAACGAGAAAAGTCCGTTGCCACCAGTGAAATCACGTTGGAAAAATTCGTGTCCTGGACAACTGGCGAATGCCGGATGACGAACCTCATCCACTAAAGGATGAGTGGCTAACCAATTGGCCACCGCAAGGGCATTTTGTTGATGTTGCTGTAAACGGACCGCTAAGGTTCTTAATCCACGAAGACCTAAATAAGCATCATCAGGTGAAATGCATTGGCCCATTAAATAGCTATTTTCACGTAATTGGTCCCAATATTCCGCTTTAGCAACGGCAGTACCAAGCATCACATCGGAGTGGCCTACAATGTATTTGGTCGCCGCTTGAATCGATATGTCAACACCATGTTGTAACGCCGCAAACTGAATACCCGCAGCCCACGTGTTGTCCATCATCACAATGATATTTTGTTGATGAGCAATGCGAGCCAAGGTGGGAATATCTTGAACTTCCATGGTGATAGAGCCCGGTGACTCGGTAAATAAAATCTTGGTATTAGGCTGGATAAGAGCGCTGATCCCTTCACCAATCATCGGGTCATAATACGTCGTTTCAACCCCAAATTTTTTGAGTATGGTGTTACAAAAATCACGCGTTGGTTCATAACAGGTATCGACCATTAATAAGTGATCGCCGGATTGAACAAAGGCCAGAATTGCGTTACTGATCGCCGCAGCACCGCAAGGGTAGAGGGCGCAACCTGCACCGTCTTCTAATTCACTCATCGCTTCTTGAAAGGCGAAATGAGTGGTGGTTCCTCGGCGACCATAAAAAAGAGTCTTATTGGCTCGATTCACCGTCGCGTGATGCTTATCGGCAACCGTATCAAAAACAATGGTTGATGCGCGTTGAACCGGAGGGTTGACACTACCTTGTGTCCATTTTTTATCTCGACCAGCAGTGATCAATTGAGTCTTTTTATTGTGTGACATGTCAGAGTCCTTGTCTAAAGTTTCCTAGTCGATTACAGAAGAGGATTGAACAGATAAAATACCCGCTCTAAAAAGCGATGACCTAAGGATCGCTTCTCCCACTCACTGGCTTGGACGGCTTGAGATTGGTCGATATAACTTTGTTGTTGCCAATACAATTGCTGAGTGAACTCTTGATCATCAACGGCTAGCGTGACTTCAAAATTAAGCCATAAGCTGCGCATATCAAGATTCACGGTGCCGACTAAACAGAATTTTTGGTCAATAACAACCGATTTAGTATGCAGTAATCCACCATGAAATTCGTAAATAGTGACGCCTGCTGCAAGCAATTCTTCGTAAAATGAACGAGAAGCCCATTGCACCATCATTGAGTCATTTTTTTGCGGAATAATCAATTCAACCGTGATCGCACGTTGCGCCGTCATTTTTAATGTGGCCAATAAATCAGCACTTGGCACAAAGTAAGGCGTGGTAATCCGTACGGATTGATTGGCTTGATGCATAGCAAGAATCAGTACTTGTAAGATCAAGTGCTCTGGCATTCCCGGTCCGGATGGCACGACTTGTATCGGGTGTTGGGGTTGACTTGTATCGAGTTGGCATTCTGGAATATTAGGCAACATCCGCGACCCAGTTTCTACCTCCCAATCCCAACAATGGATAGCTGAGAGGACATTAACGGTAGGCCCAGTGATACGTACCATAATATCAATCCATTGCCCGACGCCGGAGTCTTGCTTGAAAAACGCAGGGTCGACCATGTTCATTGAGCCAGTGTAAGCAATGCTATCATCGATAACGATAATTTTACGGTGCTGACGAAGATCTAAACGGCGAAATAGCATCCGCCAAGGACTGACTTGCAACGCTTCAACGACATGAATGCCAGAACTGCGCATTAATTTGTACCAATGACTACGGAAAAATTTCGGGCTTCCTGCGGAGTCGAGCAATAGTTTGACATCGACGCCGCGTTTAGCCGCCTGAATTAAAGCCGAGCCAACGGCATCAGCCAAACCGCCGGGATACCAGATATAAAACTCCATGCGAATATTATGTTGTGCTTTTTCGATATCAGCGATGATCGAATGGAGGATTTCATTAGGCGAATTTTGCAGTGAGAGTGTATTGCCGCTTAACGCCGGAATTCCCATGCGACGGTTGCACAGCTCATCAATTTTATAAATATGAGCGCCCATGGTTTCAGGCATATGCGCTTGGCAATCATTGAGTGAACGAAACCATTCACCAAACGGTTTAAACATCTCTTTTGCTCGTTCGGCTCTGGTTCGACCAAGGTTCAGCTCCCCGAACATGAAGTAACAGATCACGCCGACAATAGGAATGATGTAAATGATCATTAACCAAGCGAGAGAGACGCTCATGGCCTTACGTTTAAGAACAACGCGCAGAGTGACCCCGGCGACCAGTAGCCAATAAATCACGATGCTTGCTAACGTTAAAAAGTGATAAATCTTATCCATATACTCACGGTATTGATTGTTGTCTATGTGGATAGTAAAGGGAAAGCGTCAGAGAAGGAAGGATTGAAAGGTGATATGAAACAGAACTGTACAAAAAAGTGATCGTTAAAAGAAGAATGCGGTGGAGGAACCTAAGATGATCAATGGGTCGAACAAAAAAGCACCAAACAGACAAAAGAGGCTTCATCTTGGTGTTTATTTAGAGCGTTCGGACTTCCAATTTTATAATTAAACTGTTTTACTTGCTATATCCACGTTGATAGTCGTGCTTTGTTTTGGTGTATATTTTTTTGTACACACTAAGGGCGGTTAGTGCGTTTACAATAACATGATGGTATCTATTTATGGCGAGTAGTTCTCGAGGCCAATTCACCTCCCGATTTGGTTTTATTATGGCAGCAGCAGGTTCTGCAGTCGGTTTGGGTAATGTTTGGGGGTTTCCGACTCAAGCTGCGAGTAACGGCGGTGCGGTTTTTTTAATCGTCTATTTACTGATGGTGTTTTTATTGGCGTTTCCTATGCTGGTGGCCGAATTGACCGTAGGGCGTTATGGGCAATCTAACCCGATACGCTCGTTTCGTTCGGTATGGCCAAAAGGCAAGTTCGGTGCCATCTTACTTGGCGTTATCGGCATGGTCGTCGTCTCTTTAATTCTCAGTTTTTACGCGATTGTTGCTGGTTGGTTATTAGGGTCATTATTTGGCAGCAGTTTAGAATTGGTAGGCATAGAGAGTGCTAGCCAATGGTTAACCACTTTTAGTACCGAACGTAACTTAATTCTGATGATGGCTTTTATGGCTCTGACCATGTTTGTGGTCAGTAATGGGGTCGCAAATGGGATTGAAAAGTGGTCGACTCGTCTGATGCCTCTGCTATTTATCCTATTTGGTTTATTGACGGTGTATATTTTCACTCAGCCAGGCGCATGGGATGGGTTAACCATGTACTTAGTACCCGATTTCAGTCATCTGACACCGCAACTGATTGTCAGTGCGATGGGACAAGCGTTCTTTTCTCTCTCATTGGGTGTGTGTGTGATGACCACTTATGGCTCTTATCTGAAGAAAGAGACCAACATCCCTAAAACGGCCGCTCAGGTAGCACTGATTGATACTGGTGTTGCTTTTATTGCTGGTTTGATGATCTTACCTGCGATGTTTGTGGCTAAACATAATGGCGTAGAAATTTTTTCTGCCTCGGGTGAGTTACTCAATTCAGATACCTTGGTGTTTACGGTTTTACCTGCCATGTTTGATACCATGGGCACCGTCGGGACATTAATCGGTTTAGTGTTCTTCTTATTGATGGTCATTGCTGCCCTGACTTCATCAATATCCATGCTTGAAGTGCCCGTGGCGTGTGCCACTGAAGAGTTGCAGCAGAGCCGCCGCTCGGCGGTGTTGTGGATTGGCGGTTTAGTTACGTTGTTTTCAGCGGTGATTGTCTTTAATTTCTCGGCGTTATTTGGTCTGGTGATTCAGTTTACTACCGTTTATTCACAACCAATTATTGCTCTCTTGATCACTTTAATGGTCGGGTGGATTTGGCATCGTAACCACATTCTCAATGAGTTAAAGCAAGGTTATCCAGAAATAGAACAAAGCTGGTTTTGGAAAATTTGGCCTACGTATGTGCGTATCGTCTGTCCTGTGTTGATGTTATTGGTCTTTTTTGCCTAATTAACCTGCTTAATTTTCGCCGCAAACACCGTCTGCCATGACGGTGTTTGCGTTTACGGGGCATTGAATAAGTGATTATGAACTTTCAGCATTTGCTGACGTCTAGCTACCACTCCACTTTATTCGCGATAGAAGCCTTCGGTTTCGCTTATTAACTAAACCTAGGTGAAACTTAGCCGTTGCTTTATGATCCTCGGTCTCAATTTATTATTCATCTACAGTCTGAAGTCGCCGTAGGTGAATATCGTTTTTATTCGGAAAATACCATGTTTGATATAGTTGTGACGCATACGGATTTTTTAGTCGTTAATAAACACCCTAATGTTTCTGTTCATAAAGATGATGGGGAGACGATGTTGCTGCATGAAGTCGGGCAGCAAAGTGGCGATACACAACTGTATTTGGTGCATCGCTTAGATAAAATGACTTCTGGTTTGCTACTGCTCGCCCGCAATGCAGCGGCAGCCAGTGAATTGTCGCAGGCTTTTGCTAAGCGAAAGATTGAGAAATATTATCTCGCGATAGGTGCCAAAAAACCGAAGAAGAAACAAGGGTTGATCAGTGGTGATATGCAACGTTCACGTCGAGCCAGTTGGAAACTCGTACCAACGTATGATAACCCAGCCATCACACAATTTTTCTCTTTACCGGCTGAGCCAGGCGAGCGGCTGTTTTTATGTAAACCGCACACTGGCAAAACCCACCAAATTCGAGTAGCACTCAAATCGATAGGCTCGCCTATCGTCGGTGATCCTATTTATTTGCCGACTAGCCAAGCGGATCGTGGGTATCTGCATGCTTTTGCTTTGCGTTTTTCTTTTCAGGGCACACACTTTGAGTTTGTTTGTGATCCAAGAAATGCCCCTCTGCTAGGCGAAAAATGGTCTTCGCCTATGGTTAGTCAAGGTATTGATAACTGGATTAAACCTTGGAATATCCTCTGGCCTGAGATCAAAGCTCGCTAAGCGAAGAGTTGTGATTATCCGCTATATTAACCGTTGAATAGTGTCGTTCTATTTCGACCAAAACGGATTGCCCATTAGTGACGCTGTCACTAATGGGTTGTGTCGGAACGTCTTAATGTGAGTTATTGGTTTTCTCTAATGTTGATAGTGTATGAAAACCAGAATAGAGCCGTGTTCCAGTCGTTATCCAACAAGCCGCTGCGAACAGATAGGCAATCAGTGAAAAATAGTCAGGAAAGAGACAAAATAGAACCAAACAAACGATGGTTTCTGTCCCTTCGGTTAATCCACTCATATAATACAAAGACTTATGCTGATAAACAGGGTTGATGATCCCGTGCTTGCTGGCCATGACGGCAAAAGCGAGAAAACTGCACCCAGTACCAATGAACGAAAAAATCAAAAAAGCGCCCGCAATGCTGTTGGCTTCTGGATTCGCGAGAATAAAACCAAAAGGGATTAACGAATAAAACAGAAAATCTAAGCTAATATCGAGAAATCCCCCTGCATCAGTGAGTCCTTGAATTCGCGCTAATGCTCCATCCAGCCCATCACAAAGTCGGTTAGCGAGGATCAGCCATAAAGCCAAAGTATACTGCTCTAATAATAACGCTGGAAAAGCCAAACACCCCAAAGCAAAACCGAAGAGTGTCACCTGATTTGCGGTCACGTTGAGTTCATCCAATTGCTCTGCCGCATAGGATAAGGGGCGGCGAATAACCGGGATAATGTAGCGATCAAGCATTGAGTTGCTCCTCAGGCCATTGGATTACACGATCACAGTGAAGCACATCTTCTTCATCATGAGTGACCATTAAGGTTGGAATTTGCGAGGCTTTTAACTGTTCAAATACCCACTGGCGAAATTGTATCCGTAGTGTTTTATCTAATTTACTGAATGGTTCATCAAGTAGCGCTAGGCGAGGTTGAGCGAGCAGCATACGCAGCAAACTGACTCTGGCTCTTTGTCCACCCGACAGTTGGTCTGGGAAAGACTCCGCTAACGCGAGTAACGATACGTTCTCTAAAGCTTGTTGCGCTTGTCGTTTGCGATGTTGATCTTTGACTGTATTGGGTAAAGCAAAGGCTAAATTTTCCCACACATTCAGATGCGGAAATAGCAAATCATCTTGGAACAATAAACCAATTTGGCGTTGATGTGGGCGCAGCGTCGTTAGATCTTGTTGATTGAATGTCATCTCTCCACGATAACGAAAATCGGTGGGTAAATGTCCGGCAATAACATTGAGTAAGGTCGACTTACCACAGCCGCTTGGCCCCATTAGGCTGACGATCTCACCTCGATGAATGGTTAAATCAAAATGGCTTAGCAGTGGCTGGCCATCTGGCTTATGTAGGGTAAGGTTTTTGAGATAAAAACTCATTAGTTAACGGCTTCTTGTTAAAGATTGAGGCTGAAAGGCGCGACTAAGAATAATCGCAAGCAAGAAAAAAATGAACGGTAACACGGCTTGCCAAAGAGCATAAATAGCCATTACCCGGCGGTCAAAACCACTGGATAGTGTCACCGCTTCGGTAGTAATGGTAGCGAAGCGACCGCCTCCAAGCATCAGCGTTGGTAAATATTGCGCTAAACTCACACTAACCCCTACCGCCCAAGCGTAGAGCATAGCCGGCCTTAATAAGGGTGCTTTAACTCTACAAAAGATAGACCAATCACTTTTACCTAAACTGGCGGCGATTTTATGGTAGTCAGCAGGGTAGCTTTTCCATGCCCCATCAAGCGCAAGATACACCAGCGGAAAGGCAAAGAAGAGATGCCCCCAAACGACCCATAAGACATAGTTTGAGCCTGAGATCAGTAAAGTGAGAATTTGTACGCCAAACAATAAAGAGAGTGCAGGGACTAGCATTGGCATGACAATCAAATAGGTCGGTACTGAGCGAGGCGAAGCTTGACGATACTCATGAGTGAGGACAGCAAAAAACAGTGCTAGGCTACCACTGACCAGCGCTAAACCAACACTTTGATAGAGAGCGGGGAGCATGGTTGGCCACTCCGCTAGCCAAAAACGCCAGCTGTATTCGCTGGGCCACAACTCAGGAAAACGCCAACGCTGAGCAATGCTCCATAGCATCATCAGAGGGAAAATACTCAAAGAAATAAAGCACACTAAACAGAGTAAGCTTTTTCCTGGTAAGAATAAGGCGTAACGGCCTGACCACATCCATTGACGGCATAAACCCAAGAGTATGCGCTCAATCAGTAATACTAACAGCAGCATGATACTCGCTAATCCTAAGAGCAGTAACGCGCCAGCGGCGGCGCGGGGAATTTGCTGCAGATCGGCATCACTGAACCATTGCCAGACTAAGACTGCGAAGGTCGGAGGGGTATTCGGACCTAAAATTAGACTGAGATCGACTACCGAAATACCGTAGCTAGTGACAGCAAATAAGGCAAAGCGCATTTTAGATAGCCATTGTGGAAAAACCAACTTACACCAAGCTTGACGAGGTGAGTAGCCGAGAGAGGCCGCAACGGTGAGTAAGGATGGAATGCGTAACTGTTGTACCACTGAGAGGCTCATCAAAAGTAGAAAAGGAACTTCTTTTAATGCTAAGGCGATAGTGAGTCCCAGCGCGTAGGGATCTTGAACTAGCCAAGTGGCACCTTGAGTGGAAGGTTGATAGCCCGACATGGAATGGATCAAACGCGAAACCATTCCTGTCGGTGCAAATAGGAAGGCAAAGCCAATCGCAAAAGCTACATGAGGAAGAGCAAGCAGCGCGGATAACGCATGTTCAACCCTTCGCCAATATGGAGAGTGCCAAAGCGAGGCTAAAATAGCAAAACTGATCGCTAAGGCAAGGTAGGTACTCAATAGGGTTGAGCTAAGCGAGAGCAGCAATGAACGTTCAATACCGGTCCATTGCCAAACTTGCTGAAAAGCCTCAACGCCAGCACTATTCAATCCTACGGCAGGGATATAACCCAACGCAGAGCTGACGATACCGAGCACTCCAGGAATGATCGGCGCAACGCAAATCAGCAGTACGCCCCAATAAGCCAATCGTAAACGCATAATGATCGTTATTGACGATGACCGTAACGACGCTGCCACTCTTCCCCTAACGCAGTTTGCCAACTGGGATGAGGTTCGTCTATCGAAGGATACAATTTCGAACGGCTGGCAGAGCCGCTAAGGTGTTGCCTTTGGATCACGGCAGGGTCACCCCAAATAGCCAAATCCCCTTTACGAGATTGGGCTTCTGGGCTGAGTAAAAAGTTGATTGTCACTAAAGCCCCCGCTTTGGCATTGGCATTCCAAGGGATGGCTAAAAAATGAATATTGGTTAAAGCGCCATTTTGCATCGCGTAACTTTGTGTACTTTTTGACAGCTTACCCGCAGCCTGAGCGGCAAAAACAGCATTAGGATTAAAAGTAATCGCAAGATCAATTTGTCCATCATCCAGTAATTGGAGCATTTCTGATGAGCCAGATGGAAATTGTCGCCCTGATCGCCAAGCGACGGTGTGCAGTTGATCCAAATAATCCCATAACGGTTTAGTGATGATAGGGAAAGACGCGTGATCAACCGGTAAACCTAATGCAGCATTGTTCGCCGTTAATTCAATCAATAATGCTTTAAGAAAACTGGCACCATGAAATTCAGGTGGGCGAGGGTAAGTAATCCGGTTAGGGTATACCTTGGCATAACTGAGCAACTCTGCGAAAGATTGTGGGGGATTATTGAGCTTTTGGTGGTCGTGAATAAACACTAACTGACCGACTCCCCAAGGGGCTTCTAACCCTTCCGTTGGTTCAGCAAAATCACGATCGACCGGAAGTGATGAGTCGACGATTGCCCAGTTGGGTAGCATGTCAACGATTGGGCCGTATAATAATCCATTATCTTTCATCGACTTGAAATTAGCACCATTGATCCACACCATGTCAACACTACCAGCATCGTGACGGCCTGCGGCTTTCTCTGCGACTAGTCGGCTGGCCGTTTCGGCAATATCAGATACCTTCACATGCACTAAATTGATGTCGTGCTGTTGTTTGAGTTGTACAGCCGCCCAACGTAAATAGTTGTTAACTTCTTGACTGCCACCCCAAGCATGGAAATAGACCGTCTCTCCTCGAGCTTGTTGGGTGATGTCTTGCCAAGATTGGGCATGAAGCGCAAACGACAGTAAACTTGCGCAGAGTAGAGCTAGCCAGTTTTTCATTATTATCCTTAATCTCTTTTTCTACTGAGGGTGACAGTGCTATCGGCAATGCGGAGTCATTTTGCTGCAATAACTCGCTGTCCTCGCCCTTTATCGAACCGCCATATCGATCCATTATGAAGGAAAATCATTAAATAAGTTAATCTTCTGTGTAACAAAATTGGCTTAATAAAAAAAGACAGCAAAAAGCTGTCTTTTTTTATTACTCACTGTGAACATGAAAAACCGATGGCTTTTACTTAACCCAATCACTCAACGTGAAAGTAAGTGTATGTGCTTGGTTTTTTAAGGTTAGTGTTTCTTCGGTTAATGTTACGTCATTCCAGTCGCTCAATGATTGAGAGACGAGTTGCTCGGTATCCATAACATCACCGATACACATTTTCATCGTCATGCCCATTCTTTCAATACGCAGTTTGTTATCTTTTAGCTCGGCTTGACCGAAAAAGTTGTTACAGCCGGCATTACCACTGGCCATCATTTTTTCGCCAAACTCGAGTCTTGGTGCGTCATAATGCTCATCCATGACCAACGGCTGCCCATCGATATGAGTCAGTTGCCAATGATGATGTTGCAGTACGTCGGCAGTAATCTCGGTTTTATCTTGGTAACCTGCACAAGCAGAGAGTAAGACAGGTAAGGATATTGCGGCAAGTAGGGCTTTTGAACTAAGCTTCATGTGAGAACTCCTAATCAACAATCGGACATCAAATAGCATCAGGACAACCTAATCACGTTAAGTTGATGAGATGATTGGCATAGAGTATAACGAGCCATGATTAAGTTGTGTTAGCGGACTGTCATGCCTAAAGCGTAGGCGATCATGAGATAATCGCTAACCGAATTGTTTATGGGGTCAGATAGGGCATAAAACAATGGAGTGGTTATGGAGCAATTGGAGTTTTTCCAGATCCCAAGCCCTTGTGTGGGTGTCTGTAGCGTGGATGAAAAAGGCTATTGTCAGGGCTGTATGCGTAAAAGAGAGGAACGCTTTACGTGGTTAGATATGACGCCAGCTCAGCAACTGCATGTCATTCATCTTTGTCGGCAACGTTATCGGCGTAAACAACGATCACAGCAAAATCAGGCCAATAAGAGGATGGAAATGGCTAACGAGGATCGACAAAACGAACTGTTCTAGTCGCTCGGTTTCGTACTTTTAAGCGAATGATACTCGATGAACGGCGGTAAAAAAGTGTCACATGAAATCCATTTCTAATCACACCATAGTTGGCAATACCCTAAGGACGACTAGCTGCACATCCAATCGAGTTCGACGTTTGGCCTTCGCATCGGTAGGGTATCAGCAATAAAGTGGTTCGCGAGAGTTGGACTATTTATTATCCCAGTTATCGCTAACCCATCCACCGGCATGCTCATCAAAATGCAAACCTGAGAAAATCCGTTTCGGTTCTTGTTTCGGTTGACTGGTTTTGTTGTGAATTAATGTATTGATGTATTGCGCCATAGGATCGGCATTGGTGGGAGAGGTGTTGCGTTTTGCAACTTCTTTAATCATTTGCAGACGCGAAGTTGCGCTAGAGCGTTTCATGGAATAGCCTTCTAATGTGATGAAGATTACATTACAAGGTACGACTTGGTTAAATATTAGTCAACAAGTTCTGCGAGTATTTTAACTAAAGTATGACGATGATTGATCTTACTCCTTGATAAATAAGTCGTTTCTCCATCACTATAACGCGCCCCTCTCCGCCGATGAGATTCCAGTGGAGAGGAGGAGATGTTACCGAGACTTAATGGAGTAAGCGATAAAGCAAAGCAGAGACTGCCATCATGCCAATGGCAAATACAAAGTAAGTGCTTAGGTGTTTTTTATAACCATTGAGAGCGTTAACACGATAGACGGCAATCATGGGCATGATAAATAAAATTAAGGCGATAACGGGTCCAGATAACGCTTCCATCATACCTAAAATACTTGGATTGAGTATTGCCGCTGCCCAAATAGTCACAAATAGAAATCCAATCCCTAATTTATTCGCCTGAGCGTAATTCAGAGAGCTGTGCTTAGTCAGTAATCCATTTAAGCTTTCACGAGCCCCTAAAAAATGCCCTAAGAAAGAGGAAGTAATCGCAATAAAAGCCACCAGTGGGCCGAGCGTTGCAATAAACGGATTATCAGTCGCGTTCGCTAAGTAAGACAAAATAGATAAGTTTTGCGTCTTAGCGTCAAGGAGTTGCTCTGGGGATAGCGTTAACACACATGAAAAAACAAACAGCAATACAAAAGCAATCAGCACTATGCTGGTGCGTTTTAGTATCTGTTCACTTTTCTTTAAGGCTTGTTGCTGATAATAGCGTCGCTGCTTATGAGCAAAACTCGAAATAGCCGCAGCATAACTGAATGAAAAAACAATCACCGGCACTGATAGCCAAGCGGTATGAATAAATTCCCCAGCACTCGGCAGAGCAAGAGAAGGCAGATGCCAGCGTGGAATTAAATAGAGTGATAGAGCGGCTAAAATGGCCGCGAGAGGATAAACCATGACGGCGAATGCGCGTAACATGATTTTTTCACCGCCGAGCATAATCGCAATCAACCCACTGACTAGAACACCGGACAGTAACCAACGAGGCAGAGCGCTGAGCTGTGCTTGGTTAACCCAGAAACTATCAACGGTATTGGTCAATCCCACGCCATAAATCAATAAGATAGGGAAAATAGACAGAAAGTATAACCATGCAATGGCTCTGCCAGCCGTGACTCCAAAGTGTTCTTCAACCACATCCGTAAAGTCACTGTTAGGATAAGCAGAAGATAAGACGAATCTTGCTAGGCCGCGATGAGAGTAGTACGTCATTGGGTAGGCGAGAAGCGCCATAATCAATAACGGCCAAAACCCACCAAGCCCTAGATTAATGGGTAAAAAAAGAATGCCGGCACCGACGGCGGTACCAAATAAGCTGAGTGACCAATAAGTGTCATGTCGGTTCCAAGCGGTCTTTTCTGGAGTGATGCTAAAATGCAATGCTTCTTGGGAGTCTTTCACTGAAATTAGAGCCATATAGAAATGATAATGTGGTAAAACTTACCACATTTAGTGGATGAAGGCTTTTTGTGGTAGTGGTCACATTCACTGATTAACCCTCAGTTGTCGGCCCAATGGAACTATGTAAAAGTGAAAATATTGGTTTTTTATTCCGATTTTATTATTTTTATTGGTTTTTAATTTCTATTTTAAGTTAATTTTTAGAGTTGTATGAATTTGAGAACGGCTGTTCTTGATGATTCAGATATCGAATCAATCTCTATTTATGTGTCGCTTGCAGATGGGTTGTTAACACGTTATAGCAAAGCTAAATCATTGATATTTAGTCGATGAAGAGTGGTTTTATTTTTACATTTGGCGCACAATCTGTTCACTCTTTCCTGCCTTTGTGTGACCTTACCATGATGGTTAAATTTCGCGCTGAATCGATTTTTGTATTAACAACATTGCTCGCTGCTGCGGGTTGGGTGTTTTCAAAACAAGCCATTGAAGAATTACCACCGTTTGGCTTTATTGGCTTGCGATTTATTACCGCCTCTCTGATTTTACTGCCGTTTTGTTTCCCAGCTTTAAAAAAAGCCTCTCGACAAGATTGTCTGCGCGCAATGGGGGTCGGCGTCTTTTTAGGGGGGTCGCTTTTTTGCTGGATACATGCGATTTCATTAAGTCCCACCTTGGGCGAAGGCGCATTCATCATGAGTTTGTCGATGCTATTTGTGCCTTTACTTGCTTGGCCGCTCCACGGTAATCGACCGAATCGAGCTTTTTGGCTGGCTTTTCCAATTGCAGTATTAGGATTGTTTTTGCTCTCTTGGAATGGCGCTTGGCAAATTGCGGTCAATCAGTTGTGGTTTTTAGCGGCGGCGATGGGGTTGGCATTACATTTTAACTTCAATAGTCAATACTCCGCAAAATTGCCCGCAATGTTATTAACCACATTACAGCTTTTTACTGTCGGTTGTTTGGGGGTAGTACTCTGTTGGTTATTTGAACGCTGGCCAGAATCGGTAAGTATTATGACTTGGAAGTGGTTTGCATTGAGCGTGTTATTGGCCACGAGCCTGCGATATCTGATGCAAACTATTGGTCAAAAGCATGCTAATCCGACCAATGCGGCTTTATTAATGTTATTGGAACCGGTGTGGACATTGATTCTTAGTATGCTGGTTTATGCGGAAACCATGCCTTTGAATAAAATCCTTGGTTGTGCTTTGTTGCTTTCGGCGTTAGCACTGTATCGCTTAGGGATCCTGCGTTGGCGATAATTAACACGACCATTAATTCATCATTGATAGAAAAAAGAGACAAAAAAGCCGACCAATATACAGGTCGGCTTTTTAGTGATTAAGCAATTGTTAATGATTAAGACGCTTGGACAGGTTGTGTTTCAGCTTCTGGCTCATGAGTTTGTTTCATGAGTCGACTGGTGATAGTACCCGCTGTCATTGATCCCGATACATTAAGTGCAGTACGTGCCATATCAATCAACGGTTCAATCGAGATAAGCAGTGCTGCGATTGTCACAGGTAACCCCATCGCTGGAAGTACAATCAGCGCGGCAAACGTTGCGCCACCACCAATCCCAGCAATACCAAACGAGCTAATGGTGATCATGGCAATCAATGACAAGATGAAATGGATATCCAGCGGGTTGATCCCCATTGATGGAGCAACCATCACCGCTAGCATTGCAGGATAAATTCCGGCACAGCCATTTTGTCCAATTGTTGCTCCAAACGAGGCTGACAAGTTAGCAATCACTGGTGGTACATTAAGCTTAGTGATCTGAGCTTCGACGTTTAATGGAATGGTGGCCGCCGAGCTACGTGAAGTAAACGCGAAAGTCAGTACTGGCCAAATTTTTTGGAAATAGGTTTTAGGGTTAACGCCAACCAAAGCAACCAATAAACCATGCACAACAAACATCAAAGCAATCGCGAGGTAAGAAGCGACGATAAAGCCGAGCAAGTTTAAAATATCGCTCGCGCTTGATGTTGCAACCATTCTCGCCATCAGTGCGGCAATACCGTAAGGTGTGAGGGCGATGATCATTTTAACCAAGCGCATCACAATGGATTGCAGCGCATCAACAAAGAGGCGAATAGGCGCTTCAAGCTGTTCTTTCTCTTGCATCACTTTACGTGCGGCAATACCGACTAAAATACCAAAGATGACCACGGCAATGATTGAAGACGAACGGGCGCCAGTCAGATCAGCAAAAGGATTTGATGGAATAAAACCGATCAGCATTTGCGGAATGGTTAAGTTAGCAACGGTTGATGCGCGGGATTCAAGTTGTCCCATTCGAGCCACTTCACGTGTGCCTTCGGTTAGCCCTTCAGCGGTTAAGCCAAACGCATGAGTGATCAAAATACCAATCAAAGCGGCAATCGCTGTTGTGAACAGCAAAATTGAGATGGTGAGAAAGGAGATTTTACCCAATGAACCGCTGTTATCCAGTTTCACCACGGCAGAAATCATCGATACTAATACTAATGGCATGATAACCATTTTCAATAGTTCGACATAGCCGCTACCAACAATCGAAATCCATGAGAGCACATCGCGGATAACGGGACTACCTTGGTTAAAAATAAGCTGAAGGGCGAGTCCAAAGACACTACCAAGCACTAGACCTAATAGAACTAAGCGCGATAACGAATGGCTTTTTTTCTGTTGACCAAACAGGAACAGCAAAATACCGACAAATACCGCAAGCATAGCGATAGCTGCAACTGACATAATAGACATCCTTAACAGGGGTAAAACAACACTTAATTTAACCGTGCAGAAAGTTAAGTCCATTAACGTTATCTGGTAGCGTCATCCATTGCATTTAAGCTGCTACAGCTCTGCGCCGATAAATGGTGTAGGTATAGGGGTAATAAGACCAGCTGAGCATAGCGTGATCTAAATCAACCTTAAAAGACCAAAACGGCATAATGTAGAACAAATAGTTATTGAGTGCTTTATTTGGCTGTATTGGCATCAGTGTGGTGATTAAGTGGTCGGTTTATTGGTATTTTTTGACCAGTTCATGCATCGCTACGGAGGGTAAAACGGTAACTCGTTTGGTTGATTGATCAAATAAAGCGTACAAGAGTGCTTGAGCGACCTTATCGGCGTCAATCGGGATCAGGTTTTTTAGGCGACCAAATAGAAAAAATTGTCCTAATTTCATGATTCGTTGTAGCCAAATTTCATCATTTCTCGGCTGTTCACGTTGGCCGACTAACGGACCTGGACGAACAAACACCAGATGATCAAACCCAAGCCGACGAATGGTTTCTTCCATGCGTCCTTTGCAGCGTAAGTAATGGGAGCGGGCACTGGGATTGGCTCCGTAGCTAGAGACAATCGCAAGCCGAGTCACGCCCAAGATTTTCATACTGTGCGCCACCTGACAAACCAATTCAAAATCCACTTTCTCCAAAGCGTGTTTAGAGCCGGCTTGCTTAAGCGTTGTGCCGAGCGCGATAATGCCATACTGAGGGCGAGGCTGCTGCTCAGGCCAGTGGATAATACTGAGTTCAGAATCAATCAACTCGGTTAATTTAGGATGAGGCAGCGATAAACTCCGTCGATTCAGTGCATAGATATGTTGGATGGCAGGTTCAGCTAATAAGCGTCGTAATACGCAAGTGCCGACTAAGCCGGTGGCGCCTGCAATCATGATCACCGGATTTTGAGTTATGTTATTCATACTGATTCCTAAAATTCGTTGCTATCCAAAGTGTGTATCCCCTTCGTGCTTGAAACTGCAACGCCAAGTCGTTTGGGTGTATGCTGATCATATCAAGTGGTTGACTATCAGCACGAATAACCCAACTCTAGTGCATTAGCAATATTTAGTGTTAGAATTCGGGGAGTTAAATCCGTTTGTGATGCTTACTTGCAGGTTATTCAGCGTTCGGGTTTTGATAAGTGAGATCCTCTCTACATAAATTGGCTAAACAATTCTTTACCATACCCGCTGTGCAATAAAGGAGTAGCGCATGACGACATCCCTCTTTCGCCGATCTTTTCTTTTCGATAGTTTGGATATTGACCAGCCGATGGTCAGCGAAGAAATCACCACTCAAGCAGGCGTCCGACTTAAACTGTGGCAACGTGGTGTCCTTGAAGTATTACCAGCACATTATTCTGCGGATAGTAAAAATATCGTCATATCCTGTGGTGTGCATGGTGATGAAACGGCGCCAATGGAGCTGGTCGATAAAATTATTGATGATATCGTCAGCGGATTTCAACGTGTGCAGCAGCGCTGTTTATTTATCGTCGCTCATCCACAAGCCACTTTGCGCCATACCCGTTTTATAGAAGAAAATCTCAACCGATTATTTGATGATAAGCCTCATGCTGCGAGTTTAGAAGCGGATATCGCTACCAACTTAAAAGCGCAGGTCAGCCAGTTTTTTAATAAAACGGCACCAGAGACTCGCTGGCATCTCGATTTACACTGTGCGATTCGTTTGTCAAAGCACTATTCATTTGCTGTCAGCCCGAAAACTCGTCATCCAGTCCGTAGTCGTGCTTTGATGGCATTTATCGAGAGCGCACACATTGAAGCTGTCATGCTTTCTAATGCTCCTGCAAGTACCTTTAGCTGGTTCAGTGCCGAGCATTTTGCTGCGCAAGCGATGACCGTTGAACTCGGTCAAGTGGCAAAACTGGGTGAAAATGATTTGGCACGCCTTGCCGCATTTGATCTCGCATTACGCGATTTAATCGCGGCAGAGCAGTCGGAACATTTAGCCAAGAAAACCATCATGTATCGAGTGAGCCGAACGATTGTTCGCTTACACGAAGATTTTGATTTTCGCTTTGGTGACGATGTAGAAAACTTCACCTCTTTTATGCATGGGGAAGTATTTGGCCATGATGGCGATAAACCCTTAATGGCGAAGAATGAAGGGGAGGCGATCGTGTTTCCCAACCGCAAGGTGGCGATTGGTCAACGTGCGGCCTTAATGGTCTGCAAGGTGGATACTCGATATGAAGATGATCAATTGGTTTATGATTAAGTAAAGCACTTGAGCTTCAATGGGGTTAACGATAAGGTTAGCCCCATTATTTTTTTATGCTATTAGGCCGATGAACTTCAACCAATTAATTGCCAACAAACAGCGCCGCTGGCGATGGGTGATTGGTAGTTTTACTTGCCTGTTATTCATATTAAGTGCGACTTATTTAATGGTCGGTGAGCGTTTTATCGGGCTGGGTTCAGATTGGACGATTCTTGAACAACAATTGATCTTAGAGTTACGCCTACCTCGATTACTGGCGGCTATCGTTATCGGTAGCGCACTGGCCTTGTCGGGAGCTACGTTACAGGTACTATTGGGTAACGTATTAGCCGAACCGGGAATCTTGGGGATTTCTGGTGGTGCCAGTGTGGCGATGGTGATTGTCTTATTCTTTTTTCCTACCTTTGCTACGCCATCGCTGTTTATGTTAGCTGCCGTGATGGGCGCGTTAGTTTTTACCTTTCTTTTGGTATCGATTGCCAAGCTGACGAGTTTAACCACTACGCGTCTTTTGCTAGTTGGGGTTGCTTTAGGCATCCTGTCCGGCTCGATAGTGACATGGGCTTTTTATTTTAGTGATAACTTGAGTCTAAGGCAGCTGATGTATTGGCTGATGGGCAGTTTAAGTGGTGTCAGTTGGTATCAACATGCTCTGTCTCTTTTGGCGTTACCCGTTATTATCTGGTTACTGTTTCAAGGACGATCTCTTGATCAATTGATGCTAGGTGAAACTCATGCCAAACAGCTCGGATTAGACGTAATAGCAATACGTTGGAAATTGATTGTTGCTATCTCATTATTAGTTGGTGTGAGTGTTGCTTTAGCTGGCATCATTGGCTTCATTGGTTTGGTTATTCCACATTTGTTGCGTCTTATATTGGGGAGTGAGCATCGTATGTTGTTGCCTGCTTGCGCTGTGTGTGGTGCTCTGCTGCTGGTGGCGGCTGATATGTTGGCAAGGCTTGCTCTTACGTCCGCCGAATTGCCTGTTGGTGTGGTGACGACAACCATTGGAGCCCCAATCTTTATTTGGATGCTGGTGAGAAGTCATGATAAACGTTAGTCATTTACACGTTGGGCAACGTTTACTGCCGCTCTCTTTTCAATCGGTAGCCGGAGAAGTGCTGCATGTGATTGGTCCTAATGGGAGTGGTAAAAGTACTTTATTAGCAGCGATAGCAGGTATGATCACTAGCCAAGGTTCGGTGCAGTTAGACGATGTTGATTTATTGTCACTCTCATTACCCGCACAAGCTCAGGTTCGTGCCTACTTATCGCAAAGTGATAAACCTGCTTTTTATCTTGATGTGTTTCAATATTTAGAGTTATCCCTTCCCCAAGGGGTCAGTTATCAGGAACCTCGAGTCAGCGAAGTACTGCAAGAATTGGTCACACTGCTGGGTTTACAAAATAAGCTCTATCGTTCTATCCACCATTTATCGGGTGGAGAGTGGCAGAGAGTACGTTTAGCGGGTAGCTGCCTACAAATTTGGCCGACATTAAATCCATTTGGCCGATTACTGATCCTCGATGAACCTGCGGCTCCGTTAGATATTGCGCAAGAGCGACTGCTGTATGACCTCATCCAGCGTATTGCCAGCGATGGGATCACGGTCATCATGGCTAATCACGATTTGAACCGTTCGCTACGTTATGCCGATAAAGTATTACTGTTAGATAATGGGGTGATGCATTCATTAGGTGAACCTCGACAAGTGTTAACCGCCGAGCGTATCCAACACGTTTTTCATACCGCCGTTCAACAAGTGGAGATTGCCGGGCAGCCTTATTTAGTCTTTGATTGATGGTGGTGCATCAAGCACCATCGTGGTTCAATAATGATTCGCCTTTGGCAATGGCGTTTTATAAAAATCCTTTATAAACAATAAGATGGTTGATTGTAAAAACTTGGCATGCCAATCGCATTAAACGTATTGATACATTCTCGTTCTTGTTAGACTTTGATAGTCTTTAGCCACCTTGCCCTTAAGGTGGCTTTTTTTATTCTTTTCCCTGCCTATTCTTGCTTATTCTCATCGATGGGGAGTCATTGATGAGAATAAATGATGTTGCAGTTCACATTTTGATACAAATTGTGAACTAAGTGTGAACAATCAAAATTGATCGCTTTTTGAATCACGTTCATAATCTGTTTCCCATTCAAGTATGGTTTGATTATGACAACATCAGAAAGAAAGCTTCGTGAGCGACAAGAAAGAGAACAACTGTTCTTAATAACCGCTTGCGACATGATTGAGCAAGATGGATTCTTGAATTTACATATGGCGAAATTGGCCAAGCAGTGTCAATACGCGACGGGGACGCTCTATCAACATTTTGCAAGCCGAGAGGATTTATTGGCCGCTATTGTCGGCTTAAAGGCAGCGGATAGAACCGAACGTTTTGAATGTATTGCTCAATTGGAGGTCAGCGGGCGCGATAAAATGTTGGCTTTAGCGATTGCCGATCGTTTATTTCAGCAGCGTTATCCGCAACATGCCAAATTAGAACAATACGTTTTTACGGAAGCAGTATGGGAAAATGTCTCTGTCGCTCATAAGCAGAAAATTTTCCAATCCTGTAAACCAATTGGCGAGATCGTCAGTAGAATAACCCAAGATGCGCTTGATTGCGGTGAGCTGCCTGATTATGGCTATCACGCAATGGATCTCTCTTTAGCGCCTTGGGCGCAGTGTCAAGGCCACCATGCTTTGGTTAATGCCGATGGCTTACTAGAGGCATTAGCGGTATCACCTAATTCGATGCAACTTTATCGTAACATCACGATGCTACTTAATGGGATGGAGTGGCAGCCCTTATTATCACTGGAGGATAACGTTATTTTACAAAAAGTAACGGCATTGAAAATCGAACTAGAAAAGTATCCTGCTTTTCACTAACCCTTTTTATTTTTAGGATCAACCAGCAAGGAGTTTTCATGTTAAAACGCATGATCCTGATGTTAATCGTCAGTACGCTGATTTTTGGTGGCATTTTTGCCTACAAAGCGGTCGGCAACCATTTTATGAATCAATTTTTCGATAACATGCCGATTCCACCGGTAACCGTGACGGCTAGCGAAGTCACCACCGATGAATGGCAGCCCTTTGTCAGTGCAATTGGTAGTTTTGTCGCCGTTAATAGCACCGATTTAACCACTGAAGCGAGTGGTATCATCAACGGTATCCATTTTGCTAACGGTAGTAATATCAAAAAAGGGACGCTACTTGTCACTTTGGATGATTCGGTCGATAGAGCGGAGCTAAAAAGATTACAAGCGGTGGAAGAGTTAGCCAATATCGAGTTGACGCGTTATCAGCGTCTGTTCCGCGAGAAAAATGTCTCTGAGTCAGAGCTGCGTCGCAGTGAGAGTGAAGCCAAGCAAGCGTCTGCCGCAGTAGAAAGCCAACGAGCTCGGATCGCGCAAAAGACCATTCTTGCCCCTTTTGATGGTATTGCTGGATTGCGCCAAGTCAGCTTGGGTCAGCTACTGTCTCCGGGTAGTGTCGTTGTCTCATTACAATCATTTGCCCCAATTTATCTCAACTTCACTTTACCCGAGCAGCAGTTGGCTAATATTCGTCTAGGAGAAAGCGTGCAAGTCAACGTTGATTCCGTTGCTGGCCGAGTTTTCACCGGGAAAATTACTGCTATAGCGCCTTCAGTTCGCGAAGCAAGTCGAAGTATTGAAGTACAAGCCACTCTGGATAACCAAGATCTCGCATTGCGTCCGGGTATGTTTGCTCGCGTGCAATTGGATACGGGGAAACCACGTTCAGTTAGCTTAATTCCGCAAACCGCGATTCAGTTTAACCCTTATGGTAACTCAGTATTTGTGATTGAAGAGCAAGATGACAAGTTAGTGGTACAACAACGGTTTGTGCAAACGGGTGAGCGTCGTGGCGATCTGATTGCGGTGGAACAAGGCTTAGAGGTTGGCGATCGGATTGTAACCTCCGGCTTACTCAAGTTACGTAATGGGTCACAAATCATAATTAGTGACAATCCGCGTGTTCAACCGAGTGCGGAAGTGAACCCATCACCCGCGAATCAGTAGGAGTATTCATGCGTTTTACTGATGTTTTTATTAAAAAACCGATCTTAGCGTCGGTGGTGAGCTTATTCATTATCTTACTTGGTTTACGAGCCATTATGGATATGAATGTTCGCCAATTCCCTGAGATCCAAAATGCGGTGATCAGTGTCAGTACCACTTATGTCGGAGCTGATGCGGATCTTATCCAAGGTTTTATCACCACACCATTAGAGCGGGAAATTGCCGCAGCAGAAGGGATTGATTATTTAGTCTCTACGTCGGTCGCGGGTAATAGTACCATCGAAGCGTATTTACGCCTCGATTACGATCCTAACCAAGCGTTGACGCAAATTGCTGCTCAGGTGAATAAGGTTCGCTCAGAGTTACCGGAAAACGCTCGTGAACCGGTGGTGACCTTAAAAGTCGGCGAAAGTGTCGCGGCGATGTATTTGGCGTTCTACTCAGAAGTATTGGGTGATAACCAAATCACCGATTACTTAGTTCGAGTTGTAGAACCTCAGCTATCGACCATTCCTGGCGTGCAACGAGCGGAAATTCTTGGTGCACGTACGTTTGCTATGCGAGTCTGGCTAGATTCAGTCAAAATGGCCGCGTATGGTTTAACGGGGAGCGATGTCGCGACGGCGTTACGCAGTAACAACGTATTAGCGGCGTTAGGTCGTACTAAAGGGCAGATGGTCGCGATTGACTTAACGGCGGCGACTGATTTACGCGATGTTGAAGAATTTAAACAACTGGTGGTCAGCAGTGACGGTCAAAGCGTTGTTCGTTTAGCCGATGTTGCAGAGGTTGAATTAGGCGCTGAGAACTACGAGAGTTCGGTGAGCTTTAATGGCTTAGCTGCAACCTTTATTGGTATCGAAGTCTCTCCGGATGCGAATGCGTTGGATGTGATCGCAGATGTTCGTCAAGTGTGGGATCAAGATATTATTCCTCAGCTGCCTCAAGGACTTTCTGCGTACATCGCTTATGACTCGACGGAATATATCGAAAATGCCATTGATGAAGTAGTGATGTCGATTATTTTGGCGTTGGCAATCGTTGTTTTCGTTATTTATGCGTTTTTAGGCTCATTTCGCTCGGTTATCATCCCTGCGGTGGCGATACCTGTATCGTTGATTGGTACTTTTTTCTTGATGTGGTTGTTGGGTTTCTCTATCAACTTACTGACGCTACTGGCGATGGTACTGGCGATTGGGGTTGTGGTCGATGATGCGATCATCATGCTCGAAAACATTCACCGTCATATTGAAGAAGGTAAAAGTCGTATTGATGCGGCGATCCAAGGGGCGCGTGAGCTTGCATGGCCAATCATTACCATGTCAACGACCTTGGTTGCGGTTTTTCTACCGATCGGTTTTGTTGGTGGTTTGACGGGCGTATTATTCGTTGAATTTGCGTTTACTCTTGCAGCATCGGTTATTCTATCGGGTATTGTTGCGTTAACGTTATCGCCAGTAATGTGTGCTTATATTCTTAAGCCACACAGCAGCGATAACAAAAAAGAGAAATCGCTTGAGCAGTGGTTAGATAAGCAGTTTGACCGATTACATCATTCGTACCAACGCACGCTGCACAGCTTACTGGATAGTAAGAGTGTCGTGTTAACCTTTGGTGCGATTGTACTGGTTTCTTGTTACTTCTTGTTTATCACCAGCCCTTCAGAGTTAGAGCCACCAGAAGACCAAGGTTTCGTGTTCTCTATTTTGGAAAGCGATAGCTATCATACGCTGGATGCACTGACACAAAGTACTCGAGAACTGGATAGATTGGTTGATGATGTGGAAGAAATTGAGAACGTCTTCATCATTAATGGGTTGGGTGGAACCAACACGGCCATTGCTGGGATCGTGTTAGCGCCTTGGGAGCGTCGTGATAGGCTCACTCATGATGTGCTGGCTAAAGACATTCAGCCTTTTCTTGCTCAGCAACCCGCGCTCAATAGTTTTGCTTTAGTGCCACCGTCACTGCCCTCTCCTGGTGGTGGTACACCGGTTGAATTTATCATCGGCTCAACTCAACCTTTTGAAGCACTGCAAGAGGTGGTACAAGAGATCTTAGGCCGAGCAATGGCGAGCGGACGCTTTATCTTTGTTGACAGCGATTTGAAAATTAATCGTCCTCGACAAACCGTCGAAGTGGATCGTGAAAAAGCGGCGCTGATGGGCGTGTCGATGCAGCAAATTGCCGCTGACTTAGGCAGTCTGCTGTCTGGCGCTGATACTGGACGCTTCTCACTGGATAACCGCTCTTATCGCGTGATTCCACAGGTTGAGCGCAGCGAACGTCTTAATCCAGAGCAGTTGACTAACTATTATACCCGCAACCAACAAGGGGAGTTAGTGCCACTGTCTGCCTTAGTGACGCTGAGTGAATCCGTTCAGCCACAAGCTCTACGTGGATTCCAACAGCTTAATGCGGTGAAAATTTCTGGTGTGCCACGTCCGGGTGTTCCGCTCGGTGAAGCGTTAGCCGTACTTGATAATATTGCGGCAGAAGTGATGCCTGCTGGGTTTAGCGTCGATTATTCCGGACAATCTCGTCAATATAAGAGTGAGGGGCAGCAACTGGTTGTGACGTTCTTCTTTGCATTGATTGTGATTTTCTTGATCCTTGCCGCTCAGTTTGAGTCATTTAAGAACGCGATCATTATCATGGTTACCGTACCGATGAGTGTGTGTGGCGCATTGATTTTTACCAGCCTCGGTTTCACCAGCATCAACATCTATACCCAAGTGGGTTTGTTGACGCTGGTCGGATTGATCGCTAAACACGGTATCTTGATTGTGGAATTTGCCAATCAATTACAAATGGATGGTAAGAGTAAGCGCGATGCGATTGAAGAAGCCACCGCGATTCGTCTACGACCTATTTTGATGACGACCGCGGCAACCGTATTGGCAATGATCCCACTATTAATTGCGACCGGTGCTGGTGCTGGCTCTCGTTACGCGATGGGCTTAGTGATTGCTAGTGGCATGTCGATTGGTACGCTGTTTACCTTGTTTGTTGTTCCGGCCATGTATTTACTGTTGGCTAAAGATTTATACCAAGGTCAAGTTGAGTCAGAGGCCTCAGCATAAGGCGATGGTGATTAATTCAGTCTAATAAAATGGCCGTCTCGTTAAAGAGACGGCCATTTTTATATTGGATAGCCTTAGACAACACAATGATCGAATCAGTTTACGATTGGGTTAGCGCTGCTAAGTTCGCGGGACGATAATACACCGATTTTAGCACCTTACCTTGACGAATGGTTTTGCCTTCCATCACGACATCCTTAGCACATTTAGCAATGATGTAATCGCCTTTTTGTACTGCCGTCAGCGGGATATTTTGTTTGGCGTAAAACGCTTCAGTATCGATAAACTCTTGCTCGTTACGACAGACTTTGCTCATGTTTGAGGCATGCACTTCATCCCAGCAGGGAAGAAAATCTATCCCACGATTAACGGCAACATTTAACAGCAAATCAATAAGATAACTGATTGTTAGGTTGTCGGTAATCTGAGTGTGCCCCAAATGCACCAGGCGTCCCATTAAGACATAGACGCTATCAACAATCGCATCGGCTTGCTCGGTTTTACAGTCAGCTTCTGCCAGCTCAGTCAGCTCTTCAATAATTAAAGACGTATGCAGGGTATCGGCTTGGCTATCTAAGCTCGATGGATCAGCGACAGGGAGATCAAACGTATGACGAAATTCGCTAATATCACGATAGAGGTGTTGGTAGATATCTTCAGTCAACTTAGATAAATGCATGGTTTAGTCCGTGGTTGAAATAGTTTAAAGAGTGTATAGATAGGCGTTAATGGCAGCCGTTTAATCACCCACTTGGTTAATACCGTGGTGATTGTTGCTTCTCGTAAACGAACGACAATATCGGTCGATAGGAGAGCGAATAGTATTGGTTTAGCGCTTAGCGTTGAGGCATAAAAAGAGACAAGACGCGATCAGCGCCTTGTCTATGATCACTGGGATTATAGGTATAGCTTAGCCAGTTCAGAAGATTCCATCTCTTTACCGTCTAGTGTGGCATTCCAGTTTGGCCCAATTAGCACGCCGTCTTCGGCTAAAGTGATTAACCAATCTTCGACAAAGATATCCAGAGGGATCTCAAGCACTTCAAAATCAGACCACTCTTCAACGTTATGCAGTTGAGCATCTTCTTTTGAAGACCAAAAAGGCATCACTTCACTGTCTTCAAACTCAGTCGATTCACAAGAAAGCCAGCCTTCTTCATTGCGTAGTCCCCATACCAATTTGTTTTCTTGGGACTCTTTGATGAAAAGATCCAGGTTCGCTTGAATATCTGCTGTTAATTTGCTCATTTTATTCTCTCACTAAGAATGATGCGACTAGAGTAGCATTTTCAAGGCATAAATCCCATTAAGATTTCGATAATATCCGGTCACTGGCGAAGAGTCATTCGTCGCTTTTCTCGCGCCTATTGATTAAATAAATAAGGGAAAAGCGCCTTGCGTTCAGCGGGAGAGAGCTGACTAACACGTTGAATATTTATCTCAGGAATCGCTTCTGGGTTCGGATAATGTTTCAGTACTCTTTCCATGCTCTGTTCACGGATTAAATGAAAGATAGGATAGGGTGAACGGTTGGTTAAGTTCTCATCATCTTCTGGGCAGGTTCCAGCAAAACAATAATGAGGATGAAAGGTCGCGACTTGGAAAATGCCTTCCCAGTCTTGCTGACGAATCAAGGCTTCAACCCAATCGATAAAAAAGTTGTAGTCCATAAAGTCATCTAACATATTAGGGACCACTACTAAGGTTGTCTCTAGCTCTTGTGCTTCTTTCGTATCCAGTTCGAGTAATTGATCAAGAATATCTTGTAGCAGCGCTTCTTCACGGCTCGCTTGACTAACGAAAATTTTAATCTGCTGATTGCGTTGAGGTTTTGCAGCAAATGGACATAAGTTTAAACCAATCACGACGTCATTGAGCCATTGATTGACATGTTCGGTAATCGTTGAGGGACTAAGTGTTGACATAATGGTTGAGCACATTGATTAATATCCCTTTACCACTTGAAGTCGCAGTAATGTTGGCGAGCTTCGTCAATTCCCATCAGCATCGCTGATTGATGCTGACTGGAATTGATTCACTGATCGCCTACCTATTGTTCCAAGTCGTTTGGGTATAGTGATGAATAAGCGTCTTAGCAGCGTAATACTACTCAGACATAGAGTAATATCAGATTGTATCGGTTACTTACTGTTGATCGCCACTTTTTCTTGCTTTGGGTATAGCTGCCAGCAAAGTAAGAACAAAATCAAATAACACACCGTGCCACCAAGAGTAACCATTACCCAGCCTCCCTGTTGCCAGCAATAGAGCAGGTAAAATCCGCCCAGACTACCCCCTACGTAGTAATGTACTAGGTACAGTGCGGTCGCGGTTGCTTTGGCTTGAACCGCTTTTTGACTGACCCAAGCATAAGCTAAGGTATGAGTGAAAAAAGCGCCGAAGCTTATCAAAAGTAAACCAAACACCATAAACCATAATGATTCGACGGCGGCTAGCCACATTCCGGCCATACTGACCATGGCACCAAGAATCATCCCGGCGACAGGATGATAATGCGATGTCCAGCGGTTTGTGAGTCGAGAGCTGATGGTGCCCGCGAGATAACAAAGAAAGATTAATGAGGCAATGCCAACGGGTAGCGCATACGGATCTGCGACTAAGCGAAAACCCATTACCGAATAGAGATTAACGAACAAAGCAAAGTTGGTGCCACCGATGAGCATGGCTAACCATAAGTTACGTTGTCTTAGATGAGATATGAGTGCTTGATTATGTTGTAAAAAACGCCTACGTTGTGGCGTAAAATGGTGTTGTACGGGCAAAGAAAAATAAACAATCAATGCGCCAAATAAAGTAAAGATAGCCATAGCAACGACGGCCGTTTGCCAGCCAAAAGCATCCGTTAACAACCCGCCAGCAATACGACCACTGATCCCCCCAAGTGAATTGGCGGCGATATATCCACCAATCGCTTTGTTAAACGCTTGTGGCGATAATTCTTCGACCATATAAGCCACCGCAACAGACGCAAAAGCGGCTAGGGCAATCCCCATCAAAGCTCGACTGATGATCAGTACCCATAATTGATCGCTCAATAGAGTGAGTAATCCAAACCATGGCATGGCAAACAGCCCGAGCAGCATCACCCCGCGACGGCCAAAAACTTCAGAACTGATCGCCCAAGGCACTAGGCTTACCGATAATGCTAACGTTGAGGCAGCAAACAGCCAGTTAATTTGTGTTTCTGACACCGCAAAGTGTTGAGCCAGATAAGGCAGCATTGGTTGGAAAAGATACAAGTTACAGAAGATCAAAAAAGATCCAAGTGCAAGAGCAAACGTAACTCGGCGATAGGCTGGGCTGTGTTGTTCAATCATACGTTTTATTGACCAGGTGAAGTCGTTAGGGAAGCTTAATGTGATCAAACTAGCAGCGTTATCCGGATTAATAAAATATATTATAAATATCGAAGCAATAACTTTAATTAATAGCTAATGGATAGTCGTCAATTACGATATTTTCTTGCGGTGGCAGAGCATGAGAACTTCACTCATGCCGCACAGCAACTGCACATCGCTCAGCCAGCATTAAGTATTGCTATTAAAAAATTTGAGCAGCAGCTGGGTGTAAACCTATTTAAGCGTGGTGATCGTAAAGTAAGTTTAACGCATGAAGGTTCGGTATTAATCGACCATGCTCGACGAATTTTGCAGCAAATCGACAATGCTCAATTAGCCATGGATGAACTCAAAGGACTGGTAAAAGGGGAAGTGCGCTTAGGTGCACCAAGTATGATGGGTAGTTATTTTTTTCCACCGATCGTAATGGCGTTTAAAACCCAGTTTCCGAATTTAAAAATGACGGTCATTGATGCGGGAACCCAATCGATACGCAAAATGTTATTAGCAGGAGAGCTCGATGTCGGCGTGATTTTAAATCAAGATGTGCCTGCTGATTTAGAAACTGACCCGTTACTCTCTTCCCCGATGGTGGCCGTTGTAGGCCAGCATCATCCACTGGCTGCTCAAACACAGATCGATTTTAAGCAATTTTTTGAGCATCAACTGGTGATGTTTAAAACGGGTTATTTTCACCGTGAGTTCATTGATAAGGTTTGTAAAACACATCAACATGAGGCAAAAATTGCTTTTGAGACTAATCTGTTACCGATGATCCTCAGCATTGTTAAACAAGAACACGCGATTACTGCTTTATTGAAGCTGGTCGCAGATAATGAACCGGAAGTGAGAGCAATACCGTTCACACCTCCCGTCTCCATTGATCTCGCGTTAGCGTGGCGTAAAGAAGGCTATTTATCTAATGCCGATAGAACGTTTATCGAATTTGTAAAGCAATACGTTTAATCCGCCGCGCTTAGCTTTTTTGGGTATAGAGTCGTTCAAAATTACTGACGTTCCAGCCAATCAAGAGCTGATCGCCAATTTTGAGGACAGGGAGACTTCTTGCTCCTAGCGCATCTAACTCTTTGCGACCGCGCGCCATTTTGGCATTACACAAACGGTACTGAATACCTTTCGCATCCAAATAACGCTGGGCATCTTTACAGTGAGGGCAATTGTCTTTGACATAAAGGACAACACGTTTCATTTTTAGGCTCACTTTGACCAAAAGGGCGAATTCTAACGCTGGCTGAGCCGATACACAAGCCGCCTTGTAGTGGCAATAGGCATTACTTCTTGGGCCATTTAAGTTACACTGCCACGTCAAAAATTGATGCGACAGAGTGAATTTATGCATCCTGTATTGAAGTATATTCAAGGTTATCCCACCTCGCTAATAGAACAAATTCAACAATTAATCACTCAAGATAAGTTGATCTCTTGGTTTGAGCAGCGTTACCCAGAGCGGCATGCTATCCAGAGTGAAAAAGCGCTGTTTAACTACACGATGGCGATTAAAAATCAGTATATGAAGAAGACGTCACCGCTGAGTAAAGTGGTGTACGATGGCAAAATTCATCTTATTAATAATGCGCTCGGTCTACACAGTTATGTTTCTCGGGTGCACGGCAACAAGATAAAAGCCAAAAATGAGATTCGTATTGCTAGTGCATTCAAACAAGCACCAGAGCCTTTATTACGTATGCTCGTTGTGCATGAGTTGGCCCATTTACGTGAAAAAGACCACAATAAAGCTTTTTACCAACTGTGTTGTCATATGGAGCCTAATTATCATCAGTTAGAGTTTGATGCTCGACTATACATGATGGTACTAGAATTGAGAGCTCAACAAGGTTAAGTCGTTCTGAAAGCGAAAATTTTAGATAAATTACGTGTATAATGACATCAGAGTCAAGAATATGGCTTATCTGCCGATAAATCAGTAAGAGGTATAAATAGCGCCTAAATCTAAGGAGGCCACAAATGGACATCGACTTCTATCTGCCATGTCAACCTGAGTGGCTTTGCGTGCCCTTTATGACCGTCTTTGGGTTACTACTCTTAGCTGGGCTGATTAAGTTTATTCGTATTGCTTATCGTGAATATAAGAAAATTGAACGTGCCAAAGCCGTTAAAAAGCAGCGCCGTGTCAATTATCGCGAGCGTAAAGGCGGCAAAGATGGCCGCCCTACCAACATCAAAAAATAGTTAGACCAGCTCTGCTAATAATGCCTGATATTTGTTTTCTAACGCAGGATTGCCGCTGCGTTTTTCTAGTTCAATCAATAGCTCTAAGGATGTCTTTTGATATCCATATTGTTGATGGAACTTCATTAAACGCAGCCGTGCTGGAATAAATTGGTCATTATCAATCTCCAACTTAGCCAGTTGTAGGATTGAGCGAGCACGATTAGGGTCATGATCTAACGAACGTTCGAAATAATAGTGCGCTTTTTGTTTATCGCCCGATTTTAAAGCGCAAAATCCTGCATTCTCATAGCTGGCGGGGATCAGATAATAGTAAGGCTGCTCAACGGCACGCATAAAATATTGATCGGCTCGGCTATATTCCCCTTGTTTACACAAAAAGGCACCGTAGTTATTAAGCACATTACCATTTCTGGGGTGCTCCCTTAATGCGGTTTGATAAAGCTGCTGCGCCGTTTCATTCTCTCCCACTATTTCAAAGTAGTGCGCCATGGAGAGCTGAGCGCGGTAATAGTGCGGTGCATGTTGGAGTGCTTTTTGTAGGCTTTGCCGAGCTTTTACTCGGTTACCTTGTTCGAGATAACCTAACCCTAACGCAATTCTTGATTCTGCCATTTCAATTGGAGTACTTCGTAATTCTGCTTGTCCCTGTTCCGTCATAGTAACGCAGCCACTTAGCCACAAGGCACTGATCCCTAATCCTAATACGGCTCCCAATTTCATGCCATTTCTCCATTCAGCGACGTTGTGATGTTTGTTTTACTCGAATGTTCAGTAGTGTCATCGCACTGATTCTCTGGCATCACATTATCGATAGAACTCATCAGAGTGATTAAAGGATCTTGGCGAAGCCCAAATACAGCCGTAAATTCAAGTTGTTGTGGCGTCTATAATAGAATGATTGGGGGTTTGAAAAATGGCTAACCGACAAGGATGCGAGTCAGTTAGCAAACTCAGTTAGCCTAAGGTAAGAGGGGAAGTAGTGTTAATCGTCTTTAGTGAATTTATCTTCACTAAAGTGCTCAAGATCATAGGGCGTTTGTTGATAAACACAGTAATTAAGCCAGTTGGCAAATAATAAGTGTCCATGGCTTCGCCAGCTCGCCCGTGGTGGCTGATCTGGATTATTGTCAGGATAATAATTGAGTGGAATTTGCGGTTGCAAACCCTCGGCAAGATCTCGCACATATTCTTGATGTAGGGTATCAGCATCATACTCAGGGTGGCCAGTCACAAATACATTTCGTTTATCTTTCGTTGCCGCTAAATAAACGCCTGCAATGCTTGATGTTGCAAGCAGATCGAGATCGGTATGTTGCTCTAGATAATCAGCGGCGAAATCAGCATACCGAGAGTGTGGAGCGAGGAAGGTATCATCGAATCCTCTTAGTAAAGGATGAAAAGGCTGATGAATCTCATGCTGATAAACCCCAGAGAGTTTTTCTTCTCGAGTGCGTTTGGGGAGGTTATACAACAGCTTTAACCCAGCTTGCGCAGCCCAACAAATGTATAACGTTGAAGTGACATGATGTTTGGCCCAATTCATGACGCGCTGTAGATGATCCCAGTAAGCGACATTTTCAAATTGAACCAATCCAAGCGGCGCGCCAGTAATGATAAGGCCATCGAAATTGCGTTGACTGACTTTATCAAATTGACGATAGAAAGCATTGAGATGGGCTTCCGGTGTATTTTTACTCGGACGATCATCGATGCGTAATAATTCAATATCAACTTGCAAAGGGGAATTAGACAGCAGTCGTAAGAACTGTGTCTCGGTTTCAATTTTTTTGGGCATTAAGTTTAAAATTAATACCTTAAGAGGTCGAATACCTTGTGTCGATGCACGAGATTCAGACATAACAAAGATGTTTTCTTGGCGTAGCACATCGGTTGCAGGTAGTTGATCGGGGATCTTAATTGGCACGGCTTGCTCCCTAAGCTAATGGACGTCTATACTTCTAGACTTATAACCTATGCAACTTTAAAAGTCGATAGCTAAGTGATATCTATCATGGTTATTTATTTAACTTCGATAAGGAATAAGATAGAGGAAGGATCTCGTATTAATAGCGATAACAGATGCATGTATACCCAAACAACTTGGAGTTGCAGGTCGGCGGCAAGTGGAGTGAGTCCCCATGAGCATAGATAGATTCTATGATTGGGGTGAACAAACGTAGCCAACACTCCTGCAGCTTCAAGTAGGAAGGGTATAGCAGGGGGGCGATGGCGATAATACAAGGGCTGGTGGGCTGCTCAAGCCACCGAAGTCATTCTTTGGTTCTTATGATTTCATGCCAACCCAGGATAAGAAAGTTTGTAGAACTTTCATTATCCTGAGTAGAGATTAGTTAGTCATGATGAGCGAGTTTTCCTTTGCCGGTTCGACGGTATTGCCACCACGCTAGCCAACCCCAACCTAATGTTTGTAACCAAAGCAGTGTCCATTGTGGTGCAATTTGCCACCATTCCGCGCCCATTTGATTAAGAGCAAGAAAACCTTGTATTCCTGGGGTGCTTGGAAATAGGCTGGCCAGCCAAGTGATAGGGGGCGGAATCGCTTCTAGTGGCCAAATAAAGCCAGAAGAGAAAACTAAAGGCATCGAGCTGATTAAGACGACAACGGTGACGAGCTCTCGCCTTGGGGCGAGCGCACCAAGCCAGATACCGAGAAAACAAGCACTCAATAAAAAAGGCAATAAAAGTGTCAGCAATTGCCCCATATTGGCGAGAGTACTGATACCTAAACGACTAAAACTGGCTCCAAAGTAATACATACTGAGGAGGTAATAACAGGCGACAAACAGCAGTGTTCTTATTGCAATCAGTCGAAGTGGAGAGACGCGCTGCCAGTAGCCTTTACCCTGTTTTTGAGTACCGACCATTAATCCCACCGCCATAATCAGTGTTTGATGCAAAATCAACACAAATACACCGGGCACAACGTAATCGATATAACCCATTTTAGGGTTAAAAGTCGGCTTCATATTCGATTGTAGTGCAGACCAGTGTTCCATCGCGAGTCCCAAAGGCTCTCCATCGACGACCAAGCGCGCAACTTTCGCTTTCGCTGATAAAGTGCCACCAGCTTGAACCAATCCCTCTACCACCGTGCCATAGACCAGAAAGTACGCCGCGTCTCCGGCATAGGCTAGCGTTGGGCTTTTACCCAGCAGTAAATCTTTATAGAAATGTTCAGGGATCACCAAAATACCACTCACTTCGCCAGCTAAAAAGGCTGCTTTGGCATCCACGATCGAGTGATTTCGCTGGATGATTTTTATCTGTGGGGTAGCATCAACCATTCGCTCAAGTTGATAGCTAGTCTGGCTTTTATCTAAATTCACTACAGTAATGGGTAATTCACGAGGGGTTTGTTGGCTATACGGTAATGGATAGAGAAAAGAATAAAAAACCACACCACCGATCATGGTTAACATCACGACAGGATTAGTTATCAGCGCTTTTAACTCGGCTTTGAACAGATTAAACAGAGTCATGATTACTCCTTAGCGCGGTTTCTTTGCTTTGATGTTTATTAATAAGCACGAGTGTGATCACTAAAGGGAGTAGGTAACCGAGCATTGGCCATAAATGCTGAAGTGACTGCTGAGCGTTCAGTCCATAATTGACTTGACTGATCTGCACTTCAATATAATGACTGATGGGTAACAAACTTCGCCAAGCGAGCGCGACGCTACTCATATCTGAGGCAGGGAAAGTGACGCCCATGAACGCAAAGCTCGGCGCGGTAAATGCACCCGCAAAACTCATTGCTCGAGCAGGGTCAAGGGTTAAAAAGTAAAAAAAACAGCCCATAATCATACAAGCTAAAATAGTCACCATCTGAGCAACAATGATGATTGAGAATCTACCGTGCATCGGCCATTGCATGGCTTGATAGAACCAAATTAAAAATCCAATTCCCTGAAGTAGGAAAATGACAAAATAGGGAGCCAGTGTTTTACTCAGGTTTCGGAAAGGGTGAGCCGCTAACCAACGTTGTAGACCATATTCACGATAATTTGCCGTTAAAATTAAAATTGTCGCGACCACGATAAAAATTTGCCACAGTGCAGGAACCGCCGCAGAGACTAAAAATTGAGCATAGTGATTATTTTTATTAAACAGTGGAGTCACTTGAGTTCGAACAGGCACCGCTTGTCCCAAAGCGCTCAACAGGGTTTGATCGCCTTTTGCTAAGGTTCTGGCTCCATCCAGTTGAGCGTTAAATGTTCCTTGGGCTTGAAGAACCGCTGAATTGATTAATCGTCCAATCAAAATATATTGGCTATTGTAAAAAGTACTGACTTGAGGCTGCTCCCCACGATAAATACTTTTATCAAACTGAGTAGGAATAACGACGTAAGCATAAATATCACTTGAGATTAATGCTTGTTTCGCTTCCGAGGCACTTTGATAGTGGCGTGTTACCGATAAGGTTGATGTAGCATCCAGTTGACGAACCATTTGCCGCGATAATTGGCTGTGTGATAGGTCGACCACACCTATCGGTAAATGATGGAGGATACCTTGGGAAAATATCCACCATAATAGCGCCGCTAGAGTAATGGGCACCCAAGTCAGACATGAGAGTAGCCAGTGATCGTGACGTAACAACTGCCACTGTGAAGGGAGACGGTTTGACATGGTCTTATAACTCAACAGCAACACTCATGCCCATTCTTAACCCATCAACGGGTTGTGTGGGACGAGCTTCAACTTCAAAGGTCCTTAAATCAAAACCTTGTGAAGTATCGGTTGATCGCCAAGTAGCAAAATCGCCCATTACTGCGATGTGGGTCACGGTAAATTCAACGTATTTATCCAACGCAGGTAAGAATGCTTTGAAGGTTGATCCTTGTTCAAAGTGGCGCAATAAATCTTCTCGAACATTAAAGACTGCCCAAGAGTCGGCGCGATCAACCACGGTGACGACAGGAAAACCTTGCGGGGCTAATTCTCCGGCTTGCATTAATACTTGAGACACTTCACCGTCAAACCAGCTTTCAATGCGAGTATCAGCGGCATAAGCTTCTACTTCAGCCACCGCACCTGCGGCCATGCGTTCATTTTCAGAAGCGGCGAGTATGGTCTCTTTACGAGCCCCTTCTTTAGCCATTTCATACATTTGTAGAGCGGCATTTTCACTGTATCTGGCTGCACGCCATTGAGTATTGGCTTCATCTCGTCTTTGCTCAGCAACAACGCCTTGCTCGAAGAGATTATTCACTCGTAAATAGGTTTTTTCAGCCAGATCAGCCGCCGCTTTTGCGGTTAGCCATTGGTCTCTTGCTGCTTGTATTTGTTGGCTACGTGAACCCGTTTCCGCTTCTTGAGCTAATGCGCCAGCCGCTCTTTGCCCCGCCATCGCTTGTTCTAACTTAGCTTCGATTTCCGGACTATGAATGGTGAAAATTAGCTGACCTTTGCTGACGAGATCCCCTTTGCGAACAAAGACTTGATCAATACGTCCCGGCACTTTGGATGAGATACTGTATTGTTGAGACTCAATTTGTCCTTGGAGACGAATGGGTTGAGGCTGATAAGCTTGATAAAAGCTATAACCTATCCAAGCGACGGCGGCGACGACAGAAATTACAATAACAGAAGATTTAACCGCTTTCATGAAGGTTCCCTTTGTGAATCGACAAGGTGATTGGGCAGCATCGTTAAAGGAACTGCCATCTGCTTATAATGAGAGAAAGTTTGCATCTCACTCGATAAGGCTAAAAGCTTACTCAGAGAAATGAGATAGTTAAAACCAGCCACGGCTTGTTGAGTTTTAATGCTGGCTAAATAAAGTTCGGCATCGACAACGTCAAGCGAAGTG
This sequence comes from Vibrio sp. A11, assembly GCF_013048705.1. Classification (NCBI taxonomy): domain Bacteria; kingdom Pseudomonadati; phylum Pseudomonadota; class Gammaproteobacteria; order Vibrionales; family Vibrionaceae; genus Vibrio; species Vibrio sp. A11. The sequence goes on along the minus strand of NZ_VHSI01000001.1, from coordinate 322,204 downwards.
GCCAGACCTTGATTAAAGGCTTTTTGACGTAATGATAAGTTTTCTTGTGCCAAGCGTAAGCTTGAATTAAGCCCTTGTGCTTCTTCTAGAGCTTGTTCGGCTTCTTTATAGGTTTTTTCAACCAATACCGTTAAATCTTGTTCTGCTTGGGCGCGCAAAGAACGGACTTGAGAGACTAAACTGTTTGCGGCTCGGACTTGGTGACTGCGCCCAGTGTTCTCTATCAGCGGAATACTTACTCCAACACCGACCATCCAATCGGGTGTGAGTTGACTGAGAAGTGAATCATCTTCGTACAAACTGTAATGGCCAAACAGATATACGTCGGGATAGTACTTACCTTTTTCTGCCTTAATCAGGCTATTAGCTTGTTTCTCTTTAGCACTCAAGAGATCTAAACCTGGGTAGGTGGCTAATGTTTGCTCAATAAAAGCAGTTAACGGGGGGAGGTTTTTATTAATAAACAATTGACCGCTGGGAGCGACTGGCTGAGTTTGGTTCAGAATCTGTGTCAACGCACTTTGAGCTATGTCTAATGTTTTTTCTGATTTTTTACGCTCAATAGTGGCTTTATCTAAAGATGCTTCGGCCTGTAAACGTTCAACTAAGGCAATTTGTCCCTGTTGTTCAAGTTTTAATGCATTATCGCGATGTTTGGTTAGGCCCTGTTCGACAGCAATATGTGTTTGTAATACTTCTTGAGCAAGTACCACGCTAAAATAGTATTTGGCTAAATCCTCATAACGAGCTTGCACTACCATGGCAAATTGACTTTCAGCCTCTTGTTTTTGTCCTTCTGCGGCTGTCTGTGCTGCGGTGATTCGTCCACCGGTAAAGATAGGCCAGATAGCGCGAATGGATGAACTATAAGCATTTTTATCGGCTAAAGTTATACCGATTGTATTGGGGATCGGCAGTGGTAATTCTAGATGAGGTGTAGGAAGCGTGATATCTCGTTCAGCAATTCTAGCATAAGTTGCGCTAACGGATAGAGAAGGGTAGTTAAGATGACTCGTTGCGCTTTGCAAATGCTGGTAATGTTCGACATTGGCTCGTTCGGCGGCTAATGAGTGGTTGCTTTGCTGCAAAATATCCCAAGCTTGCTGAAACGAAATAGGCATGCTGTGGACAGAAGCACTACCCAGCAACGAGCACAACGTCAAAGTAATGGTTTTTAGCTTCATGTTACCGTTCAGAGTTCGATTTAGAGTGATTGCTCTATAGTAGCGAGTTTTTTTTCGAGAGAGTAGTATTTTGTTGTAACAAGAGTTCAAAGCTGATTCGTTACCACGAATCAGCTTTGATTTATCGATGAGGGAAATGGGGACAGAAGAAATCTGCTCGCCAAATCAATTTTTTCGTGCCTTGCATCGTAGTGAGCACATCCTTGCCCGACATTTGTGGAAAAGCGAATAATACGCGGACTTGTTCATCGTTTTCTACCGCCAGTTCGTAAGCCCGAACATGAGTAAACGTTGACAGAAGATGCTCGCTTAGCATGTCTCGTGAAAGGCATATACCTAAAGCATCTTTTTCCATAATGACTTTCCTCCTGACGATGTAAAATGAGATAAGTCAATCGTTCCTAATCTATTTAAATGATTATGATGAGTAGGGAATGATTGATGATTTAACACCTCACTGCACTTATCAGTATATAGAAGAACGTACCTGTTGAGTAAAAAATAAGCGACATTATAAGTGATCGATGTCACATATTGATATGCAAAAGAGTTTCTATTGAGGTGTTATTTTTCCCATTTTAATGGGTTAATCATTGGTTCTGTGGTGCTTCTTTTACAACTACTCATCTATATTCATAGACTTGCTGGCAATAGCACGGTTTAAGGGAGCCATGGCGGATTAACGAGAGACTTTTTTCTTGGTAATTGGGTATAGATAACAAATTAAATAAACAATCTACCCCATTATCATTTTCTTTGGACGACTTGCGTATATACTACAAAAAGGAACGAACTTAACGCTTTGCCGAAAAGATGTGAATGATTATGAGCAATCCAAATAATACAATTTTATTAGAAAGTGGTACTAATGAGCTGGAAATTATTGAATTCCATCTAGAAAAACTATTGCCTAGTGGTGAGACGAAAACCTGTTACTACGGGATTAACGTTGCCAAAGTACGAGAAGTCATTCGTGTACCTGAAACCACCGATTATCCCAATGCACAGCCTCACATGATAGGGGTCTTTTCTTCTCGGGAAATATTAACACCCTTAGTCGATCTTGCTGGTTGGCTTGGTGTTCCCACTCGCCCAGATATTAAGAACAAATACGTTATAGTGACCGATTTTAACCGTATGACAAACGGATTTTTAATTGACAGTATTAGTCGAATTCACCGTATTTCGTGGAATGATGTTGAGTCACCGAGTCAATTTTTAGAAGCTGGTGAGCAAGACTGTGTCGTTGCCGTCGTCCGTAAAGACAAAAAGCTGATCATGATTTTAGATTTTGAGAAAATCATTGCTGACATCAACCCAGAATTAAGTATGGGTAAATACGATGTTAAAATGGATCGTTCGATTGATTTAAATCAGAAAATGGTCAGCAAACGCAATGCTAAAACGATCATGGTAGTCGATGATTCGGCATTTATTCGTAGTATGATTCAAGAAACGCTGAGTTCAGCTGGTTATAACGTGATTGCTTGTAAAGATGGGGGAGAAGCGTACGAAAAGCTAATGGATATTCAGCGTGTGGCCAAAGAAGAGAATACCTCCGTTAGTGAGTTGGTAAATGCCATCGTGACTGATGTAGAAATGCCGCGTATGGATGGGATGCATTTAGTCAAACGGTTACGTGAGAATGAAGCATATAACCAAACACCAATCATCATGTTCTCATCATTAATGAGCGATGATAACCGAGCTAAAGCGCTTGCTCTAGGTGCTAACGACACTATCACTAAACCTGAAATTGGTAAGATGGTCGGTTTGATGGATAGTTTTATTTTTTAATAATAATCAATATAGCGATAAGCTTCTCGTTAGCGTTGTATAGATAAAGAATAGGTACTATGGCGAACGTCTTTATTATAGTTGCTCTTTTGGTTGGTTTTTTTCTATTCATTCAAAAATATTTAATTCGTAATGATGATAGTAAAGATTACACTTACAAAAAAAGTGGCCCGTTACTGAATGCCGCAGAAAGTACCTTTTTTAATGCATTAAGAGCTGCCGTCGGTGAGCACGGTATTGTGCTGGCAAAAGTAAGCATGACCCATGCTGTTATGCCCAAACCATTGAAGAACAAAAAACAATGGTTTATTGCTCATAGCCGGATTGCTAAGCATTATTTTAGTTTTGTGGTTTGCGATGCAAGAACGTTAGAACCACGAGTCATCATGGAACTCGATGATGGAAAACCGTTAAACAAAGGAAAAATAGAGCGACAAAAGTTGTTACTGCAAGTATGTCAGTCAGCTAATATTCCATTAATTGGCGCCAATATTAAATACAGTTATCAAGTGGGTAAACTACGCCGATTGCTTGCCGCACATATTGATCTTATTGAGCCGGATAAAGAAGTTCGTTTTTGTAAGCGTTGTGGTAGCCCAATGGTCATCAAGACGGCCAGCCAAGGTGAGTTTAAAGGCCGACGATTTTTCACTTGTAGTCGTTTACCTCATTGTACCTATACTGAGAATTATAACGTTGTTTTTGAAACTGATGAAGCTGAGGTACCGGTGTCCGAAATAAAACGGCTAAATTGAATCAGCTTGTGAAAGTTCAGTATAATCTTTGCTGGCTGATGATTGACAAATACAGACTTGATTTCGGCCATTTTTTTTCGCTTTATACAGTTCCATATCCGCTAATTTAATTAACTCATTCAAGTTATCCCCGCTGCGATACTCACAAATACCGACACTGAGTGTTAACTGGATAGCTTGTTGTTTAGAAAATGAGTAATTAGCAACAAGATTGCGTAGCCTTTCGCCGATTTGCTCTGCCTGTAACAGTGAATGATCAAAGAGAGTAATACAAAACTCTTCCCCACCAATTCGAAATAAGTTTTTCTCCCCAACATGTTGAGCAAATAATCGACATGTTTCTACTAGCACTTTATCGCCAGTATCATGGCCAAACTGATCGTTGATTTGTTTGAAGTAATCTAAATCAATAATCAATAAGCAAAGCGAGGTATTTGGGCTCTTGTTTTGCTCAAAATAGTCAAATGCAGAATGCAGCGAAAGTCGATTATGAGCTCCAGTTAATGGGTCTCGAGTGGCTAAATGAGTCAGCGTAAATTCAATTTTATGGCGATTAGATTCATAAAGATGAGCAATAAACCAAAGGCCGCTATAGCAAAAACTAAAATTAATCAGTATAGGTATGGCATTAGGATACGATGAGTAGGGGAGCTGAATAAACAAAAGGCAACTGATGATCACGACGATCATACCGGTTACTACTCCGCCTAGTTTCTGACCCAGAAAGACGTAAAGTACCACCGGAGCCAATAAGCCCCATATAAAGGTCCCATTGCTAATCGGTTGTAGATAAGTTGCTAACACTATGATCGTTAATAGGACACAAACGTAAGACTGAGCATGGCGCTCAGAGTAGTCATTCTGTTTAGCGTATTGATGAACATAGAAAGAGTAGCCTGAAAACAGAACTTCAATACTCGCTAGGCCGAGTGCTTGATGGTAGACAACGTTGAAGATGGCCATAGAGAGAGCAATAAAACACAAAAATAAGCTCAGCCCGCGAAGTACGGACGCTCTTAGCGTTTGTGAATGATTAAACAGTTTTGCATCCATGTTCTACCGACTCAATTGCATATTCGTTCGAATAGCCGTTATAGTACCCATTTGCCTTCACCAATCAACGTTATTTTTGAATCCAAATCACAAAAAGAGGAGCTAGTTCTAATTAACGGCCTTTTTGATTTTTGATGTGATCCACTTTTTCTCTTTTTTTATGACTTACTTACGGCCTACTATAAAAGGGAGATGACTGTGAACTTAGACAGAAAGATTGGATGATAACGGTTATTTTAGAGCAAAAAACCAGCAAGTTGATCGCGTAAGAGTCAGTTGATTCAAAAATAGTAAAAATCCACTTGCACTGAGTAAAATCAATCGCTAATATCCACCCCGTTCTCAAGTGATGCGTCCGTAGCTCAGCTGGTTAGAGTATCGCCTTGACATGGCGGGGGTCGGTGGTTCGAGTCCACTCGGACGCACCAATGTGAACAAGAAAAAATTTGGGTCTATAGCTCAGTTGGTTAGAGTACTACCTTGACATGGTAGGGGTCGGCAGTTCGAGTCTGCCTAGACCCACCAAATTTTAGACAAAGCCCGCTTTTGAGCGGGCTTTGTTGTTTCTGCCCCTAAATTTCCTTTCTTTTTCTCTTACTTTTTACCGTTTTCAATACCGTCAGTGATCTAGCAATATCTGTTAATGCCTATCATTAGTATTCAATAGCGTTTAATGATTGATTATTGTTATAATATTACAATTTTCTCATTCAGTTTCTTCTTCTCAATCAACAAACGAGTTTAATCCAATGATAAAACGCCCACCGGTTGCTCTTCTTAATGATTGGCAGCTTCTTTCCCCGGCAGGAAAAGTTTTGGTCGCGAATAGCCTAAGTTTTAACTTAGGTTTCTATATGTTGATGCCTTATTTAGCTGACCATTTACAAGGTTTAGGCTTAAGTAGCGCCTATATTGGGCTGGTTATCGGTTTACGAGTTCTTAGTCAACAGGGGCTATTTTTAGTTGGAGGCACTCTCGGTGATTGGTTTGGTTATAAACCGATGATTTTATTTGGTTGTATGGTTCGTATTGTCGGCTTTTTGATGCTTGCCTTGAGTGTTGAATTACCGTGGATTATCGTCGGAGCTTTTGCAACTGGATTTGCCGGGGCATTATTTACACCAAGTAGCCAAGCATTTCTTGCTGCTGAATATCCTGAAAATCAACAACGCAATCGAGTCTTTGCATTACAAAACCTTGCTAGTGAAGCCGGTATGTTATTAGGGCCTTTGCTTGGTTTGATGCTATTAAGTGTTAGTTTCACGTTGGTTGGCGTGCTATCTGCTGGTATTTTTATCCTATTACTATTGTTGCAATGGTTTTTTCTACCGACTCAAAGGCACAAAATAAACCGATCAGCTCAACAGCCATTTTGGCAAGATTGGCTAGAGATGTTACGCAATAAACCGTTTATGGCCTTTGTAATGGCTGCTTCTATTTATCAAGTGCTATTTCACCAACTGTATATGGCGATACCTTATCATGCGCGCGTAGAGACTAATGACCCTAGCATTATTACTTGGGTATTTATGGTTTCGTCACTGATGGGGGTGGCACTACAAATGATAATAAGCCGTTGGATAGATCGCTCATTAGGCACAGCAAAAGGGATGGGATGGGGAATGTCACTGATGGGAGGAGCATTCTTAATCCTTACTCTATCTTTTCCGCTTTGGCCTGCATTACCGTTTGTTTTATGCGCCGCATTACTCAGCTTTGGCTCAATGATGGTTTTTCCGTTACTGAGCGCTTACGTGCCTAATTTTGCTTCCTCAACGAAATTGGCTAGTTATTACGGTTTACAAGCTTGTATTGGCGGTATTTTTGCGTTTATTGGCAATAGTCTCGCGGGATGGTTGTTAGGTTTAAATTTTTCAACCAACTGGATCTGGATAACATTAGCCTTATTAGGTGTTTTCTCTGGTGTATGGCTGCATCGACAAACGTCACGCTCATCGTTTTAAAATCGTAAGGTAAAATTCAAGACTTGTTTAACCACTCAAAGTTCGTCGTGCATCGAAACTTAGCACGATGAACTTTGAGTGCCCGCAAAAAGCCAGTGATAGTTTTTGAGCTCCCCTATTTTATTTAAGAAGCTTTCTAGCTCCAATAACATTCACTGAACTGACCGCAAACACGGATAATGTTATTAACGCCAGTGATGGCGCAAGAACGACCCAATAACTACGTTCAATGTAGGGCATCCCTTCGGCAAGAATTCTCCCCCATTCAGGGCTTGGTGGCATAGCGCCTAACCCCAGAAAACCAAGAGAAGCAAGAGCGAGGGCAATACCAGGCACTCGTAACATGGCATGACGTAATAATGGTTTGATGACGGCTGGCAATATATAAAATAGATTACGACGAATCATTCCAACGCCAATAAGTGGTAACATTTGGATATAAGGTCTAGCTCGGACTTCGGTTGTTAGCGTAGCAGCATGAGCAGCAAGAGGTGCCCAACTGATCAGGATGACGGATAGAGCTGCGCCGTACAATCCAGGTCCATAGACTGCTGCGACTAATAAGCCGCTTACTACAGGAGGCAACGCGTTAGCGACTTCAATCGGGCCGGTCATTAATCGTGGAAATTGACCAATCAATAAACCAATAAAAAGGCAACTGATGGCAACGCCAACGGCCAATAAGCAAGTATAAAGACTTCCATGAGCGACCCTAGCCAATAGATCGCGTCCCATGGCATCTGCACCAAAAGGCAGTAGTAATGAAGGAGGTTCGAGTCGCATAAACTCAATGGCATAAGGATCACGCCCCAAGCCAAATAACATCACACTGGCTAATAGCATGATGCATAGCATTGGGGTTCGTCGTGTACTCTTACCCATAGTGATATTTGATTCTTTAGGTAACGGCATCGCGCCTTGTGTCAGTGCTCGGCCTAGCAGTAAAGCTTTGGTGATGTTCACCGCAACCCCAACCATAAACGCGAGCAAAAGAATCAACAAAATACCCAGTTGTAACGTCGGTAGATCTTTCGCAATGGCTGCTCCTAGCGTTACTCGTCCTAAGCCGGGTATAGCAAACACTTTTTCCACCGCAATCGCTCCACCTGTTAGTGATACGATTACTAAACCAATCATTGGTAGAACGGTAGTCAAGGCTCGTTTGAGAACGGCCAAAATGATATGAATACGGCGAATACCTGCAACGCTCCAAGTTGCTACCCAAGCTTCAGTAAAAACTTGTGCAATGGCATCAGAAAATAAACGGCCTAGATAGCCGCCAGCGGGAATACCTAATGCTAAAGCAGGCAAAATAGTATAACTAAAACCATACCAACCGAAAGGTGGTAGCCAGCGTAACCATACCGCACCCACCAAGAGTAGTAACGAAGCGAGGAGAAACTCTGGTAGTGCAGTTAACCCAACAGCAAGAATGCCGTTGCTTCGATAGGCTTGTCCTTTTAATCCTCGACGAAGTGTTGGGGTAACTAAAAGTGACGCGATCACAAATGCTACCCCAAGAGCCAGAACCATCAGCTGCAACGATACGCCTGCAGCACTTAACATGTCATTAAGAATCGGCTTGCCAGTGACCCAAGATGTCCCTGGGTCACCTTGTAACAGATTAGTTAGCCAGTGGAACATTAGTGAAAATGGTCCTTGATCTAACTCTAGAGATTGGCGGATAGCATTAAGTGTTTCCTCACTTGGGTTTTGTTCTGCTGAACGTGCTCTTAATAAAGCTAAGGCGGGATCTTGTCCGGATAGCCAAGGCAGCAAAGCAATCAGAACAACAACGCCCGCCATGGTAAAAATACGTGAACAAAGCGTAATTAAAGTGGGAGTATTGATGCTTGATAATCGCCATGGTATCAACGTTTTTCGCGTGAAGTGTTGTGTTGTCATCATGGATAGCGATGCCTTTATTTTGATGTTTCAATGATTGTGCTCAGATAAGTCTGATTACTGATTAAGGTTCGCTCTCGGGGATCACGATCGGCATGACGAACGTAAGCGGATTCTCCTTGAATAACCCGTTCATGTAGCATAGGAATAGCCGCATCACTAGCTAAAATAAGTGCTTCAGCGTCCATGATAGCTTGTTGTCTTTCTAAACCTGCAGGTAATTCCGATGCTTTTTCCAAAGCATTATCAATATCTAACTGGCAAAGCTGTGCAATATTGAACGAACCTTTACAGCTGAAATCACTGTACATATAAGCCACGGGATCGCCAGAATCGAGTACGGTTGCACGAGAGAGAATAAAGGCATCAAATTTTCCTGCTAAAGCATCCGCTTCGATTTGAGAATACTCACGAACCACTTGTCTGACCTTAAACCCAGCTTGAGTCAACTGTTGTGCCAAATAGACCGCCACTTCCGGTAGTTCCGTTCGGTCGGTAAACGTAGCTAAAGTGATGATCGCTCCATTAGGATGAGCCGCTGGCGTTGGATGCTTGATTGGCTGGCGTAATTTCGCCGCCCAAGGGATAGCTGGGCCAAGTAGACCTTGGGCAATATCAGCACGTTTTTCATAGACAGTATTGACGATTTGCTCTCGATCAATTGCATCACGAACGGCAGCTCGTATTGCCGGGTCTGCCATTACTCCTTGGCGAGTATTCAGATACAAGGTATTGGTACGAGGCATCGGCACTTCATGAACTAGGTTTGGATCTAATAAAGGTGCTTGAGATACAGGGATTGCTTCAACGATATCGACAGAATGAGTGCGCAGTGCTGAAGCTCGGGCGAGGCCATCAGGTACAAAACTGACGTCAATACCAGCCGCTTTTGCTGGTTCTCCCCAATAGCCTTCAAAACGATTTAATTGAGCACTACTCGTGCCATGAACATTAACTAATACAAAAGCACCGGTACCTGTATTAATAGGATTAATAACGCCATTATCACCATAAGCATTGTGTGACAAAATCGACAGCTGTGGACTAGTTAAACGTTGCGGTAGCAGTGGGTCTGGCGTTGCAGTATGTACGATTACCGAGTATTCACCGTCAGCCTCAATAGTCAGATCAACGCCATCCAAAATACGAGGCTTAGGTTTTGCTGTTGCTGCGGTATTGAGAGCATTGACAACAGCCTTGGCATTAAAAGGCGTACCATCATGAAATAGAACTTCAGAGCGTAACTGAAATCGCCAAGCTGTAGGGGTAAGCCTATGCCACTCAGTTGCTAATGCCGGGGTAAGATTGCCCTCATCGTTTAAATTAAGTAGTGTTTCGGCCGTACTCCATCGAGATAATTTGAACGCATCATCACTTAACGGCGTTAAACCTGAGCGTGGCGGGAGTAACATCGCAAGTCTAATTCGATTATTATCATTTTCAGCTAAGGGGACCGTTTTGTTATCTGAGTCAAAACAGCCAGTTAATAAAAACAAAGGGGCAGCAAGGCCAAATATTAATCCAATTTTTACCTGTAGCATCGCGTTGTGAATCCTTAAATAATCAAACGGTGTGGGAAGATGATTGGTCGTGGAGATGGTGGAAATCAATTCTAGGTACGGTTTCGATCAATTTTTGGCTATAAAGGTGCACTGGTGATGCGATCACCTCACCGGTTGCACCATCTTCAATAATTTGTCCTTGGTGCATGACTAGCATTCGCTCACATAAATCCGATACCAGAGAAATATCATGGGTCACGACGAGTAATCCCATCTGGTTTTCATGACAGACCCTTTTCAGTAACGACTTAATTTGCTCTCTCAATGGGAGGTCAAGGCCACTGGTTGGCTCGTCTGCTAATAGAAATTTAGGTTGTATAATCAATGCACGAGCTAATGCAATCCGCTGAGCTTGACCGCCCGAGAGTTCACCTGCCTTCTTATAAAGAATACTAACCGGTAACTCGACTTGTTTAACGGCACGCTCTAAGGCGGCTTGACAAGGTTTCCCTACTGCCAATCGTTTAAGCGGTTCTGCGAGCAATTTTGCTACGGTTTGAGTGGGAGGCAAGGCGGTATGAGGGTCTTGTGGAATATATTGTACCAAACGTCGATAATTTTTTAGTGTTTGCCAAGGTGAGTGGATAATGGGCATTCCCGCACAATGTATTTGTCCCGTCTGCGGTGCCGCTAAACCTAGGATCAGCTTTAATAGTGTCGATTTGCCACTGCCTGACTCTCCAACTAAGCCAACACGCTCTTGTTGTCCGATGGATAGCGAAAGAGAATCAATGATGGTGTGTTTTTTTTTCGCAGTTCTATAACTGTAATTTAATGCATTGAGCACAAGAAAATATGCATGCGGATCAATATGTTTTAACATGCACTCGCCACTCTTGTTGGTATGATAAGCTCATGGAGGTTGTGGTTGCTTGCCGCTTTAACCAGTTGCTGGGTATAGGGATGAGCGGGGGAGGTGAGAAGACCGTTCATGCTGCCGGTTTCTACAATACGACCATTTTCCATCACAATTGCTCTTTGGCACAGTTGAGCCGCGACATTAATGTCATGAGTAATAAAGAGCAGAGAAAGGCGATAGCTATGCAGCTGTTGATCGTGATTACAACGCTCACCGCAACATTGCTGAAGTAAAGTGATGACCTGTTTTTGATTAATGACGTCGAGTGCGGTTGTTGGTTCATCGGCGACGAGTAGGCTTGAGCCACTTAACAGCGCAAAAGCAATACATAAACGTTGTCGTTGTCCGCCGGAGAGCTCACAAGGTAAACGAGACAGGAGATCATCACTATTAGATAATTGCATTTTATTCATTAGGGTTTGCAATTCATGCTGCGAACGGAGGTGAGTACTAAGCAGCATTTGTTTACCGACACTCATCAGTGGATTGAGTGCGCTAAAACTATCTTGGAAGATCGTTGCTACGCGCGATTTGGAACGGCGGGCCAAAATTGGCTGTTGTGCAATACTATCGCCATCGAAATCGATTTCTCCCTCAATATCGCAGTAAGGAGGTAAAGTACCACTGATTGCTCTAGCGGTCAGTGATTTACCAGACCCTGAAGCGCCTAATAAAGCAACTCGTTCCCCCTCATATAACTGAAAGCTAACGTTATCCAAAAGTTGAGTTCCATCAATGCGCAAGCTTAAGTTTCTGACATCTAAAATCTTTTTCTTATTTTTCATAATACGAACTTTTGGATTGATTGAAATACGTTATAACATAACAATGTTGTCATGATTATAAATAACTTTCAATTTGATTTTTATATCATTTAATAAGCAATGAGTTGCTCTTTGGTTAAGTCTTCGTTTGATTAAAAGGGAAACGCTGTCATTACTATCTAATGAACACAGTATGTCTGTAAGCGTTATAGGAATTCCTAACGTCATGAACAAAAGTTACAAAAGCTAAAGATAGTTACATTAATAGGAGGCTCAATATTCGATGTGTTAAGGGTTGTTAGAATGACGGCATAATTTTAACAATCTAATAAAAAGGTAGAATATGTTAGCCAATAATGTGAACTCCCAAAAAGATAAGCGGATGATCAATATCATCTTTGCCTTATCGGCTGCTGTGATACTCTTTTCAACGCTGTCCAATAACTTACCAACGGGAATCATCGGCGCGATTGGCGTCATGGTCGTGGTTGGTTACATCCTTAATCTGATCGGTGATAAAACGCCGATTATCAATCAATTTTTTGGTGGTGGGGCGATTGTCGTTATCTTTGGCTCTTCCTACCTTTTTCATAGTGGCATTATGCCGCATGAAACTACGGAAACCGTGACTACCTTTGTTAAAGGTGGCGGATTTTTATCCTTCTTTATTGCCAGCTTAGTGACCGGTTCTATCTTAGGTATGGACACTCAAGTCTTGAAAAAAGCGGCGCTGAAATACATCCCAGTTATTTTGGGCGGTGTGGCGTGCGCTTTTTTATTTGCAGGCCTTGTCGGCAGCCTATTGGGTGAAGGATTCTTTGCATCGGTTATGTTGATTGCTTTGCCTATCATGGGTGGCGGCATGGGCGCTGGTGCGGTCCCTTTGGTTGAGATTATGTCGGGTAATACTGGTATGTCAGCCGAAATGCTCTTATCGAAAATGGTCCCTGCATTAGCGATAGGTAACGCGATGGCGATTGTTATCGCTGGGCTACTGGATAAGTTGGGCAAAGTTTACCCTTCATTAACGGGGAATGGACAACTGATCCGAGGGAACGCCGAGCAGCCAGTTGCGTCGGAAAATGAATCACCGATATCAATCAATGTGTTGGGGATAGGCGCACTGCTGGCAATCACCATGTATTTCGTTGGTACGATGTTGAGTGATGTGATCAGCATGCACCCTTACGCTTTAATGATTCTATTTGTCGCATTAGTCAAAGTTATGGGGCTGATTCCGCGTGAGTTAGAGAAAGCCGCTCACGGTTGGTACAAGTTTGTGGTTGATAACTTAACACCAGCGTTATTGGTAGGAATTGGCGTGGCGTATACGGATCTTAATCAAATTCTCGCCTCATTGACGATGGTCTATTTCTTAATGGTTTTGGCAACCGTGCTCGGTGCGGTAGTTGGGGCCGCGTTGATTGGACGATTAATCGGTTTTAATCCTATTGAAGCAGCAATCACCGCCGGATTATGCATGGCAAACATGGGCGGAACGGGAGATGTGGCGGTGCTTGCAGCCAGCAAACGAATGGAGCTTATGCCTTTCGCACAAATTTCATCACGCATTGGTGGGGCTTTGATGCTAATCATGGCGACCTTTATCATTGAACTCTTAAAATAACGCCTTAGATTAACGCTTAACGGGTTAAGTTGTGTTAGTGATAGTTAGCACTATAATTATCAAGAGCATGATTGAGCTTCGATTTTACTTCAAGAAGGCACGATAGGCGTGATCGTATTTGGAGCGCGGTATTGGCTTTAGATTGACCGGCATTGATGACAGTCTCTGGGTACGCTCGCTCATCAGCTTAGTGGTTCCGACAAGCGTTTAATTGATTTCTCTATTAAGGAAAATACATGTTCTATTTACATATGCTGCTTCTTTTTGCGGTGATTTTTACTGGTATTCGCTATGGCGGCATCGCGTTTGGTTTACTCGGCGGCTTAGGGGTTTCGGTTCTCGCGTTTGTCTTTGGTGTCGCTCCCGGAACGCCGCCAATTGGTGTCATGCTGATCATTTTAGCGGTGGTATCGGCTTCAGCGACATTAGAAGCCACGGGCGGATTAAAACTATTGGTAAAATACGCAGAAAAAATGCTGCGTAAACATCCCAATCATATCGTTTATCTCGGACCACTTTGTACCTATTCATTAACCGTATTAGTCGGCACTGGTCACTCGGTTTATCCGCTGTTACCAGTGATTTATGATGTTGCATATAAGAAAGGGATTCGACCTGAACGGCCGATGGCGATTGCGTCAGTGGCATCACAAATGGGCATTACAGCCAGCCCCATCGCTGCTGCTGCTGCGGTATTTATGGCTACCGCTGCTGACAATAATTTAGATATCGGTTTACACAATGTATTGATGGTGACTATTCCTGCCACTTTGATTGGCTTATTGGTGGCTTGTACGTGGAGTTTAAACCGAGGAAAAGATCTCGATAAAGATCCTGAGTTTCAAGCGCGTTGCCAAGATGAAGAATTTCGTAACGGCCTGATTGATCCTGAAGCGGAGGTCGTTGAAGGTTCTAGCGAAGACAAAAAAGCCAAAACGGGTTTATTGGTCTTTATGCTGGGGATTGCCTCGGTGATTTTTGTCGCCATGTTCGGCAAAGAGTTAGGCTTACTGCCTAACGGCGTCAATATGTCGGTAGCGATTCAGTTCTTAATGCTGTCCGTTGGGGCCATCATCTTATTAACCACCAATATTCAACCATCGAAAATCGTCAACAGTCATGTTTTCATTGCTGGTATGACCGCGGTAATCATCATCTTTGGTATCGCTTGGCTCAGTGACACCATCATCAGTTATCACAAAACCTTTTTGATCGATATGGTGCGTGATGTGGTGAATCATCACCCGTGGACTTTTGCTATTGCGATGTTTGCGGTATCTATCTTCTTAAAAAGCCAAGCAGCGGTATTAACCATTATGTTACCGTTGGGTTTTTCTTTGGGTATCCCACCAGAAGTGATCATCGGTGTATTACCGGCTTGTTACGCGTATTTCTTCTTTCCGTTTTACCCAAGCGATCTTGCTGCGATAAGTTTTGACCGCTCAGGCACGACTCGGATCGGTAAATACGTGTTAAACCATAGCTTCTTGATCCCTGGATTTATCGGTGTTTCAACCGCAACCGTCGTGGGTTATTTTCTCTCGATGGCGCTTAATGGCTAGCGCTTCCATTCGCTAATGACGGGCTCATTCTTATGCCGAACACTCAATGGTGATCTGGCTGAGGATGAGCTCACTTAAGCGAGCAACAAGATCAGTTAACCAGATGATACAAACGGCGTGGCCTGCCACCCGTTTTATAATTAAGCGCTAAACGAACCATCCCTTCAGATTCTAAAAACTCTAAATAACGGCGAGCCGTAATTCGGCTCACGTTCATCTGCTCGCCAATATCATCCGCTGAAAATTCAGCCAAGTGAGGTTGTTGTAATAATGCCTTCAAGGACGCTAACGTAGTGGCATCAATCCCTTTGGGAGTTTGGCGTAACGGTTTAGTGACCGATTTACCGAGAATATCATCGATATCGCCTTGATCAACGGTTGCCGTACGCGCTAATTTTGCGGTGTAATGTTTGTAATCATCTAACGCTTGATGAATACGCGACATGCGCAGCGGTTTCACCAAATAGTCGGTCACGCCTAACTGAATGGCTTTTTGTACCGTTGCCGTTTCACGTTCGGCGGTCGTCATAATAAAATCACAAGCTGCTTGCTGATCACGTAATTGACGAATCACCTCAATGCCATTGCCATCTGGTAGGCTGATATCAACAAAAATCAGTTGCGGTTTAAAGGTGGTATATTGCAGTAAAGCATCGGCGCAACTTTCGCTGGCGGCGACAACGATAAAATCAGCATGCTGATTAATCGCTGACTCAAGCATATAACTCGCTCGGGGATCATCTTCAAGTAACATGACGGTTGTTTTATTCATAATTAATGACTTTGTTTTTATCTAAATAAATACTGAATAGGGTAGTATTTTCGTCGGTTCTTTCCCAGTCAATACTGCCGTTAAAATTATCGACCCATTGTTTGACCAAATACAAGCCTACACCGCTTTGCTCGTGATCGAGTTTCGTGCTGACTCCAAACTCTAAAATATGCTCGGTAATTTGCTCACTGACTCCCGCTCCGCTATCCTGTACCTCAAAAATAATATGATGACTTCGATCACTAAGATAAATATGCACCAATGGACAACAGCTTGCCCGGTTTTGCCATGCAGCCAGTAAAGCGTTATCAATCAGATTGCCTAAAATAGTCACAAACTTTTCAGAAAGATTTTTCGGATAACTCGATAAGTGAGTATCTTCGTCAATAATAAATTTAACGCCAATCTCTGAGGCTTTATTAAATTTAGCCAGTAATAAACCAGCAATGACACTATCATTGACTGAAAAAACAATATTATGAATGATGGATTGATAGCGATCGGTTTCTTGTTGAATAAATTCAATGGCCTCATGGTGTTTTTGACTTTGTAACAGGCCAGATAAAACATTTAATTTATTGGAATACTCATGGGTTTTACTGCGTAATAGCTGGGCATAATTTTTAAGATAAACCACTTCACGCTCAAGTTCGTTTTGCTCCAGATTGGGAAAAAAGACAATCACTTGGCCTTTAACACCTTTGGGGCTAGCAATCGGGTAAATATCTACTTTGTAGTTTAATTGACCAATAGAAAATTCACCTTGATGCAGCTGGCTCGGTTTGGCTAAAACCAAGTGACTTAATGGTGTTGAATAACGGGAGAGTGGTTGGTTTAAATAATCATAACGATTACAGACGCCCATAGAGAGTTTTTGCATCGCACTATTATTGATGGTGGTAATGTTCATATTATTATCTACGGCAATAATCGCATCGCGAATACTGTCTAATACCATTTCATGCTCACGGAATTTATGAATAATAAATTCCGGTTCATAGTCAAGAAACGTTCGTTTCATTTTAAAAACAAACGCACTGCTGATCCCGATACCCAGTAAATAGACGACAGCAATTAAACCACCAAGATGACCATATTGCGCCAATAAAATATCCGATGTTTTCTCAGATAAATAACCGATACTAACCGCACCAATCACCTCGTCTTGCCAGTAAATGGGTGAGAAATTACGAATCGCTTTACCTAACGTTCCTGAATGGATACTACTGTATTCAGCACCTTGGATTAACGCGGGATAAATATCTTCGCCAATAAATCGTTGACCGACACGCGTCGGATCAGGATGACTTAAACGCATGGCCTTTTTATCTACGACCACAATATAAGACGCATCGGTTTGGGCGCGGATATGTTCCATATAATCAGCAATTGATGAGCGGGTAGGCGATGTATTCTGCGCGTTCACTGCCTCAATCACCGCAGGATCATTCGCGATGACGCGAGCTAACTCTAAACCGCGAGCTTTAAGCCCTTCGGTGTAGGAATTTTGTAGCAGAAAAAAAATAGCGCCGGTCACAACAATCACAATCGAAGAGGTTGTCGCAATCGTCGTTAATGCTAAATAACTTTTGAGTTTCATGCTCCCGCCTAATGACGATGGACTGTACGCTTAGCCCTGATAATTAAGATAAAAATAAGATCATCAGTATATCTCGAAACGACAGCAGAATGTGCAGTTATCCCTGAACGCAGTTCGCGAAAATGTGAGTTAAAGCGGCAATAAAAGCATGATAGACACGGCATTATTTTGTTAACTCGGTAATAGAAAGTGGTTTTTTGCGCCGAGCGTGTGATGTAAACAGATTTAAAATCACCTGTGTAAGGTATTTGTAAAAAATCAGGACTATCGAGATTTGGCATTATCTTGTTGTGCCTGAGAAGTATAAGCGCTTGACGGCTTTAGATTCAATTTCTATCTTTTAACGCTATTTTTGACATTTAAGCTTCTTTTTTCACTCAACGCTCATTAAAGTAACCTCAATGAAAAGTGAAAGGGTAGAGAAAAAATGTCACCACGCGTAGAAAATAATATGGTTGATAGAAAAACCTTTTTAAGGATTTTTATCACCGTTTTTCTACCTATGTTTTTAGCCGCGGTTGACCAAACCTTGCTCGCGACAGCCACACCAACGATTGCCAGTCAATTGGGTAATCTTCAACTCTCATCATGGATAGCCATAGGCTATATGTTAGCCAGTGCCGCTAGCGTTCCGGTATATGGCTGGCTCGGCGACCGTCATGGTCGCAAACCCATGCTGATGACAGCGTTAGTGATTTTTGCTCTCGGCTCGTTATTTTGTTCCTTTTCTACCAGCATGACTTGGCTGATCATTGGTCGAGTGATACAAGGTTTAGGCAGTGGCGGATTAATGAGTTTATCCCAAGCCTTAATTGGCGAGTTGGTGCCGCCACGACAACGAGCGCGTTTCCAAGGCTATTTTTCTGGTTTATTCGCTTTAGCCAGTATTGGCGGCCCAATGATCGGCGGCTTGATCGTCACTTATCTTTCTTGGCCTTGGTTATTTTGGTTTAATTTACCTTTGATAGGCTTAGCGTTATATCGATTAGCCACCTTCAGCATTCCATCAAGTCCTCGACAAAATAAAGAGCCGATTGATATCGGAGGTTTAATCTTATTCCCCACATTAATGACCATTGGCATTTATTGGCTGTCTGCTGGTGGACACTATTTTGCTTGGGCTTCGACCACCAGTATTAGCTTGATAAGCGTTTTATTATTCATTTCATGGCTATTTATTGCTCAGCAACGACGTGTGCGTGCTTCTTTTTTACCCCTTGCGTTACTGGCGCAACGTGAAATTTACATTCCTTTGTTATCCACTTTTATTTTTGCTGCTTGCTTATTTGCGTTGATTTTTTTCTTGCCAATTTATTTACAACTCGGCCTAGGGGTTAGCCCAGCACATTCTGGATTATTACTGATCCCATTATCCTGTGGCTTGATTTCAGGGGCTTTCATTACCGGTAAAGTGATTGCCAAAACCGGCATTCCTAAATATTTACCTGTTTTTGGAATGGGCTTAAGTAGTGTTGCTTTTATGATAATGGCATTGGTTACCTTGCCTGCGCATGGGGTCAGTGCTATTGCAGCTTTATGTGGCCTTGGTTTAGGTACCGTTATGCCATCCACTCAAGTATTGATCCAGACTATCGCCGGTAAAGCCAACTTGGGGCGGATTACCGCGATGGCTTCGCTAAGTCGCTCGCTGGGAGCCTCGGTGGGTACGGCTTTGTTTGGTACATTAATCTATTCATTATTACCGGGCTTATCAGCCAATACAGGCACGCAAGTGCTTACCGATTTACCAGCAGCAGAAGTGCTATCTGCTTTCAAGATAGGCTTTTTACTGGCCGCCTTGTTTGCTTTTTGCGGGCTATTAAATGCACTACGTGCACCAAGTATTCAGTTGGATGATTATGCGTTTGATCGTTAGTGGTGATGTGCCAAAGTTTCCAAATATATTTCAATTTTAAGATATGAATACTTATAAAGTATGAATTTTGTGAACGTTACATTTGATAAGCTAAAGAAAAAATCATAATGTATTTCGTTGCATATCTTTCATTTATTGTCTGGAGAAAGAATTTTGAGACGAAGGTCAGCGGTGTGTAAAAATCAACCAAGCGATTTGGTGGTGGATTTTTTTCAATGCCCTGCGAAAACCTGGCAGCAGGTAAAAGGTGTAGTAATTCCTGGGCGTAGTGTCCCTGAACATTGCCAAATTGTTGGTGAAATTGCCAAAGTGCTGATTCAACGATTTCCTCCCGAAATACAGAGTATCTTATTTCCTGTTGGGAGTGAGCTTGCTGCAGCATGCCATGACATTGGCAAAGTCAGCCCAACCTTTGTTGCCAAAATTTTTAAAGCGTGTGGAATCGATACTAAATCGCTGTCCGCTCTAGCTAATGTGAATCCGTCCTTGGAAGCGCAATGGGGTGGTCATGCAGGCGTAAGTCAAGCGACCGCAGAAGAAATCATGGCCCCCAAGTACGTTGCGCATATCCTTGGACAACATCATGGTTTTAGCCCAAGGGGCGTTGATGATAAGCGAGGAAATGCGGCGGTATTTGGCGGAGACTCGTGGTTTGAGGAACGTTGTAAACTTGTGAACCATCTAAAGGAAGTATTGAACACGGAGTGGCCTAAATTTGAGCGAGCAGAACAAGCTAGAGTTGTTGCTGGTTTAACCTCTGTTGCCGATTGGATTGGCTCAGGCAGCTTTTTTGAAGACCCCACTAAAGCCTGGAAACCTAATGTTATTAAAGCGCTAAATTGTGCTGGTTTCATAACGCCTTCAATTATCAAAGACTTGTCTTTTACTGATATTTTCGATCCAGCTAAACGTAACATGAAACCCAGAGAGGCCCAGATTCAGTTTGTCAATCAGGTTACAGGTCCTGGTGTGTATGTGCTTGAAGCGCAGATGGGAATGGGAAAAACGGAGGCTGCACTCTACGCCGCCTACCGTTTGCTTGCTGAAGCCAAAGCCACTGGGATTTATTTTGCGCTACCGACGCAACTGACCTCTAATAAAATTTATGACCGTTTTAATTCATTTCTAGAACAAATTATCGCGGCTGAAACATCCAACCGCGCACTGTTAATTCACTCAGGTGCATGGTTACTGAAACAAGCAGATATGGGTGAAGAGGGCAGTCCAGGTGGAGCTTGGTTTAATCACAACAAGAGAGGTCTTTTAGCGCCTTTTGCTGTTGGGACTATTGATCAGGCGCTAATGGCCGTGATGAATGTAAAACATGGTTTTGTGAGAGCCTTTGGGCTCGCTGGCAAGGTGGTGATCCTTGATGAAGTCCATAGCTATGATCTCTACACAGGCACCATCTTAAATGAGCTGGTGGCGTTTCTTCGGCAAATTGGCTGTACCGTCATTATATTAAGTGCCACGCTGAGCCCTGCTCGCCGTCATTCCCTACTACAACAACACACTTCCAGTTCCGAGTATCCATTAATTACCGCATTGCATAATGACAGGGATTCTCCGAGCGAAGTTGCTATTCCCTGCGTCGATGGCGCAAAGGTGGAACTGACACATTGCTGCAACGACTTGCAAGCTATCGAAGAGGCGATAAACCGTGCAGCTATGGGGCAACAAGTATTGTGGATTGAGAATACCGTGGCAGATGCCCAACAGCGCTATTTAGATATGGCGAGCAGAGGCATGGGTTTAGGCTGTGAAGTGGGATTATTGCATTCAAGATTTACTCCGCAAGATAGAGAGAAGAATGAACAACACTGGGTGAGTCTCTTTGGTAAAGCGGGTTGGTCGCAGCGTCGGCAATGCGGTCGTATCTTAATTGGAACTCAAGTTCTCGAACAATCGATTGACATAGATGCTGATTTTTTGATTACCCGATTTGCTCCGACCGATATGCTGTTGCAGCGCATTGGTCGGTTATGGCGTCATCTTGATACTCCTAGAGCGACATCAGCACGTTGTGAGTGTTGGTTGTTGGCTCCCAACCTTGAACAAGCACTGAGTTCGCCATCCTCAGCCTTTGGTCATAGTGCTATGGTCTATTCGCCCTATGTGTTGTGTCGCAGCTTGGAAGTATGGCTTGGCCTATATCACCTTGCGCTGCCTTCCAGTATTCGTCCCCTAATTGATCAAACCTACTGCGAGCGTGATGAATCAGCACAGTGGGCATTTTTACTCCATCAGCTCAAAGAAGGTTCACGGTATAAAACAGGTGAAAATGCGCTGCAAGCATTAGCCAAAATCACCTTAGCAAAGGCGGGAAAAACCTTACCCGAACATAAAGCCGATACCCGCTATAGCGATCAAGATACTTATGAAGTATTGCTGCTACGAGCTATTCGCACTAGCGAAGGGCATACCTACGTACGATTGTTGGATAACCGTGAATTGATCTTTCCGCATGCTCGCTACCAGTTAAACAAAGTACAGTGGCGAGAACTGGCTGTTGAGCTTCACCAGTCTCTGGTCAAAGTGAACCTCAAAAATTGTCCAGACAAAATATCCAAACACCAACTTGAGCAACTGTATTTACATCATGTCTTTTATCTCGGTAATCCGGAGGAAGATGAGGCGTTACTCAGGATTGCTTTAGTTAGCCCCGTGGGGGAGTTGCTAACGTTGGATGGACGCAGAGCCAGCGACAAATATCAGTTGGAATACCGACACGATCTGGGCTACCGGGTCATTGTGCAAAAGGAATAAGGATGGATAATCGCTTTAATTTGATTGATGAGCCCTGGATACCAGTTACAAATGCTGGGCTGGTGAGTTTACGGGAGATGTTCCTAAACAACGATCTACGTTCTTTGGGTGGAAATCCCGTGCAAAAAATTGCGCTGACTAAATTGTTGTTGGCGATTGCTCAATCTGCGGCTACGCCAGAAGATGATGGAGATTGGCGACGTATGGGCTACACAGGTATGGCGGACAAGTGTCTGAGCTATTTAGAAAAGTGGCATAACCGATTTTACTTGTACGGCAATATGCCATTTTTACAGATGCCTGCCATCCAACGTGCGGAGGTCAAATCTTTTGGTGTTCTCTCACCTGAGGTCAGCACAGGCAACACTACGGTTCTAACGGAGTCTCAACAAGAGCAGACGCACAGTGATGCGGATAAAGCCCTTTTGCTTGTCGTGCAGATGGCTTTTGGACTGAGTGGTAAGAAAACCGATAACTCAGTTGTTTTATCTCCCGGTTATCAAGGGAAATACAATGACAAAGGTAAAGCAGCAAGTGGTAAAGCCGGATCTGCCGTTGGTCATATGGGGTTGTTGCACTCTTTTTGGTTAGCTGAATCTGTGGTTGAGAGCGTTTGGCTCAATCTCTTGACACAAGAAGACATTGGCGATTTGCCTATGTATTCCATTCTAGGTACAGCTCCTTGGGAACAGATGCCAAGTGGCGAAGCGGATTCTGTAGCCGAAGCCTTAAAAACGTCGCTAATGGGGCGGCTTGTGCCATTAGGTAAGTTCTGTTTGCTGACAGATAACGGTATTCACTACTCCGATGGCATCGCACATCCGAGTTACCTAGAGGGTAAAGCCGATCCTAGCGCATCGGTCGACTTCTCTCAAAAGAAACCGAAGGCATTGTGGGTCAATCCTGATAAAAGACCATGGCGAGAACTGACCGCTTTATTGCAGTTTATCGAAAGCGGAAAAAATAGTGGTTATGAGACGCCACAATTGGCGCGCACCATTAGGCGAGTCAAATATGGGGTTGAGAGTTTTGCCATCTGGTCGGGTGGGCTGCGAGTGAGCAGTAATGCCGGTGAACAATATGCATCCGGCACCGATGATTACGTTCAGTCAGAGTTTTGGTTACTGTCGAGTGAATTAGGGGATTCTTTCCTTGCCCAACTCAAACAGGAAATGTCGGAGCTTAGTGCACTTCAAAAAACCTTATGGGGTGCTGTCGTCCGTTATTTTCGGCAGCTTTCTGATATAGACAAAAGCAGTGCAGGGAAAGCACAGCCTTTTGTGGCGAATCAAGCAGAGCGAGCTACCCATTTATTTTGGCAGTTGTGTGAGAGACAGGCGCAAGCCTTGTTAGATGCTTGCAACGATGACATCGATGCCAAAATTGAACGCCAACGTCTACGCAAGATCTTCGCTGGCTATGCCTTGCGAGTCTTCGACCAAGTATGCCCGAACGACAGCAACCGGCAGTTAGATGCTTGGGCTCAGTCTCGGCCAAATTATCATCAATATCTCAACGTCGAATAAGGAGTGCGCCACAATGGACAACAATCCTGTGGTAACGCGTGATAGCGCCGTTGCTCAGACATCCAAAACAGGTCGATTTATCGCTTATGTTATTGAGCGAATTCAAAAAGACAAAGGGTTTGCGGCTCGTTTGAAACGAGCGGACAACCAGACTACCGAGTACCAAAGTTGGGAGTTATTAGCGAGCTTCGACGTCGATTTAGAAAAAGAGTGGGAGCGCCTGCCCTATTGTATTGTTGGGGCGGCGCTTGCTAAGGCAAAACCGAAAAGTAACGGCCATCTTACCCTTGGACAAGCGATAGCTGCCTGCTATGACGATGGGAATCAGTCCGAGCAAGCCAAAGCACGTTTACGTCGCTTGCTAGCGTGTTCGAGTTCAACAGAAGTGTGCCGTATTCTGCGCCCGCTACTTACTTTGATTGAAAGCAAAGGCGTTGCATTGAATTACCACCAGCTACTGGAACAACTGCTCTGGTATCACGGTAAAGCGCAAGACTCGATTCGTGCACGCTGGGCGCAGGATTTCTATCGTCGATCTGCCACCGCCCAAGCACATGAGGTGAACTATGAGTGAGCTGTTTGCCAGTGCCCTCCACTTAGATAGACGCGCGGTTAAGGCGCTGAAGATAACGGATGCCTACTCCCTACATCGAGTGGTTTATAGCCTTTTCCCGGATGTGAGAACACCAGAGGAAAAAGGAGGCCATACGCAAAGTGGGATTGTCTATGCCGATCAAGGGGGCGATTTTCATGGCCGCAAAGTGCTGGTAGTTTCGGATCGTATGCCGAACGCTAGTGTAGATGGAGTACACGGTGAAGTTGTGAGTAAGACAATTTCTGAGGGGTTTCTCAACCATCAAACTTACCGTTTTAAAGTGCAAGTTAACCCCGTCAGGAAAGACAAGCAAAGTGGTAAACGTATTGCGGTGAAAGGTCGCCAAGATATCGCTCGATGGTTTATTGAAAGGGCCGCGAAAAGTTGGGGCTTTGAAGTACATCCACAGCATCTACAAATCGATAGCATTGAGGTACAGCAATTCAACGATAAACACGGCCGTAAGATCACCCTTGGAAAAGCTCATATTCAAGGTCAGCTCCGCGTGACGAATGCACTGCAATTTCACCACAGTTTTAAACATGGCATTGGTAAAGGTCGGGCATTTGGCTGCGGCTTACTGCAAATTGTACCAATCATAGAAAATCCATTTGCCTGATCTGATTTAAGGATAATAAAGATGAACCACACACTAAAAAATACGCGCATTGAGTTCCATATTTTACAGTCATTCCCAGTCACTTGCTTAAATCGAGACGATGTCGGCGCGCCAAAATCTGCCATTGTTGGTGGTGTTTCTAGAGCGCGAGTCTCCTCTCAATGTTGGAAGCGCCAGGTTAGGTTGGCCATGTCGGAGTTTGGTATTCAGCTGGGTGTGCGCAGTAAAAAAGTCGCTGCACTGTTGCAACAGCACTGTTTATCTTTGGGGGCGAGTGAAGATCAAGCCAACGCATGTGGCGTGCTGATGGCTGGATTTTTTGCTGACGATACCTTGCTGTTTATTAGTGACAGTGAAGCAAAAGCCTTTGCCGCGTATGCACAAGAAAAAGAGTTTGATGCCAAATCACTCAAAGATAAAGAGTTAGTAAAAGTGGCAAAAAAAGTTGTGAATAAGACGCTTGATGCGCTCGATATTGCCTTGTTTGGTCGTATGGTCGCAAAAGCTGCTGAAATGAATGTCGAAGCGGCCGCCTCATTTGCTCATGCCATCTCAACGCATAAAGTTAGCAACGAGTTAGAATTTTTTACCGCGGTTGATGACCATAAAAGTGAAGAAGAAAGTGGCTCTGCACACATGGGCACTTTGGAATATAACTCTGCAACCTATTACCGCTATGTCAGTTTAGATTTGGGTCAACTTCAACAAACACTCGGTGATGATGCCGATATCAGTACCGCGCTCGAAGCGTTTGTTAAAGCACTTTATGTTGCGGTGCCTAGCGCTCGTCAAACCACGCAATCAGGCGCTTGTCCTTGGGAATATGTTCGCGTATTGGTGCGTAAAGGACAACGGCTACAAGCCTCATTTGAACAACCTGTTCGTGCTTCGGGGGAAGGGTATTTATTACCGAGTAAAAAAGCACTTCAAAGCTGGCTAGAACAGCGTGAAAAACTCTCTGGTTCTCTATTTGGGAAGCTGGGTGATTATGAATGGGGTGATGACTTAGACTATAGCATTGATCATTTAATTGCCGATCTTCAATCTCACTTAATGGTGAGGTAAGTCATGTGCGAAAAAAACGCCTATTTGCTCCTGTGGTTAGAAGGACCACTGCAAGCGTGGGGGCACGACTCTAAGTTTGGGGTACGCAATACACTTAATTTTCCGACTCGTTCAGGGATCTTGGGCTTGCTTTGTTGTGCCCGTGGGGCTGGTGGTGAGCAACGTGAGTGGTTAGAAAAAATGTCGCCTATGGCGATGGAGGTTTTAGCCTTTGACCGTAGCGATGCTGAGGGAGAACCGATAATGCGGGAAGCTACATTGAGAGATTTCCACATGGTAGGCAGCGGTTATGATGATGCTGACCCTTGGCAAAACTTGCTCATTCCTAAAACAGCACAGGGGAAAAAAGCGGTCGGCGGTGGTACCAAAATGACCTATCGCTACTACCTGCAAGATGCCCTCTTTGCAGTGATTCTAGAAATTCCTGCTGATGACAAGGAAGCCTTGGAGGATGCGCTACAGAATCCAAGATGGGATCTCTACCTTGGCCGTAAAAACTGCGTACCGACAGAGCTAATCTACCAAGGCATTTATCATTCAACTGAGACAGCAAGGCAGCGTGCTCAAGAGCTGGCGGAGAATAAATACCGTCACTTGAGTTATACCATTGTCGAAGGTGAGCAGGAGGGCGGAGAAGTGTTCACTCTCAATGATGTTCCCGAGCAATTTGGCGTGTCTAAACGTTATCGAGATCGGCGTGTGACGTTATTGGAGCACTAACAATGGCAAAGGGAGAACGACTGTTTGTTAAAGTAACGCGTGAATCCTTGCCCCAAGTGAAAGATAAATATCCCTTTATTTATCTTGAGCGAGGACGGCTGGAAATTGACGACAGTAGTATCAAGTGGATTGATGCCGATGCCAACGTAGTCCCGATTCCAGTAGCAACGATTAATACGTTGCTACTAGGGCCGGGAACCAGTGTAACTCATGACGCAATCAAAACCGCAACTGCGGCAAACTGTTCCATCAGCTGGGTGGGGGAGGATAGCTTACTGTTTTATGCAGCTGGTTTTCTTCCCACGGCAGACACAAGAAATCTAAAGAAGCAGATGTTGTTAGCGGCCAGCGAAGAGAGTGCATTGAAAGTGGCACGCATGATGTTCGCTAAGCGTTTTCCTGATGCAGACCTTGAAGACAAAACCCTAAAAAGCATGATGGGCATGGAAGGTAACCGTGTAAAAGCGCTCTATCAACAAAAGGCCGAGCAGTATGGCGTCGGCTGGAGGGGGCGACAATTTACCCCAGGTAAGTTTTCTTTAAGTGATCTTACCAATCAAATCATGACGGCTAGCAATGCTGCTTTGTATGGCATTTTGTGTTCAGCCATCCACTCAATGGGCTACTCACCACACATTGGATTTATCCATTCGGGCAGCCCATTACCTTTCGTGTATGACATGGCCGATCTTTACAAAGAACACCTTTGTATTGATTTAGCTTTCTCGCTTACCCGAGATATGGCAGGCCACTATGACAAACATAAGGTCTCTGATGCGTTTCGAAAACGCGTTATCAGCATGAATCTGTTACAGCAAGTCTCCTCGGATATCAATGAGTTGATGGGAGGGGGAAATGCTCGTCGTACTAGCAAATGATTTGCCCCCAGCAGTTAGAGGGCGTATGAAGCTATGGTTTGTTGAACCAAGAGCCAATGTGTTTGTTTCTGGCGTAAAAGATTCAGTTGCACTGACGGTCGTTGACTATTTAATGCAGCATTGCCCTGTGGAATCTGGCTTAATGTTATTTCGCAGTATTCCAGAACCACCCGGTTATGAGATTCGCTACAAAGGTGAAGTGCGCAAACCCGTGATTCAGATTTCTGGATTACAATTGATAGTCGAAACCCTTATTTCGTCAAAATAGCAATATATGGGTTTATTTTTGCGATCTTTAACAATATATTGGTGTCTTCCCCACGCCCGTGGGGGTGTTTCTGGGTTCAGGTTAGTAAATAACGAGTTAATTTTGTCTTCCCCACGCCCGTGGGGGTGTTTCTCCACGTATCGCGCACTTGCAAAGCTTTAAGCAGTCTTCCCCACGCCCGTGGGGGTGTTTCTCGGCTTATCATTAAAAGCTTGCGGTATTGATTGTCTTCCCCACGCCCGTGGGGGTGTTTCTAACAATACATCCGGTCAGGTCGGGATTGACGGGTCTTCCCCACGCCCGTGGGGGTGTTTCCACGGCCAAGTGTATGACCAAGTATAAAAGTGAGTCTTCCCCACGCCCGTGGGTGTGTTTCCGTTACACCAAACCGAGCAACCATTTCATCCGCGTCTTCCCCACGCCCGTGGGGGTGTTTCTACTTTACGGCGGGAGAAACTCCACCAAGTCTTGTCTTCCCCACGCCCGTGGGGGTGTTTCCAGAGAGTGATATCCGCTCCTCGATTGGCACAAGTCTTCCCCACGCCCGTGGGGGTGTTTCTCAATACAGACCAACGTCTGCGTGGGAAAAAGGGTCTTCCCCACGCCCGTGGGGGTGTTTCTTTGACTGTGCCAGTTTGCGTCCACCATTTTTCGTCTTCCCCACGCCCGTGGGGGTGTTTCCCAAATATCGCTAGTGCTCGAGTCGATGGCTGAGTCTTCCCCACGCCCGTGGGGGTGTTTCTATTTATACGTCAAAGCGGCAGCGGGTGAGCTTGTCTTCCCCACGCCCGTGGGGGTGTTTCTACTGGCCAGAAAACCGCTGATAAACAGCTTTAGTCTTCCCCACGCCCGTGGGGGTGTTTCCTTTCTTCGGCGTTCCTACTTACTTTTATCGCTGTCTTCTGTCACCGATTATGCAAAACTGATCCACTTAATACTCTCAGTCCGCATGGATTCCCGCCTGCGCGGGGATGACGGTTTGGCTATTGTATGGGTGGTCAATTCGATACTCATCTTGCCAGGCTGTGCCTGTCATAGCTCTTCGTTAATCGGGGCAATACAATATTTTGCGCAGATTCGACAAGAAAATGTGAGTAAAGTAACAATATGCGTCTTTCATTCATTAGACACTATTAACCATAAACTTTGTGATTGGTTGAATCTATGAAAACGTTAACTTTACCTTGTCAGCGAGACGTTGAAATAAACGCCGCAGAGCTAAACGTCACCCTTAAAGGTCATGAGCTGCATTTTTCTTATCAAGGTGACCCATCAAAACCGATCAATGATCGTTTTATTCTTGCTCGTAGTTTACTCGAAATGGATGCTAATGCGCTTGTTGTTGGCGATGGCTTTCAAATGCTCGCTCAAACCGCCGGTACATTCAGTCATCCGCAGGATATAGGCCGCTGCCCAGATAATAGTCAAAGTTATCGTATCTACTCACCTCAGGCTAATAAACGTTACTACAACTATTTGGTTATTGAAGATAAAGGTCAGTTTCATCTATTTGGTTTCACGTCTTGCCATCGTTTTGCGGGTTATTTTGAAATTGTCGTTGAACAGCACAACCGATACCTAATTGCGGCTATTGATGGTGAGCAAAGCATACCTAATCAATGGCGACATCAAGGGTTAGAGTCGTTAGTCATCTTGCAAGCCTCATCTTTAGAAGAGTTGTATCAACAGTATGGCGATTATATTACTCAGCATCACCAGTCACGTGACGGTGTCACTAAGCCAGCGCCGATTGGTTGGTGTTCTTGGTATGCTTATTACGCTGAGGTGACTGAACGTGATATTCAATCGAATCTGATGGCGATGCAAGGTGAGTTAGCCGATTTGCAGTGGGTACTGCTAGATGATGGATACCAAGCTTTCATGGGAGACTGGTTGACGCCATCAGATAAATTTAGCGGTGGTGTAAAAGCGCTGCTCCAGAGTATTAAAGCGGCGGGTAAAAAACCAGCAATCTGGCTGGCTCCGTTTATTGCTCAGCCTGAATCGGCTTTGTTTCAGCAACACCCTGACTGGTTTGTTAAAAATCACCAAGGACAGCCTCTAAAAGCCGAAGATGTGACCTACGGCGGATGGCGTTGCACGCCTTGGTATGTGTTAGATGGCTCTCATCCACAAGCTCAGGCTTATTTAACTCATGTAATAAAAACCATGCGAGAAGAGTGGGGGGTTGAACTGTTTAAACTGGATGCCAATTATTGGGGAACCCTAAAAGGTTTGCGTTACCAATCAGGCGTTACTGGGGTTGAGGCTTATCGGATGGGCATGCAAGCGATAGCCCAAGGAGCCGGAGAGGCTTGGTTATTGGGTTGTAATGCGCCGATGTGGCCATCACTCGGTTTGGTGGATGCGATGCGAGTGTCTGATGATGTCGAACGTCGTCGTCAACGTTTTGCGCAAATCGCTAAAGAAACCTTTTATCGCAGTTGGCAACATCGTCAGTTATGGCAAATCGATCCCGACTGTGCCACCTTGGTGTCGTTAGCCGATCAGGCTACCGATCTCGCCAGTTATGAATTTCATCGTAATGTACTACTTGCTTGTGGAGGGGTACTGCTTTCAGGTGATCCGCTCACCGAGTTAACGCCTTTTGCTAAGAGCAGTCTTCAGCAATTGATCGCTCGTCAACATCAGACTCAAGAGACGTCGACGCCAACGTCTTTAGCACTTAATCATTGGCGATTGGCTTTAACCCCTAATCATGAGTTGCACTGTTTATTCAACGATCAAGCTACCTCACAGCATTATACCTTGACCGCTACCCAACCGGTCGATTGGTATGACTATTGGAGTGGCGAAAAACTTGTTCAGCAGCCGGCTCAGGTGTTGGATGTGTCATTGGCGGGAGGATTAACCAGCCGAGCTATCGTCGCCTCGACAGAGAGAACACACTCATCGTATCGAGAATAATAACCGAAATTTTTTATGATGGAGACGCATCTATCCTACTTTAGGTTACGTATTACGCTGAGTGTGTTTATAAAAGGAAGAGTACCAGCGTATGTTTTCTGCTGATGAGCAATCAAGAATTATTGAAATGGCATGGGAAGATAGAACGCCATTTGAAGCTATTTTTCACCAATTTGGTTTAACTGAACCACAGGTGATTCATTTTATGCGCAGGCATCTAACCACACGTAGTTTTAACTTGTGGCGAAAGAGAGTCAGTGGCAGAGAAACCAAGCACCTTAAATTACGTCCACCTGAAGTTGATCGCGGTTACTGCCCGACTCAATATAAACCTCGTTAACGGGTTTATTGATTGGGGATCCTGGTCAGGTCTGCTAAAGTGACGACCTGCCAGCGATCAAGTTGATAGCGCTGGAGTACCTAAGACTAGGAAAAACTTTGACCAATAATGATATTTTCTGCGCTTTGCGCACGACGTTTGCTTTTAACGACCAAACTTTATTAGAGATTTTTCATCTCGCGGATAACGAGACAACACCAGCACAATTAGCCTCTTGGCTGAGCAAACCGCAAGCCCCTGAGTTTGCTGAACTGAGTGATCCGCAATTAGCGAGTTTTTTAAATGGTTTGATTAACCTCAAACGCGGCAAGCGTGAAGGGGAAGCGGCAAAGCCAGAAGCGAATTTGAATAATAATATGGTATTTCAGAAACTGCGTATTGCGTTAAATTTGCAAGCTGATGATTTACTGACTCTTTTTCAGCAGGTTGGGGTTGAGCTGAGTAAAAACGAAATCGGCGCTTTTTTCCGTAAGCCGGGTAATAAGCATTACCGAGAGTGCAGTGATGCAACGTTACGTCAGTTTTTACAGGCTGTTGAACATCACACGCCAGCCGTTACAGAGTAACCGTAAGCTAACAATAGTGTCGTGAACATCGTGAGAAGCGATCCCTTCTCACGATATTGTTATCTCTCTTCACTGATATCGAGCGGTAGGGTGAACTTAAAACAGGCCCCACCCAAACTCGAGCTCGAGGTTACTATCAAATGCCCATGATGTTGACGGGCGATTTGTTCAGCAATCGCTAATCCTAATCCAAAACCACCACTGGCCTTATCTCGCGCCGATCCGACTCGATAAAACGGTTTAAAAATATGTGGCCAATGGGTTTCCGGGATCCCGGGACCATCGTCTTCAATCGTCACTGTCCAATCAATATAATCACAACTGACACTGATTTTTACTTGCTGCTTGGCATAGCGAGAAGCATTGCGTACGACATTAGAAATGGCACGATTCAATAAATTACTATCGACTAGTGGCGTTGGCCATTGCTGTGGCGCTTGCAATTCAATGGTTACTGGCGACTCGATTTGCCATTTTTCGATTTGCGTTGGCAGCCATTGCGCTAGGTCGAGGCTAATGAAGGTTAATGGCGTCGTTTCCATTTTACCTAAGCGAAGCAGCTCGTTAATCATCTCTTCGAGTTCGTGGATGTCATCTTCGATGCCAGCAATGTATTTATCCTTTTTTTCTGGCATATCTTGCAGCATATCAAGCTGACACTGAATCCGAAACAGCGGGGTGCGCACCTCATGGGCAATCGCGTTGGTGAGCATTTTATGACTTTCAATCAGATGAGAGATTTTATCTGCCATAGCATTAAAGCTGCGGTTAAGCGTTCCCAATCTCATTGACCCCGTCTCTTTAGCTCGAATGCTTAAGTCACCTTTGGCTAAGGCTTGCGTTACTTGTTCAAGGTGTTTGAATCGCCACATAAATAGCTTCATCATCACCATGCTGTACACGGCAAAGCAACCCATTAAAACCAGGACAAAAACCCAACCTTCGATCTCTGAGGCAATCCAAATCTCAGCTTCTGGATCGCGATAGATATGATAGATGGTATCGGTTGGATTAAAGGTAAATATAGAGCCATCGTCGTCGGTGGTAAACACCCCATGATTGGCTAGTCGCTCTCTAACTTGAGGGGTCAGTAAAGGGGAGTTTTCGGACAGCGCGTCAATGACTAGCCAGTTTGCATCGGCAATGGCTTGCAGTTTTTCTTTGGCAACGTCAACCCCATGCTGATCGGCGACAAATTCTAAAAGCTCAAGGCTACTTTGAATTTGCTGACTGCGTGCGACTAAGTCAAGATCAGGAGAGAGCCAGTCATTAATGCTGACATAACTCACTAGAGTAAACATAAAAATACCGACTAGAGCGAGATAAAGCTCTAAATAAAGACGTTTCATAGTCTCCCTTTATGACCAACTTTCTGGGACAAATAAATAACCTTTACCACGCAAGGTTAAGATACGTTTTGGGACCGATGAGCTGTCGCCAAGTTTACGGCGTAAAATGGCCACTTTATTGTCGATGGTTCTATCAAGACCATCGTACTCAATACCACGGGTTTCTTTGACTAAATACTCGCGTGACAGCACTTGCTCAGCATGGCTAGCCAGTAACCACAAAAGGTCAAATTCACTGTCGGTAAGTACAATATCTTCACCAGAGAGAGAGCATTGACGAAGCTTATGGTTGATACTGAGCTGCCCAAAATGAAGCTGATGATCGTTGTCTGGATGCGCTAACTCGGTTTGTTGTTGGCGACGTAATAGCATGCGGATTCTCGCCAATAATACCCGAGGTTTAATCGGTTTATTAACAAAGTCATCGGCGCCTAGCTCAAGGGCGGCGACATGGTCGATATCATCATCACTGGCGGTTAAAAAGACAATTTTCCCTTTGTAGTCGTTACGAATCTCTCGGCAAATCGATAAGCCGTCTAAACCGGGTAGCATCAGGTCGAGAATCACTAAATCTGGCTGAACTTGCAAAATCAACGCGCTGGCTTGTAGGCCATCATGAGCCAGATGAACCTCAAACTCATTATTTTCTAAATAGCTAGTCAGGAGCTCTGCTAGCTTTACATCGTCTTCGATAAGTACAATTTTCATAAGCGAATCATCAGTTAAAAATAGAGTGGATACAATAGGGGCGGACAAAACGGTACATTATGTGGTGCTGTGTACGGCTTGCATACATACGCGTACAAAACATGAGTTGTGTCACAAAAAGTAAGTAACTATAGTTCGGGCCAATACGTTAATAGTACGAGTATTATCCCATGAATTCTATACAACCCAATGAAAACCGTACGCGTTTAGTCGGCCTCGACTTTTTACGCGGCTTGGTTATTTTTATGGCCATCTTTGAACATTATACGGGGTATTTAAACTATTGGTATGTGGATTTTTTCCCTAAAGAGAGCGATTTTTATGAGACATTATATCGTTCACACTTACCAATGTTGGGGCAACTTGTCCCGATGGACAGTTTTACCGGACAAGTCTCAGCATGGTTGATTCCTTGGGTGAGTCAAGTCTATTTAGCGTTAGCGGCCTTTAATCTTTCGGCGCGATCATCTGAGCATATGCGGGCAACGCTGGTGAAAAAACTGGCTCTGTTTTTGAGCATTATTTTTGTGTTGTACATTGAAGGTTTTATTATTGCGCCTAACTTTGGTGAGGCAATTTCATTTTATCCGGTCATGCTATGGATGACGTTACTGGCTTTTTTCTCTATTGTTTACGCCTTTTTTGGTATTCGCGGCATGTTGGTGTTGACCGTATTGAGTACCATCGTCAGTCAGTTGGGTGTGACATCATTACTAGAGCATGCTGAACTATGGATGCAAACCCATGTTCATCCCGGTTATGAGTTGGATGCGCGGTTAGATCTGTTTATGGCCAGTGGGTGTTTTGGTTTCCTCTACGGGTGGGTGTGGCATCATTACGCTGAAAAACGTGATGCGCTGAATAAACTGGTATTGGGTATTGCGCTGGTGGCTTTATCGCTTTATTTCTTGAATGGTCAAGCCGCGACGATTGATTTGCATGATGTCTATGCCGAAGAGCATGCCTTAGCAGAAGATACCATTGGTCGTCTCGGGATTTGGGGCACGGAATTTTTAGTGATAGGTTTAATTTTAACACTGCATCAAGCGGGAATTCGCTTAAGCTGGAGACCACTCAATTGGATTGGCATGTACTCATTAACCGTGTTTATCTTCCATAAGTCGATTTTTATCTTCTTATGGGGTCCGTTGCTTACTTGGGCTTCAGCGAAGATGGGAACGACTTTACCCAATAATTTCTTGCTGATCTTTACTCTATGTTCATTATCGGTTGGCATCATTTATCTGTTCAAGCGTTCGGGCATTATTTGCCATCTGATGGGCGATCATCAAGATCAGATGTGGAAAGACGTTTACCGTAAGAAGAGGTTATCGGATGCTTAATCCAACGATGATTCTCGCTTACCAAGCTATCATCGTGCTCACGCTGACCCTATGGGTCGGCGTTGTGCGTTGTGATGAGTTTAGCCTTGGGGCCAGTTTTGGTATTGATAGCCCTGCGGTGAGTTCCTCAACCAAATGGGAGTGGTCACCGAGCATTGCTTACGAAAAAGAGACGGAGTTTGGACTGTTTTTTGCTCAGGGAGGTGAAGCGGGGCTGGCTTTACCTATGCCTTATTGGGACAAGGCTTATTTTACCGTTGGCCCAGTCTTATTGAGCGAAGAGCAAGGCTCATCACGAATCGGTTCAAGTTTGCGTATCGGGTATTTATTTACTGAATCACTGTCGGCCTCATTAGCATGGCAGAAAGATTGGTCAAATGCTGTCGGATCACAGTGGTTGATTGATGGCTCCTATCGACTTAATGATGAGTGGAGTATCAATGGCTGGTCTCGCTATGCAGACAAACATAATCAAGCGTTACGTCATGTCTCTGGGACTTGGCGTGATGTCGGCATCAGTGTTGAATGGGAAACGCCGCTTTTATCCGATTGGGTGAGCTCGGTGGAGGTTGGCGTTAATCATCAAGTCGATAGGAATTTCACCGAGCCAGTGCTGACTTGGAGTGTACGTTATCTGTTTTGGTAATCATCCTTTACCACGATTCATCCCGCATACTTTGTCATTGAGGTCAATCGGTGTTAATGCACTTGCTTATGGGTTTGGATTCAGACAAAACCATACATTTCATGACTGAATGATTTTGATGTTTATCCTTATAATAAATATTGTTAATCACTAATAGGATCGCTGTTTACTATGTCGAAAACATTGGCACTTTCTCCGATTATGGGCTTGATGGCTTGCCTTGGGCTTCACTCCCCTCACGTGTTAGCGGAGCCCGTCGCTTGGGATCAAGCGGGGCAGGTTTGGCAAACACAGCAATCTGCACATTTTGTGGTCCATTTTCGTAGTGAACTCGCCAGTAGTGCAGCACGTGCATTAGATATTGCTGAGCAGGTTCATCAAGAGCTCGCGTCTCAGTTTGCACAAATGCCCAGCGAGAAAACGCATCTCACCGTAGTCGATGATTATGATTACTCTAACGGATGGGCTACGCCACTGCCTTACGCACAGATACGTCTGATCATCAATCCACCTAGCGATGTGAATGGCTTAGAAGGTAATGATGAGTGGCTGCATTTACTGATCCGTCATGAATATACTCATATTATCCATATGGAAATGAATGATGGTGCTGTTACCATTGGACGAGGCATTGTCGGCCGTCATCCTCTTTTATTCCCACATGCTTTTACCCCCTCGATGCTATTGGAAGGTTTGGCTGTCTATATGGAAAGCCAAAACGATCATGGTGTGGGTCGATTACACAACAGTCACTTTGCAATGCAGATGCGTATGGAAGTGGCGAGTGGTGAGTTAGCCGATATTGAACAAGTGGTGGTGGCGAATAAGCGTTTGCCCTTTGGCAGTAACTATTTGTATGGTGCTTATTTTGTTCAGTATCTAGCCAAAACCTATGGTGAAGAGTCTGTTCAGGCCTTTTTAACCGATTACAGTGGCTATTTGGTTCCGGGACTTTTCTTAAATCTCAGTGCTAGACACATTTTTGGGAAAGACTTTTTCGCGCTTTGGGAAGAGTTTCGTGCCGATTTGAACACGCAGTTTGCCGATCAACTGACTTCGAATGAGGCGTTTACTTACCATGAGTTCGATGCTCAGCCATTTGAGTATTTGTTAGCCCATGACAATGACACATTACTCGCTTGGCGTCGAAATGGCGACGATCGTGCGAATCTTGCTCAATGGGATGCTAAGCATGGTCAATGGCAAAGTCTGGTCAGTACCAAAAGCTTAACCAGTATCGACTCGCATCCGACGCAAGGGCTAGTGGTTTCTCAGATCAATTCGTATGTTGATGGGCGTGTTTTTAATGATCTGTATCGTTATGTTGATGGTCAGTGGCAGCGTTTAACTGAGCAGCAACGCTTTGTGCAAGCACGCTGGAGTAACGATGGGCAAAGCATTTTTGCGGTCCGTCATCAGCAAGGTCTGGCTGAGTTATGGCAAATCGAATTAAACGGCAAGCAAACTCAGTTGTGGCAGGGTGAAGCCAATTGGGTATTAGGCGATATGGCCGTGTCACCAAACGGTGATATTTATGCCACAGTGAAAGCGCCTTTTCAGTCGTGGAATATTATGCGTTTTGATCAGCCAACGCAAAGCTGGATGGCGGTCACTGAAACCGCCGCTACTGAACATCAATTGAGCTTTACTGCGCAAGGCGATTTACTGTTCAGCGCCGATTATACTGGGCGTTATCAGATTTATCGTCTTGATTTGCAAACCAATATCGTTGAACAATTAACCGCAGAATTCGGCGGTGCATTTTCACCGCAATCGGGGCCTGAAGGGATTGTTTATCAAGCGTATGAGCATGATGGTTACCATCTGCGTCGTGTAGAGAATCCGCAAGGACTTGCCGATATACCGCTATCGACGCTACCGGTGGCCAACACCGTGAATGCGGCTCCGATAGCCACGATTACTGCTACAGAGAAAAGTCAGCCAACAGGATACTCGCCATTATCGACGTTAGCGCCACGTTATTGGGTGCCGGTATGGCAGTCTGATGATAATCAATCGTTATTTGGTGTTGCTACTAGTGGCTCCGATGTATTGGGTCGCCACCAATATGAGATCATGGCGGCATGGGACAGTAAAAATGCGTTTGCTGCTTATCAACTTGGCTATCAATACGATAACCGCTGGCAAGCGACATTAAGTCGTGAACATGAGTTTAAATTTAACGCATTAACGGGTAAAGACGATCGGATTGTTCGTCAGGATGATTTCACACTGCAGCGTAACCATTTATGGCATGCGTTTGATGACCACTTAAACGTTGGCGTCGGAACGTATTGGCAGAAAGAAGCGCTGGTTAAATCTCCTCAAGGTTCTCACTATGCGGACGCGAGTAATGAATGGCTGGCCGGTGGTGCGATTCAATGGGATAATCGTGAAGACTTGTTGAATATCCCCGGTTACGCTTGGGGACATTACGCTGACTTAGTGTGGGAAACCAATATTGACGGTGACTACTCAGGACAGAAGTGGCAAGCACAGTGGCAGGCGAACTGGGATTTACCCGGACGTTTACGCTTAACAACGCATTTGGCCGCCGGTTATGCCGATGCTCAAGCTAAACCTTTTGAACTTGGTGGTTATACGGGTGACGAAGCACAACTTTATGGCCGAAATGAACTTAAACTACGCGGTTATGGTTCTGCGGCGCAAGTGGGCCAGCAATATGCCACACAAAGTATTGAGCTAAGCCGTTTGCTATATCGCGCTGAGCGAAACTGGGGCTTATGGCCGATTGGTTTAGGTGACATTTCTGCGACCGCATTTGTTGATTCTGGTTCCAGTTGGAATTCTCAGCAAAGCTACAGTGCATTAACGGGCATCGGTGCTGAGTTACAAATCGATGCGATCGTTTTGTATGGTAATGCGTTACCGATTCATATTGGATATGCTCATGGCTTAGACAGTAAGCTAGGCAAAGATGAAGTGTACATTAAGCTCGCGGCTGAGTTTTAAACGCGCACCACTATTATTATCGGTTGTAAAAAGGGCAGAATGATTTCTGCCCTTTTTTATTGCTGAATCGATCGATAATCCCTCGATTTACGTATCAAAATAAAATTTAATCATCGGTTACTTTTTATGTCCATACGCTCTCTTTATTGGTTTACCAATGACTTACGGATTTCAGATAACCCATTATTGGCTCAAGCCGCGCAAAATAGTCACCAGTTGACTTGCTGTTATCTGATCCCTTCGTTAACGCCTTTAGATCAACGTTTTCAAGTTGTGGCCAGTAATGGCTTGGCCAAGCAGCGGTTTTTACTAGAGAGCTTGGCGGATTTGGATGCAAAATTGCAAACGCTCGGTCAATCATTACAGATAGCCACCGGAGAGGCGGTATCGCAGCTTTGCCAGTTTATTGAACTGACCGAAGCCAATCATTTGTATGTGTCTGAATCTGTCGACTTTGCCATTCATCAAACGTTACGTGAAGTACGCTTACGCTACCCACAATTAACGGTGGTCTCTCTTAATACTCATCGTTTATTTGAGCAAGCCGAATTACCGTTTTCGTTAGCGGCGTTACCTGACTCTTTTTCTGTTTTTCGTAAACAGGTCGAATCACTCGACGGTCGATATTCATCGCAATCAGCGCGGTGGAATAGCGATATCACGGCTTTGCCACCCAGTGTTCTTCCATCGTCGAGCTCTTGGTTATCGACCGCCATCAGATCCATCAATCTTGAGTTGCGGTCTTCGCCGCTGTGGAGAGGCGGTGAAAGTGCTGCCTTAGAGCATCTTGAAGATTATTTTTCTAGCGATGCGCCATTGATTTATAAACAAACGCGTAATGCGTTAGATGAATGGGAGTCTTCGACGAAGTTTTCGTCTTGGCTTGCCAATGGTTGTCTCTCGATTGGCCGTTTATTAGCAAGGCTTAACGATTATGAAACGCAACGAGGAGCGAATGAGTCGACATACTGGATTTATTTTGAATTGTTGTGGCGAGAATATTTTCAATGGTACGCCCTTAAATATGGGGCGCAATTATTTCAATTCTCAGGTATCAAAGGTCAAGTGCCGTTGACCAGCTACTATCCGCAACGGATGCGCAGTTGGATCAATGGTACAACCCCTTATCCGATTGTGAATGCGGCAATGAAGCAATTAAAAGCCACAGGATACCTGTCTAATCGAAGTCGTCAGCTTGTTGCCAGTTGTTTGGTGCATGAGCTAAGCATCGATTGGCGCTATGGCGCGCAGTATTTTCAATCACAATTAATCGATTATGATGTCGCCAGTAATTGGGGTAATTGGCAATATTTAGCGGGAGTTGGCGCGGACCCGCGCGGTCATCGCCGCTTTTGGCTAAGCAGACTGCGTTATACGATCCTGAGTTGAGTTTTATTCGTCATTGGCAGGGGGAAGCGGATCAGCACAGCATTGATGTTGTTGATATGGTTGATTGGCCTGTCTCTCCAGCGCAATAAGCGTACGATTATTGTTCAAGCGTGGCGCCATTCACTTTTTGTCATCATTCTCATCGATTCGACACACCTTTTGGCTCGGTTATCATGAATAAGTTTGATATACATCAAACTTATTTGTGTTTTTATACCGAGTCGATCGCTATTAACCCTAATTGGCAATGGCAAAACACAATAAAAATAGCAACGAGTAAACCAAATTGGAGTGGGACTCGTAATTAACAAGTAAGTTAATAATCGTTGTGTCATTGCCTAGCGGTTTTTTAGATTGAGGAATACGTGATGTTAGATACCCTCATGTTGTCGCGGATACAGTTTGCGGCCAATATTAGTTTTCATATTTTATTTCCGACCATCACCATTGCGTTAGCGTGGATCATGGTGTTTTTCAAGTGGCGTTTTGTTCGTACTCAAGCCCAATTATGGCTTGATTTGTACTATTTTTGGGTCAAGGTATTTGCGCTTACCTTCGCTCTTGGGGTTGTTTCTGGTATTACCATGAGTTTCCAATTTGGCACCAACTGGCCGGGTTTTATGGAAAAAGTCGGTAATGTTGCTGGACCATTACTCGGTTATGAAGTGATGACCGCTTTCTTTATGGAAGCGACCTTCCTTGGTGTGATGTTGTTTGGACGGGGTCGTGTTCCTGAATGGGTACACACCTTAGCCACCGTACTGGTTGCGATTGGTACCTCACTCTCTGCCTTCTGGATTTTAGTCCTTAATAGTTGGATGCATACGCCAACGGGTTATGAACTGATTGACGGCATAGTACATGTGACCAGTTGGAAAGAAGTGATTTTTAATCCTTCTATGCCTTATCGTCTCGCCCACATGCTGCTTGCTTCGTTACTCACAGCCAGTTTTGTTATTGCTGGGATCTCGGCTTATCAGTACCTGCGTAATTCACAACTTAACGCCGCCAAAGTGGGCATGAAAGTAGCGATTATTCTTGCCGCTGTTGGTATTCCGGTGCAGATTTTGGTCGGTGATTTACACGGTTTAAATACGCTTGAACATCAGCCTGCGAAAATCGCTGCGATGGAAGGGGTGTGGGAAACTGAACAAGGTGCGCCATTACTGCTTTTTGCTTGGCCCGATGAAACCACGCGCAGTAATCATTTTGAAGTCGGGATCCCTAAATTAGCGAGCTTCATTTTAACCCATGACTTAAATGGTGAAATTCAGGGCTTAAATGAGTTTGCGCCAGATCATCCTCCGGTCAAGCCTTTATTCTTTGGTTTTCGGATCATGGTGGGTGTCGGGATGTTGATGCTATTGGTGAGTTGGTACGGTGCTTGGCGATTGCTACGCCAACAATCACTACCGAAACCTTACTTATACACTTTAGTGGCGATGACGTTTTCAGGATGGGTAGCAACCTTAGCGGGTTGGTATGTGACAGAAATTGGTCGTCAGCCTTGGTTAGTTCAAGGGGTATTACGAACCTCAGATGCGGTAACGACGGTGGCGAGTAGCTCTGTAGCCACGTCATTAGTGATGTACTTAATTGTTTATGCGGTCTTGCTAGTGGCTTATATCCATACCCTGTTTTATTTAGCCAGACAGTTTTCATCACCGACTGAAACCGCAACCACTAATGAGCAAAAGGTATAAGCATGATCACACATCTACCTGAAATTTATCTATTACTGCTGGGCTTTAGTGTCTTCATGTATGCTGTGCTTGATGGCTATGATTTAGGCGTTGGTATTTTGTTACCGCGTAATAATGAGCAGCAACGCGATCGAATGATCGCTTCGATTGGCCCTTTTTGGGACGCTAATGAAACGTGGCTAGTATTAGGTATTGGTATCTTATTAATCGCGTTTCCTGCCGCTCATAGCTATATCCTTACCGAACTCTATATGCCTGTCGCCATTATGCTGATCGCCTTGATTATGCGAGGTGTGGCGTTCGATTTTCGCGCCAAAGCGAAAGCCGATCATAAAGATCATTGGGATTTGTGCTTTAAAACGGGTTCACTGCTCGCGGCACTGACTCAAGGCTACATGATTGGTCGCTATGTGATGAGTTTTGAAGAGTCGACTCAAGCGTACGCCTTTGCACTGCTCAGCGCGTTGTGTGTCACTGCGGCTTACGTGTACATTGGTGGCGCTTGGCTAGTCTTAAAAACAGAGGGTGAGTTACAAAAGCGCGCGGCATATTGGTCTCGCCGAGCTGGCTGGTTAGCGGCATTAGGTATTTTAGCGGTCAGTGTGGTTAATCCACTGTTTAATCCGATGGTGGCTGAGCGTTGGTTCAGTTTTCCTGAGATGTTACTGTTGGCTCCGGTGCCATTGGTAGTGCTAGCAACCATTTTTATGGTTGATCGTTATTTAAGACGGGTGCCGGTAGAGAATGATATGGGCGTCCAATGGCCATTCTTTGGGGTAATGTTGATTTTTGCTCTAAGTTTCCTCGGCTTAGCTTACAGCTTCTTTCCTGATGTTGTACCCGGGGTGATGACAGCGCAAGAATCAGCCGCTTCTACTGCTAGCTTGTTAGTGGTCGGGATTGGGGTAGTGATTGTTATGCCAATGATCTTGCTTTATACCTTTGTTGTCTATCGGATTTTTAAAGGTAAGGCGACAGACTTAAGCTACAAGTAATCGCATGTAGTGGTATTGGAAAAATAATGGCCTCGAAAGAGGCCGTTATTTTATGGTATTTACATAACCTTGCAGGCAAAGCCTTTCAGATAAAAACCTTCTGGGTATGCGGTATCAACGGGATGATCCGCCGCTTGTTCGAAGCGTTCGATAAACTTCACATCGCGACCGGCATCCAGTGCTGCGTCGGCAATGATTTTTTGAAACAGGACTTGATCCATCAAACCCGAGCACGAATAGGTGAGTAGGGTGCCACCAGGTTTTAAAATTTGCATCGCTAACATGTTAATGTCTTTATAGCCACGACAAGCGCCGTTCAACTGAGCTTTAGACTCGGCAAACTTAGGTGGGTCCATAATCA
Source organism: Vibrio sp. A11 (assembly GCF_013048705.1). Classification (NCBI taxonomy): domain Bacteria; kingdom Pseudomonadati; phylum Pseudomonadota; class Gammaproteobacteria; order Vibrionales; family Vibrionaceae; genus Vibrio; species Vibrio sp. A11. The sequence goes on along the minus strand of NZ_VHSI01000001.1, from coordinate 279,186 downwards.
CTACGTCGAATTGCGTGCCTTGCTCTCGGTACTCGCGCAGCAGTTTGAACACATCCGCATTGAGAAACACCGCGCGTTTTTTGCTGATATCAAATTCATTGAGCTCGGCATTCATTTTCGCATTATCGAGTGCTGGCTGTGACACATCGGCATTAATTACCCGCTTAGCGCCACCTTTTAACGCGTATAACCCAAAGCCACCGGTGTAAGAGAAGCAGTTGAGTACTTCTTTATCTTTAACGTATTTCATCGATTGCTGACGGCTATCGCGTTGATCAAGATAAAAGCCAGTTTTATGGCCACCAACTATATCAACACGGATTTTAATGCCATTTTCTTCAATCACCACCACCTCTGGTGGAACTTCTCCGTGCAATACACCAACGCGCTCTTCTAAGCCTTCTTTCTTACGCACTGCAACGTCTGAACGCTCATAAATATGACAATCGGCAAAACAGTGTTTAAGTGCGGCGATCAAGTGCGGTTTTTGGTATTCAGCACCGGCACTGAGTAGCTGACAGACTAAATAGTTATCATATTTATCAATCGTTATACCGGGCAAGCCATCCGATTCCGCAGCAATCAGGCGATATCCAGTGACGCCGTCACGCTCAATCAATTCGTCGCGCAGTTTTTGAGCTTGCTGAATACGTTTTATAAAAAAATCATTATCAATGCTTTCATTGGTAAAGCTCCATACACGAGCACGAATTTGAGAGTGGGGAGAGTAAGCCGCTTTCGCTAACCATTGTCCATCATGCGTGTAAATATCGACCGTTTCACCGAGTTGTGGATCGCCTTCAACTTTGCTGATGCCACGAGAAAAAACCCAAGGATGTTTACGACGTAAAGATTTATCACGACCTTTGACCAGATAGATTGCAGGAGTCATTGCGCTACTCAAAAAGATTAATAAAAATGGGCAGGCATTGTCGTGCAACTTGGGGTGAAAAGCAAATCAGAGTATCCCTTTGCTTTATCAACGCTACGGCATTAACTACGCTCATCCTCAGTACTCATATCGCTATATTGATCTTCATGAGATAACGATTCTTCATTTCCCGCTATAGCGTTACCAAATGCTTATCTACCTACAACGGCAAGTCGCTGAGAGATATACTCTACTGGAGATGACTTTGACGTGGAGGAAAGTATGAATAACGTAATAAGCGATAAGTTTATCGTGTCGGGAAGAGTACAAGGGGTTGGCTTTCGTTACCATACCGCCTTGCAGGCATCGAAGCTTAGTGTGCTCGGTTATGCGAAAAACCTTCCTAGTGGTGAGGTTGAGGTGCTGGCGGTTGGTCAATCAGAACACGTTGAGCAGCTCTTTATATGGCTACAACAAGGGCCGAAAACGGCACGAGTGGAACAAGTGATGCGCAGTCAAGTCACTATCGATTTAGTACCATCGGATTTCCAAATTTTATAGCGAGTTCAAAGAGGGCTGATTCACTGTCAGCCCTCGGCTGTTTAGTCGGGCTTATAAGCACTTCGCGGGTTTGGGTAAGCCTGCGAGCTTTGTTGCTTGTTTAGCGGGACCTTTAGGAAACAGCTTAAACAGGTATTTACTATTGCCTTTTTCCGGCCCGTGGGCTTTTTCCATTGCCTTGACTAGCATGCGAATAGCGGGAGAGGTTTGGTATTCTTCATAAAATTGACGAACAAAATGGATCACTTCTAAGTGCGCATCACTCAACAGGATCCCCTCTTCATTAGCTAGAATCTCTATCATTCCTTCTTCCCAAAGGGTGTGATCAAGTAAATACCCTTGTGCATCGGTTGCAATGCTTTTACCGTTATAGTCGAACATCAGTTTCTCGCCCCAATTGAAAAGTGCGCATAGGGTAATGGAGGCTTGGTTTTTGCTCAAGAGAAAACAAAGGCCCGAAAGCAAGCTTTCGGGCCTTTGGGTAATGTTATTTCAGTTGTGTTGCGATTAGTCGCGCATGATGCCAAGAATCGTCAACAAGCTGATGAATAGGTTGTAGATTGAAACGTAAAGGCTGACGGTCGCAGAGATGTAGTTAGTCTCACCACCACGAACAATTTGCTGAGTTGTTAACAAGATAACACCGGTTGAAAACAACACGAACATTCCGCTCATTGCTAGGTGCAGCATTGGCATTTGTAGGAAAATATTTGCCACAATACCGATAAGCAGCACAACGAAGCCAGCCATCAGTACGCCACCAAGGAAAGAGAGGTCACGCTTAGTCGTTAACGCGTACGCTGATGCACCCATAAAGGCTAAGGCCGTACCACCTAAAGCGGTGAGGATAACATCGCCCATGCCTGCACCGATGTACATATTGAGGATTGGACCAATCGTATAACCTAAGAAGCCAGTAAATAAGAACGTAAACACTAGGCCAAGGCTGTTGTTACGGTTTTTCTCAGTTAAAAATAACAGACCATAAAAACCGACCAGCATAAGAATTAAGCCAGGGCGTGGTAGGTTCATTGCCATTGAAACGCCAGCGACAACCGCTGACCATAATAAGGTCATTGAGAGTAGCGCATAGGTGTTTCTTAGCACTTTGTTGGTTTGTAGAGCACTGTCATAAGACGAGGTGCGTGAATACATTGGACTGTTCATACTCTTCCTCATAGAAGGTGTAGTTAACTATGTAGACAGTAATGGGGTGAAAAGTTCACTATTTCAATCCCATATCTGTATTTTTGTTTACGAGAATAATAATCAAAAAGCGCGAATTAAGTGTGAACAAGTTGTAACATGATATTACTTGCGTTCGCTATTCATACTAGAACGTGACGATCGCGCTTGTGAATAGGTAACGCTTATTCTACGTTAAAATAGACGTAGTAATAAGAAACTTTTAGCGTATTGGTGGTGCGTACATAATTCCTCCGGCGTTCCAAAGGGCATTCAGTCCACGTGGAATGGCTAGAGGAGAGTCTTCGCCGACATTACGTTGAAAGCTTTCATTATAGTTGCCTACTTGTTTGATGATTTGATAAGCCCAATCGTTATTAATGCCCAGAGGACGTCCAATTTCTCCTTCAATACCAAGGAGTCGTCTTATTTCAGGGTTGGTTGATTTGCGCTTTTGGTCGACGTTGGCTGAGGTAATGCCGAGTTCTTCGGCGTTAATCATCGCGGCGAGCGTCCAGCGAGTGATATTTAACCAGCGATCATCGCCTTCGCGAATCACGGGGCCAAGCGGCTCTTTGGAAATGATTTCTGGCAGAATAATGGCTGAGTCTGGTTTCGCTAAGTTCAGTCGCAAGGCATACAGCCCAGATTGATCCCCGGTGATGGCAATGCAACGTCCTGCATTGAAGGCGCGAGCAATTTGTATTGCAGTATCAAACACAACGGGTTGGTAACTCATGCCGTGATGACGAAAATAATCATCCAAATTCAATTTGGTGGTGGTTTCTGATTGGACGCAAATAGGGCGATTATTAAGCTGGCTCACTTGGGTTATGGCGGATTTTTTAGTAACCATAAATCCTTGCCCATCATAAAAATTAACGCCAACAAAGTTGAGCCCCATTGTAGTATCTCGCTCGAATGTCCACGTGGTATTGCGAGAAAGCACATCGACTTGTCCAGATTGTAGGGCTCTAAAGCGTTCGCGAGCGGTTAACGGCACGTACTCTACTTTATTCTTATCTCCTAATACTGCGGCGGCGAGGGCGCGACAGTAGTCCACATCCAAACCTTGCCATTGACCTTTGGCATCGGCATCAGAAAAACCCGCTAAACCAGTGCTGATACCACAGGTTATCTTTCCTTGGGTTAACACGCGGTCTAAGGTTGTTGGCGATGCAAAAGCGAGATGAGTGGTTAACGATAATGAAACCGCGCAAACAAGAGTAGCCAATCGATTCGCCATGGGAATATCCTTCTTTGAGCAGAAGCGCTCGGTCAATTTGTCAGTTATTATAAGCGTAGATAAGATAAGTCACTTCTACCAAGTCAAATTAATGTTAGATTGCTTCAACAACCTATCTACTGTTAGTGTTGATTTTTTGTTAGCATGAATCGATTGAATTAAAAGGTAAAAGACTAACATGCGCTATTTTCCAGTATTTCTTGATTTGTCCAATAAAGCCGTTTTAGTGGTGGGTGGTGGCGAGGTAGCGTGTCGAAAAATTGAGGCGCTGATGCGTGCTGGTGCCCATATTACGGTAGTGTCCCCCCATATTACCCCTCAATTGCAGGCGTGGGTTGAGCAAGACCGCTGCCAATGGATTCAAAATTTCTATTCCTCAAAATTTATTAGCGCCGATTATGTGCAAGTTTGGGCGACCACAGATAATCCCGATCTGAATCATCAAGTGTTTCGTGATGCCAAGTCAGTCGGAGTCTTGGTTAATGTGGTCGATGATCAGCCTTATTGCGATTTTATTACTCCGTCGATGATTGAACGCGGCCGAATTCAATTGGCGATCTCTAGTGGTGGAGCTTCCCCAGTCTTGATCCGCAATATTCGTGAAACCCTCGAAAGTGTTTTACCGCAAAACCTCGCGTTATTGGCTGATTTTGGAGCTTCGAAACGTAATTCGATTAAAGATCATCTCACGACCGTCGATCAACGCCGTAAGTTTTGGGAACTATTTTTTGCGCAAACTGCGGTTAAAAATGCCACTAGCCGTGAAGCATTAGAAAAGCAGTATTGTGCGGCACTAGAGCAGCCGATGGATGAGCGAGGAGAAGTAACGTGGATTGAGTGTGGTAGGGATGTTGAGCTGCTTTCACTAAAAGCGTTACGTTATATGCAACAAGCGGAGTTGGTGTTGTTTTGTGACTCTTGTGACCATGAGTTTGTTAACTTGTGTCGTCGTGATGCTGAGCGCGAACCGTTTAGTCATCCTGGTCAATTAAGCGAACGTTTAGCCAGTGCAAAACAGGCTCAGCAGCGTGTAGTGATATTAATCCCTTCGGCACGTCAAGAATATGTGCTTTTGCAAGGGCAAGAGAAAGTGCTTAAACAAGGTAGCGAAGGGTAGTGTTCCCTTGATACCTAAAACACCACTCTAGTTTGAGAGTATAAACCCCCCCCGAATCATTTAATAAGGGGGGTTTTTAAATGGTGTTTCTTAACGTAAAGCAAACTGCTCAATCGCAACAGCAACACCGTCTTGATCATTGCTCAAGGTAATATGGTCAGCGATGCGTTTGGTCTCTTCCATGGCATTGTCCATCGCAATACCGAGTCCTGCATATTGCAACATATGGTGATCGTTTTCAGCATCCCCCATGCACATCACTTCAGAGGCCTGAATGCCTAAGTGTTCAGCAATCGCTTGTACGCCAATGCCTTTATTGCTTTTAGGATTAAGGAATTCAACAAAAAATGCCGCACTTTGTACAATCGTGAAATCTCGATAGAACTCAGCCGGAATTTTCGCGATGGTTGCGGTTAACACTGCTGGCTCTGCGACAATCATTGCTTTGATGATCGGATGATCATCTTCCAACTGGTCAAAGTCCATCTCAGTGATGGAAATTCCATTTATAGTCGCTTCGACTTCAGTATATTGGCTGACTTTAGGGGTGATCAAACCATGAATTTGACTAAATGCATGGGTATTAACGCCCAGCTCTTTGGCTAATTGTGCTACCCGTTTAGCCGAGCGACCATCAATAATTTGTTGATAGATAACTTCCCCCGTACCAACGTTTTGCACCATCGAACCGTTGTAGTGCAATACATAGTCTTGATCTGAGGTGAGGTGTAAAAGTTCGAGTTTATCTTGCATCCCCGCGAGTGGACGACCAGAAGCAAGCACGACTTTAATTCCTTGCTCGCGAGCTTTGGCTATCGCTTGTTGAGTGCGTAGAGAAATCTGCTTTTGGCTATTGAGTAAGGTGCCATCCATATCGAGCGCGATCAATTTATACATGTGTTACCTAAAATGACTAAAAAGAGAGTTACCGCTGGATTTATCGTTTTTAGCCCATTTGCCGTGGTGCAACGGATAAATCGCTTGGCTTGAAAGTATGACAAGATACGTGTTTTTTATGAAAATCTAAAGTCAGTTTATAAAAAGCGTGGGATTGAGGTAGATGAATCAACCTCGTCAATAACGCTAACGGTTCAAGTAAGAAGGGAGCGGAGCCCTTAACGAGAAATTATTGATGATCGGCGGGTTTAAATTGACCTCAAGTTGAGCATCTATTAAGGTCTGCGGCCTAACGTTTTATCAGCGCAAATATAGGCCAATGACTTTGTACAAAGTGAATGAAATATTTGAAACCATCCAAGGGGAAGGCGTCTTCACTGGTGTCCCAGCGGTATTCGTACGTCTTCAACAATGTCCGGTTGGTTGTGCTTGGTGTGATACTAAGCAAACTTGGGATGCTGAGCCACAAGATCAGCGTAGCTTCGAGCAAATTATTGTCAAACAAGGCGATAGTCCAACATGGTGTCAAGGCTCTGCGGAGCAGATCGTCGCTCAGTATCAGCAGCAAGGCTACACCGCCAAACATATTGTGATCACGGGTGGCGAGCCTTGTCTTTATGATCTTGTCCCTTTGACGGAAGCGTTTGAAGCGATTGGCTGTCAATGTCAAATTGAAACCAGTGGTACGTTTGAGATTAAAGCCAGTGCGAAGACTTGGGTGACCGTGTCACCGAAAATCGCGATGAAAGGTAAGTTACCGATTGTGCCGTCAGCACTACAACGGGCCAATGAAATCAAGCATCCAGTGGGTACAGAAAAAGACATCGCACAGTTAGAGGCCTTATTAGCACAAGTAGCGATAAGCCCTGATACCATTATTGCTTTGCAGCCGATCAGTCAAAAACCACGGGCAACCCAGTTATGTATAGAGACTTGTATTACCCGTAACTGGCGTTTATCGATTCAAACCCATAAATACTTAAATATTGCTTAAAGGAATCCAACATGAATAAAGCGGTCGTGGTATTCAGTGGTGGGCAAGATTCAACTACCTGTTTAGTGCAAGCCTTGCAAGAGTTTGATGAAGTTCATGCGATTACGTTTGATTATGGGCAGCGACATAAACTTGAAATTGAAGTTGCTCAGCAATTAGCACTCAAATTAGGTGTCAAAGCACACAAAGTGATGGATGTCAGCTTGCTTAATGAATTGGCGATCAGCTCACTGACTCGTGATGATATTCCGGTCTCTCATGAATTGCAGGCAAACGGTTTACCGAATTCCTTTGTCCCGGGACGAAATATTTTGTTTCTGACTTTAGCGGGTATTTACGCTTACCAAATTGGTGCTGATACGATCATTACTGGGGTGTGTGAGACCGATTTTTCAGGGTATCCGGATTGTCGAAATGATTTTGTCAAAGCGATGAACCACGCTTTGGTGCAAGGTATGGATCGCCAATTAACCATTCGTACTCCGTTAATGTGGTTGAATAAAGCAGAAACATGGGCGTTAGCGGATCAGTATCAAGCTTTGGATTTAGTGCGTAACGAAACGCTGACCTGTTACAACGGCATGATTGGGGATGGCTGTGGGACTTGTCCGGCTTGTGAGCTTCGTAAAGCCGGTTTGAATCAATATTTACAGCACCCTCAATCGGTTAGCCAATTTTTGTTCAGTAAGCACACCATCGATAAAGGGTGATCAAGATAGTGTTTTAAGCGTAAAAGAGCGTAAATACTGTGTATAATGACAGTGTTTACGCTTGACAAGCCTAGAGGCTGAGCTATGCTGGTTATATAACCAGTGGTAAGGAGGTCTCTATGTTGTGGGAAACATTAGAACGCGTTAACCGCCTACGCCAACAGGCGATATCAAACCCTGAGTTCATTCAATCAGCCAAAGAGCACGAGCAAACGTTAAAACACGTTGAGCAAGAGTTCGAACCTAAACGGCGTCGAAAAGCCAGAGCCAACAAAGTCAAAGCGCTGGCGGATATTTATCAACAAACCGAATTTAGTCATAACCCTTCCGGTGTACAACACTAACCATTTATTCCACTCAGCCAGTTAGGGCTGGGTGGTTTACTGACTCTTTATTGATCATGCTACCTTTTTGTCGCCTAACGGCTTAGTTCCTAACGGCTTAGTTACAGAGAGGCTTTAACAAAATAGGGATTGGTCTGTTTGTTTTCAGAGCCGAATTCTGAACGCACTATGCGGTTCCATAATACCGAGTTAAATTGTCCTTTGGGGATCGATGGATAGAGCGTTTCCAGCTCTTCTTGCGCAAACCGCATAAACTGCTTTTTTTGTTGCTGATTGTATTTGCTCAATACCATGTTGTATTGCTTAATCCATTCGGCTTTAAACGCACGTAAAGCTGGCTCAGCCTGTTCAAGAGGTAAACGAGACAGATAAATTCGCTTATAAGTCACCTTTCGGTCGATCATGGTGAGCATTGTCGTTTGGATGTATTTGCCGTGATGGGTGATAGAAATATCCTCGGTAGAGAATGGGGTTAAGCACCAACCACGAGGCAAAAAATTAGCTTGATGATACTGTTGGTTACGTAGCGTTAGCGCTTGGTGTAAAACAATATCGGAGGTTCCACGAAAGGTCGATTGCCATTGACCTATACGAACTTGTATTGAGCCTGGTAGGCGAAACACATTCATAAATTTATCGGCGTTCATAGACATATCATACAACTGCTTTACTTAAGGTGATCTATCCTGCTAATGGGGCTTAGAGCTGAACGGTGAGTCATCATGACAGCCGCGCATCATACCGTAGTCATGGATGAGATAGCGAGTATTTTATCATTAATGAGAGGGATCCTCGTAGGCATGAGATACGAAGGGATTTTTTATCATTACTTGAGAGAGGTGCGATATACCGCTTCGTTCTGTTTACGAAGCGGTATAGGATTAGCAAACGGGTTCGAGCGGTGTTTGGTGCTCAATATCACGCAGGTGTTCACCCACTTGCTGCATTTTATACATTTGCGCGTAACGTCCTTTTTGAGCCAGTAATTCTTGATGTGAGCCTTGTTCGACCAATTCACCATGATGCAAAACAACAATTTTATCGGCTTCCATAATGGTTGATAGGCGGTGGGCAATCACCACTAAGGTCATATCATGGCGTAACGCATGGAAGCTACGCTGTATTAATGCTTCTGTGCCTGAATCGATATTGGCTGTCGCTTCATCTAAGATCAGTATTTTAGGTTTAGCGACTAAGACACGAGCCATCGCGAGCAGTTGTTTTTGTCCGGCGGAGAGATTGGTTTGACCTTGCCCTAATTGAGTGTCTAATTGCTCGGGATAGTGCTGAATCTGTTCAGCCAGTCCGACTTGATGTAACGCTCGCCAAATTGACTCATCACTGATTTTGCGTCCAAGAGCAATGTTATCACGCACTGATGACGGTAGAACATGTGGGTCTTGTTGCACCATGGCAATGTCTTTTCTTAATACGGTTTTATCGAGATCATGAATCGCTCTGCCATCAATCAATAATGTCTCTTGTTCCACCGGATAAAAGCCCATCAATAACGAAGCGATGGTACTTTTACCACTACCGGTATGGCCAACTAAAGCCACAAAGTGCTGATGAGGAATAGTCAAATTAATCTGCTTGAGTACGGTTTGTGTTCCGTCATAGCTGAATGAGAGATTATTTAAACAGATGGCACCACTGGCCAGTGGTCGAGTATCTTCACCATAGGTTTGTTGTGGCGCATCGATCATCTCAAAAATTCGTTCACTGGCAACTAAGGCTTGCTGTAATAGAGCCAGTTGTTGAGTCATTTCTATTAGCGGCTCGGTAATTCGTCCGAGATAGCTAATAAACGCGTAAAGCACGCCAACACCGATTAACTCAGTGCCACTAAAACCAAAAATAGCCACTAAGGTTAATAACGCAATGCCAGCCAATAGATCCATTAATGGACGAAGCAGAATACCATTTAAGGTGATCACTTTTTTACCGGCATTGAAATGTTCGGCGGTCAGTTGTTTGAATTGTTGGTTAAAACGTTGTTCTTGGCGCATTAACTGAATCACACTCATGCCTTGAATCGATTCACTCATGTTGCCATTGATGTCAGTAAGTAAATCACGCATTACTCGATAAGCTGAAGTGCTGAGTTTTTGGAAAAGTAACATGAACCCTATAACCACGGGTAAAAGAACCAGCACGACCAGCGTGAGTTGCCAGCTAAGTAGCCACATTACGACCAGCATGACGGAGATCATCACGATATTTCTAACCACCGAAGCGATCAGTAATTCATAAAACTGTTGCAGCGATTCAGTATCGTTGGTTAACCGTGAGACCAACTTACCGGTTGGCGTGTAATCGAAGGCTGACAGCGGCTGTCGAAGGACACGATTAAAAGCCTGTTTACGAATGGTTTTGATCACCCCTGTGGCGACAATATTAAATTGAATACTTTGCAGATATTGAAACAGCGCTGAGCACAGGGTAAGACCAAGATAACCCGCTGCTAATAGAGTTAACGCTTGCTGCGAATAATCCCCTTTAGCAATGTGTTCATCGATAAAGTGTTGGATAAGCCAAGGCCCCCCTGCATTCGCTACGGCAGCGATAAACAGAAACAACAGGCCAATCATCATCGGCTTGGGTTGTGATAGAGGGTAGGTAAACAGGCGTTTTATGGTTTGCTTTCTCATGTTTATTCTCCCTCAATCGCTTGAGCCAGTTGTTGATATTGGTACATCTCGGCATACCAAGCGTGATTGGTCAGCAAGCGTTGATGTCGACCGCGTTCGGCGATTCTCCCGTGATTAAGGACAATGATTTCATCGGCTTTCTCTAAAGCGGTTAAGCGATGAGCAATGATAATCAAAGATTGCTGCTGGTTACTCGTTGCAAGGTTACGCAAGATGGTATGTTCAGTGCGTCCATCCACCGCTGATAACGCATCGTCGAGAATCAATATTTCGGCATTCAATAACATCGCACGCGCGATCGCTATGCGCTGTTTTTGTCCACCGGATAACGTGATGCCTTTTTCTCCGACCTCGGTATCGTAACCTGCTGGAAATTTCAAAATATCGTCATGAATACAAGCCAGTTTCGCTGCTTGGTAAACCTCTTCTTGAGTGGCGGTAGGGCAACCTAGGGCAATATTGTCAAATATCGAACGTGAGAAAAGAAAAGGCGATTGGCTCACCACCGCAAATTTACTGCGCCATTGATCCAATTTGGCCTCTTTTATCAACACATCACCATAACGAATCTCTCCATGTTGTAACTCTTGTTGCCGCAGTAGTAAGGCGACTAAGGTCGATTTACCACTACCCACGGGGCCAGCAATACCCAACATCGCACCGGGTTTAAGATGAATATGGCACTGTTCCAAAGCCGCGGGAAGTTGTGCATCCCAGTGAAATTGTTCGATATGGATTGTTAGTGGCTGAGCTTCGTTTGGTAATGCATGATCACCACTGATGATGCTCGGCGCAAGGTCGAGTACCTCTTGCAAGCGATCCCAAGCGGCAGAGCCGCGTTCTAAAATGTTAAATAAAAACGCAAATGCTAACATCGGCCAGATCATCAGGCCGAGATACATAGTGAACGCGGTGAGATCACCTAGACTAATTTCTTGTTGATCAACCAGATAGGCACCGACGCTGATACTGATAAAAAATGATAAACCAATCGCCAACTGGATCGCGGGATCAAAACGGGCATCGACACGAGCGACGGCAATATTTTTATCGCCAGTTTCGTTAACCATTCTTTCAAAGCGCTGTTGTTCTTGGCTTTCTAGGCCAAATGCTCGCAACATACGCACGCCATTTAATGACTCTTGAGTCATGTCAGACATATCAGAGAAAGCTTCTTGAGCGACTTTAAAGCGCTGATGGAGAATGCGAACAATGAAAAAAATCGCTAATCCAAGAAAGGGCATAGGCAATAGTGCCATTAGGGTTAGTTTCCAACTGATTTGAGTACTCATAATGATCAGTACAGCAATACCGGTGATCAGTGAGTCCGTTGCGGTAAGCACACCTTCGCCTGCCGTCATAACAATATTTTTCACATCATTGGTGCCACGCGCCATGAGATCGCCGGTTTTATAGCGTTCAAAAAAACGTGGCGGCTGGTGTGATAGGTGTTGATAAAGACGGTTACGCAGAATACTGCCCAGTTCAAAACTGGCACCAAATAACCAAATACGCCAGAGAATTCGACAACCATAGATGATAAGAATAACCACCAAGAGTCCACCCAGCCATTGCAATACTTCATTACGCGTCATAGTGTTGTCGACGACACCATCCACAATATGGCCAACGGCTTTGGGGGTAATAAGTTGCATGGTTGAAATGAGCACGAACAGTAAGATAGAACCACAATAATGTTGCCAGCGTAGTCTAAAAAACCAGCGCAAATGCCAAAATATTTTCACAACTTTCTCCTAAATTCTCGATGGCGTTTGAGGTATCGTAGATATTCTCTTCCCTGATGACTTGATAACGCCGAGATTCAAAAACTTTCCTTTCCTGTAAAACGCTATGGCTCAAGGAGAGGGAATGGCGATCAATCGCGAGTGGGTAGAGTATTGGGAATCAGTAAGTTACGATAGAATGATTGTTACACGTCTTATTTATTCTTTTTCTCTTTCAATGTTCTGCGTCATTAAATGCTTTCACCACGGTAGTCACATTACTTATGTCTATCTACGCTTATCGTGGTCGATGAACGGATGATCCGTTTGCCACCTAAAGCCGCTCGGGGTGATTGAACTGACTATTATTAACCGATGCTCAATTAATACAAGTTCAATTGTTACTAATGTTAAAAAACGGCATAAAACAGTGAATAAAAAGTGGTTTTATGCCGAAATATCCTCGTCTATGCTGAATGCATCCAGTTTTATAGAGTGTTAGTCGGTTGTAGAGTGTTCTTTCTAATACTGTGAATCACGGCAGTGACGCTTAATGATGAGTTTAGGTACTCGTTATCCCTTTCCTACTTGAATCTGTAGCGGTGTTGGCTACGTTCGTTCACCCCAATCACATCGTTTGTCTACGCTCATGGGGATGATGAGAGCCATCCGTGGCTCTCACCAAAGGCCAGCCTACGGCTGTTCAAATTTGTTCCAGACAAATTTGTCAGTCACTTGCCGCCTACCTGCAACTCCAAGTCGTTTGGGTATAGATGACAAGAATGTAATCTTCAGGTCATGTTACTGACAGGCAGCGTAGACTATGATTAGTTTGTTCCAGCGACCAAAGCAGATTGTACTTTGGGTTGTGATCAATGTTGAGTTGTCAGGCAATGGCAACATTTTCATTACGTTTATATCGAGGTATTTATGTTACGTAAAGTAGGGTTATTGACCAGTGTCTTGGTGATGTTTAGTGCCGTGACTTTTGCGGCCACCGATGGACATGCCAAACACCATACAAAGATGGCTGCCCCATCGGCACAATCAGCGTCGATTGCGGCTTATCAGGCCATTAATGATCAAATGCACCAAGCCATGAATATCAATTTTACCGGTGATGCCGATGTGGATTTTGTGCGCGGAATGATCCCTCACCATGAAGGTGCGGTTGAGATGGCGAAAGTGGTATTAGAGCACGGTAGCGATCCTAAAATTCGTGCTTTGGCGCAAGCGGTCATTGCAGCACAAGAAGAGGAAATTAGCATGATGCAACAATGGTTAGCGGAACGAGGCCTTAACTAATTCGTTAAAGCTTATGCTTAGGGTCTGTTTGTGTGGTCAACAGACCCTAGTGATACGATCCTTTTCGACAATGTTCTCGTTAAGTATTGTTATCGTTTGGTGTTTACGAGAACATAACGCCACCTGTCCTGAACTGTAGTAGCGAATGATGAAAATTTTGATCGTAGAAGATGAAAAGAAAACCGGCGATTATTTACAGCAAGGGTTAAGTGAAGCCGGTTTTGTGGTTGATCTGGTACGTGATGGCATTGATGGATTACATCTGGCATTAACAGGAGAGTATGACCTCTTAATATTGGATGTTATGTTGCCGGGACTGGATGGGTGGGGTGTGTTAAAGACGATTCGTCGTGCTGAATATCATATGCCGGTGCTGTTTTTGACCGCGCGGGATGCCGTTGAAGATCGTGTGCATGGGCTTGAATTGGGTGCTGATGATTACCTCATCAAGCCTTTTGCTTTTTCCGAATTGCTTGCTCGAGTTCGGACCTTATCGAGAAGAGGGAAAACGCAAAAGATCGATCACTTACAGGCAGCAGACTTAGCGCTTGATCTGGTGAAACGTCGAGTGATACGAAATGGACAACGAATTGATTTAACAGCGAAAGAATTTATTTTATTAGAGTTATTATTGCGCCGACGAGGTGAAGTTTTATCGCGCTCGTTTATTGCTTCTCAGGTATGGGATATGAATTTTGATAGCGATACGAATGTGATTGAAGTGGCTGTGCGTCGTTTACGAGCGAAAGTTGATGACCCCTTTGAGCCAAAGTTAATTCGTACTGTTCGAGGAATGGGGTACGTGCTTGAGGTTGACGAGACGTGAAATTGGCGCAATCTCTAACCGTTAGACTGGCGGTGTTGTTTGCTCTGATGGCGGGTGGACTATTGATCATCATGGGCGTGTTAATTGAGCGCTCAGTGTCCCTCCATTTCGATGAATTAGATAGCCATGAGCTAGCAACCAAGCTGGCTACTGTAGAAAGACTCCTATCGACGGCGAATTCTCATCACTCACTTGACACCTTATCGCCCCGAATCAATGAGATCCTTGTAGGGCATGATAATGTTGCCATTTTGATCGCTATTGCCGATCAGCAATGGCAATATGCTCTGCGTGCTGAACACCTTGAGCCGATTAAGACTCATTTAGTCACCTCTAAGCAACCTTTTCTCAAATGGAGCGATGCCTCTGGGGCGGATTTTATTGGTATCGCCACTCAGTTTTCTGTGTCATTACCAGAGCTTAGCGACGTTAATGTCTTGGTCGGGTTAGATATCTCTCATCACGTGCATTTTCTTAATACCCTACGCTTACAATTAGGCATCGGGATTGGTATTGCAACGTTATTTGCGGCGATGCTCGGCTGGATGGCCGCCCATAAAGGCTTAGCGCCAATGCGAACGATTGCTGGTACAGCAAGGCGATTATCGGCACATAGCCTTGGGGAACGGTTATCAACAGAAGAGGCACCCAGCGAGATACAAGAACTGGTGCAAGCTTTTAATGGCATGTTAGAGCGTCTCGAACAGTCGTTTCGTCGTTTGAATGAATTTTCTGCCGATATCGCTCATGAGTTACGCTCACCAGTCTCCAACTTGATGACCGAGACACAAGTGGCGTTATCACGCTCTCGCTCGGCAGAGGAGTACCAAGAAGCCTTACATTCTAACCTAGAAGAATTTGAACGCTTAGCCCGGATGATTGCTGATATGCTGTTTTTGGCTAAGGCTGATAATGGCATGCTGCCGAAACCTGAGCAAAATGTTGCACTTGAATCAGAAGTGCATGCTCTGTTTGAATTTTACGAAGCTTTGGCAGAAGAAAAGGGCTTAACGATGAAGTTGGTCGGTAAGGGCTCCGTGATCGGTGATCGCTTAATGTTACGAAGAGCACTGTCTAATCTTTTATCTAACGCGATTCGACATGCTCCCGCTGAACACGTGATTACGGTGACGATAAAAAGGGTTAATCATCAGGTTCACCTTCTAGTGAGTAATCCGGGAGAGCCAATCCCTCGCGATCATATCCCCTTGGTGTTTGAGCGCTTTCATCGAGGCGATCCTTCTCGTCTACGTCAAGGCGATGGCTCTGGTCTCGGTCTTTCTATTACCCGTTCAATCGTTGAGGCTCATCAAGGTGAGATTATACTGGAGTCTGATCCCCAGCAAACGACATTCACGATACGGCTCCCCGCTCATCCATAACTAGCGGTGAAAATACCAATATAATAAAGAACAGCTACCGTGACTGTCCTTTATCGATCTTAAAGTCTATCAACACCTTCGTTACAACTGACGATTAATGTTCAATCAGCTGTAGGCCATACGGTAAAGCATCACCAAAGACACGTTTTGACTCACTGGCAGAAAGCTCACTGACGCTATCGACCAGAGCTACCCATGCATCCGGAACCTTACTGTGTTTCAGTTTGCTTAACACATCGCGACGCATGGAATCACTAATATCAAACAAGCGATCACCCGTTTTACGGCACATCATCACGGTGGCAAAAGCAATCATCGGTTCTTGTTGCCAGTTTTGCTCAAGCAGAGTGGGTAACCATTGTTCTGCTTGTTCTCGCGCAATAACGGTGTGTTGGCTGCCATAAAATAGACTGCGTGAGGCAAGTCGGCCAAATGCCCACCAGTGAGCCTGAGCGAAGTTGGTTTGGTTGAGGGCTTTATTCAAAAACCAAGACGCGAGCAGAACTTTATCTTCAACATCCAGGTGTTCTAACGATGCAGCAAGGCGCACCATCGCTTCGTAGCCCATCTCTTGCGCTGCTTTCGCCGTTTGTGGGTTTTTCATCGCGCCGGGATGCAAGTATTTGGCAATGTCGGCTAGAATTTGCTCTTGTTGGCTTTGGTTTAATCCCCCTGCAATTCGCCTCCAAAATACCCACCAATCGCTCCAACCTTGTTGATTTTGAAACTGAATACCTTGCTGATAGAGACCCCATACCTGATCGATGCGCCATGGGTCGGTGCTATCACCAAAACCTGGACGTAATGTAAACCCAGCCAAGCGTAGCCAATGTTTTTCGTGTGCTTCTGAGCGACGGCGACGTTTACGTCCTTGGGCTAATACATCAAATAAATGGCGCAGGGTGGTGAAATCCCATTCATCGCGTTTGCCCAGTTGTTTCTCAAGGGTTTTGGTTAAGGTTTTTATCTCGTTATTCGCTGCACTTTTGGTATTACCGCTGTACAAACGGGCGATTAAAGCTTTGCATTCCGATAAGCGAGGATGAAGAGAGGCTGGTTGCTGCATCGCTTCGGTTTGCTGACGAACTTCGAATTCTAATGCCCAGCGTTTACTTTCATCGTCGACGTGAACACACTCTATTTTCAATGTACCAACTTCGGTTAGCTGACAGGCCAGTTGTACTTCAATGCGCTCTTTTTGGTTGGCATGTAAAACGGCCCCTTCACCTTCGAGGCTGGTAATGTAGGGCGGTAAAGGCGTAAATCGTTCCGGTTCAATGTTGATCAGCATCCCATTTTGTATTGGCGCTTTTTCATCAATCGTATCGTAACTGGAGGTAAGAAGGTTAAAACGGACAGGCTCGCCTAACGTTAACGAGAAGCGCCGACCAGTTAAGCGGATCTCTTGCCCTTCTTCACTGCCTTTAGCGAGTAAACACAATGCTTTGCCTAAATGATTCTTTTCGGGAAGATGTAAAAAATACGAGCGAGCAGATCCGCCGCCAATTTTCAGCTGTGCACCACGTCGAGCCTTGGCAAACGCGACAGCACCAAGCGCTACGGCTAAATCAGGGTGAGGGTTATCTAATACGGTTATTGGCGCCCCTCGCCAATCGGTCAGCAATTGGGTAAGACGTTCGGTAATTAATGGACTATTAAAAACCCCACCGTTGAGCAGCAACCCAACGGGTATTGCTGGCTGTGTGGTATCGAGCTGATTGAGTGCTGATAGCGCAACAGATTGATGCTGGTGAAGAAATTCGGCGACATGTTTACTCACTGCAGGGTCAGCGACGTAGGGCAAGCCAAATTCGACCACCGCACGACGCCGCTTATCAGGCAGCCGTGAAAATTCAGACCGTGGAAAGAATCCTTCTAAAGCAATCTGATGCACTTCTTGGCGAGTGAGCGAGACGCTTTTACTGCCACCGAGCAATTTAGATCCACTGCCTAATAGGGTGATTTTTACATTGTCTGGGGGATTGGTAGACAGCAGTTGCTCTTTTGCTTGCCGTGTTTGTTGAATCAATTTACTCAGGCTTGCAGCGCTCAGCTTTTGGTTCGTATTGAAATGTTGTTCCGCAAGATGGGCGAGGGCGAGGTCTACGTTATCACCACCGAGCATGAGGTGCTCACCGACACCAACACGATTGAGGATTAAACTTTGCTGGTGTTTGGCTTCAATTAAGCTCAAATCGGTGGTGCCGCCGCCGACATCACAAACTAAAATCAAAGGGACTTCGCTCAGTTGCTCACTGGCGGTAGCGGAATGACGAGTATACCAATCGTAGCAAACGGCTTGTGGCTCTTCTAATAAAATGATGGTAGATAAACCTGCCAATTGCGCAGCATCGAGGGTGAGTTGACGGGCTGTTTCATCAAATGAGGCTGGCACGGTGACTACCACTTCTTGATTTTCTAACCGATCTCCCGGATGGCGGTGATTCCACGCTTGACGGATGTGGTTGAGATAACTCGCACTGGCAATCACTGGTGAGACTTTATCGACATCACTCGCTCCAGCCCAAGGTAAAATGGCGGAGTGTCGGTCGACACTCGGATGAGACAGCCAGCTTTTGGCACTCACCACTTGGCGACCTTCGACTTTGGCACCGAGCGCTCGGGCCCATTCACCAATGATTACCTGAGGAAGATCGCCACTGACCGGTTGATGTTCCCAAGGTAGGGTAAGATCGGCGGCGTTGACTTGCGCTGCTGCTGGGTGATAGCGAAAAGAAGGCAATAACGGTCTACGCACCACTTCACCGGGCCCAATTAATTGATCGATCTCGAACAAAGCCACGGGTGAATGTAATAAATCCGTGGTTAGCTCGCAATAAGCAACGACAGTATTGGTGGTGCCTAAGTCAATGCCCACCAGAAAACGAGGAGATGTCATGACAACCCTTTTCATGAATAAAAACGACACTCTGAAAGTGCCGTTTTTGTAATGGATGACTAAGCGGTCGGTTGCGCTTCTTCACGGACATTGAATTCAACATGCCACGTTTGGCCATTATCAGCGGCGATGGCCTCAAGGCGTAACGTTCCTAACTCAGTGACTCGTGCAGCTAAGGTGACAGGGACAATTTCACCTTCGCGACGGCCTTCTGATACCGGTAAAGTGACTTGGATCTCCGGTAGTTCTTCTAATTCGTCATCTTGCCAATGATCCAGATGGGTGCCTGCGGCATCGTCACGGCGAGTTGTTGAGCCAAAAAACTGGAAGTTAACCGGTTGACCAATCACTAAACCAAAAGTTTGGCTGGGGACGTCGACGCTAGAACCTTCTTCCATACCAAACGGTGCAACACAGAGTGCTTCCATTGGCGGAGCCATACCGGGAATTGCTGGCATCGCACTTTCAATACCCACGTAGTAACTCGAAGCTATACCACCACGAATACGCACCCCTTGACCGCGGCGAACCACACCATAATAAGCGGCACCTCTGGCAACGGCTAAGTCTAAGTCAACGCCCGTCAGGCGTTTAGCGATTGGAGCGTTGGCTTCGACTAGCCATTGATTAATGGTGTTCTGCAAACGTTCAGCTAAGAGAGAGGATTTTAACACTCCGCCATTAAACAATATCGCGGTTGGCTTAATAAAAGCGTTTGACGGTGATGATTGGCCGGGCATGCCACCAAGAAACGGATTGAATTCTTGGTCTGTTGCCTCTGTGGTTGCGTTAGCTTGTTTGGCAAGAAACGCGGCAATATGGCGAGTAATACCTGCATCTTGCGCATAAGGTAAGCCCATTTGGGTTAATGCGCCACGGCTACGTTGCTGCGGATGATCATTAATCGTCACTTTCGGGAAGAAGCCGTCAATCAGCATTTGCTGAACGTCATCTTGTGTTAACTCGGTTTTCAATGTGCTACCGAGCAGTTTGGATCCGCGACTTGGCACAACAATCGGCATCGCTTGTCGTTGACTATCATTCAATAACGCTTCTTTGGCATCGCGGCAAGCGTGAGTCATCGCTTGCACTTGCCAAGGTTGTAGATCTTTACCTTCTTTGGCCAGCTTCATTTTTAAGTGGTAGGCAAGAGCGAGATCCATATTATCGCCACCGAGCAAAATATGCTCACCGACGGCGATGCGTTGTAAACTTAGTGTTCCTTCATCTTCGGTCACTTCAACCAGTGATAGGTCGGTAGTTCCGCCACCAATATCCACCACCAGTACGATATCGCCGACATTGACCTGATCACGCCATTGATCATGACTATTATCGATCCAGCTATACAGTGCGGCTTGAGGCTCTTCGAGTAGGGTCAAATGGGTTAAGCCAATATTCCGCGCCGCTTCAGCCGTGAGCTCTCGCGCTGCCGGATCGAACGAGGCGGGTACGGTGATGGTTACTTCTTGATCACAGAGCGGATGTTCGGGATGAGTGTGATCCCACGCTTGTTTTAAGTGCTCAAGGTAAAGCTCGGTGGCGCGTAGAGGGGAGAGTTTTTCCACTTCTTCGGGACTGCCTGCAGGTAAAAATGTTTCACGACGATTCACACCGCCATGGCATAACCAAGATTTCGCACTGGCCACCAAGCGAATCGGCGTTTTAGCGCCAAGGTTGCGGGCAATCGCTCCTACTAAGGCATTGGGTTTATCTGTCCATGGCAATACACGAGACGCTGGATTCATTTCGTGTTCATGGGGTTGATAGACGAAAGAACCAAGCTGATTGAGCGATTCGACGCTACCCGGTGCGCTGAGCTGAGGAATCGGCATCACTTGCACACTCGCGTGTTCGTTGCGTGTATCACTATAGGCAAGCACACAGTGAGTCGTACCTAAATCAATACCGACACTAAAAGTTGCTGATGGTTGCGTGGAGAGATCGTGTTGATGTTCCATTATAGCTCCACCTCTGCTGGGGCAATGATTGAGGGATCATAATGCTCGGCCAGTTTCGGCAAGTGTAGTGCGCTGGCTTTCCACCCTTTGTGGATCAACGTACCAGTAAACGGTGCTTGTCCGGTCACGTTGCCGATCAAACGAATCGCTTGCGAGTTGAACCCTTGTTCAACGGTGATGCGGGTCTCTTCTTCTTCAGTACGAATTGGCTCTAACGTTAAGTATTCTTTGAGAACTTTTTGACCGCCCGAATGGATAACGCGAGCCGCTGCACCGACTTCTTCGTCAGAGAATGCGCTGAGTTCTTCTTGTAAAAAGTCAATGAAGCGGGCTTCTTTTTGCAAAATGGCCAGCAATTGCAGTGCCGAGTCAGTGGATGTGGTGGCAAGCTTGGATTCTACTTCGACCACTTTTTCGACGATTTTTTCTACTTCAACAATCTTTTCGACTTCAATAATTTTCTCCACCGGTTTTTCCACTTCGACGATCTTCTCAATCGGCTTTTCAACGATGGTTTCTATCACACGCGGTTTACGAAGAATCAGTAATAACAGGGCAAATAAGCTGAAAATAGCAAGGACAGCGTGGAGCATGTCGACGGTGGTTGGTATAGCGCTTAAATCGAAGTTCATGATGAATTCTCAATATTAGGTCTAACAAATACAGCGTGGTGCAGTATTTTGATGATCAGAATAGCTTGATAAATAAGGGCAGATATTAGCATATTCAACCGATGAGGCATGGTTAAATCGGTGTTTTCAGGGTGAGAGTGCGACTATTCGTTCGCTTTTTAAGCGCTCAACGTGGTGATTTGCCGAGTTTGTCGACAATCGTTTTAAAATTGCGGCAACCAATCGTGGTGCTACGGTTTAATCGTCGAGTTTTGGCAGAGAGTTGGGTAGTATTTGTGGTTTATTGACAATCAGTCACGGAATAAACGAATGAATTACAACCGAGTGGTGTGTTTTGACCTCGAAATGTGTTGCTGGAATGAGAACGGCGTAGGCACTACCGGAGAGATCATCGAAGTGGGGTTGGCTGAAATCGATCTTACGGCGGGTAAAATCGTCAAGCGAGCTCAATATTATGTACAACCAGAGCAGGATAAAATTTCTGAGTTTTGCGTTGAACTAACGGGGATTACTCCGCGTAAAGTGGCTAAACAAGGCCGCCCCCTTGCCGATGTGTTGCGGTCGATGGTGAAAAACTTTGGTGGCAGTAAGAAAATTTATGCGTGTTGGGGAAGAGACGATTTGATCTTAGCCAAAGAGTGCGCGCAAAAAGGTCTGCCTATGCCGATCCACGAATGCATCAATTTAGCGACCTTATATCGTCTTCAACATCGTTTAAAAGATAAACGAATCGGGCATCGAGCGGCGCAAGAAGCACAGGGTATTGATTGGGAAGGACGTCAGCATTCCGGTTATGTCGATGCTTACAATCTGGCAAAACTGGCATTAACGATGTTTTAAACATTCATCGACCTATTTATATGGCAAATCTCTCAATAAAAACGCGATGACAATGCTCAAAGGAAAAATCTGACTTAAACTGGTAGTAATCAATGGATAAGTAAGGTTATCAGGATGAAATTTACCAGTATTCGCCAACAGGTTTTAACCTTTAGTGTGTTAGCCCTTTTATCAATCACCCTTGCGGTGATTGGTTTTAGTTATCATAGCAGTCAAATTTTATCGGCTTCCGTTAATCAACAGGTCGATCAAGAGCTGCGCCGTCAAGCGTTACAAAACATGCAGCTTATTGCAACGCAAGAAGCGTTAGGAGTGAAAAGTCGTTTTGACCAAGCGATGCTCATTTCACAGTCATTATCGAGTAGCTTAGAAGGTGAGCGTCCTTCTCGTGAAGTGGTCACTGAGATGTTACGCAGTGTTTTTCTTCAACATCCCGACTTGCTAGGTATTTATACCGGTTGGGAAGCGCATCAATTCGATGGTGATGATATTTTTTCGCTCGGCTTACCGCATAGCAAAGATAATGGTCAATTCGCCCCCTACTGGAATCGCTCTGCTTCGGGGCAACTAGGGATGCGTCCATTAGGTAATATGTACGATAAAACCGTTTCTTCGACAGGCGTACGTAATTCTGAATGGTATTTATGCCCCATCGAAACGGGCAGAAATTGCGTGATTGATCCTGCAAGTTACGATATCCAAGGTGTACAAACCTTGTTGAGTTCTTTTGTTTCTCCTGTGATGGTTAATGGTAAAGCGGCGGGGATGGTTGGTGTCGATTATTCGTTAAACTTCCTGCAACGCATCGCTGCCGATACCCAAAAGCATATTGATCGTCAAGCGCGAGTCCTCATCCTTAGCCCGAAAAATATCGTGAGTGCAGACAGCTCTGAAGCCGCTAATGTTGGTAAAGCTCTTCAACAGACAGGTGTCGCTCAGTTGATCAGTAAGCGGGTGGTTGGACAAAGCCGGATTGAAGATAATTCAGTGATCGCATCAGCGCAGTTTCGTGCTCATGGCGTGAATGATAACTGGGAAGTGATTGTGATATTACCGGTTTCTGTGGCATTAGCTCAGGCCGCTGTGATCTCCCAGCAATTAGATCAAGGCTTCTCCGCTAACCTACAAGGTCAGCTTTGGGTCGGTGGTTTACTCATCTTATTAGGTATTATCGCCATGTGGGTCATGGCATTATCAATCAGCCGTCCGATTCAAAAGCTGGTTGGTTTGGTTGAAAAACTCACCCAATCTGGAGGTGATTTAACCCAAACCATTAAAATTGATCGCCGTGATGAAACCGGGCAATTGGCTCATCATTTAAATACCTTTGTCGGTAATGTTCGCTCGATAGTCTCTGATGTCGCTCAGCAAATGGATGGCTTAACGGAAAGCACGCAGCGTTCGGCTTCTTATGCGAAACAGGGCGTCGATCAGATTAGACATCAACGAGCAGAAATAGAGCAAGTGGTAACCGCAACCAATGAAATGTCTTCTACCGCGCACAGTGTTTCCGACAATGCTCAAGAGACGGCCAGCGCCGTGACTCAAGCTCAGCAAGAAATTAACCAAAGCCAGCGCGAAGTAGAACAAAGTGCCGAAGGCTTGAAACGTTTAGCTAATGATCTTCTTAAATCTGCGCAAGAGATAGAAGAGCTGGAAGCGCAAAGTGAGCAAGTGGGGTCAATCTTGGATGTCATTCGAGCCATCTCTGAGCAGACCAACTTATTGGCATTAAACGCAGCGATTGAAGCGGCGCGTGCTGGTGATCAGGGACGCGGCTTTGCCGTGGTGGCTGACGAAGTGCGTAACCTTGCCACGCGCACCGCGCAGTCTACCGATGAAATTCAAACCATGATTGATACCTTACGTCAGCGCAGTAAAAAAGCGGTGGCCACAGTGAATGAAAGTCGTGAACAGAGTAATAACTGCCAAGCGTTATCACAACGTGCTGTTGATGCTTTAAAAGAGGTTCGCGCGCAAAGTGAACGTATTCAAGACATGGCCCACCAAATCGCCACCGCAGCAGAAGAGCAGGCGGCGGTGACTGAAGAGGTGAATCGTAATATTGTGGCGATTAATGATGCGGCGAATGAAATTGATCATGGTGCCAGTGCCGCCAATCAAGAGAGTCGTGATGCGGCGAATCGAGTGAGTGCGGTGAGCTCGCGTTTAAATCAGTTTAAATACTAACGAACGGTCTTGGAGACCTTGATGGGCATATTGCTTAGCTCCCATCAAGGTCATCGTGGAATTCAACATTAAAGAAAGTAAAACAGCAAACAAATAACCCATCAAGCGAAGGTCGCGTTAATTCGAGAACTTCGCTTTATTTTTTCGGATTAACAACCATCAATTTTGCGCGAATAAACTGACTGTGGTCAACGTACAATAACTCAGCCGTTTTACGGATCACCGCATCTTCTAGTGGATCAATCTCACCATCCGCATGGGCAACTTCCCACATCGCTTTTATTAACTCAAATCGTTTGCCTTGGGTTAATTCTCGTAGCTGAGAGGTAAATTCATACAATGATGCCGATTGACGTATTTGTTGCTCAGCACGGCTAATCAAAGCTTGTGCTTCACTGTCGTCTATTGCAAGTAAACGTTGCAGTAAGGCTAGCTTCGCTTGTCGTTCTGTGGGGGTTATTTTTTGATCTGAACCGGCGACCTCACTCAATAAACAAGCGATTGCAAAATTAGGGCTAGGGGAAGGTTGACTTAGATCGTGCCCGTCGAGGAGCTGTTTAAATAAGGCGGTAATAGTATTGAACATAAAAAATACCTTTCTCTATATGCGGTACCAGTGAACGTTAATGATTGGAGGATAAAACGCTGCCACAGTTCCCTTATTGTTGTAGAAAATGGCGCAGAGAAGGTGCTTATTCAAGCGTTGAGAGAGTTAAACGCTTACAGTTCCCAGTCACTGATCATTTCTACAAACTCCGAACTGCTTTGTTCATGGGCAAGCAGCAGTAGGGCGACTAAAGCTTCAACTTGAACGCTCTGTGGATTGGGTTCATTGAGTAATTGAGTAATACGCTCACGGATCAGATTGATTTCATGCTGAACAAAACCGCGACCCTCTTCCTCGCCTTCACCTTCTTCTGGAGCATTATCAAATTGTAAAAACAGCATATCGTTATCGTGCTGAGTACCGACTAAACGTTCGGGCAGCCAAAGTTCTCCCATGACGACTTCAGGGTCACAATCAGCAGGCAGGTCATCAAGTCTTAGTTTCAGTTCAGAAGCTTTCACAGTATTTTCTACTTAGTTAGGTATCTTTCTATTTTAGCGGCCAAATGACAATAAAACTAAACCTTCTTGCATGCAATGGGCCATAAACGAACAATTAATCATCGAAATACATTTTTTACTGGTTAACGAGCCGAATCAGCAGGATTGGCTTAATACGAATTACCGATCGACCAACAAGTTTGTGATACAATTCGGCTAATTTTATGCAAAGAAAAGAATAGGTAACGCTTTGACTCAGTCACAGCCTCACTCAGAAAAAAATACGATGGCAAAAGCCAATACCGTCAAGTCATTGCAACAAGCGTTGCAACAGTGTTTGATAAAAGACCGTTTTCGTCTCAATAAGCGGATCATCGGTGCCAGTAAAATTGTTAAAGAACAAGCAAGAACAGCCGTCTTTGATGAAATAGCGCTGGATATTGCCCGTTCAATGATGGTGGTTTCGCAGCGAGAAGCGCAAAAAATCACGATTGATTACCCAGAACAGTTACCGGTTAGTCAAAAGCGGGATGATATTGCGCAGGCGATTGAGCAGCATCAAGTGGTGATTGTCGCTGGGGAAACCGGTTCAGGTAAAACTACTCAGTTACCGAAAATTTGTGCTGAACTTGGACGTGGTAAATATGGGCTGATTGGTCACACGCAACCACGTCGACTCGCCGCTCGTTCGGTGGCTAATCGCATTGCCGAAGAAATGCAGTGTGAGCTTGGTGGCGTTGTCGGTTATAAAGTGCGTTTTAACGATCAAATCTCTGAGCAAACCCAAATCAAATTAATGACTGACGGTATTTTACTGGCAGAAATTCAACATGATCGTTATCTCAATCAGTACGACACGATCATTATTGATGAAGCTCACGAGCGCAGTTTAAACATTGATTTTATTCTCGGTTATTTACGCCAATTATTACCCCGTCGTCCTGATCTCAAAGTGATCATTACCTCGGCAACCATTGACCCTGAGCGATTTTCGAAACACTTTGCTAATGCGCCGATCATTGAAGTGTCAGGCAGAACCTTTCCGGTAGAAACGCGTTATCGTCCACTAGTGGCAGAAACGGACAGCGATCGCGATCAACTCGAAGGTATTTTTGACGCGGTGGATGAGCTGTGCCTTGAGGGGTTAGGGGATATCCTGATTTTCATGAACGGTGAACGGGAAATTCGTGACACTGCTGATGCGTTGGCAAAACGTAAGTTACGAGATACAGAGATTGTGCCTTTGTATGCCCGTTTATCCTCCGGCGAACAAAATAAGATCTTCCAGCCTCATAGTGGCCGGCGGATTGTTCTCGCCACCAACGTGGCGGAAACCTCGTTAACGGTGCCAGGGATCAAGTATGTTATTGATCCGGGTACCGCGCGGATCAGCCGTTACAGCTATCGCACCAAGGTGCAACGTTTACCGATTGAACCGATTTCTCAAGCCAGTGCTAACCAACGTAAAGGGCGCTGTGGGCGTGTCGAAGAGGGTATCTGTATCCGTCTGTACTCAGAAGAGGACTTTTTATCTCGCCCTGAGTTTACCGATCCGGAAATTCTGCGCACCAACTTAGCGTCAGTCATTCTACAAATGACCGCGCTAGGCTTAGGCGATATCGAGGCGTTCCCATTTGTTGAAGCGCCAGACAAACGCCATATCCAAGATGGCGTTCGCTTGCTGGAAGAGTTGGGGGCAATGAACCCTGAGATCAGCGACCCGAAAAAACGCTTGACCACGATTGGACGTCAGTTGGCTCGTTTACCGATTGACCCACGTTTAGCGCGAATGGTGTTGGAAGCGCCGCGGCTCGGCTGCTTAAAAGAGGTGATGATCATTGCCTCAGCGTTATCGATTCAAGACCCAAGAGAAAGGCCGAGTGATAAGCAGCAAGCCTCAGATGAAAAACATCGCCGTTTTGTCGATGAAGACTCGGATTTTGTTACCTTAATCAATCTGTGGCATTACTTACAAGAGCAGCAAAAGACCTTGAATAGCAATGCTTTTCGTCGTCAATGTAAACAGGATTATTTAAATTATTTGCGCGTTCGTGAGTGGCAAGACGTTTATTTCCAAATTCATCAATCGATGCGTGAAATGGATTATAAGCTCAACGATCAGCCGGCAAATTATGACAGTCTGCACAGCGCCATTTTGGTGGGTTTGCTGTCACACATCGGCAGTAAAGACGCTGAAAAAAATGAGTATCAAGGGGCTCGTAACGCAAGATTCAATATCTTCCCAGCTTCTGGTTTATTTAAAAAACAGCCAAAGTGGGTGATGTCGGCAGAACTGGTCGAAACCTCGAAACTGTGGGCGCGGATTGTCGCCAAAATTCAACCGGAATGGATTGAGCCTCTTGCTAAGCACTTGATCAAGCGCAGTTATAGCGAACCACATTGGTCGAAGAAAAGTGCCGCGGTGATGGCGTATGAAAAAGTGACCCTTTATGGCGTACCTATCGTTGCCAAACGAGCGGTCAATTATGGGGCGATTGATGTGCCATTGAGCCGCGAGATTTTCATTCGCAGTGCTTTGGTGGAAGGTGATTGGCAAACCAAACACGCTTTCTTTAAGCAAAATCGCGCTTTGTTACTTGAGGTCGAGGAGTTAGAGCATAAATCGCGTCGCCGAGATATCTTGGTGGATGATGAAGAGCTGTTCCAATTTTATGATCAACGAGTTGGCGCGGAGGTGGTCTCAGGGCGTCATTTTGATGCTTGGTGGAAAAAAGCCAGCCATGATAACCCAGACTTACTCAATTTTGAAAAAGAGATGCTGGTTAAAGGCGATGCCAGCCATATCACCGAACTCGATTATCCTAATTTCTGGCACCAAAACGGAATTAAATTAAAGCTCAGTTATCAATTTGAACCGGGTATTGATAGTGACGGTGTCACGGTGCATATTCCTTTGCCGATCCTTAACCAAATTGAGCCGCAAGGCTTTGATTGGCAAATTCCGGGTTTACGTCATCAATTAGTGGTCAGTTTGATTAAATCGCTACCGAAAACGCTGCGTAAGAACTTTGTGCCAGCGCCAAACTATGCTGATGCCTTTTTAGCGCGCGTCACGCCGTTAGCAATGCCATTACTGGATGCGCTGGAAAAAGAGCTTAAGCGGATGACAGGCGTGGCTATCGAGCGTGAAGATTGGAATTGGCAGCAAGTACCTGATCACTTAAAAGTGACCTATCGGGTAGTGGATCATCGTCATCGGAAACTCAATGAAGATAAAGACTTATACGCATTGAAAGAAAGCTTGAAAGCCAAGGTTCAAGAAACCTTATCGCAAGTGGCGGATGATGATATTGAGCAGAAAGATCTCCACACTTGGTCGTTTGGTGAGCTGCCGAAAGTTTACCAGCAAAAACGTGGCGGTTTTGAGGTTAAAGCCTATCCGGCGTTGGTGGATAATAAAGACAGCATTGAAATTAAGCTATTTGAAACGGAAAGTGAGCAGCAAACTGCGATGCAAGCCGGACAAAGACGATTAATTTTGCTTAATGTGCCATCACCGATCAAATACTTACACAGTAACTTGCCTAATAAATCTAAGCTTGGCTTGTATTTTAACCCTTACGGTAAAGTGCTGGATTTAATTGATGATTGTATTGCTTGTGGCGTTGATAAGCTTATCGAGCAGCATGGGGGCATGGTTTGGCAGCCAGATGCTTTTGAAGCGCTGAAAGAATATGTTCGCGCTGAACTGGGGGATACGGTGGTTGAGATTGCCCAGCAAGTAGAAACCATTTTGACCACCGCCTACAACATTAATAAGCGTTTGAAAGGTAAAGTTGATTTCACGATGGCTTTTGCTTTATCGGATATCAAAGCACAAATGGAAGGGCTGATTTTTAAAGGCTTTGCCACCGAATGTGGTTGGAAAAAGCTGGCGGATATTTTGCGCTACATGAAAGCGATTGAAAGGCGGATGGAAAAGCTGCCGGTTGATCCCAATAAAGATCGCTTGCATATGTTGAAAATTGAATCGGTGGTTAACGAATACAAGACCTTATTGAATAAAATTCCGAAAGGAGTAGCTGTGCCTGAATCGGTCAAAGAGATCCGCTGGATGATCGAAGAGCTAAGAGTGAGTTATTTTGCTCAGCAGCTTGGTACGCCTTATCCGATTTCAGATAAACGAGTCAAACAAGCGATTGATGCCTGTTAGGCAAGCTGCAAGTCACCGCCCATCGGGCGGTGACTTCAAATGATAAGCGGATATATTATTGATCTTTATTCACTATCTGTCCTTTCGTTCCTTGAGGTGCGGTGAAGATGATTCTATAATTTCCGGTAATGCATAACATTGGCTTAGCAGCAGCGGCCAGACAACTATCAAAAGGTTAATTATGAAAAAAACGTTACTTGCCCTCGCGCTATTGGGAGCCTCTTCTGCAGCAATGGCAGATGCTTTGGTTTACGCTGGTGCATCGGTTGGCCAATCTGATTACCGTGGTGATAGCAGTACGGCTTATAATTTGCATGTTGGAACCGGAATTCTGCCATTTTTTGCGGTTGAAGGTGGTTACACAAAATTAGGCGATTTTAAAATTAACGGTATTGAAACCTCTGCTTCAACCATGTATGCCGCACTAAAGCCAAGCATTGATTTTGGTCCTTTACATATTTATGCGCGTGGTGGTATCCATTCATGGAAAACAGAAATCAACAACAGTAAAGATGATGATGGTTTCGATATTATGTATGGCGTAGGCGCTGAATATTTTATTATGGGTCCTTTTTCGGTAGGCGCGGGTTACCATCGTTATACTCTCGACAAGAAAGACGTCAGTGTACTTTCCTTTAACGCGACTTTCCATTTTCTATAATCGCTTTAGCGGTTAGTCGTCAAATCGGTTTATCGCTCAGTTGATAAATCATCGATAACGCCCTTGGAGGTTTTGTTTTTCTCCAAGGGCGTTTTATTCTCGTCAATTATGTATTTAACCAATGACTGAACGCCACTCTTGGCCAATGTGCATTGATGTAGTCAATAAAAGCTTGGGTCCTTTCTGGTAAGAATCGCCGTTGAGGGTGCAGTAAATAAACATCAGCCCCTTCTATATCCCATTCTGACAATAAAGGAACTAATTGCTGCTGCGTCAGTTCTTGGCTAATCAATCCTTTCGGTAAGCGAGCGACTCCCATATCTAGGAGTGTCGCTTGTAAAATCGTATCTAACTCTTCTGAACTTAAGCGAGCTCGCGGGGTAAATTGAAATTGTTCTCCTGTGAGCCGATGTTTAAACACCCAAGCCTGTTTGGTATTCAGTGTCAGTAGCGGTAATGTTTGCAACTGTTCAGGGTGATTTAAGGTTAAGGTAGCGGCGTAACTGGGAGTCGAGCAGAGCTGCGATGGATTATTGGCTAGCTTACGAGCGACCCAATCGGAATGTGGCTGAGGACCAAAACGCAAAGCGATATCAATATCGTGACGCGTAAAGTAATCCATGCCCGCACCGACTTGAAAATGGATATTAACGTTGGGATGTTGTTGACAAAATTCTAATGCAAGTGGGCTCAGTTGATGACGTAAGGGGATAATCGGTGCATTAATGACAATCGTGCCACGATATTCTTGTTTGGCACGTAAGGCGATTTCTTGTTTCGATTCGATTTCAGCGAAGAGCTCGGCATAGGTTTCAAATAATTGTTCCCCTTCTTTGGTTAAAACAATTTCTTTACTACTACGGATCAGCAAGATGCTACCCATATCATGCTCTAATTGTTGGATTCGGCGACTCAGAGTGCTGCTGGAGAGGGCTTTTTGCTTAGCGGCTAAGGCGAAGCTACCGCAGCGTACCACCGTAATAAAAAGCGCCAGATCGTCTAATTTCATCATGATCCCATATTTGCAATTGACGATCCCATTCTATCCTATTTTAGATAGAATGATATTCAGTTATCTTATAGTGATGCGCGATAGGCTGCGCTTTCTTCAATCTTGAGTTACCGAAGCGGCGCACCCTCTGCGCTCATTCGCTGATCACTTACCCATAACGTTATGTTGTATTGGTATCGTTTAATACCAGAGGATTTATGTCAACCGATTCGACTTATTCATCCAACCCGAAAATTATTTTTGCCAGCGTCGCACTGGTGATTGCCTTAGGCTCTTTAGAAAAAAGTATTGTCACCACACCTTTGGCTTTGATTGGTCAGGAGTTATCCGCTGGAAAATCCCTTACTTGGGTGATTACCGCTTATTTATTGGCTGCGACAGCAGTACTGCCGGTTTATGGTAAGTTAAGCGATCTGTTTGGTCGGGTGCGCATGCTCAATATCAGCATTGTCATTTTCATGATTGGCTCAGCACTCTGTACGTTTGCGATTGATTTGCCGAGTTTAATTGGTGCGCGCGTGATTCAAGGCATTGGCGGTGGTGGCTTAATTGCGCTGGCCTTTACCGTGATTGCCGATTCGATTCCAGCGCGTGAAGTGGGTAAATATCAAGGCTATATTTCCGCGGTATATGCGGTATCGAGTATTGCGGGGCCACTGTTAGGCGGTTATTTTGCCGATCATTTAACGTGGCGTTGGGTCTTTGGAATCAACTTGCCGCTTGGCTTGGTGGCATTGTGGATGGTCAATCGTTACCTCAGCCACTTGAATAAACGTCGTAATAGCCGCTTTGACTGGCTTGGTGCTGGATTATTGATGATCGCCACTACCATGTTGCTGATGTTGCTTTCATCGCACTCGTTTATGCCTAATGGCTGGGGGGCGTTTATTTTATTAGCTAGCCTTGTCATGCTTGTATTGGTAGAAAAACGCGTTAGCGATCCTATTTTACCCGCTCGTTTAGCGCGTTTGCCCAACTACTTAACTGCCATTATGTTAGTGATGGGATCGCAAATGTTGATGTTTGCGCTGTTAGTTTATCTACCTTTGCAACTGCAATGGCAGAAAGGACTTTCTCCATCACAAAGTGGCGTCGTGATGGTAATTTTTATGTTTTGTATCACGGCGGGCGCATATGTCGGCGGTAAGCTGGTCGCTAAGTTTGCTCGCTATAAATTGTTAGTGGCATTAGGTTTTGCTTTGGCGATGATCGCGCTATGGCAAATTCACTATGATATTTGGGTTAATTTCGCGCTCGGTTTTGCAGGAATTGGCCTTGGGTTAACTTTGCCTGCACTCAGTGTTGTCGTGCAAAGTGTTTTGCCTGCTCGCGATCGTGGGATTGGCATGTCGTTATTTAATTTTGGCCGTGAGTTAGGCGGAGCGTTAGGGGTTGCATTTTGCTCGGCGTTATTCTATCTACGAGTTCCCCAAGACGTGACAGTCAGTGAACATGGTGCTGAACAAGCGCAAGTCGCGACTCATGTACTCGCTCAAGGCTTTAGCTTGGTTTATATCGGGATGAGTGTTTTAGCGCTTTGTGCCATGTTGCTGACCATTCTCAAGCTGCGTCGTGATGCATTAACCGTTAAGGCACCAGCCACAGAGTAGGGCTATTCACTTTTGTGATGCTAACTAATGCGCTTAACACTAATCGGTGTTGAGCGTATTTTTTTTTACCTTTATTGGATAGAATTCAGAGAGTTTTTATTTCTGTGATGGCAACATTATGTCAGCGATTATCCTATCAGCGGCTCAAGTCGATGATTTAGAAGTGCTCAATCAGTTGATGTTTGAGTTACATGACGAGCATCACCGTGCTTGTCCAGCTTATTTCAAAACCGCTCATGAGATTGAGCAAGAGAAGAGTATTGCCCGTTATTTAGATGATCCGGAATGTTTGGTTTACGTTGCTAAACAGGGTTCTCAGATCGTTGGTTTTATTACTGGGCATTTTTGTGAGTTAATTTCGAGTGTCAGTCAGCCCATTCCGATGGGTAGTATTGATGAGCTATATGTTGTTCCCTGTTATCGTCAACAAAGAGTCGCAGCCTCACTTCTTGCTCATTTAGAGCAGACATTCGTTGAGTATGGCGTCAAAGAAATGTTTGTTGAGGTGTGGGAGTTTAATCAAACGGCGCAACATTTTTATCAGCAAGGGGGATTTGTTCCACATATACATTGGTTGCGAAAACCCCTATCACAATAGAAGGTGTAACCTTGGTGTTGTTCTGGCTGGTCTTCATTAGGATGTCGATGATTTCCCCTTTGTTATTGCCGAAAGATCGAGAGGTTTAGAGTAGAAATACCCTTGTTGATATTGAACCCCTTTGTTGGCAAGGTATTTGGCTTGAGCGGCATGTTCCACTCCTTCCGCGACGATATTGACCTTAAGCTGATGAGCCAGCTCAATAATGGTATTTAAGATCGGCGCACTAACCGATTGCACGCCAATTGAATCAATAAAGCATTTATCGATTTTTAAATAATCGAAAGCAATATGTTGCAGGACCGATAATGAGGTTTGTCCTGTGCCAAAATCATCAATAGAGATCATCACACCAGCTTGCCGTAATTCTTGTAAAATAGTTTGTCCTTTTTTATCCAGCAGTTGGCGTTCAGTAATTTCAACCACCAACTGAATTCCTTGAGCAGCAAGATGACTGGCACAAAGGATTAAACGATGAATATGCTTTTGGTGTGAAAGATAGCAAGGTGGAACGTTGATACCAAGGTGTAATTGCTGATGGTTAGGTAAATGCTGAGCATCTTTTTGAGCTTGGTTAATCACATAATCGGTCACTTTATTGATTAAGCCATACTCTTCTGCAATTTGAATAAACGTATCGGGTTTAACAAAACCTAATTTAGGGTTAATCCAACGCAGTAACGCTTCATAGCCGACCACATTTTGTTTCTGACTGTCGATGACAGGTTGATAGACTAAAAACAGCTCGTGTCGTTCTAATCCTTTCTTTAAATCATCTAATAAGCTCGTCCGGCCGGTGAAAAATAAAAACAGAACATAAATGAATAGTGAAAGTGCAATCGAGGCCGGAAGGGCACTCAGTAGATAAAAGGTTATCTGTTCAGTAACAAAAGAGTCACTAGCGACAATTTGTAACGTAAAAAGTTGGTTGGCCGATGTGACCTTTACGTTATGTTGTTTAGTGATGAATTTACTATTAGCTGGGTAGTATTGATTACCGACTTTGACGATTAATTGAGCTATGCGAGTGTCGGTGTGATAACCGAGACGAGCTTGAATATAACCTTGATCGACAACAGAAATGGCTCCACGATAGGGATTGTTTTTATCGGCATCAATCACTAATAAAGTGCGCATGGCTGGATCGTTTTGCAAGTCAAAGAAGCGTTCTTTACTGGTGACAATGCCATCGGGATAATAGTCGCTGATATCTGACTGCATCTCTCCCCGTTTGGACGAACAAACAATTTGTTGATCTTCAACGATCAACATTTCACGCAGTAAACTTTCAAATAACAGGTCTTCTTGAATCTGTGCGCAGCTTTTATTGCTGTATAACGCTTTGGCATTTTCATCATGGAGATCAGCAATCAGGCTATCGATACGTTTGGCATACGAATCGGCAATGGTGTTCAACTGGCTATTAATGCTCGTGACGCTGGTATAGTAAGCGTAAAAAAAAACGATCGGAATAGGGATAAGACAAGCAGATAATATTTTTTTGAGCAGGACTCTTTTTTTATTTTGCAATGCTTTTTACCTGTATTTCTAATTTCGTCTTAAATTTGAAACGGATTGTGCATAGATTGCGCATTATAGAGCAAGCGTGCTGAGGTACAAGGCATAACTCATCGAAGATATCGTTTTTTTATGCGGACATATAACCTCATTAATTAAAAGTAGTATTCAGTCATTGGTTTCGCCAATCGGTTATTCGTTGGTGGCATTAAGACGACATTAAAAAAATAACTCTTCATTAGGTTTAATCGACCGTTAACTACTTCATTTTTTACACCTGTATAAATATTTATACTCACTAAACTCTGCTCTTTCGAAGCATGTTTACCCGCAAAATGACCACTACATTGATGAGACACTGAGGACGCAAACGAATTATGGTTATTTAATGTAATAAAATTGTTACATTTTTGGTGTTTTTTAGAGAGGGAGATAGGTATCTGCTGATCGTTGCGACTTTATTGAATCGTGCCATGGTTAATAGAGATTTCGACCCTATAAAGGAAACCTAGACATGACATCAATAAGTAACCCTCTTGGTACCGATGGTTTTGAGTTTGTTGAATACACGGCAGCGGATGCACAGGGGATTGACGCACTAAAACAGCTGTTCACTTCTTTAGGTTTTGCTGAAATCGCGAAGCACCGCTCTAAACAAGCTTGGCTATATCGTCAAGGGGATATCAATTTCATCATCAATGCTCAACCTCATAGTCAAGCGGCTGATTTTGCAAAGCTGCATGGCCCATCGGTGTGTGGAATGGCATTTCGGGTTAAAGATGCAGCAGGGGCATTACAACATGCCTTAAGTTGTGGAGCCGCAGCTTATCAAGGTGAAATAGGACCGATGGAATTAAGCATTCCAGCGATTTATGGCATCGGTGACAGTTTGTTGTACTTTGTTGACCGCTATGGTGATAAAAGTATCTATGATGTTGACTTCTTGTTTTACGATGATGCAGAGCAGCGTTTGCAACATAAGCAGGTTGGTTTATGTGAAATCGATCATCTTACTCATAACGTAAAACAAGGCAATATGGATAAGTGGGCTGGTTTTTATGAACAGTTGGCGAACTTTAAAGAGATTCGATATTTTGATATTGAAGGGAAATTGACTGGCTTGGTTAGCCGTGCGATGACCTCACCATGTGGAAAAATTCGTATTCCAATCAATGAATCGCGTGATGATAAGTCACAAATTGAAGAGTTTTTACGTGAATACAATGGCGAAGGGATTCAGCATATTGCCTTGAGTACCACCGATATTTATCACACTGTGCGTACGTTGCGAGCGCAAGGTATGGAGTTTATGCCCACCCCAGATACCTACTATGAGAAAATCAATTCGCGCGTTCCAGGTCATCATGAATCCGTTGATGAGTTACGCGAATTGCGGGTATTGATTGATGGTGCGCCACTCAAAGATGGTATTTTGCTGCAAATATTTACCCAAACCGTTATTGGGCCAGTCTTTTTTGAAATTATTCAGCGCAAAGGCAATCAAGGTTTTGGCGAAGGTAACTTCAAAGCCTTGTTTGAATCGATAGAAGAAGATCAAATTCGTCGTGGAGTGCTAGATGATGCATAAACCGTTCACGTTTCCTCATCGCGAAGGGGTGTTTTCGAAACAGGCTCATGCGGATTTTCCTGAGCAAGCGATCTATGAGCGAGAAGCCGGGCGCAGTGGCTTTTTTGGCGCTGCGAGTCACTTTCATCATCAGCATCCCCCCACCGCATGGACCGAATGGCAGGGCGATTTACGGCCAAGAGCATTTAATTTAAATCACTTGAGCCACTCTGAACAATTATCCCCTTGGTCTGTTCCTCATTTGCTGCATAACCAAGAGGTGAAAATCCGGGTCTGGCAGCTTAGCCAACCAATGACCCAATTAGTGCGTAATGCGGATGGTGATGAATTATTATTTGTTCATAAAGGCAGTGCCGAGCTGTTTTGTGATTATGGCCATATGACGATTCATGAAGGGGATTATGTGTTAATTCCTCGTTCAACGACTTGGCGTTTAGACCCTAATGAACCGCTGTTTTTGTTGATGATCGAGAATACGGATGCCGCTTATGCGTTACCAGAAAAAGGCATTGTTGGTCAGCACGCTCTGTTTGATCCAGCGGTGCTTGAAGTGCCGAGTATTAATACACGTTTTCAGGCGCAGTACTCAGAACGCACCACGCACGTTGAAGTTAAACGGCACGATCAAGTGAGTGTGATTACCTATCCTTTTAATCCCCTAGATGCGGTAGGCTGGCATGGCGATCTGGCGGTGCTGAGGCTCAATTGGCGAGATATTCGACCACTAATGTCCCATCGTTATCATCTACCGCCCTCTGCACATACCACCTTTGTTGGGCAAGGATTTGTGGTCTGTACGTTTGTGCCAAGACCGATTGAAAGTGACCCTGGTGCGCTAAAAGTACCGTTTTATCATAACAATGACGATTATGATGAAGTACTGTTTTATCACGCGGGTGACTTTTTCAGTCGCGATAATATTGAAGCTGGGATGGTGACTTTTCACCCTGCGGGCTTTACTCATGGCCCTCATCCGAAAGCGTTTCAAGCCGGATTAAAAAACAGCAAAACGTTTACCGATGAAGTGGCGGTAATGATTGATACCCGCCACGCCCTGCAATTTAGTGACGCGGTTAAAGAAGTAGAAAATCCTCAGTACGTTTATAGCTGGAAAGAGCACAAGGATACGCCATGAAGTTAGCGACGTTAAAAAATGACACACGGGATGGTCAATTAGTGGTTGTCAGTCGAGATTTACAGCGCTGTGTGATTGTTGACCACCTCGCTTCAACACTCCAACAAGCACTCGATAATTGGCAAAAAGTGGAAGGGCCGTTACAAGAGATCTCCCAAGCTTTAAATGCCGGCCAGCTTACTCATACTTTACCGTTTGTTGAGGATAACTGTGCCTCGCCGTTACCAAGAGCATTTCAATGGGCAGATGGCTCAGCTTATGTCAACCATGTTCAGTTAGTTCGACGTGCTCGTGGAGCCGAATTGCCAGAGAGTTTTTGGACTGATCCGCTGATGTATCAAGGGGGATCGGACAGTTTTCTGGGGCCACACGAACCTATCCCACTTGTAGATCCCCAATGGGGATTAGATTTTGAAGCTGAGGTGGCTGTCATCACCGATGATGCCCCTATGGGGATCACAGCGGAGCAGGCAGGGCAACATATTCGCTTAGTCATGCTGGTGAATGATGTCTCTCTACGAGGGTTAATTCCCAATGAATTAGCCAAAGGTTTTGGCTTTTTCCAATCGAAACCGAGCTCAGCCTTTTCTCCGGTGGCAGTGACTCCTGATGAATTAAACGATGCGTGGGACGGCGCTAAGTTATCTTTACCATTATTGTCGACTTTTAACGGTCAGTTGTTTGGCTGTCCGAATGCAGGGGTCGATATGACCTTTGATTTTCCTCAGTTGATTGCCCATGCAGCGAAATCTCGCCCTTTATGCAGTGGCACGATTATTGGTTCTGGTACCGTCTCAAATAAGCAAGGCACGGAGTACGGAAGTTCAATCGGTGAAGGGGGTGTCGGTTATTCGTGTATTGCCGAGTTACGAATGATTGAAACCATTCGTGATGGGCAACCCAGCACCGCTTTTATGCAGGTCGGTGATACGATAAAACTTGAGATGCTCGATCATCAAGGTAATAGCGTATTTGGTCGTATTGAACAAACGGTGATTGAATCAGGGAGATAGATGATGAGTGAGCTGAAATTATACGGCTACTGGCGCTCATCGGCAACGTATCGGGTGCGTCTTGCCTTAGCAATTAAGCAACTGAGTTATCAGCAGTTTCCGGTTGATCTCATCGCTCAAGGTGGTGAGCAACACAGCGAGGTATTTCATCAGCTTAATGCGAGTGAATTAGTGCCAGTGTTAGTTGATGGCGATTTCGTTCTTAATCAATCACTGGCGATTATTGAATATCTTGATGATCATTACCCGCAGCCGCGTCTTATTCCTGTCTCAGGTGAGGCAAAATACCGTGTGTTGTCGCTAGCTCATGATATTGCAATGGATATTCATCCATTAAATAACCTAAGGGTTTTACAATATTTATCACAAAACCTTGCTGTTGATGAGCCCAAAAAAACGCAGTGGTATCAACATTGGATAGCAGTAGGTTTTCGCGCCATTGAAGAAAAGCTGACTATAAGTGCAGGGCAATATTGTATCGGCGATGCACTTTCTCTGGCGGATATCTGCCTGATACCTCAAGTGTATAATGCGGAGCGCTTTGCCGTTGACATGAGCCTTTATCCAAACATCATGCGTATTACCAATACGCTGCGTGAGCGAGCTGATTTTCACTCAGCCGCACCGGAAAGCTGCCGCTGAGTGAAGTGTTTAACTTAGGATGATTAAGCGATAGCTCGCTGAGCTAATGAGGTAGGGCATAAGCGCTTCCCTTGTTCATCAAACAGATGCAGGTTATCTATGTTGATCGATAGGTTAAGTGTTTGATCAATATCTACATTCATTTCAGGTGTTACCGCAATAAAATCGCTGAGTTGAGTTAACCCAGCGATTTTTCCATGCACCAATTGATTGGGACCAAGTGGTTCAACGACACTGATTTGTAAGCGTAAATTCAGAGCGTTTTCACTGCTCGAAAGTCCAGCATGCTCAGGACGAATACCTAGGGTTAATGATGGAGCGCTGAGTTGTTGATAGTGCGGTAGATAAATTTTTTGATGACCAACCTGTAAATAGCCGTTATCGAGCGTTGCGGGGATAAAGTTCATTGCAGGGCTACCGATAAAGCTGGCTACAAAGGTGCTGGCGGGTTGGTGGTAAACTTCTTTTGGGCGACCGACTTGTTCAATTTTTCCTTGGTTTAAGACCACAATGCGATCGGCTAATGTCATCGCTTCTACTTGATCGTGGGTGACATAGACACTGGTCACGCCGAGTTTGCGTTGCAGTTTTTTTATCTCTAAGCGCATATGCGCGCGTAACGCCGCATCGAGGTTGGATAGTGGCTCATCAAATAAAAACAGCTGCGGATCGCGGACAATCGCGCGTCCCATTGCGACACGTTGACGTTGACCACCAGACAGTTTGGCGGGTTTGCGATCTAAATACTCTTCAATTTTGAGGGTTTGAGCGACGTGATTAATTTTTTCAGCGATGGATTTTTTATCCACCCCACGATTTTTTAAGCCATACGCCAAGTTATCGTAAACGCTCATATGAGGATAAAGAGCGTAGTTTTGAAATACCATCGCAATATCACGTAGCGCAGGTTTTTCGTTATCCACTCGGCGACCGGCTAGATGGATTTCTCCACTGTTGATGGGCTCAAGCCCAGCAATCGAACGTAGAATTGACGATTTACCACAACCTGATGGTCCAACTAAAACGATGAATTCGCCCTCATTAATTGACAAATCAACGCCTTTAACTGCTTGATGACCATTTTCATAGGTTTTGACTAACTGTCTGATATCCAACATAACATTGTCCAGTTTTTGTGGTGAGGTTGGGGTGACTAAATGCATAGAGTTATTTTTCACTTTCGACTAATCCTTTAACAAACCAGCGTTGGAAAATGACCACGACGAATACCGGCGGCAGCATGGCTAAAATCACCATGGCGAACGCGTAGTCATAACGTGGTAAACGAGTTTCATTAATATTATTGAGAATTTGTTTAATGCCCATCACGATGGTGTTGTATTGCTCATCGGTGGTCATCATGATGGGCCATAAATACTGGTTCCATCCTACGACGAACATAATGATGAAAATGGCGGCGATCATGGTTTTCGATAGCGGCAGTAATACGTCGATGAAGAAACGAATCGGTCCAGCATTATCGAGCTGTGCTGCTTCCATCAATTCATCTGGAATCGTTTTAAAAAACTGACGAAAGAAAAAGGTTGCAGTAGCCGAGGCAATCAAAGGCAAGATAAGCCCTGTATAACTATTGAGCATTCCTAGGCTTGAAACGACTTCATAAGAGGGGATGATTCGCACTTCTAACGGTAATAAAAGTGTGACAAAAATAAGCCAAAACCAGAAGCTGGCATAAGGCAGCCGGAAATAGACCAAAGCGTAAGCCGCGATCATCGAAACCAAAATTTTCCCGATCGCAAAACCCAGCCCCATGATCATCGAATTGGTGATCATCGATTGCGCGGTAATATTGCCCGAAAATCCGTGGCTTTTGTGCCACGCTTCTTTATAAATAGCCAAAAATTGATCGCCCATTCCCCACTGCAAACCTTCACTGATGATGGTGTTGGGATGATGAGTCGAGCTGGCAAAAATGAGCCAGATTGGCACTAGCATAAATAAGGCTCCGGTGATCAAAATTAAGTGATCGAATAGGTTATTACTTTTCATTTTGCTTCCTTGGATATAAAACCTTAATAATGAACACGTTTTTCAACCACACGGAACTGGATAAACGTCAGCCCGAGAACGAGCAGTAATAAGATCACAGATTGTGCTGAACTGCCGCCTAAATCCGCCCCAACAAATCCATCACGGTATACCTTATAAACCAAAGACGTTGTTGAACCTCCTGGCCCGCCGTTGGTCATGGTATCGATCACGCCGAACGTATCGAAAAAGGCATAGGTGAGGTTAATCACTAAGAGAAAAAATCCGGTTGGGGCAAGCAAAGGAAAAGTAATGGTCCAAAAGCGTTTGGCATCACTGACGCAATCGAGTGTTGAGGCTTCTTTAACGGCATAAGAAATGGACTGTAATCCGGCGAGAAAGTAGATGAAATTGACGGAGACCTGTTTCCATACGGAAACCAAAATCAATGCGAAGGTTGCATCAAACGGATTGGTTTGCAGGCTAAATTGCCATCCAAACATCGCAAAAAGATCCGTTAATAGGCCAATGTGGGGGTTAAACAAAAAACCACCGATAATTCCGGCTATCGCAGGAGCGACGGCATAAACCCAAGTTAAGCTAACCTTGTACGCTCCTTGACCATGAATGATGTTATCTGCTTTGACCGCCAGTAGCAGAGCGATGGCGAGTGATAAAAAGGAGACCACGATAGAAAATAGTAAAGTGAAGCTCAGCGATTTCAAATATTCATGGGATTGAAACAGCATCTGATAGTTTTCAAAGCCAATAAAAGTAGAGGACATTCCCCACGGGTCTTCCAGCATAAAGGAAAGATAAATCGCTTTTGCGGCCGGATAGAGAAAGAAAATCGCGATAATCACCATTTGCGGAGCTAACAGCAAATAGGGTAAAGGAGTGTGAGAAAATTGTTGTCGACGTTCCACGGTTATTTCCAGTCATAAAAAATCGTGCTGAAGAGTGCGGCTATCTTCGCCGTACTCTTCAATGAGCGAGACTCAAGCGACGAAACGTCGGTTTGAAGTCTGTTGTAATCAACGAGCGTTATTGCACAGTGCGAGCAAAACGTTGCAGGAGATTTTTACTTTCGTCTTCGACTCGTTTAAGGCTATTTTCTACCGAAGAGCGTCCAGCAAAAATATTGTCGAATTCACGGTGCATGACTTCACGTATTTGCGGATAGAAACCTAAGCGATAACCTTGTGTCCATTCACCGGAAGGTAGACTTAGCTGTTTTACGCCCACTTCTGCATCGGGATAGGTTTGATAATAGCCTGAGGCTTTGGTTAGGCTATAAGCGGCATTGGTGACGGGTACATAACCGGTCGATGTGTGCCAATTCATCTGTACTTCAGGCTGAGTAAGATAAGTAAAAAAAGCCGCGACGGCATTTTCTTCTTCTTTAGTATGACCACTTAAAGCAAACAGAGCGGCGCCGCCAATAAAGGTATGAGTGCCTTCAGCGTTTAATTTTTCCCAATGTGGTAAGTAGGTTGTGCCTAACTCAAACGGGACTCTATCGCGCAGCCCACCGAAGGAACCTGATGAGCCCATCCACATCGCCACTTCTTGGCGTTCAAAAGGCGTTTGGTTGGCATCCCAGTTACTTCCGTAATATTTGAAGTAGCCCTTATCTGACCATTCTTTAAGTTTATTAAAATGCATCAGCATATCTTGTGAATTAAACATCAGCTGTGATGAAAGAGAGGCATAGCCATTGTGCTGATCAGAGAGCGGCAAGTTATGACGAGATTTGAAGTTTTCAAACATAATCCATGGTGTATGCGATTGTGAAAAAGTAACGTAACCTTTTGCTTTTAGTTTTTCGGCTAAGACTTCAAGTTGTTCATAAGTTTGTGGCGCCGTAGCTCCAACTTTATTTAAAATATCTTTGTTGTAATACAGAACGGGAGTGGAACTATTGAAGGGCATACCAACCATTTTGCCTTTATTGTCCGCATAGAAATTACGCACGCCAGATAGATAATCTTGAGCATTAAATGAGTAACCGGCATTAACCAGAATATCTTGTACAGGTTTTGCAACGCCTGGGACATTCATAATGGTTGCGGCTCCCGCATCAAACACTTGGAGAATATGCGGTGATTGACCTGCACGAAATGCAGCAATGCCTGCGGTTAAGGTTTCGGTATAGTCTCCTTTGTAGATAGGAGTGATGGTATAGTCCTTCTGCGCGGCATTAAAATCTGCTGCAAGTTGGTTGACTGATTCTCCCAGTTGCCCTCCCATTGCGTGCCACCAAGTGATTTCGGTCGCAGCAAGAGTGTGTCCAGAAAAAGTGGTTGCCATCAGACCCGCTAGCCATAGCTTGTGCATTGTATTTCCCTTAATTATATAAAGTTGGAGTTAACATAGTGGTTCGCTGAATAGGGTGGCGGTCAAATATTTCAATTTAATGTAATGTTTGTTTCACTTTGATTTTGTTCTGGTTTGTTTTTTGTAATGCGCCACAGATAACATTTTTGTTGATTTTTTGTTTATTTATTGTTTCTTTGAGTGGTATGGTTAGTCTTCTTGCCTTCAGGACCGACCAGTTAGAGTATTTGTGAAAATTCATACCCTTCGCGGCCATATCCAAAATTTATATTTGGTTGAATATCCAGATAGGCTGATGCTATTGGATGGAGGATGTCGCGCCGATGTGTCTCTGATACTGGATTACATTACTGACCAATTAGGGCGCTCAGTTAGCGAACTTAAGGTGGTGGTGGTCACTCATATGCATCCTGATCATGCTGGTGGTGCGCACTTATTGCGGCGTAAAACCGGCTGTAAGATAGTCTCTGGTGCGCAAGCGGGTCATTGGTATCAAGGTGGGCTAGGGATCGTGATGTTTTGGGCTGATTTAGCTTTAGCGCATTGGATGGCAAAGCGTTTAGGTAAGCCAAGGCGTCGTTTATGGTTTCCTCGTAAATTACGTGCGGATCATCAATTAATGGACGGTGAAGCGATTCCTGGGTTTTCTGAATGGCAAGTTTTAGAAACGACAGGACACACCGATAGAGATATCTCTCTCTTTCATCCACAGCAAAGTATTTTGTATGTCGCCGATTTGATCGTCGAAGTAAAAAAACAGCTGATCTCTCCTTTTCCTATTTTTTTTCCCAAACAGTATCGTCGTTCGGTTGCGCGGGTATATCAGCTCAATCCGCAGCGTTTATTGCTGGCTCATGGTGGCGAAGCCATCCTTGATGATCATGCCTATCAACATTTGATGGATACCACACCAATCACGCCCGCCACCCACTGGCGAGTAGTAAAAATCAAACTTAAGCGTTTTCTGTTTACCCCGTTAGCTCATTTGTTTCCTCGTTGATATCCCCTTCCAACTTAAAGCAGCGGTGTTGGCTACCTTCGTTCACCCCAATCACGTCGTTTGCCTATGCTCATGGGGATTTACTCACTTGCCGCCTACCTGCAACTTTCAGCCGTTTGGGCATAGTGGGTTGAGCTTTAGTTTGATCTTCATATCACCCACACCATCGACAACAATCCTGA
The DNA here is from genome assembly GCF_013048705.1 of Vibrio sp. A11. Lineage (NCBI taxonomy): Bacteria > Pseudomonadati > Pseudomonadota > Gammaproteobacteria > Vibrionales > Vibrionaceae > Vibrio > Vibrio sp. A11. Next base: position 234,345 of record NZ_VHSI01000001.1, on the reverse strand, counting down.
ATTCACCCATCTGGCACACTTTTCTCAGTGGTAATAGATAACTTTATCTACTTATCCGAGTTGGTAATGTTAAATCAATTCCATTATTTGCGTAGTTGATATCTGACTGCTACTTTTTAATTGAGCCTTATTTTGTTATGCGCCTAAGTGCTTTTTGGTGTTGATGGGTTGGTTGTAACAGATAAGCTCTCTAATAATAATCATAATTTTACGTTAGTTCGGCATAGGATAACTGCACATATGTTAGCGCTCAGGCTTGTTCCTCTATTCATGCCTGCCCTAGTGTTATCGGGCATGGTTGTGATCTATTCGAGTTTACCTTTATACATCAGCGCGTTGCTGGTATTGGCTTCCATTGCCAGCCTTAGCTACGTCGCTTGGAATTATGAATCGTACATTCAAACCGTCAAACAGCAAAAAAAACAAATTGAACACCTCTCGGCGTTACAGGAGTCTCAATTAGAGTCCTATCACTCGTTAGAGCCCCTGTTTATCGAATCATTACCCGTCTGGGCACGACATATTGATTCCGCTAATCAACATCTAACCGATTCAGTTTCAGAGTTGAGCCAGCAGTTTTCTCAACTGGTCGAGCGGCTCAGTCATACCTTGTCTCTCACCGGAGTGAACAGTCACGGTAAAGAGCAATCGGTAACGGAAGAAATTCATCAATGTCGTAGCATGCTTAACAATGCGGTAGATGCGCTACGGGCTGGGCAAACACTAAGACAGCAAGTATTGAGTGAGATGCGTGAATTAATGAAATACACCACATCACTGAAAAAAATGGCTGGAGAAGTGGTTGGTATCGCAGATAAAACCAATTTATTAGCCCTCAATGCCGCGATTGAGTCCGCGCGAGCTGGAGAAGCGGGAAGAGGCTTTGCCGTGGTTGCCGATGAAGTGCGTGGTTTATCTCAACAATCAAGAGAAACCGCGAGCAAGATGACAGAGCAAGTGAATAGCGTTAATGCTGCTATCGAGAAAGCCTGTGAAATGGTTGAACAGGTTAATAAAGATGAAACTGAGCAAATGAATAACACCGAGCAATGCATTGATGAGGTTATCAACCATTTTCAGCACATAGTGCAAACGTTAGATGAACAAGCTCAAGGGCTCACTGAAGATGCCCAACAAGTCAAAGAGACGGTGACACACGTGATCATTCGCCTTCAGTTCCAAGATAGGGTGAGTCAAATTTTAGAGCAAATTACCCGTAATTTAACCGAGTTAGGCGATGCCATTACGTTAGTTCAACAAGATAGAAATCATCCGATTGTCGGACAATTATCGCCGCAAAAATGGCTCGATAAAATGAAGAGTAGTTACACCATGATTGAGCAGCATCAAGTTCATACGGGTAAACAATCTACTCATAGTAGTAAACCAGAAGTGCAATCTGACATTACCTTTTTTTAACGAACAGCAAACCATAAGCAGGGAGGTTTGAGGATGAGTAAAACAATTTTGGTTGTCGATGATTCTGCAGCCATTCGCCAAGTTGTCAGTCTTGCGCTGAAAGGCGCGGGTTACCAAACGATTGAAGCCATTGATGGTGCTGATGCGCTAAGAAAAATTCAAGGCGTTAAAGTCCACTTGGTGATCAGTGACGTCAATATGCCCAATATGGATGGATTGACCTTACTAAAAGAACTGAAAAAACAACCAGCGACCAAATTCACGCCCGTGATCATGTTGACCACGGAATCGGAAGCTTCGAAAAAAGATCAAGGCCGTTTAGCGGGCGCGAAGGCTTGGGTAGTGAAACCGTTTGTGCCAGATCAAATGTTGGCGGCGGTGAATAAACTGATGCCAGCTTAGGAGTTAAGGTATGCAGATCCTCGAAGAAAATGATCAACACGTCAACATTGAGTTATCCGGCGAGTTAACGATTTATCAAGCGCAGGAAATGTATGAGTTTTTGACGCCATGGGTTATGAAGCCGATTGATTTATTGATTGATATTACGCGCATTACTGATCTTGACACCAGCGCGATTCAATTATTAGTAATGGTCAATAAAGCGAAACGAGAGCAACAGCAGCAATGTTTGTTACTGGTAGAGAATCCTTTGTTTATCCAAGTGATGGCTAAATTAGGCGTTAATGCCCTTAACCATAATTTGGCATTGCAGCCCAATACGTAATGCGCGAATAGGAGTATAAACATGGATCCGATGCTGTTGGCTGCACTTGAAACCTATTACACCGAAAGCCGTGAATTATTAGAAGGTATGGAGCTGGATTTACTTGAGCTTGAAGCGGGTAATCATCAAGACTTAAACGAAAGACTCAATGCTATCTTCCGTGCTGCACATACGGTTAAAGGCTCAGCGGGTATTTTTAATCTCGATGCGATTGTCCACTTTACACATAAAGTCGAAAACCTACTTGACCAGTTACGCTCAGAGCAATTGTTATTGACCGATGAAGTGATCAGTCTGTTGTTTCGCTGTCGTGATCATATGCTAACTCTACTCGATGAAGCGCAATTTGAGCAGCAGCATCACGCGGATAGCCAGCAAATCAGTGAAACACTGATCGAACAATTAAACGCGTTTCTTGGCGAGCAACCAGACGTGAAAACCAGTGAGGCACCAATCAAAGACAACGTTCCACCTACGATAGATGCTCAGCGTTTTCTATGGGTAAAGTTTCCGCAAAGTGCTTTACAAGATGGGATGGATCCGCTGTCCTTTTTTGCTTATTTAGCCAAATTAGGCCAAATCGAACAGATTATTTTCGATGACAGTGGCTTACCCCAAGAGTGGGCAGATTTTGACTCAGAAAATTGTTATTTGAGTTGGCAGATAGCGCTCAGTAGTGATGCTCAAGATGAGGAAATTTTGGCGGTTTTCGAATTTATTCGGGACGAAGGTGAGGTGTGTTTATTTTCTGCCAATCAGTGTACTCCGGCCTTACTTGATGAATTACAACAGAAAGGTATGCACAATCTTGAGCATTTTCAAGCCTGTGGCTTACAACTGGATCTTTTGTCTGAGCCGTTGATTGACGCTGAGTCACCGATTGAAGTGCAAGAAGACTCCGATCAATCCATCACTCAAGCTAAGCCAGTTAAATCGGACGCTGCCGTGGCAAAATCAGCGGCGAATGAAACGGTAAATCGCGAACAAAAAAGCTTGCGTGTTGATGCAGAAAAGCTCGACACGTTAATTAACTTGATTGGAGAGTTGGTCACCGCTGGAGCGGGCTGCGCTTTACAAGCCAGCAGTCATGCCGATAGCGCAATGCAAGAATCGGTCTCTCGGCTCAATGGCCTATTAGAAGAAGTCAGAGATGCGGCATTAAAGTTAAGAATGGTACCGATTGGCAATACGTTTATCCGTTTTCAACGGGTCGTACGCGATGTTGCTAAAGAGTTAGGTAAAGAGATCCAACTTGATATTCATGGCGGAGATACTGAGCTTGATAAATCGGTGGTCGAGAAAATCGGTGACCCGCTGATGCACCTGATTCGTAATGCCATGGATCATGGCATTGAAATGCCTGAGAAAAGGCGAGAGCAAGGCAAAAATCACTCAGGACAAATCACCTTAAATGCCTACCATGATTCAGGCAACATCGTATTGGAAATTATCGATGATGGTAAAGGACTTGATGCTGAAAAACTGCGTTTAAAAGCCATTGAAAAAGGGTTGATTGATGAGCACTCGGTATTGACCCGAGATGAAATGTATCAATTGATTTTTGAACCGGGTTTTTCTATGGCGCAAGAGGTTTCTAATCTCTCGGGACGAGGGGTTGGCATGGATGTGGTGCGTCGAAACATCAATGAATTACGTGGTCGAGTCGAGATAGAAAGTGAGCTATCGATTGGCACCACAGTCCGTCTAATTTTGCCATTAACTCTGGCGATCATCGATGGGTTCTTAATTGAAGTCGGTGATGAAGAGTTTGTTGTACCTCTTGATGCAGTTAAAGAGTGCGTAGAGCTGCATCACCCAGTGACCAAGCAAGGGGTAAAAGTCAGCAGTCACCTTAATTTGCGCGGCAGCGTTTTACCACTGATTGATTTACGCAAACAGTTCAACTTAAGTAAGCAAGCGCCTCGTCGGCAAAATGTGGTTGTTGTACAAACCGGTGGGCAAACGGCTGGATTGGTGGTTGACCGATTATTGGGCGAGTTACAAACCGTTATTAAACCGCTCGGACCTATTTTTGAGAATATCCAAGGGATCAGTGGCTCTACTATTTTAGGGAATGGGGATATTGCCTTGATTTTAGATATTCCTGGTTTAACGCAGCAAATGATTCAACAAGAATCACAACAATTTGCGCTGCATTAATATCGACAGCGCACAAGGTATCAGATTAAGCGCATAATGCGCGTCACCGCTATAAGGAATCTGGCAATGTTTAAGGATCTATCAGTAAAAATTAAGCTCAGCCTACTCATTGGTTTGTTAGGTGTGTTATTAATCGGTGTTGGTTCGGCTGGCTTATATGGCATGAGCAAAATGGTTGATGGATTGAGAAGTGTTTATCTTGATCGAACCATTCCGATTGGTCAGTTAAACGATATTAAAGTTCGTTTCTTACAAAATCGGATTGCAATGGCATTTGCTCAGTTGTATCCCGATGATGAGAATATCAACGCTCAAGTCAAGAACGTAGAAGATAACTTAAAAGTGATTGATCAAATCTGGTCTCGATACATCACGACGACGTTAACCGAGGAAGAAGCTCGCTTGGTCAATCAGTTTCAGCGCGACAATAAAATCTTCATTGAGCAAGCCATTGAACCGACATTGACTGCATTAAGAATGGGGGATATTGCAACTGCCACCTCATTGGCATTGGAAAGGGTTCGACCTTTATATCCCCCGGTTGCTCAGTCTTTGGATCTATTGGTTGATTTGCAAATTCAAGAAGCAGCAGCGGAATATAATAGAGAAAGTACATTGTATGAAACGCTACGTTTGGTCTCCATCTCTTCGATAGCAGTTGGACTGATTTTGGCTTTCAGTTTCGGAATTGCTTTAATTCGGGGAATTTGTGGCCCATTAGAAAAAGCGGTCCATCTATCTCAAGAGTTGGCGAAGGGCAACTTAACCACCAAGCTAGAAGCAACCAGTAAAGATGAAATGGGGCGTTTGCTCGATTCCATGCAGCAAATGGTTCGTAAGCTATCTAGTATTGTCGGTGAAGTGAATGGGGCAAGTAATGCATTGGCTTCTGCGTCAGAGCAAGTCTCAGCGACGGCGCAAAACTTAAGTCAGGGTGCGAGTGAACAAGCGGCGAGTGTTGAAGAAACCACCTCTTCAATTGAAGAAATGTCAGCCTCTATTGCCCAAAATACTGAAAATGCCAAAGTAACTAACGGGATTGCCAGTAAAGCGGCTTTAGAAGCCCAAGAAGGCGGCAACGCGGTGGGCAAAACAGTGGCCGCAATGAAATCAATAGCAGAAAAAATCAGCATTATCGACGACATCGCTTATCAAACCAACTTGCTGGCTTTGAATGCAGCGATTGAAGCGGCTCGGGCTGGTGACCACGGTAAAGGATTTGCTGTTGTGGCGGCAGAAGTAAGAAAACTGGCCGAGCGCAGCCAAGTGGCTTCGCAAGAGATTGGTGAAGTGGCGAAAAATAGCGTTGCCTTGGCAGAGCAAGCCGGAAGTTTGTTAGAAGAGATTGTCCCTTCGATCCAAAAGACCGCTGATCTGGTACAAGAAATCAACGCGGCATCTATGGAGCAAGCCACGGGTGCATCACAAATTAATCAAGCGATGGAACAACTCAATAGTGTCACGCAACAAAGTGCATCAGCATCCGAAGAGTTAGCCTCCACGTCCGAAGAAATGAGTAGCCAAGCTCAGCAGTTACAACAATTGATGACCTTCTTTAAGACCGATGAGCGACAAGTGAAATTGGCGAGTAAAAAACAGCAACCCTCTGCCAAATCATCGCCTGAAGCCTCAAGAGTCACTCAAGACGATGATGATTCGGACTATGTACGTTTTTAGGAGAATCGTATGATGGGACAGTTAGCGACACCCAACTTGGCAACCAGTATCAACGATCAGCAATATTTAACCTTTCTGTTGAACGGAGAGATGTATGCGTTTGCGATACTTAATGTCAAAGAGATCCTCGAATACGGAAAAGTAACCCCGATCCCTCGTATGCCTAAATTCATTCAAGGGGTGATCAACTTACGTGGTGAAGTGGTTCCAGTGATTAATTTGGCACATCGCTTTCAAATAGAGGCTCGCGCGATCACGAAACGAACCTGTATTGTGATTATTGAAGTCGATACCGATGATCAGCGCCAAGATTTAGGGGTGCTGGTGGATAGCGTGTCAGAGGTGATTGATATTCCGATGAGCGATATTCGTGCTGCGCCGGCTTTTAGTTGTCAGATACGGACAGATTTTATCCGCGCGATGGCTCAGTTACAGGATAACTTTGTCATCATTCTCGCGGAAGATAAAGTGCTATCGGTTGATGAGCTCGCTATGGTTGATAAAGTAGCCAAGGAACTCGGTAAGAGCTAAGAGGTGTAAGATGTCTTTTCTTGAATCTGTGTATACAGAATGTCAGCCACAGCTATCGGACGAGACATTCATTCGTTACCAACGCTGGTTATATGAAAAAGCGGGGATTTCCCTTAACGTAACGAAAAAATCCTTGGTCATTGGGCGTCTTAATGTTCGCTTACATCAACTTGGCTTAAAAAGCTTTGATGCTTATTTTGATTTTTTTGCTTTAGCACCGGATAGTGCTGATAAAAAAGCAGAGCAACAGGTGGTGATTGATTTACTCACCACCAATGAAACGTACTTTTTTCGCGAAGAGGCACATTTCACTTTCGTACAACAAGAGGTGATCCCCAACTATTATCCCCAAACACTGCGTTGCTGGAGTGCGGCAAGCTCATCAGGGGAAGAAGCTTACTCTCTGGCGATGCTATTAATGGATAACAATCCACGACCTTGGCAGATAGTAGCGACCGACATCAACAGCCGAGTTCTCGCACAAGCGAGTAGCGGAATTTATCCCTTATCTCGCAGTAGTAATATTCCGTTGCACTATTTACAAAAATATTGCCGTAAAGGCGTCGGTGCGAAAGCCAATACATTCAAAGTGATTCGTTCTTTACGTGATCGGGTCACTTTTCAGCAGGCTAATTTGCAAGAGAGTTTGGCTCGATTTGGACATTTTGATCTGATTTTTCTGCGTAACGTGATGATCTACTTTGACGCAGCGTCGAAACAAAAAGTGATTGATAATATTCAGCGTCAGCTTAATCCAGGCGGTTACCTGTTGATTGGTCATGCAGAAACGTTGCAGTCGATGAAAGCGCCATTAAAGTTAATCAGTCCGTCGATTTATCAAAAACTATAAGAAATCAAAATGCTAGTGGTTAACTATACTTTAACGTTGATGATTGCTCTCCTCCTTTGCCTCAATAGGGAAGGTTAATGACAAATAAGAAAATACAAGTCCTGATTGTTGATGATTCAGCGGTCGTCAGGCAAGTGCTTAGCCAAATATTAGTTGAACAACCAGATATCGATTTGCTTCCTGCGGCGGCAGACCCGCTATTTGCCATGAAACGGATGGAAAAAAACTGGCCAGATGTGATTATTTTGGATGTCGAAATGCCGCGTATGGATGGTATTACCTTCTTGAAAAAAATCATGGCTGAGCGACCAACACCGGTAATTATCTGTTCAACATTAACCGAAAAAGGCGCTCAAGTGACCTTAGAGGCATTACAAGCTGGTGCCGTTACGATCATTACTAAACCCAAAATGGGCTTAAAAGATTTTTTAGAAGATAGCGCCAATCAAGTGCTGCAAGCGGTAAGGGGAGCCGCGAAGGCGAAAGTTAAAAATTTGTTCAATGCTTCAGCATCTCACTCTGACAAATCATTATCCACGGAACATAAATTTCAGACTCAGCCAGCAGCTTCATTACCGATCAATTCATTATTGAGCAGTGAAAAAATCGTCGTCATCGGCACTTCGACAGGCGGAACACAAGCCTTGGAATACGTTTTAACCCATTTACCGAAACACGCGCCGGGGATTGTGATTGTCCAACATATGCCAGAAAAGTTTACCGCAATGTTTGCTGAGCGCCTCAATTCATTGAGTCAGATGACGGTCAGTGAAGCCAAAAGTGGCGATCGAGTGCTGCCTGGTATCGCATTGATTGCTCCTGGAGGAAAACACACTAAGTTGTTGCGCAGTGGTGCTCAATACAAAGTCGAGGTGTTTGATGGACCTTTAGTCAATCGACATAAACCGGCTGTCGATGTGTTGTTTCGTTCAGCAGCTCAGCAGGCCGGAAGCAATGTACTCGGGATCATCATGACTGGCATGGGCGATGATGGAGCCAGAGGGTTAAAAGCGATGTTTGACCATGGTGCGTCAACCGTCGCGCAAGATGAAGCCAGTTGTGTCGTCTTTGGTATGCCGAAAGAGGCGATTGCCCTTGGTGCGGTGCAGACCATTTGTCCTTTATCCGCTATTCCTAAACAAATTCTGCGTTTTACTCAGCACATCAAGTGATCGTGCTTCCTCGGGGCTGTTGCCATAATTTCATCGTTATCGAACCTCATGAGGCGTAATTGACTCGCCGCCGACTTATAATGTCAGTCTTTTGAGGCTTATTATCTCTGTCCGCGTTGGCTATCTTTACATTGTTTACGCTTATAATCGCAGCCAGAGCAGATTTTCATTGAAAATACAGTTGATAATGAGAGCTTTTATCAATAACATGTCAGCATTCTCATGTGGTAATTGATGACAACGATGAATTTAACCAAACCTAGCCTAATCTTATTTTCAGCGCTAAGCGTGTTAGCGGCGCATGCCAGTGTGCTGGATGATGCAAAAACAATCCAAAAAACCACCAATCGCGCTTCAGCGGTGAGTCAGCAGAACGTCGATAAAAGTGCAGAAGCAACCTTATCTCTTCAAGCGGACATTGAGCGATTAAATGAAGAAGTGAAAAATTTAACCATTTATCGTGATCATTTACTCTCGCTAGTAGCCAGTCAGGAAAGTGAAATGACGAGTTTAGATGAGCAGATCATTGAGGTTCATCAGACTCGTCAGGGGATTGTGCCTTTGATGTATCAAATGATCGATGGTTTAGATGTTTTAATCAGTGAAGATAAACCCTTACGTCTTTCCGCTCGCCAAGAGCGCCTTGAGCGACTCAAAGAGTTAATGCCACGCTCCGATGTGAGTGATGCTGAGAAATATCGCCGAATTCTTGAAGCGTATCAAATCGAGATGGATTACGGCACGAAATTAGGGGTTTACCAAGATCGAATCACCTTAGCTGATAAAGAAACGATTGAAGCGGATATTCTTTATGTCGGCCGAGTTTCATTATTAGCACGCAATCGTAATGGATCGCGCTATTGGTCTTGGGATCAAAAACAAGGACAGTGGCAAGCATTATCGATGAAATCGAAAGGGGATATTGACACCGCTTATCAACTTGCCTATCAACAAATTGCCCCGACACTGCTTTATCTACCGGTTTCTCTTACTCCAGCGGAGGCAAAATAATGATCACTAAATATGGCTTTGTCGCATGGAGTTTAAGTCTGTTATTACTCACTCCAGCTTATGCAAGTGGTGGTTTGACCGAACAAGCACACAATGAGAGTCGAGTACAACGCAATCATAATGTTCAGCGTGAAGCAACATTTCAAAAAACGGAACAGCAATTACGTGATGAAAAAAAGGCTCTGATGGCGCAAAGAGATCGCTTACAAGCAGAAGCCGATAAGCTGTCTACCCGTTTTAGCCAAAATGAAAATAGTCTTGCTCGTCTAGAAGAAAAGCTGCGTTTGGAAACCGGCAGTTTAGGTGAAATTTTTGGTGTCGTTCGACAAAACGGAAAAGAGTTACAAGCGACACTAAGTGATTCTGTAACGGGGGTTGATCGTCAGCAGTACGCACCAGTGGTTGATCAGATTGTCGCAGCACAATCCTTACCTTCGATGAAGCAACTGATTGGTTTATGGCAGGCAATGCAAGAGCAAGTGATTGCCAGTGGCGAAATCAGCACGAATACGATTGCTTTCATTGATGGTGAAGGCAGAACCCAACAAGTGGATGCGGTTAGACTTGGTGCGATGGCTTTAGTCACTGAGCAAGGTTACGTCAGTTGGAATAATCGCCGTCAAGACGCGGTCGCTTATCAACAGCAGCCCGCTCAAGGTGCGCGTTTCTCTTCATTAACCGATCTTAAACAAGGAGAAATGCAATCGCTGGTATTGGATCCTTCACAAGGCCTTCTATTTGAACAACTGGCGTTAACTCCAACGTTGAAGCAACGCCTTGAAGCCGGTGGTGTGATCGGCAATATCATCTTGGTATTACTAGCGATTGGCCTAGGGATCGCTGTTTATCGAGGCATCGTTTTAGCGATGGCTCGACAACGCATTCAACAGCAACTTAAGCAATCTGAGCCAAGCAGTAATAACCCGTTGGGCCGAGTATTATCAGTTTATGATAAAGAGCAAAACCGCAGTGTTGAAGCGCTAGAACTGCGTTTGCTGGAAGCGGTGGTTGATGAACAAGCTGGTTTAGAAAAAGGACTGTCGATGCTGAAGCTTTTTGCGGCCTTAGCACCGATGCTTGGACTCCTTGGTACCGTTACCGGAATGATTGAGACTTTCCAAGTGATCACGCAATTTGGTAATGGCGATCCTAAAGTCATGGCGGGAGGGATCTCGATGGCGTTGGTGACGACAGTATTGGGTCTAGTCGCGGCAATGCCTCTATTGCTGGCTCATAATATCTTAAGCTCTCAAGCAGAAACGATTCGTACCATCTTAGAGAAGCAAGGGATTGGGCTTGTTGCTGAACAAGCAGAACGTGAGTCTCTAGCGGCGAATACTAAAAAAGCCGTCAACCACGCAGCGGCGTAAGGGATGAACATGAATCAAGCAGATGGGTTATTTTCATTGCAAAAGCTCTTTCTGCCCCTTTCCGAGTTTATGGCTCAGGGTGGAACAGTACTCTGGTGGCTGGCCGCGGTGGTCGCGGTCTGCTGGTTGCTAGTGATAGAACGGATAATGTACTTATTATTTACCTTTCCTAAGCAGCGTAAGCAGTGGATTGAACAATGGCATGCGCGTGACGATCATCATTCATGGCATGCGCAAGCGATTCGTTCAGGATGGTTGGGTCAAGCACACATTCAACTTACTCAATACCTTAATCTAATTAAAGTATTGGTGGCCATTTTTCCGATGTTAGGTTTACTCGGTACAGTCACGGGGATGATTTCGGTGTTTGATGTGATGGCGACTCAAGGCAGCAGTAATCCCAAATTGATGGCGTCGGGAATCTCTTTAGCGACGATTCCGACCATGGCAGGCATGGTCGCTGCTTTAGCGGGGATGTTTGTTTATGCTCGGTTGGCGAAAACGTGCCGTTTATATGAATTGAAGTTAGAAAAATCCTTAAGGAGTCAGCGATGAGACTGGGTCGACGTTCGTCCAATCAAGATGAAGCACAAATCGATTTAACCTCGATGTTGGATATTGTGTTTATTATGTTGATTTTCTTTATCGTAACCAGCTCATTTGTCCGTGAATCTGGCGTTGAGGTGAATCGTCCATCCGCCTCGAATGTCACGGCACAGAAAGATGCGGGTATTTTTGTTGCGATTACCTCAGCAAACGATATTTATATCGATAAAAGGCAAATTGATGTTGAAAGAGTACAGGCGACATTAGAGCACCTGTTGTTAGAGCAGCCCGATGCGGCTTTGGTTATTCAAGCCGATGAGCATGCTTACAATGGAACCGTTGTCAAAGTGATGGACGCGGCGAAAGGGGCGGGTGTAAAAAGCATTGCATTGGCGGCGGAGAAGCGCTGATGCTACGTTTATTGCTGGCTACGCCTTTCGCGGCTTTGATTTCAGTGAGCTTATTTTCATTCATGGCTTGGATGATCAATAACGATGGCTTGCGCTCACCGACGCAAAATAACTCACTTAGCTTTACCATGGTAATGGTTGAGCAAGAGAAAGAGGTGCAGCGCCGACAACGCGCTGTGCCTGAACAGCCTAAAGCGCCACAGCCTCCGCCACAATCGCCAGTGTCTAAGCAACAGAGTTCAGTGACCAATACGTTAACTTCAACATCGGTTCCAACACTTGGGCTCGACACGGCGATTAACGGTATTGCGATCAATGTGCCTACTCTTGGTGATTTTGGGGCTAATCAGCAGGCTTTACCACTGTATCGTGTTGAGCCTAATTATCCAGCACGTGCTTTAAAACGTAATGTTGAAGGCTATGTTCTACTGCGTTTTACAATAGATGAAACGGGACGACCAACAGATATTGAGGTGGTCGATGCCAATCCGCGGCGAATGTTTGAGCGTGAAGCGATGCAAGCCTTACGGAGTTGGAAATATCAGCCTAAATTGCTGGATGGGCATGCGGTTTCTCAACCCGGTCAAACGATTAAATTGGAGTTTAAGTTAACCAAATGATCAGACGATGGATAGTTTACTTATTGCTGATTGGTTCTACTTCTTCTTTTGCGGTAGAACTCAGCCCTTATGCGGCGAATAAAGCGCTGCAAGCGAATCAACTCGCTCAAGAAGAGCGTTTTGCCGAAGCGATTGAACTATTAAGAGAAACCAAAGTAAGCCGGGGATACGATAAAGCGTATTTCGACCGTATGCTTGGGGTTTTTTATTGGCAAAATGAGCAGCTTTCTTTGGCGATACGTTCGTTGACAGAAGCGGTGGGTAGCGGAGAATTGGTTGATGAGCAAGGTTGGGCCACTCGTCGTATGTTGGCCGATTTATTACTTATGGATCAACAATATCAATCCGCTTTACCGCATTACTATCAGCTCGTAAAAGAAGTGATCAAAGACGGTAATGAAAAGCAAACCACTAGCGAATTATGGTTGAGGATTAGCCAAGTTCATTATCAATTGCAGCAATGGGCGAAGACATTATCATCGATTGATCGCTATGAGCAACTAACGTCAATCGATGAGGTGACACCACTATCGTTGAAACTTGGTGCTCAACTTCAGCTTGAACGATGGCAGCCAGCGATTGTAACCTTAAAGCGCTTGATTGCTTTAGAAAGTGACAAGAGCAGTTGGTGGCTACAATTGGTGAGTTTGGAGTTACGTACCGGACAACCGAAAGAAGCTTTGAGTAGCTTGGGCTTAGCGAAGTTACATGGTATTGAGCTGAATCAGCAAGAGTTAAGATTACTTGCCCAACTGTACGCTCAAAATGGAATTCCTGAGCGAGCGGCTCAAATTCTTGGTTCAATAGAGAATGCTGACAGTGATCTTGATTTGATCACCGAGCGAGCATCTTATTGGCAACGAGCCAAAGAGTGGGATAGGGCGATTGAAACTTGGTCTTTAGCCGCGCAATTTGACGCTAAGTACTATTGGAACGTCTCATTACTTTATAATCAACAAGGCGAATATCGACAAGCTTTAAGCGCACTGGATAAAGTCACTGATAAAGCGCGTCAACCTGAGGTCGCTTTAGCTCGTGCCCGTGCCCTTTATAAGTTAAATCGACTCGATGATGCGTTAGCTCAAGCCAAAAGAGCTCAGCATTTACAACCTTCCAATAATGAAGCTCAAGGTTGGATTAATTATTTGACCCAGTTACGCGAGATTAACTCAAGGCATCAAGCCTCTTAACCTTCTCCGGACCTTATCATTACCGTGCTCCCCATCTATTCTACCGTGAGTGTCATTGGATTTTATGATGACCTTTAGGTCAGATGGGGAGTGAATCTCGTGTATGTAGGGCATCAATTAGTGTGAAATACCTCGCTAGTTCTCCTTTGTTGTTGCTCAAATAGACGCTGATATCGGCATACTTTACTCATCTTTAAATCAGATGCTTAGCGCATCATTAGAGTGAAAATTTGAGGACAAGTGATGTCATATAAAATCTCGTTAATTACCGCCTCGCTACTACTTATAGCGCCAGCTATAACGATTACGCCAGTTTGGTCAGCCGATTATCAACCGTTGCCGATTGTCTATGCAAAAGAATATCGTCAAGGGATTGAGTTAGGTGATTATTGGCAAAGTGAAAAATTGGATGGTATTCGTGCGATTTGGGATGGGCAACAACTCACTACTCGTAATGGCTACCCGATCCATGCGCCCTCATGGTTTACTGAACCGTTGCCCAGCTACCCGTTAGAAGGTGAATTGTGGGCGGGACGCGAGCAGTTTTCCCTTGTTCAGCAAACAGTATTAGATAGACAGCCTTCGGATGTTGCTTGGCAAAAAATCAATTTTATGTTGTTTGATGTGCCTGAAATGGAAGGCAATTTTCGGATACGATACCAACATTTAATTGAGATAACGACGAATATCGGCGCGAAACATATTCAGTATATCGTCCATCAGCCGATTGAATCCGAGCAGACGTTGTTCGCTGATCTTGAAACGCTGTTTACTTTGGGTGGCGAAGGGTTAATGCTACGGAGAGTTGCTGCCGATTATCAAGCTGGGCGCAGCGATGATCTCCTCAAGTTAAAAAAACACCAAGATGCAGAAGCTCACGTGATTGGTTATCGACCAGGAAAAGGCAAATATACCGGTATGGTCGGTGCTCTGATTGTGCGAACGGATGACGGTATTGAATTTGCGATTGGCAGTGGTTTAACCGATCAATTACGTCAAACTCCACCTAAAATAGGCTGTTTAATTACTTATCAATACAATGGGTATACCGATTCAGGCATCCCTCGTTTTGCTCGCTTTATGCGTAATCGAGAAATCGTATGTTAACGGCCGACGCTGATTGAACAGCGTTGAAATAATTGCTGCCAATAGCCTACGTGTGACGCAAGGGCATCACGAAACTGTTGGTGGCTATCTTGCACGGTAAAGTGGCTCTTCATACTATCGTTGGCTTCAAAAATGATGAAGAACTCTTCTAATTGAAGATAGACACTATCAATCCGAGTTAATGCCGGCTGAATACGTTCAACATAATAACGGTTGAACACATTTTGTAAATAATGGAGACGAGTACGGTCTTGATTTGGACCACATACAATCGCGCTATCGTTATCTTGCAATTGCTGAGTCGTAACTGTGAGCCAGAGGGCTGCATTATCCAGCGAAAACTTGAGAGCCCCCAAAATACGCTGCTTTTCAATTACCTCTTGATAGGGAGTAATAACGCTATCGGGTAAGGTTTGATTAAGCACTATATGGTCATGAACGGTGGTAAAGGTTTTTAACGCTTGAGTGAGTGCACTGAGTTCGATGTTATCGGCTAACCATGAATGGCTGGTGAGCTGCGCACGCATGGCCACGCTGGTATAGAGTAAGTTATACCAATGTTTATGGAGATCTTGCCCTTTAAGTTCTGCCATCGTTTTTAGTTGTGTACTAACGCTTTGAGAAAGCGAGTTTATTTGCAAACAGTGTTCGATGCCGTTTAATAATTGTATCTCGTAGTCAAAACCGCGAAATTCATCTTGGACTCGGCCAAGGGAGGAGTTTCTTTGGGCAATGAGTTGAAAAAGCTGGCATTTTCTCAGTTCATAACTATCAAGTAAGCCTAAAGTCAGTGGCGTGATCGTCAGCTCAATGTGTCGTTTGTCCGGTAAAGTTTGCGATAACCTTTTGGGATTTGCCAACCGCTCGGCTTGTTGAACGTTGGCAATTCGTGTTAAGTAGGTAGAGAAATCACTCTCAAGTGATTGATTAGAGGTATCGCAACCAGTGAGTAAGATCATTAAGGTAATCACACACAGTAACGGTGTGAATGTTTTATGGCTGTTTATCGACCAAACATGGTACTGATCCACGGACTTCCCCTCCCGAAACCATCTCTATCCATATACGCAAAATAAAAAAGCCAAGTTCAGTTAGAGTCATCACTTGGCCTTGATTGTTGCTACTTTAAACTACCGTGTCTTTGGCTACTTAGCAGCAAATTGCATTTGTATCTCTTCATCTTGGCTTTGCATCCAATATAAACGTAAACCAAGCATTAAAGCCGCAGAGCTTAAGCCAACAATAAAGCCAATCCAGAAACCACTTGCGCCCATTGGCTCAACAATCCAGTCGGTCATCGCCAACACATAACCCGTTGGTAAGCCTAAAATCCAATACGCAATAAAGGTACGATTAAAAATCGCCGCCATATCTTTATAACCACGTAAAGCACCTGCAGCAACCACCTGAATAGCATCGACACATTGATAGATACCAGCCAGAATCAGTAGCTGCATTGCTAGGGTAATCACTTCGGTATTGTTGGTGTATAGCAAAGCAATCTCTTGTCGAAAGATCAGGGTAAAAGTCGCTGTCAACAAAGAAGCGGCGACACCGACCATTAAACCTACATTAGATGCAACGGCAGCACCAGGTAGGTTATGTTGACCAATAGTATGCCCAACACGGATGGATACAGCAGCACCAATACTCATCGGGATCACAAATACCAATGAAGAAAAACTTAACGCGACCTGATGTGCTGCGACCACCAAAGAGCCAAGCGGGGCAACTAACAAAGCCACAGCGGCAAAAAGCGTCACTTCAAAAAATAATGCCGCAGCAACAGGAAAGCCTAACTTAAACAAGCGTAGTTGTGCTTTTAGTTTCGGCGGATGAAATTGCGCAAATAAGTTAATGTGAGCTAAACGGTTCGACGTGACGACATAAGCCAGTAACATCAAAAACATAATCCAGTAGACGATGGTGGTCGCAACACCACATCCCACACCGCCAAGAGCCGGTGCACCAAACTTTCCATACACAAAGATCCAGTTGAGTGGGATATTAAATAATAAACCGAGGAAACCGATGACCATGGCAGGTTTAGTTAATGACATTCCATCAGTGAAACTGCGTAAGGTTTGAAATAACAAAAAGGCGGGAACGGCAAACATAACGGCAAACATATAGCCAATGGTTTTCTGTGCCATCAACTCTTCAACGTCCATAAAGCCCAAAATGATTTTGGTTTGAAATAAGACCAAAATGATCGGTAGCGATACCCATAACGCTAATATCGCGCCTTGCTGGATTTCAAAAGCGATCTGTTCTTTACGCCCAGAACCATTAAGTTGAGCGACAATCGGCACTAATGCCATTAGTAAGCCGATACCAAATAAGATAGAAGGCAGCCAAATACTCGCTGCAATGGACACCGCAGCCATATCTGTCGCACTCACGCCACCAGCCATCACTGTATCAACAAATCCCATCCCTGTTTGGGCAATCGAGGCAATGAGTACAGGGGTGGCGAGTTTAACTAACGTTGAGGCTTCTTGTTTATAACGTTGCACACACTTCTCCGGAAAAAGGAAAATCTAGGTCAAATAGTGACTCAAGAGATAAAAAGGGGGGTACTTTCGAGTACGTAGGGTCTAGAGAGAATGATAAAGAAATGTCACACTAAGCACCACGAAAATCTACCGGAATCACATTATGTTTACAGGTATTGTACAAGGGACAGCAAAACTTGTCGCTATGGATAAAAAAGCACAATTTCAAACTCATATTATTGAGCTTCCAGAGCCTCTCTCTACGGGCTTAACCATAGGCGCTTCGGTGGCGCATAACGGTTGTTGTTTGACGGTGACGAATATTGATGGTCACCGAGTCTCTTTTGATTTGATGCAAGAAACTCTACGCTTAACTAACTTAGGGGAGCTGAAACTAGGCGATAGGGTGAATATTGAACGAGCCGCTAAATTTGGCGATGAAATTGGTGGCCATTCAATGTCTGGACATATTATCCATATGGCAACATTAATCGATATCATCGACTCTGATCATAATAAAACGTTGTGGTTTGAAGTCCCTGAATCATTGATCAAATATGTACTCCCTAAAGGGTACATCGGTCTTGATGGTTGTTCATTAACGATTGGTCAAGTTGAAGCTAACCGTTTCAATGTTCATCTTATCCCTGAAACGTTACAGCGAACGCTGTTCGGGACCCGTCAAGTTGGCGATAAAATTAACCTTGAAATTGATCCGCGGACGCAAGCGATTGTGGATACTGTTGAGCGCGTATTGGCTAAAAAATCTTAGTCATTAATGTTAAGGACGTGTTGAAGGTCACGCCCTTAAGCAAGGTAAAGCCACTCGATTAAAAAATCTGCTCGTCATCAGCATCAATATAAAGATCAATGCAATCTTGCTGTTCGTTAACTTGCATATTAAGGTGAATAGCATGGCAGCACGCAGGACAATCATCATAAAAATCTTGGCTGCCATTACTGGAATCTAAAGTGATGCGAATGGTGTGCCCACAGTGTGGGCACGGTACCGCTCTCTCCGTAAAATTCTTCATATCGCTTTCCTTACTGTTACTCTCACACCGTTAATCTTAGCCAGTAAAGTTGCTTAAAACAGAAAATTAAGTGCAAAGTTTGCTCTCATCGAGACTTCTTTATCTAAGAAGGATTCTGAGTATATAAAATCATCGTTGATGTGCTAAACCTATAAGTAGGTCGTTAAACAATAAGATGGTTATTATGGATCTATTTGCTGATTATCGTTCCCAAGACAATTCCGGTGCCGAGAAAAAAAGCCCGATTACGGCAAGCATAAAGCCTTGGCAAGTATTGCTCGTCGATGATGATGAGCAAATCCATCAGATCACGCAAATCGCTTTGTCCGGTTTTACGTTTCAATCAAGAAAGTTAGAGCTACTTTCTGCATTATCGGCTAAAGAAGCGAAGCAGGTTCTTCAAGATAACCCAGACATCGCTCTGGCGCTGATTGATGTTGTTATGGAGACAGAGCACGCGGGGTTGGATTTGGTGGAGTACATTCGCCGAGAATGCAGTAATAAAAATATCCGCTTAGTGTTACGTACTGGGCAAGCAGGGCAAGCGCCAGAAGATAAAGTCATTCAGCAATATGAGATTGATGACTATAAAGAAAAAACCGAATTAACGACTCAAAAATTGCGTACTTTAATGTATTCGATGCTACGTTCTTATCGCGATTTATGCTTAATCGAAGAACAAAAACAGGGATTAAAGCGAGTGATTCAAGCATCGGCACAAGTACAAAATACCACAACATTAAAAGCGTATGCCGAATCGGTTCTTCATCAGCTTACGTCACTATTAAAATTACCTGCTTCTGGTTTTTATTGCGTGGTGCGTCCGAAAGCCGACGGTACCGCAACTTATGCGTTAACTCTAGCGGCGATAGGTGGGTTTGTTGATCTCTCTAGTGAATGTGATTTTTCACATTTACCCGATGAAGTCGCACGGCGATGTCAGCAAGTATTAAATAACCAACGTTCTGAAAATTTTCATGATGCGGCTATTCTTTATATGCTCGATAGTCGAGGGACTGAAAACTTATTATATATCAACTTATTAGAAGAGTTGAGAGAAGCGGATGCTCAGTTGCTCGAAATCTATATGCAAAATATTGCGCTGACTTTTAATAACCTGAATTTACAGCTTGATTTACGAGAGACGTCCAAAGAGTTGGTTTACAACCTAGCTAATGCGGTAGAAGCAAGAAGTAAAGAAACGGGCGCACACGTACAGCGTGTTTCACTGATTGCTGAAAAACTGGCCGATTTGTGTGGCTTGCCCGAGCAGGAGGTGTACATGATAAAAAATGGTTCACCACTGCATGATGTAGGCAAAGTAGCAATACCGGATAGTATTTTGCATAAACCAGGTAAATTAACGGCTGATGAATGGGAAATCATGAAAAAGCACGTTGACTATGGTGTTGAAATACTCAGTAAATCCAATCGTCCACTGATTGTGAAAGCAAAAGAAATTGCAGGTAGTCATCATGAAAAATGGGATGGCAGCGGTTATCCAAATGGATTGGCTGGCGAGCAGATACCCATCAGTGGCCGTATCACCGCGTTAGCGGATGTGTTTGATGCTTTAGGATCAAAACGCAGTTATAAAGAGCCTTGGTCGGAAGATGATATTAAAAATGAATTAATCAGCCAAAATGGTAAACATTTCGACCCGACTTTAGTTACTTTATTAATTGATAATTGGGAGCATTTTATCGCTATTCGTGAACAGTACCCAGATTAAGTTTCT
This sequence comes from Vibrio sp. A11, assembly GCF_013048705.1. NCBI lineage: Bacteria > Pseudomonadati > Pseudomonadota > Gammaproteobacteria > Vibrionales > Vibrionaceae > Vibrio > Vibrio sp. A11. Next base: position 214,288 of record NZ_VHSI01000001.1, on the reverse strand, counting down.
TTACTTATTAAGCGTAGGTGTTGTTATGAGTGTTTTAATGGATTTCAATCGATTTTTTATATGTTCATCATTTATTTTCTTTCCTCTTTTATTTTCTATTCATGCAGAAGAGAAAGAACACTCTAGGAGTGAAATTATTGCTCATTTGGGTGAGCTTCCGGGATTAATTAATGCTGATGGTAGTGGGCCTTTTGTTGACTTTGTTCGAAGAATAGATGAATTAGATCCTGATATTAAGATTAATATTTATGTTTATCCTATACATAGAGCATTATATGGGATCATTAATGGTAGTGCAAACTTTGCATTACCAGCAATTAGAACAGATGATCCAGAAAAAAAATTACCGTTCCGCTTTAGTAGTAAAACATTTGGACTTGTCACTCATGTCCTCTACACTAATAAGAATAAACCATTCACCTCAGAACAATTGTGGAGTCAACCAAATAATTATACTATTGAAGCTGTTCCTGAATATATGCCTTTTAATGTATCTCGCTCAAGTAGTATTAATAGTTCTTTATTGAAACTATCAATGGGACGCATTGATGGTTTTGTATGGGCGCAAGAAGAAGCTGATATTGCTTTAAGGCAATTAGATTTGGAAAATATCCATAGGCAATTTTTCTATGACTTTGAAGATGTTTTTATTATTCCTAAAGGTAATAAAGGTGATTGGATTGATGATTATTTAACAAGAATGATTGATAAACTTAAAGAAAGTGGTGAGTTAGAGGCTATTTATAAAACGATCCATCTACCTTATGATGATTGGCAGTTTTAATACTTAAATGTCTTAAAACATACGATTAGAGAGAATATAGGATATGAAGAGAGAAATAATAAAAGTATTAATATTATTTTCTGGTATAACTTTATCCATATCCACAATGGCGCAAGTAAGAACGTCACTTTCAGTCTGTGGTGATGGTGGAAGTTGGCCACCTTATCATTTTGAAAAAGAGAGAAAAGTAATTGGTTATGATATCGATGTGTTAGAAGCGATTTTCTCGCCACTAGGCGTAACGATAACGGTAGATCTACCACCATGGCAACGTTGTTTACGTGAAACAAAATTAGGTCGATATGATATTGCTTTAAGTGCTGCTTATAGTGAAGAGCGAGATAAAGATTATATTTTAACCGATTATTATTATACTCTTCAACCTAGTTATGTATATTCATCAATTACTTATCCTGAAGGCTTGCCTATCCGAACGGCGCAAGATCTCGATTACTTAAGAACCTGCGGGCTACAGGGGTATAACTATACCGGCTTCGGTGTTGACGATAGTAAGGTTCGTAAAAATGGTAGAACCTTTGATCAGGTCGTGAAAATGTTAGAAGCGAATCGATGTGACGTTTTTCTTGCTCGTCATGAAATATTGGCTGGCTTTAAAGCTTCAGAAGGTATTGATCATCTCGCCAATGGACTAAAATCCGTGAGCATTCCGGGAATTAGCGGTGATAAATTCCACATGCTTATTTCACGCTCGATACCTGATGGTCTAGAGCTTAAATCTATATTTGATCAACATATTAAACAATTACGAGTATCTGGTGAGCTTGATAGAATAATAGGGAAATATATTGAATAATGGCGAATTTAATGAATCTGGTTAAAATTGGCATGATAATTTAACCAGGTTTTATTTTTCACAATAATATTTATTTGCTTCCATATGTTATATTTTTAAACTATTAATTTTTACCATCATCAATAATCAATGGTAGCTTTTTAGGTATGCGAATAATAAATTTAACACCATGATTAATCTCAGATTCAAATTTAAGATCACCGTTTAACTTTTGCTTGACCAAGTTGAAGACTAAATTTAACCCTAGGCCTGAACCGCCATAACCTCTTTTACTGGTATAGAAAGGTTCAAATATCTTGTGATGTAAATGGGGAGCTACGCCACAACCATTGTCTTGATATTCAATTAATACACTATCCTCGATTTCTGATAACTGAATCGAGATTTTTGCATTAGGTTGCTGCTCGAAAGCATGATTGACACTATTGAGTACTAAATTAGTGACAATTTGCGTAATCACACCCGGTAAGCTATTCATCTTTATTGGACCGCTAGGGCTGATAATTTCCGGTTCAACTGGGATTTTCTTAGTCTCGGAATGCAAACTGGCCATTAAAGCATCTAAGGTTTGCACAAGTTCAAACTCACAGCGACTTTCAGATACTTGATCTACCGCAGTTTGTTTGAAATCTCGGATCAATCTTGCCGCTCGATTTAAATTGTTTTCGAGCATTTTACCGCTTGAGGTCATTCTTTGCATTAATTCTGAAAATTCAGTGCTGGTCAACGTTTGATTAGAAAACGCTTGATTGAGTGCTATCGCTGTTTCGTTGATGATGGATGCAGCTGTCACAGAGATACCAAGAGGGGTATTCACTTCATGGGCAACACCGGCAACCAAGCCTCCTAATGCTGATAATTTTTCAGCTTCAATCAGTTGTTTTTGTGTAGCTTTCAATTGCGCCATACTCAGTTCGAGATCGTGAGTTCTAATGGCGACTTGTTGTTCAAGACTTTCATTTAACTCATGCAATTGAAGTTGAGTGTTTTTGAGTGAGGAAATATTTAATGCCGTACCACGAAAACCAATAAAAATCTCATCTTTATAACGTGCGATGGCTTGTAACATCAGATATTGCTTTCCAGAAGCTTGTTCTATAGTGACTTCACAGTGATTAAAATTTCGTTGTTGTTCGAGAGCAATCAATAAGTCATTAGTTTTAGAAAAACAGTCAATGTCATTAAAAGTAGGTTTTTGTTCGAGATCGATTCTTAAGGTATTTATCATGCTTTCTGAGCAATAAATTAATTCTCCTTGTTGATTAGTCTCCCATAGCCAATCTGATGAGACTTGTGTGAAATCAGCCAGTCGTTCTTTTTCTTGTTGGATATTTTGATAGAGCTTAGTGATATTAGCCGTAATACGATTCGCTTCGTAACCAAGAAGATCAAGTTCATCATTTTTTTCCATCACCCATTTATGATTATTTAACTGTAAAGGTAAAGCGGGGTGCCTTGGATTGTAGCGGCGTAAATACTCAACGATTTGAAATATTCTCTGGTTAATGCTGGAATGGAAAACTATTAATAATATCCCACACACAAAAAGAGTTTTAAACGCGTTAATCGCTAAAGTCGTTAAAAATTGTTGAAAGAGGGCGGTATAAATTTCTTCTGCATTAGACTCAACATAAATCGTACCAATGGTTTCAAAGCTCTGATCGGGTAGATTGAAATAAACCAATGGATAAGTATCGGTGATTGGATAGTTTTCCACTTTTTCTCCGGCGCTCAATACCGTTTGGACCGACTGTATTTCTAAGTATTGAATTTTTGGGAGATTAACCAATAGGTCGAGATGCTGTTGTAATAGCGCTAAATCGTAAGACCATAGTGAGCTAACGAGAAGCTCGGAATGCACATTTTTTACTTCATAATGTTTTTGGTTGATGTCATTGATCTCTTGTCTATAGTCCCAGTAGATTTGTAGCAATGTTGTAGTGAGGGTTAAAATACCACTCAAGATCACCATAATGATAATGATACGTCTGCCTATCCGACTTGAAAAAGGATTGCTTACGGCTTCTGTGTATTGTTGTGTCATTACATACCTTCCAAATAGTCAGCGACTTTATAAAGTATAGCTGGTAAATTTAATTAATCTGTGTGAAAGCAAATAGATAAATAGTGAGGTATTTGATGATTTACACCACAACAGAAACCATTCCTGGTCGAGAGATTGTTGACATTCTTGGTGTTGTAATGGGCAATGTCGTTCAGTCTAAGCATGTAGGGCGAGATATTATGGCCAATTTAAAGGGCATTATTGGTGGTGAGTTGCATGGCTATACGGAACTGCTTACCGAAGCGCGCGGTGTAGCGATTGAGCGGTTATTGATAGAAGCAAAACAACTCAAAGCGGATGCTGTGGTTGGGGTTCGTTTTACCACCAGTGCGATTACGAATGGCTCTTCGGAGGTATTGGCTTTTGGTACGGCGGTCAAACTAAAGTGATCATTTGAGGTTTAAAAGCAACACGGTATGTTTTAGAGCATGCCGTGTTGGGATGAGTGGGTTCGTTAGATAGGGAGGTTTTATTCCTACCTTGAATTTAAAAAGCGAGGATTCTCTGTATCGCATCATCGGCTTGATTTAAATAGTGCCCACCAAATTGATTACAATGATTAAGACGATGGTAAAGATTATAAATCTCTTTACGTTGTTGGTACTTATTGTCTAGAGGAAGTAGGCTTTGGTAGCCTTGATAAAATTCATCTTGGAATCCAGTCATTAACTCTGTCATTGCAATATCACATTCACGATCCCCCCAATAACAAGCCGGATCATAACAAATTGGGCCGGTAACGGAATGGGCAACGTTACTAAACCAAAGAGCACCATGTAAAAGAGAAGGTTTAGGCGTGTGAGAGGTCAGTTGTTGTTTAATCACATCGACAAATTCATCAATGTTAACTAAAAATATCCCTTTTTCTTTGAGTAATTGTAGTTGCCAGCCGATACGCTGCTCTGCAAAGAACAGATGCCATTTTTTATTCCAAGGGTTGGGCTGAAGGACTTCACCGAGATAATTATCTTCATCAAAGCCGTACTCTTTTTGTTCTCCCCACTGATGAAGTTTCGCCATTTGTTGACCGAATCGATATTGGTTATTGAGGTCATCTAATGGTTTGGTTGGCAAATAATCTAAGATAATAAAGGAGTGATTTTTGGTCACTCCGACGACAATCGGTTGTGGAACCAAGACGGATTGACTCTCCGCGAGCAGACGCAGGCTATTTGCCTCCGCTTCATAAAGAGGCAAATTGTCACGATGATTAACTTTGACAAAATAGCGTTCGTTGCCATTAGAAATCATGTAACAATCATGAATATCACCAGCATTTAATTTGCTTCTTTCAACAAGATCAAATTGGAACGTTAGGGTTGCTGAGAGCTGTTGCGTGATGGCTTGCCACATAATGCTATTCCCATGCCGATGAAGTTACCGATAGTCTAGATGAAATAAACCAACATTTCAGACTTCAAATGCACATAATTTCATTTAGTTAGCGTTTGGATGAAGTAAAAAGGAATAAATGTGATTACAGTCAAGTTTCCTAATCATAACCCGCAGCACATTTAACTGTACACCAGCTTTAAGATACAATAATGTCGTATCTCAAAGCTTGCCACGCTGTTGTGGTTGGGCAATCATCAACACCAAAACTCGCCTGCAGTTTCAGATGAGGCAAGAAATAACGCAAAGATTCTCGGTCATTAGACTGTGAAAAAGCGTGTTCATGACTTAATATTACTCAAGGCAACGTTGATTCTGGCAATAAGCGGTAAACGGAGAAGAAAAGTGGTTGTAGAAACCGATGGTTATTTAGCTCTGATCGAACATTTGGCGATGAACATGGATATCTTTACCCGTGATGGTGACATTGGGCAAGAGAGCGTCGAAGATGTCATTACCGATATGATTGCCAGTAACATTATGGCGATTTTCGAGCAAAATCCAGAGCTACACTCAAGTGTTCGTTTCCGCTTGCTAAAAGAAGCGGATTTGGTGGTTGATGATTTAGGCGAAGTCCTGACCAGTGTTTGGTATAAACCTGCGACCAACGAACAAATTTTATTTCTCGATGAGTATGTCGCTTTAGTTAAAAACTTGTTTGATACTGCGGTGAGTAAGTACGATTAACCTCATGGTTTTAAAACGACTTGCATTGAGTATATAAACTAGACCTGAGATCCACTTGCCACTGATAACTAAAGTGGCTTTTCTATTCTTCTTATTTGCCAAAACCTTGCTGCCCAGTAAGGGTTATCTAATCTCGATATGGTTACGCCTTGCGAGGTAGAGGCATGGACAAAGCTTTTATTTCCTAAATAGACCCCGACATGGCGAGTGGACGGGGAGGTTTTGAAAAAAACCAAATCACCGTATTGTGCATCGCGGTAGGCGACAGCTTTACCTTGCTGGCTCTGTAACCATGTGGTGCGCGGTAAATGGTGTTGCCAGACATCGCGAAAGGCAACTTGTACGAAAGCTGAGCAATCAATGCCATTTCTGCCGTTTCCCCCCAATCGATAAGGGACACCTCGCCACTGTTGGTACACGTTAAATAATGAAGTGTCAGGCCATTGCTCTGCCTGTTGCCAATCCGATGTGCTTTGGTTTATTTGCTCTTGTTGTGATGCACATCCGCTGATAAGCAACAGGGCCATCAGTCCAACTATTTTGAATCTCATAGAACTCCTCTTAATCACGACGAAAAGGCTGACTGAGCATTTTATCCAGCCATTGTTCTCTACGTTGCTGAAAAAGGGGTAAGCCAATCGTCATTTTATCGTGCCCATGTTCAGGCTGAGCGCGATAAGTCCCAAATAACCGATCCCAAATTGATAAACAAAAGCCAAAATTAGCATGAGTCTCTTTAGGAATAATCGAGTGATGGACGCGATGCATATCTGGTGTTACTAGCCACTTTCGTAACCAATCGTCAACCTTTAACGCCAGCTTAGCATTACTGTGATTAAACATAGCACTTGCGTTAAGGATTATTTCAAACAATAAGACCGCGCTAGGTGGAATCCCGAGTAATAACACCGCACCAATTTTTATCCACATTGATAACAGTATTTCGATAGGATGAAAGCGTGCGCCTGTCGTCACATCAATATCTTGATCTGCGTGATGCATGCGATGTAAGCGCCAGAGATAAGGTACGCGATGAAATAAGACATGCTGACCATAAATGATCGCATCTAATAGGAGTAATGACAGCAGAATAACCAACCATGAAGGCAGCCCCAAGTAGTTGAAAACACCTATCTGATGTTCTTGTGCCCACTGGGCTGCAGAAAACGCGACGATAGGCATTAACAGCATAATCAGCAAGCCGTTTAGTCCAACTAAGCCAAGGTTATTGACCCAGCGTAGCCATTTATTTTGCGTGAGCATTTTCCGAGGATAGAGTACTTCCCAAATCGCACAACTGATCAGTACGACGCCGAAAATAATCAAACGAACCGTTTCTGGTTGCATGCTTAAGAGGCTCCTTAAGTGAGAAACTGGGTGTTCTTATCGTAAAAGACTAGCGGCTCATGGTCGTGAGCGGTAAAATCGCCGCCCCTATTTTTCATTGTGTGCGAGTTATGAGAGTCCACGCTTTTCACCGTTTGTATCAGGAACGCCTGCAGCAATCAACCAAACCTTTCCTTGCCCGTGGTTCAAAAATTTCTCGTTGCTCGTTTTGTCAGGTCGCGCAACAATACTGTTTGTGTGATTTTCAACCGAATATAGAGACTCAAGTCGCGGTGATACTTTTAGTCTCTGACAATGAAGTATTTAAACCGAGTAATACCGGTCGTTTGATCGCTGATACGGTGAAAGAAACTTATGTGTATCAATGGCATCGAACTCAGCCAGATCCTCATTTACTATCATTATTATCCGATCCAAAATTTTTCCCTGTTGTTGTTTTTCCAGCCCAAACCGATCAAGATAAACAACGTCAACTGACTACCGTGGCCGAGAATAGAGGAACACGTAAACCTTTATTGATCTTTATTGATGGTAGTTGGCGAGAAGCCAAGCGAATTTTTCGTAAATCTCCCTATTTAGCTACCTTGCCTTTGTTATCGATTGAGCCTGAAAAAGTCTCTCGTTACTTGATGCGTAAAGCCAGTAAGGATCAATATCTTGCCACAGCCGAAGTCGCGAGTTTAGTGCTCTCCCTTTGTGGGGATCAGCAAGCTGCAGAAACATTACAACTGTGGTTTGAAGCATTTAAAGAGAGTTATCTGCTCGGCAAATCTCAAAACCTGATTCACTTCAAAGGCGAAAGGCCAGCTCTGCAGCAGTGGCAAGATTATTCAAGTTCAGTATTGATGAGACTGGATACCGATCATAATAAAGTGAACTGCCTCTAACGTTGTACAATGTGTGTTGGTTTCCTGTGCAAACGAGCAACAGAAAACGATAAACTCGGGGATGAGTCACGGATAAAACCATCGCTATGATGGATAATATCGGCGTTTTTATTTTTGATATTTTAACCCAAGGTTGGGTGTTGAAGGAGAGATAAGCATGTATTACGGCTTTGATGTCGGTGGCACAAAAATTGAGTTTGGTGCTTTTGATGAGAATTTACAACGCGTAGCGACAGAACGTGTCGCAACTCCGACAGAAGACTACGCTTTATTGGTCGATACGCTGGTTGGATTAGTGGCGAAATACGATGCTCAATTTGCGGTTGAAGGTAAAATTGGTCTTGGCTTACCGGGGTCCGAGGAAGCCGATACAGGGAATGTATTGACGGTTAATATTCCCGCGGCAAAAAACAAACCTTTACGAGCAGATTTAGAAGCAAGAATTGGGCGTACGGTCAAAATTGAAAACGATGCCAACTGTTTTGCTCTTTCTGAAGCTTGGGACGAAGAGTTGAAAAATGAACCATCAGTGATGGGATTAATTCTTGGTACGGGGTTTGGTGGCGGTTTAGTTTATGACGGTAAGATATTCTCTGGTCGCAACCATGTAGCAGGTGAAGTCGGCCACATGCGCCTACCGATCGATGCTTGGTTTCATCTAGGAGACAATGCACCACTACTTGGCTGTGGATGTGGTAAAAAAGGCTGTTTAGACAGTTATCTCTCTGGTCGTGGTTTTGAGTTACTTTATCAACACTATTATGGTGAACAGAAAAAAGCGATCGATATTATCCATGCTAATGAAGCCGGTGAAGCCAAAGCAGTTGAGCATGTTGAACGTTTTATGGAACTGCTAGCTATCTGCTTCGCTAATCTTTTCACGGCCAATGATCCGCATGTTGTCGCTTTGGGTGGCGGTCTTTCAAACTTTGAGTTGATTTATCACGAAATGCCTAAACGTGTACCTAAATACCTTCTACCCATCGCAAAATGTCCAAAAATCATTAAAGCGAAACATGGTGATTCCGGTGGTGTTAGAGGCGCTGCTTTTCTCAACATTAAGTAATTGCTGATTGTTAATCATCCAAATTAAAGTGGGCTTGTCATTCGACAAGCCCACTTTAATTGTCATCCCTAAACCACCGCCTTGGGCGGTGGTGATTGAACCTTGGGGCTATTGCCCGAAGAAGTGCCCATGTTAGAAGTAAACCTCTTATTCACCATAAGTAAGAGGAAACAAAAACATGGGCGATTACAGAAGTTCATCACATGTCCAATTTTTGGGCAAGAGGTTACTTTGTTGATACGGTTGGCGTAAATGAAGAAATCATCAGACGGTGCGTCAGACACCAAGACAAGAAAGATCAAGAATATGAGGAGCAGTTAGAGTTGAAGATGAACTAACAGCGCGAGTATGCCCCCTTTCAGGGGGCTGTAAACCAAAGCCGCCTTCTAAGAAGGCGGATTTTTACTATAGAGTCGTTGTTTTTACAAAAGCGCTAATTGGTTTTCTTTGGCTTTTTACCAACGCCATGATTCTCTTTCGCTTGTAACGTGATGATCCCAAAACCGAGCTTCTTAAAATAATTATCACGGTAATTACGTACCGCTTTAGTATCCGATATCGCCTCTAGCTGCAGTTCCATTTTTAAATAGTCTGAGATATCAATCCCTTCGGCTTCCGCAACCGCTTCATGAATATTACGGTGCTTTTGATAAGAAAAGGTTAAGGTTTTTTGCTGTTCTTTATAGGTATAAATGATCGTACGAACCATGTTTTGCTCTTGAACGAATTGTCATGGGCTAAATTCTGCCTTGAAGTGGGATGATTGTCACGCTTTCACCGATATTAACCTTGTCTACCGCGGGTTCAATTTCAATTAAACAGTTGGCCTCACTCATCGAGCGAAGAATTCCAGAGCCTTGTTGCCCCGTTGTTCGTACGGTTAACTGTCCATTGTCGTCAATATGGTAAATGCCTCGGCTAAACTCACTGCGTCCTTGCCGCGAACGTAGCATCTCGCTGGCGATGGCTTTGATTTTTAATGGTTGCCAGTCCGTTTCACCCTGCATTTTACGCAGTGCAGGTTCGACAAATTGCATGAATGAAACCATGACCGCGACAGGATTTCCGGGTAATCCAAAGAAAGGGCGTGTCGAGATATGACCAAAAGCAAACGGACGACCCGGACGCATATTAATCCGCCAAAAATCGATGTGTCCTAATGTATTTAATGCTGACTTAATAAAGTCCGCGTCACCAACAGAAACGCCGCCAGATGTGATAACAACATCAGCTTGATTGGCGGCTTGCTCAAGAGCGTGTGTTATGAGTACTTGATCATCGTCGAGAATACCAAGATCAATAACATGGCAACCAAGATGAGTCAGTAAGCCAAGCAACGTAAACCGATTGGCATCAAAGATAGTGTCTGGTGTGGCTTGAGTGCCGGGGGCTTGTACTTCATCTCCGGTGGAGAAGACTGCGACGGTGAGGCGGCGAAACACCGAGACTTCGGTCATACCCAGTGAGGCTAATAAGCCTATTTCGGACGATTGAACACGCTGTCCTGATGAAAAAACGCGACTGCCTAAAGCGATATCTTCCCCTGCTTGACGCACATGTTGCCCAGCTTGAATCGAGGCGTGAGGAAATGAGATAGAGGATGATTCAACGACCGCTTGTTCACGCATCACCACAGTATCGGCATCATCGGGCATTGCCGCTCCAGTCATGATTTTTACACATTCACCTAACGCCAAAGGGGAGGTATAACGATAGCCCGCCATCACTTCTGCGACCTGTGTATAGTGTTTGCGCTGTAAATCATCACTGCGGATAGCATAGCCATCCATCGCGGAATTACGATAAGCAGGGACGTTCACCGGTGAAAAAACTGGTTCAGCAAGGACTCTTCCATAAGACTCACTGACCGCAATGGTTTCAACGTCACTTAAAGATGAGACGGCAGAAAGAATTTTTTCGAGACCTTGCTCTACCGAGAGAGAGGCGGGCGATAAGGTATCGCAATTTACTACCGAAGGTTTTGTAAGCTTTGGTTGACTGTCTGGTTGATAATGGGCGACATAGCGCAAAATAAACTGACTTATCGCTTCAATATCATTGATGTTCATTTGCGGTAACAACGTATCGACGGTTTCATCGGCGGCAATGGCAATAATATTGTGATCATTTGGATAGAGCCAAGGTTTAGCCAGTGCTGCTCGATGGAGTTCAATTTTGGGAAAAGCAACGTTTTTGCATCCCTCAACCAGAATCAAGTCGAGTTGTTGTGAGTCAAAACGCTGCAAAAGGTCATCAAATGTTGCCTCAGCATCGACCGTTTCGGTCATCAATGCGTAACGTTTTCGCGAAGCAACGAGCATTTGTGATGCACCAGCCTTACGCAGGCGATAGCTATCTTTACCGGGCACATCGACATCAAAATCGTGATGAGCGTGTTTTAAGACTCCGATACGCAGTCCTTGTTGAGTAAGGTGGGGGATCAGGGTTTCCAGTAATGTTGTTTTTCCCGTTCCCGAGTAAGCAGCGAATCCCAGTATCGGCAGAGAAGGACGTGACGTTGTCATGTATTTAACGCTCCAAATTGAGTCAGTTCTTGTGGCGTATTTAAATTAAAAAAGCAGGCAGGCGAGTCACTAAAATCAACCTGTTGGGTATGGCATTCATCGTAGAGTAAAATGATTTTGCGATCGCCGCGTGCTAAAAAGGCATCGAGTTTAGGCAATACTCGTCGATGAAATAGAGTAAAGACAGGTTGTTGATGCTGGCCATCAAAGGCGACTAAAATCTCACTTTGTTGATTGACGGCAGCGCAGAACCTCTCGACCAGATCATCGTTAATCAATGGGCTGTCGCAAGGTACAAAGCCTACCCACTCGGTTGGAGAATGAGTTAATCCAGCATGAATCCCGCCCAGTGGGCCAGGAAAGTCTTTAACGATATCACTGATCACCGGTGCATACTGTTGATACTGCGTTTGATTTCTATTGGCATTGATAAAAATTTGCGTGGTCTGTGGGCGTAGTCTTGCAATTACATGGTCAATCAATGGTTGCCCATTAAGGGTAATTAATCCTTTATCTTCCCCTCCCATACGGCGAGCCTGACCGCCGGCTAAAATGACCCAGCTAGTGTGAGATGGAGGTAACATAACAATTCTCTTTGGTAATCGGTGAAATAACGTGTAGCCGTGGTGATTCAAACAGCTGATGTTCTTTTATCCACCATTGTTTATGACACAATTCGGTTAATGGATTATTTTGATGGCTGGTGATCACCAAGCTGCAGCCACGATTCAGTAAATCGTTGGCCATTATAACCAATCTGGCGATAGATTCTTCATCCAGTGAGGCGCTAGGCTCATCCATTAATAAAATCGCAGGATTTAAAATCCATGCTCTGGCCATTGCCACACGTTGTTTCTCTCCGCCAGAAAGTACAGACACGTGTTCGTTCGCTAAACTTTCTAGCCCGACCATGCGTAAGGCCGTGATCACTTGGCAACGTTTTTCTTGGCTTGATAAAGCACAAAAACGAAGCCCATAAGCAATATTACGATAGACGGTATCATCAAATAAATAAGGCGTTTGATGAAGATAAATGATGTGCTGATCAGCACGGCGACCTAATAGGCGTTGCCACCAAGAACGATGATGAGAGACCGAACCGGTGGTTGGTTTCAGTAAACCTGCGAGGATCTTTAATAGCGTGGTTTTGCCAACGCCATTATCACCTTTAAGATAAACCGCTTCATGAGGACCTAATGTTAAAGCTGGAATATGAAATAAGCCTCGTTCTTTAAAACGCATGGATAACTGATGAGCAGTGAGTAATATCGGCATGTGACCTCTTTTATTATGCGCGTAGATAGCCTTTACCTCGCATGCTAGAGAGCAAAAAATTCAGAAGGAGCGCTAAACTGAGTAATACCATTCCGAGTGCCACTCCTTGTGCAAACGCGCCTTTTTGACTTTCCATCGCAATCGCGGTCGGAATATTACGCGTTAACCCCATAATATTCCCGCCGACCATCATCGAGCAGCCTACTTCGGTGACAATACGCGAAAAACTAGCGATCACGGCGGCACAAAGTGGAAAGCGAGTTTCCCACATCATGGTCAAAGCTATCCGTGGTAGTGATGCTCCTAGGGTCATCGCGGTTTCGACTGAACGCCGATCACTCGATTGTAACGCGCCGTGCATCATGGACACTAAAATCGGCAGGCAGATGAGCATTTGTCCTAAAATCATCGCTTTTTGGGTAAACAACAGTTGCCAATCACCGAGCGGCCCAGCTCGAGACAGTAACATATACAGCAGTAGACCAATCACCACGGTGGGGACGGCTTGTAAGGTATTAATCAGCGAAAGCAGTAACCATTTGCCCGGAAAGTTACTGTAGGCTAAGACAAAAGCCAGTAATAATGCAGGCAGCAAAACCAACCCAACGGCCGCTAAAGAAACACTAAAAGAGACCGCGACAATGTGCCAAAGATCAGCATCAAAACTTAGCAAGAGTGCTAATGCATCGAGCGTCGTTTGCCAAAGACTCATTGCGGCTTACTCATTGGCATTGGCGACAAATAGCGCTTGGCCATGGACACGAAATTGATTGATTAGTTGCTGACCTTTAGGATTGACTAACCAATCACTGAGTATTTTGGCACCTTGATAATGGGTGTTTGGATAGCGTTCTGGGTTCACTAAAATCACTTGATACGGATTAAACAGCAAGGGATCGACTTGATACAGGATCACAAGGTCAAGTCTATTTTGATAAGCTAGCCACGTTCCTCGATCGGTTAGGGTATAAGCTTGCATTTCCGATGCCATGGTCAGGGTGGGTCCCATACCTTGACCCACTGAGCGATAGTGAGAAAAAATCGGCGTTATTTGATTTTCTTGCCAAATCATCAGTTCTTTTTTATGGGTCCCTGATTCATCTCCGCGAGAAATAAACAAATGGTTATGCTCGGCAATTGCGCTAAAAGCCTGTTGGATATTGTCTTGTTCGCTGACTTTAGCGGGGTCATTTTTAGGACCGACTAAAACAAAATCGTTATACATAACTTTACGCGGCAAAATACCATAACCCTTCTCGATAAATTGCGCTTCAGCTTTTGGATCATGAGTCATCACGAGATCCACATCTCCATTTTCACCCAGTTTTAATGCTTTTCCCGTACCTGTTGCTAAAACATCGACTGTATAGCCTGAGTCTTTTTTAAATTCATCCAGTAAATAATCCAAGAGACCGGAGTGATAAGTACTGGTAGTGGTGGCTAAACGAATGCGTAGCGAAGCATCGGCGAAAGTGAAGTGGCTATTGCTTAACAATAACAAGCAAGTAAGCAAGCGCAGTAAAGTCTGGTTCATATTTCTATCAATGTTTGGTGGCTGTGATGGTAGATAAGCAAAGTCGGTGCCAATATTGAGTATTGAAATTGTGCATTAAACATCAATAATTTCAGATATTTGCTATTCCTTTGACTAAGACCCCGTGACAATCTGTGTAAGCTAAGACAAAATGTCTCAACTTATCCTGATAAACGATAAGGTTTTTTGTCTCTCCATTTACAACGCACTAAAGGGAAATTATGGCTTATTTGAGCGATCACAAATCTGCGCAACACTATCACGCTTTTTCGGTCTTGGTGGTGGATGATGAAACGGGCATGCAGTCTATTTTACAAAAAGCATTACGTAAGTGGTTTTCGAAAGTAGATTGTGCTGGATGCATTGATGAAGCAGAAGTGCTACGTACGACGACCCATTATGATTTGATTATTCTGGATATTAATTTACCCGGCCGCTCTGGGATTGAATGGGAAGCGATCTTCTCTGAACAAGATCAGCGACCCGATGTGATCTTCATGACGGGTTACGCCGACTTAGAGACAGCCATCAGTGCATTGCAGTTAGGCGCTGCGGATTTTATTCTCAAACCGTTTAACCTTGAACAGATGCTCAAAGCCGTTGAACGCTGCATGGATAAGCGGTTACATCAACGCATGCAATATGCGTTACAACGTGACGTTCAACGTCATTGTGTTAGCCAAATTTTGGGGCAATCGCCACAGACCGAGCAACTCAAACAATTGATTATGCAATTTGCTCCTTCTCGTGCCTCTGTGTTGATTGAAGGCGAATCTGGTACCGGCAAAGAGTTGGTGGCGCGCGGCATTCATGAAGCCAGTGAAAGGCAGGGGCCATTTGTGCCTGTGAATTGTGGCGCCATTGCTCCAGAGCTTTTAGAGAGTGAGTTGTTTGGACATACACAGGGCGCTTTTACTGGCGCTAAGAAAAATCGTGAAGGCCTTTTTCGGGTTGCTCATGGTGGAACTCTGTTTTTAGATGAAATCGGTGAGATGCCACTGAGTATGCAATCATCTTTGTTGCGAGTGTTAGAGCAGCGAGCGATCCGTCCGGTTGGCTCAGAAAAAGAGCTGCCAGTTGATGTACGAGTTGTGGCAGCGACGAATAGAAATCTGTTTCAGGAGGTAGAAGAAGGCCGCTTTCGAGCCGATCTCTATTATCGATTAAATGTACTCAAAATTGAGGTCTTGCCGCTACGAGCGCGCAAAGCCGATTTGCATGAGCTGGTGCCTTTTTTTACTCAAACCTTGTGTGCAGAGCTGTCGCTGCCGACGCCTAAATGGGCTCATGAAGATATTAATGCACTGTTTGATTACGACTGGCCGGGGAATATTCGCGAATTAAAAAACCTCATTGAGCGCTGTTTATTAATTGGTCAACCGTTAGCGCATTACTGGCAGCCATTACCACGTGATGGTCAAAACAGTGACAATAAAGTGACGATGTCACCAAAGCCATCGGCGAGGGTTGAACCAAATCGAATCGAGTCTTATGGGTATCCTGTACATTGGAGTTTAAGACAAGTAGAGAAAGCCCATATAGAACAAATCGTTGCCTTTCATCAAGGTAATAAATCGGCGGCGGCTCGGGATTTAGGCGTTGCTCGCAAAACATTAGAACGAAAATTCAAAGAGTGGGAAAGTGATGAGCAAATCAAGGTGCGTTAAGCCCTCATGGTGGCGAGCTTGGCATCATCGTTTCCGAAGTATGGTCCGCTACCGACTGTTGATTCTGACTTCCGTACCGATTGCCGTCACATTAATGGCCTTGATCGGCATCAGTTTTTATTGGTCTTTGCATTATACATGGCAAAGTGCCTTGGTCGATGTCTCAGAACGGTTGGGGGTTGCTCAAAACAGCGTGACGCTATTGCAACAAAAACAGGCCAGTTATGTTCATGCCTTCGCCGATTCCTATGATTTTCAACATGGGCTTCGAGAGGGGTATTATTACCAGCCAGAGTTTATGGATTGGGTTCAACAACAAAAAAAACGTTACGAATTAGACTTCCTCCATTTTCAATTGGTTAACACGCTAGAACAGCAGTTTCGTTATTTGGATCTGACGCGAAAAGAGTCTTTTTTTGATGTGCTGAGTGCGGCTGAATTACAGCAATTGGATCCCGATTTGGCGATTCGCGCACAGACCCCGATGTTAAATGATCGCTCGGTAGAATCGCGTGGATTAGTCAGTCGAACCGTCGTTCCGATCTTGATTGATCACAAGGTGATCGGTTTTTTAGAAGGTGGATTGCTACTGAATAATAGCACGTTACTCGTTGACCAAATTCGAGACTTAATCTATCCCGTACAAGCCAATCGATTAAGTCCAGCAGGCACGTTAACGTTATTTTTAGATGATTTACGGGTCAGCACCAATGTACCGCTTCATAGTGGTACTCAAGCTGGACGAGCGATTGGTACGCGAGTCTCTCAACCGGTAGCGGATAAGGTATTAAGACAAGGTGAACAATGGGTAGATAAGGCGTATGTCTATGATGCGTGGTATGTCAGTGCTTATCAGCCACTTCGCGATCAATATGATCAAGTCATTGGTATGCTTTATACTGGCTATCTACTGTGGCCATTGGTTAAAACCTACCTAACGAATATTATTGAAATGGGTAGCATGACCTTGATTTTACTTATCGTTTCCGGGCTCTTTGTCTATCGAGGTTCTCGTGATCTGTTTCGTCCGATTGAACGCATTCACCATGTTGTCAAACGGGTACAAGTCGATAAAAATCAACGTATTGGCTCATTAGGGTTGGATGAAAAACATGAGCTCGCTCAGTTGGCCAAGCAATTTGATCATATGCTGGATTTACTGCAACAACACAACCAACAAATTCAGCATGCCGCCGATCAGTTAGAAGCAAAGGTTCAATCGCGCACCGCCAGTTTGCATGAAAAGACGCAGCAATTAGAACACCATATTCAATTACTGAATCAAACTCGTAATAAATTGATTGCCCATGAAAAACTGGCCGCGCTTGGTGAGCTGACCGCGGGTATCGCCCATGAAATTAATAATCCTACCGCCGTGATTCTTGGCAATACTGAGCTTATCCGCTTTGAACTTGCTGACCAAGCCCCACGGGTGGCTGAGGAAATTGAGGCGATTTTGCTGCAAGTCGATCGGATCCGTAATATTACTCGCAGTTTGTTGCAGTACAGTCGTCATGGTGGTGTGCAAGATAAAATTACCTGGCAGCGCGTTAATCCGATTATTGAAGAGAGCATTACGCTGGTCAAAGCGGGCAGTAAGAAGCATGAAGTTGAGTTTATTACGCAGTTGCAAGCGCGCTGTTCTGTTGAAGTGAATCATCATCATTTGTTGCAAATTTTAGTCAATTTACAGATCAATGCCATTCACGCTATGCAAGGCAAAGGTCAACTGATCATTCGTAGTGAAGATTGGCAACAAGACGGAAAAGTACTCGGCGCGCTCATTCATGTTCAAGACCATGGTTGTGGAATTAAGCCTGAGCAATTAAGCAAAATATTTGCCCCTTTTTATACGACCAAGAGGCAAGGAACTGGGTTAGGTTTATCGGTATCACAGAGTTTACTCAGTCAAGTTGGCGGTGAAATTCGAGTTCACTCTGTTGAGGGGCAAGGTAGCACTTTTAGTATTTATTTGTTGGCGAAGGCGGAGAGCCCACTATTGATCACGACGACGCGTTCATCTTCTGAATAATCTTTTTCTCTGAATGAGTGATTGCGCTCATTCAGAGAGGAACATCAATCTCTTCGCGTAAGATTAGCTTTTGACATCAAAATCAATTTTTTCTGCGCCACTGTAGATTTCAAAACGCAGACCCTTTGCTCTCGCAATGGTGGTAATACCAAACTGATTGGCCAAATCTAAGCCCATTTGAGTGACCCCAGAGCGAGAAAGTAGGACGGGAATACCCATTTGCGCAACCTTAATCACCATTTCAGAGGTTAACCGTCCCGTCGTATAAAACAGTTTGTCATCACCTGAATCTCCTTGCAGCCAGAGTTCGCCAGCTAATGTATCGACAGCGTTATGCCGACCCACATCTTCGACAAAAGAGTGCACATGGTTATTTTGGCAAATCGCACAGCCGTGAACAGCACCGGCTTTTTTATAGGTTTGATTATGATGAGTCAGCGCCTCTAACGTTGCGTAGATCTGTGACTGTTTCAAGCGTGTCTGTGGGACTTGATAGCCTTCTAATTGTTGCATCACATTGCCATACATCGTGCCCTGACCACATCCAGAGGTAACGGTTTTTTTCTTAAGCGCCGGTTGAACGCGGTCGGTATTCTCTTTAGTCACCACGGCGGCTGAATGCGTTTGCCAATCAATGATCACTGATTGAAGTTGTTCTCGCTCAGCAATAAAACCTTGGTTTTTCAAATAACCGAGCACTAACGCTTCAGGGCGAGAGCCTAGAGTCATTAGCGTCACCACTTCTTGCCAATTTAACAGTACGGTTAAGGGGCGTTCACAGGCGATGGATTTGGTTAATGGCTCACCATACTGATCATACACCGTTACTTCTATGGTTTGTTTTGGGTTTTCAGTAGCTTGAATAAGAGAGAATGCTGACACAAATTGTTCCTATACCGATGCTAAAAGTGCGTTAATCGCCAATCGTGATCGATGATACGAGTTAGGCAGAGATATAAAGAGAGCAGCAAATATCATTCCATATCCTCTTTATCGTTGTATGTTATGTCGATTAATCGGATGGCGTAATAATTGCTTAAATGAGCAGATGTTGTTGATGGTATTGACTCAAGCAAGGATTTACTCTTCATGGCTTTCCCCATTTCACATTTAGTACCGTTGATCAAAAACGAATTTCAATGGTCCATTGGTTGTCTACTTCATTTACGCTCGTTTAATGTTGGACGTTGGGTAACGAGCCAATGGCAATTAAGCGGTTTTGAATTAATGCCTCAGGCTGACTTCAAAGCACGAGCTATATTGGAGCTCTTTCGCGATGAGCGAAGTGATTATCGATTTAACCTCAGTTCGCGAGAGCCTAAGTTATTCGTGATCGTGGAAAATAGTACCGATGACGATCAACCCAAACTGGTGTGCATTACCGCCTCGCAAGGTGTGGCGGCTCGTTATATGGATAGCGACTACGTGGTACTTTCTGAGCCTATGCCTTTAGCGGTACAAGCGTGGATTGAAGCTTTCATTGGTCGAGAAGGTGAATTGCTCGACTACCGTTCTAAAAAGCGTAAAGGTGCCGGGAGGTCATGTGGCAACTGATTCTTTCTTTAATCGATGGTCAAAGCGTAAATTACATCAAGCAACGATATCAGAAGACGTATCTATTGATGAGTCGGGTAGTGACGATAAAACATTACCGAGTGCTCTACAACCAGAGAGCCTTTCTGAACGGCCTACGACCTTAACTCGCGATCAGACAACGTGTCCGACAGGCTTAGTGGCAGATGAAAGCATTGCTACCGAGAATGAGCTCTCCACACTATTGGTTTCGGCCTCTGCTGAGTTGAAAAAAAAGGCGTTACGGCAGCTTTTTTTCAATGGTGAATTCAATCAAGTTGATGGTCTAGATGATTATGATGGTGATTATCATGCATTAAAACCCTTGGCGAGTGAACTAGCACAAAGTGTCCGTGAATGGCTTATTGATGTCGACCCATCGAATGTAGATCGGCTACCTGATCACCAATCTGAACACCAAAATAACCATAACCACTTCGCTCATCAGTCAGTTATGCCACGTGATCGGATGGATGAAGGCGAACCAACATTGTTGGATAAAAAGTAGGGACATTTTGTCTCACTACTCAGTTTCATAATGAGACAAAATGTCTTACTGAATAACTTGTGATGAAGGGGGTGTTTAAATTCCTAACAAATCAATGACATAGATAATATTTTAAGTTGGAACGTTATTTGCTAAATCCATGTAATAAATAAGGGTAGGACAATGAGCCTGCTTTCAGCATGGAATTGAGCAATGTTAAACGACTATCTACAACAAGCCAGTAGCACTTCTGGTCAAGCGCGTTGGTTTGCCCTGCAACATACTGTTGAGCTGCAGAATTTGATCCCACCAACGGTTAGCTATCAAAGTGGTGGGCATACGCTGTTGATCGGTCCCACCAGTTTGATTGAACGAGCGGCCCAACAACTGCCTTCGATGAGCTCTTTGACGCTCTTATCGATTGACGGCCATCAGGGGCATTCAAGGACACTTTACTTTGCCGATTCGGTACAAATCAGTGGTTATCTTGGGGCATTCGATATTCAGGTGCTCAATCATGGTCAAACCATCAATTTAGCCCAAGCGGCAATCGGACAAGCATGTTTTGATATTGTGTTGGATCTCTCACTCAACGGGATTATGAGTGAAGAGGTGCCTGTTCCTGGATACTTTCCAGTAGGGAGAGGCGAAAATAAACTCGTTGAAGCGTTAGAAACCATTCCCACATTAATCGGGACTTTTGATAAACCGAAATATTTTCGTCTCAATACCGATTTGTGTGCGCACAGTTCACGAGGTGTGAAAGGTTGTGAGCGGTGTGTTGATGCTTGTCCGGCGGGTGCGCTTTCTAGTGAAGGAACAGCACAAACAGGCCACCGAATCGAAATCAACCCTTATCTTTGCCAAGGTATTGGAACGTGCGCGACCGCTTGCCCAACGGAAGCGATCCACTACGCTTTACCTAACCCTACCGATACACAAAAGTTTGTTGAGCGACTACTTAACCATTATTTTCAGGCCCAAGGCGAAACACCGATCATTCTTTTTTGCAGTGATCGCCACGAAACTCATCATCTTATGGCGCTTAAAGCCTTACCCGATAATGTCATTCCAGTGATGTTAGAAGAGCTTCCTTCTGTCGGTATGGATACTTGGTTTGCTGCGCTGGTTAATGGCGCGACTCAGGTACTGTTTGCAGCTAGCCAGCATATGCCTGCGACTGTATTGCGTATTCTTCATCAAGAAGTGTCGTTAGCACAAACGTTACTAACCTCGTTAGGCTTAGACAAGCAGCGGATTGATATTTTGTATTTGGAATCGCTAGGCGAAGGGCTTCCAGTTCTGTGTGAAGACGATTTGACACTTCGATTGGGTGAGCTCTCTGGTAATAAACGCCAACGCTTGTATCAGGCATTAGATGCACTTGCCACTCAATATCAACCAAATTCGATGATTCAAGCGCTGAATAGCTCGGCTCCTTTGGGCTCAATTGAGTGCGCCAGTCAAGATTGTACCTTGTGCATGAGCTGTGTCGCGGTCTGTCCTACACGAGCTTTGCATCACCGTGGTGATATCCCAGCTTTGCATTTTATTGAACAAGACTGTGTGCAGTGTGGTTTATGTGTCACTGCATGCCCTGAAAAAGCCCTGACGGCGCTACCAAGAATTAATTGGGACCATGATGAGCGACAAGCGGCGCAGGTGTTACACCAAGAAGAGCCCGCCCGCTGTTTACGTTGCCAAAAAGCATTTGCACCTCAATCAATGATCACCATGCTGCAAAATAAGTTACGCGGTCACTCTCATTTTTCAGATCCCATTTCTCTCAATCGAATCGCCATGTGCGAAGACTGTCGAGTGATTGATATTTTTGAAGCGATGGCTGAAAACCCAGAGCAGCAACTTCACTATTAAGGCGATGTTTATGCAAGTTACCGACACTATACGTACCGATATTTATCTGATGTTGGCCTCCCTGTTTCGCGCTCCTCCTCGTCAGTCACAATTGCAGTTTTTAGCTGACTTAGAGATTGAAGATAACTCAAGCGTGATGAGTCAGTGTTGGTTAGCCTTAAGGCATGCTGCACAACATACTGATATTCATAGCCTTGAAGAGGAATATCAATGGCTATTTATTGGTATCGGAAGAGGCGAAGTGGTGCCCTTTGCTTCATGGCATCTGACGGGATCATTGATGGAAAAACCTCTAGCGGATCTTCGCCAGCATATGGCGCAGCTTGGTTTGCAGCGTTCAGACTCGGTGAAAGAGCCAGAGGATCATATTGCCGCCTTATGTGAAAGTATGGCGTGGTTGATCAGTGATATGCCTGAGCAGCAAGGTGAATTTTTTCATCGTCATATCAGCTCTTGGTTTAATCACTTAGCGCAACAAATTGAGCAAGCCGAACATGCGAATTTTTATCGAGCGGTGTCTCAAGTATTTAAGGCTTTTTTAAGCTTAGAGAGCATTCAGATGACACCAGCTAGCATTGCTAGTCAATGTAATACCCATGTTATGCATGTAAAAAATACCATTGAGCAGAATGTCAGCGAATTATAACCAGCGTCCTACAACGGCAGTGGAATCATCACTGCGGTTATATGGAAAAAGGAAGAGAGCGATGAAAAAACAATCAGATATTAATCAGAGTCGGCGCACGATATTAAAAAGTATAGCTGGTGCCGCCGTTGTCGGAGGTGTGGTGGCTTCGACGAGTTCGTCGGCGTTAGCGGTAGAGACAGTGGAAGAAGCGACGCCACAGCCATTGCAAAAAGGGTATCACGAAACTCAACATATTCGCGATTACTACGCCAGTTTATAGGAGCCGATAATGAAACTGACCAAACGTTCAGAGCAGGTCGAACAGCCAAATGCACTAGGGCTCAGTCGTCGAGCTTTTATTCGCAACAGTTCATTAGCCGCGGGTGGCGCGGTTGTTGGTTCTGCTTTATTTGCTCCTGGAATGATTAAAAAAGCTCAAGCAACCTCGCGACCTAATCAGGTCAAAACGGAAATAAAGCGTACCATTTGCTCACACTGTTCCGTTGGTTGCGGTATTTATGCTGAAGTTCAAAACGGGGTTTGGACAGGCCAAGAGCCAGCTTTTGATCATCCTTTTAATGCGGGTGGGCATTGCGCAAAAGGCGCGGCCTTACGCGAGCATGGTCATGGTGAGCGACGCTTGAAATATCCGATGAAGCTTGAGGGCGGAAAATGGAAAAAGCTCTCATGGCAACAGGCAATCGATGAAATCGGTGATGAAGTTCTAAAGATTCGTCAACAGTCGGGGCCAGATTCGGTCTACTGGCTTGGCAGTGCTAAACACAGCAATGAACAAGCGTATCTCTTTCGTAAAATGGCCTCATTATGGGGAACCAATAACGTTGACCACCAAGCGCGAATTTGTCATTCCACGACCGTAGCAGGCGTTGCCAATACTTGGGGTTACGGTGCGATGACCAACTCCTTTAATGATATGCATAATTGTAAGTCGATGTTGTTCATTGGTTCGAATCCTGCGGAAGCGCATCCGGTCGCGATGCAACATATCTTGATTGCCAAAGAGAAGAATAATTGCAAAATTGTGGTTGCCGATCCTCGTCGTACGCGCACCGCAGCCAAAGCGGATCACTATGTGTCATTGCGTCCCGGAACGGATGTTGCCTTTATTTGGGGCGTGCTCTGGCACGTATTTAAAAATCAGTGGGAAGATAAAGAATTCATTCGCCAGCGTGTGTTTGGCATGGAGGAAATTCGTCAAGAAGTGGCGAAATGGGCACCTCAAGAGGTGGAGCGGGTCACCGGAGTGAGTGAGTCGGATGTTTATCAAACCGCGAAGCTACTCTCTGAACATCGCCCCGGTTGTATTATTTGGTGTATGGGCGGCACTCAGCACACAACAGGAAATAACAATACTCGTGCTTATTGTGTACTTGAATTGGCTTTGGGGAATTTGGGTAAACCGGGTTCCGGGGCGAACATTTTTCGTGGTCATGATAACGTTCAAGGCGCAACGGATTTAGGGGTACTTTCTGATTCGTTGCCTGGTTACTATGGGGTCGCAGAAGGGGCATGGCGTCATTGGGCCAAGGTATGGGATGTTGATTTTGATTGGATAGCGAATCGCTTTGATCAAGGGACTTACGGTGGCACTAAGCCAATGAATAGTTTCGGAATTCCGGTATCTCGTTGGATTGATGGCGTACTGGAGAATAAAAACAATATTCAACAACGAGAAAATATTCGCGCTATGTTCTATTGGGGTCATGCGGTTAACTCGCAAACCCGTGGCGTAGAAATGAAAAAAGCGATGCAAAAGCTCGACATGATGGTGATTGTCGATCCTTATCCAACCGTTGCTGCAGTCATGAATGAGCGCAGCGATGGCGTGTATTTGCTTCCTGCCACGACCCAATTTGAAACTTACGGCAGTGTGACTGCGTCGAATCGCTCTTTGCAATGGCGTGATCAAGTCATTGAACCGTTGTTTGATTCCAAACCTGATCATGAAATCATGTACTTACTGAGTAAAAAACTCGGCTTTGCCGAGCAACTTTGTAAACACATTCGAGTTGAGAATGATCAACCACTTATTGAAGACATTACCCGTGAATTCAATAAAGGGATGTGGACCATCGGCTATACCGGACAAAGCCCTGAACGTTTAAAAGCGCATCAACAGCATTGGCATACTTTCCATAAAACCACTTTAGAAGCAGAAGGTGGGCCAATTCATGGTGAGACTTATGGTCTACCTTGGCCTTGCTGGGGGACTCCAGAGATGAAGCATCCCGGAACGCATATTTTGTATGATACTTCTAAACCGGTTGCTCTGGGCGGAGGGACGTTCCGAGCTCGCTACGGCGTTGAGTTTGAAGGTCAATCACTACTCGCAGAAGATAGCTTTTCAAAAGGCAGTGAGATTGAAGATGGTTATCCGGAATTCACCGATAAATTGCTCAAACATTTAGGATGGTGGGACGATCTGACCGAGGCCGAAAAAGTCGCAGCAGAAGGACAAAACTGGAAAACCGATCTTTCAGGTGGTATTCAACGAGTGGCAATTCAGCATGGCTGTATTCCTTTCGGCAATGCGAAAGCTCGTGCAATTGTGTGGACATTTCCGGATCGAGTGCCACTACATCGTGAGCCACTGTACACGCCAAGACGCGATCTCATCGCTGATTATCCTACTTGGGAAGATAAAGACGCGATTTTTAGAATGCCGACGCTCTATAAATCGATTCAAGATATCGATAAATCTCAAGAATATCCGATCATTCTGACTTCTGGGCGCTTAGTCGAGTACGAAGGTGGTGGCGAAGAAACCCGTTCAAACCCTTGGTTAGCCGAACTGCAGCAAGAGATGTTTGTTGAGGTGAACCCTAAAGATGCCAATGATCTTGGTTTCAGAGACGGTGACATGGTTTGGGTTGAAGGGGCAGAAAAAGGGCGTATTCATGTTAAAGCCATGGTGACACGTCGCGTTAAACCCGGTATGGCGTTCATTCCTTTTCATTTTGGCGGCAAATTTCAAGGTGAAGATCTTCGTCATAAATACCCACAAGGTACCGATCCTTATGTGATTGGTGAGTCAGCGAATATCGCGACCACTTATGGGTACGATCCTGTTACTCAAATGCAGGAAACTAAAGTCACCTTGTGTAACATCCGTAAAGCGTAAGGAGTAAACCAATGGCTAAAATGAAATTCCTTTGTGATACCAAACGCTGCATCGAATGCAACGGCTGTGTCACGGCCTGTAAAAATGAAAATGACGATGCTCTGCAATGGGGAATCCAACGTCGTCGAGTGGTCACACTCAATGATGGCGAACCGGGAGAGAACTCGATCTCGGTAGCTTGCATGCACTGTACGGACGCGCCTTGTATGGCGGTCTGTCCGGCGGACTGTTTTGTCAAAACGGAAGATGGCATCGTGCTGCACAATAAAGATCTTTGCATTGGTTGTGGTTACTGCTTATTTGCTTGCCCGTTTGGTGCTCCGCAGTTTCCTAAGCAGTCTGCCTTTGCTGAGCGTGGGAAAATGGATAAATGTACGTTCTGTGCTGGTGGACCTGAAACAGAACCGGGTTCCCCCGAAGAACGTCGTAAATATGGAGCTAACCGGATTGCTGAAGGCAAATTACCGATGTGTGCTTCCTTATGTTCGACTAAAGCACTACTGGCTGGTGATGCCGCGGTGGTTTCAGATATTTTCCGTCAGCGCGTGGTAGAGCGCGGAGCTAAAAATGCTGGGTGGACCAATGGTGAAGATCTCGCTTTCGATGCCACAAGGAGTTAAGTAGCGATGCAATATCGGATAAAGCGTGCGTTTCAGCAGGTCTTGGTGCTATTGATCTTAACTCTTAGTTGTTTATCTCTCCCATTATTAGCCAATGAGGGCGAGTCCACTAATCACAATGTGGCGCAAAAAGAGATTTCTCAATTAGCGGGTGCCGACTTTTGGCGTCAAGTGAGGCAAGGTCAAGAAGGCTATACCACATCACGTTCTCCTGAGCATGGCGTGTTAATCAGTACACCGGGTGAAATGTGGTTTGTCTTAAAAGAGAAATGGATGTCTCCTGCTGGGGCAGTGGCGATTTTTGGTAGTATTGTGATGGTTGTGATGGCCTATTGGTTGATGGGGCCGATCATGCTTAGTCAGCCAAGAACGGGGCGAAAATTAAAACGTTGGTCGCGTTTGGATCGAGCGTTGCACTGGAGTATGGCGTTTACTTTTCTTACCTTGGCGTTCAGTGGGTTAATGTTGGTTTATGGTAAACACTTTCTTAAACCTTACATTCCTACCGATTGGTGGGGAATGGTCATTTATTCCGCTAAGCAATACCACAATTACGTTGGCCCCTTATTCTTTGTGTTGCTGATTTTTATGTTGCTGAAATGGTGGCGAAAATCCTTATTCAACAAGGTTGATTTCCAATGGTTTTTAAAATTGGGAGGAATGGCGGGCAAGCACAAAGGAACCCATCCTTCGGCTGGCTTTTCCAATGGTGGTGAAAAAGCGATCTATTGGCTGTTGATCGTATTTGGTAGCTTTGCTGCGATCAGTGGACTTATTTTAGACTTTCCGATTTTTGGGCAAACGCGCCGCGATATGGAACTCTCGAATTTGATCCACATGTTCTCTGCTTTAATCCTTATTTGTGGCTTTATTTTCCATATTTATATCGGTTTATTTGGTATGGAAGGAGCATTAGAAGGGATGGTGACAGGTAAAGTCGATGAGACCTGGGCCAAAGAACATCATGATTTATGGTATGAAGAAGTCAAAGCGCGAGGCGAAATTGAAGCGGCTGACCATCAAGTTCCAAAGATACAGGAGAGTCATGATGATCCCCGCCAGTAAAAATAAATCCGTTTGGTTTGTGTATATCGCCAGTTTGCTGACCCCATTTACTGGGTTACTTTCTGGGGTGATTGGCATTATCTATGCTGGCTATCGGTTGGATAAAAACCAAGATGGCGAGGTGGCGAATTCCCATTATTACGGATTAATTCGTACTTTTTTCTTATTCTTAACCTTTTTTGTGGTGCTAATTGTCACCGTTGCTACGGCAAATGGCGTTCTGATGGGAGTCAACCGTTATTGGTTTAGTAATACTTGGTTAAGTACGATTGGCTACGCTATCCCTTACCTTGGCGCGTTCATTGCGTTAGGTGCCATTACCTTATGGTTTTGGCGTATGGTGCAAGGTATGAAGCAGCTGCGAGCCGATATCGCTCATCGTCCGACGAAAGGTCCGAATCTTTAATCATCACACCCAGCGAGTCTGGGTGTTTTTTTCGACTATTGTCTAAGCCTTGAAATTAGGGACGCTCGTTTATCAATGCTAAACTGGTGTAAAGATTGAAAATAAGGAATGGATGATGAATTTCCCCTATCGCAATATTGTAGTATTGACCGGCGCGGGGATATCTGCCGAGTCGGGTATTCAAACCTTTCGGGCCCAAGATGGATTATGGGAAAACCACCGGATTGAAGATGTTGCCACACCAGAAGGTTTTGCTCGTGATCCTGATTTGGTGCAAGACTTTTATAATCAGCGCCGCAGAAAACTAGGCTCTCCTGAGATTCAACCCAATGCGGCTCATCTTGCTCTTGGCGAGCTAGAGCGACAACTGAATGGTTCAGTAACCATCATTACCCAGAATATTGATGATCTGCATGAGCGAGGCGGTAGTCAAAACATCATTCATATGCATGGCGAGTTATTTAAAGCTCGCTGTAGTATGTCTAATCAAGTGGTTGAACAAAAGGGCGATTTATTGACCGGTGAATTGTGTCATTGCTGTCAAATTCCGCAACAAATGCGGCCTCATATTGTTTGGTTTGGGGAAATGCCTTTGCGGATGGGGGAGATTTATAGCGCATTAGAAAAAGCCGATTTATTTGTCTCTATTGGTACATCTGGTGTGGTTTATCCGGCGGCTGGTTTTGTGCATGATGCGAGAATGCACGGCGCACATACGATTGAAATTAATTTAGAGCCGAGCGCGATTGAAAGTGAGTTTGCTGAAAAACGTTATGGCAAAGCGACGCTTGAGGTCCCTCGTTTAGTTAACGAGCTATTAATGCTGCAAGATTCCCCTCGATAAGAGGACAAGAACCTCATTTTTTGCTAACGTCACATCGTTTTCATCTAGCACAGAAAACAGGCAAGAAAAAAGCGGCATCAGCCGCTTTTTCACATTGATAGAATCGCTGATTACTTCACTTTTAAGCGTTGGAAGTAGTTATCGTATAATATTGATGCTTCACCGACATCATCTTGCCATTCACCGCTATCCATGACTGATTGTGGTGGGAAGATATTCGGGTCATTGACAAACTCGGCAGGTAATAGCTTATGGGCCGTTTTGACTGGTGTTGGATAGCCGATTTCCAGCGCAATTTTTGCTGCATTTTCCGGACGCAATAAGAAGTCGATCATTTTATGTGCCGCTTCGATATTTTTCGCTCCTGCAGGAATCGCAATGCTGTCCATCCAGAAAATAGCGCCTTTTTCTGGCCAAATAATCTCAATATTGGCTCCTTCTTGACGCGCCATGTAGGCAGACCCATTCCACAACATCCCAAGCGAAACTTCTCCGGCTAAAAACGGGTTGGCTGGGAAATCAGAGTTAAAGACCAAGACATTTGGCATCAGTTTGGTTAGCTCTTGATAAGCGGCTTCAATCTCTTCTGGATTGGTACTATTTGGCGAGTAACCCAATTTACTTAAAGCCATATGGAACACTTCACGAGCGTCATCCATCAGCATAAGCTGACCACGCCATTTGGCATCCCATAAATCGTTCCAATTGGTCAGTGCTGATTTATCAAGCATGTCGGTGTTAATGCCAATACCTGTCGCTCCCCAGATATAAGGGATTGAGTAACGGTTTTCGGGATCAAAAGATTTATTGAGAAAATTAGGGTCAAGATCCGCAAAATGACTTAATTGATTTTTGTCGATGGGTTGCAGCATGCCTTCTTTGCGCATCTTAGAGACAAAATAAGTTGAAGGAACCACTAAGTCATAACCAGCACCTTGGGTTTTTAACTTCGCGTACATGCTTTCGTTTGATTCGTACGTCGAATAAATAACTCGGATACCGGTTTCTTTACTAAATTCTTCTAGTACATCGCTAGGGATATATTCCGACCAGTTATAAAAATACAGCTCGGTATCGTTGGCCATCGCGTGGGTAGTGAATAGAGTCGCTGCGCATAGTACGCCCGCATACAGTTTACTTTTCTTCATTACAATTCCGTATTTTGGTAGCAAAAGCCCAAATAGGCTAGAGAGATTAGCTAAATCAGCCGCCAAGTATACCAGCTCACAAAAAAATAGGCAGCTAATGCTGCCCATTTACTTAAGCTCGTAGGTTTATAAACCTGATTTTAAACGCATAAAGTAGTTTTCATACTTAATGGTTTTGTCTCCCACCGCATCTTGCCACTCCACGCGATCTAAATCTTCTTGAGATGGGAATAGGGGGGCGATATCTTTGAACTTAGCGTTCGATTCCGCCACACCTGTTAAGTAGCCAGTATCACGAGAGATTTGCTCAGCGATTTCAGGGCGCAGTAAAAAGTCGATCATCTTATGGGCGGCGTCGACATTTTTCGCTCCTGAAGCAATGGCGAAGTTATCGACCCAACCAATACCGCCTTCTTTCGGGAAGATCAGTTTGATCGGTAATCCTTCATTTTGCGCTGCCGCTGCAGAGCCATTCCATAACATCCCTAAACCGACTTCACCAGCAAGATAGGGTGCAGCAGGGTTGTCAGAGTTAAACACCAAAACATTCGGCATTAATTTACGCAATTCAGCGTAGGCTTCATCAATTTGCTTATCGTCAGTGGTATTACCGGAATAGCCGAGTTTACGCAGAGCGATATGGAACACTTCGCGAGTATCGTCCATTAACATCAATTGTCTCGCCAGCTCTGGCTTCCATAGGTCACCCCAGCTTTGGAAATCATTCGGGTCATACATATCGGTATTGACCGCTAAACCGGTAATGGCGACCACATGCGGAATCGAGTAGTCGTTGTTCGGATCATAAGGTTTATTCAGGTAGTTAGCGTCTAAATTACTGAAATTAGACAGCTTAGACTTATCTATTTTCTGAATCATACCCTCATCACGCATTTTGGATACGAAATAGGTCGAAGGAACAATAAGATCGTAGCCCTGATTATGGGTTTTTAGTCTGGCGTATAAAGTTTCATTTGACTCATAAGTTGAGTAAATGACTTTGATACCGGTTTCACGAGTAAACTGTTCAAGGATATTACTGTTAATGTAAGGTCCCCAGTTCATGAAAACCAATTCTTTATCTTGCGCGATAGCTGAATTTGACAACAGTGAAAGCGCACATGCACTACCAGCTAATAAAGTAGCCCATTTTTTCATCGACGTTAGCTCCAAACCAAACGTTGCCCATTAGGGCGTTACATAGAGAAACAGAATGGTCATGGTGGCCATTCTGTTTCGTGTTTTTAACATGCAGTGAGTATATTACTTCACTTTTTCTCTGGCTAACAACTGTGAAGTGATCACAAGGATTAATGAAACCACTAACATCACAGTCGCTAACGCATTCACTTCCGGTGAAATCCCAACCCTAACCATAGAGTAAATCTTTAAAGGGAGAATTTCATAGGTTGGTCCTGTCACAAAAGAACTGATGATGACATCATCGAGTGACAAGGTAAAACTTAATAACCAACCAGCCGCAACGGCTGGCTTAGCAAGTGGGAAAATAATATTTTTCAATATAACCCATTCGCTTGCTCCGAGATCTTTTGCCGCTTCTAACATCTTCACATCAAAACCATTCAAACGGCTGTAAACCGTGACGACCACAAAGGGTAAGCAGAAGGTGATGTGCGCAATCAAAAGGGTTAGAAAGCCCAATTGAAAGCCGAGGACTAAAAACAGCGCCAGTAATGAAATTGCCATTACGATATCTGGTGACATCATGACAACAAACAGCATGCCATTGACCATTTTCTTACCTTTAAACTGGTAACGAAATAGGGCAACAGCCGTCAAGCTACCAATAATTGTCGCTGCGGTCGCTGAAAAGACCGCAATATTGATAGAGTGCCAGGCGGCTTGCATTAAGCTGTCATTATTAATCAAAGCATGATACCACTTGGTCGTGAAGCCACCCCAACGAATCCCAAAGCGGTTGTCGTTAAAAGAGTTCACAATCAAAACAATAATCGGTAGGTACAAAAATAAGTACACTAAGCTCATAAAGCTAAATCGAACTGTCTTTCCCATTAGCTTAGCTCCGATTTCTTATTCAAGAGTTTTCCTGCTCGATAGTACGCATAGAGCATGACGGCCATGGCTAAGGTGAGGGCAATACTTGTCGCCGCACCAAATGGCCAGTCTCGGGCGTTGAGCACTTGGCTCTTAATGACGTTACCGATCAATAAGTTTTTCGCCCCTCCCAGTAAATCAGAAATATAGAACATTCCTAATGCTGGTAGCAGTACCAGTAAACAACCGCCAATAATGCCGGGCATGGTTAAGGGTAAAATGACTTTAATCAGCGTTTGCAACTTGTTCGCACCAAGATCTCGTGCTGCTTCTATATAAGTATGATCGAGCTTCTCGATCGCAGAATAGAGAGGCAGAATCATAAATGGCAACAAGATATACACTAAACCAATCATTACCGCGGTTTCGGTGAACATGATACGGATCGGAGTATCGATGATGCCGATGCTTAATAATGCTTTATTCAAAATACCTTGAGTGCCCAAAACAATTTTTAATCCATAGGTACGGATCAGTGAGTTAGTCCAAAATGGAACAATCACTAAAAACAGCATAATAGGGCGCCATTTTTGTGGCATTTTGGCAACGATATACGCAAATGGATAGCCGACCACAAGGCAAATTAAGGTCGCCACGATAGCCATGTAAAATGAGTGCAGCATCACTCTGGCATAAATCGGATCCATTAAACGAAGATAGTTATCGAACGTAAAGGTAAAAGCGATTAAGTTCGATTCATCACGCGTTAAAAAGCTGGTCACAATGATCATCAGATTGGGGATCAGAACAAACAGCCCTAACCAGCCGACAATCAAAACAATAATTGCGTTTTGTAGATTAAGCTTGTTGCTCATCATTGAGGACGACCTCCCAGCTTTCAACCCAAGTGATGGCGACTTTCTGGCCGATAGAGTGGTCTACGTCTGGATCATCCTCGTTAAAGAATTCACTCACCATAACGCGCATGCCTGACTCTAATTCAACCACTGACTCTAACGTCATGCCTTTATAAGTACGATCGATAACATGACCAACAATACCCGCACTTTCTGATTCTTTGATCTCTTCAATGCGTAAATCTTCTGGACGCAGTAAGACTTGCAGTTTATCGCCGCTAGTCACGGGTTGATCATAATAGACAATCGCAGGAACGCCTTCGATCTGTACGTTAATGCACTTATCATCGATACGATCTTGAGTGACGGCATTAAATACGTTGATCTCACCGATAAATCGGGCAACAAATAGGTTTTTTGGCTCTTCATAAATTTCACGTGGTGAACCATCTTGCTCAATGCATCCATCGCGCATAACAATGATTCGATCCGACATGGATAAAGCTTCTTCTTGATCGTGAGTAACGAAGATGAAGGTTATACCCAGTTGACGTTGGAGTTGCTTCAGCTCGATTTGCATCTGTTTACGCAGTTTATAATCGAGAGCGGATAAAGATTCATCCAACAATAACACTTTAGGTTTATTGACCACGGCACGAGCAATCGCAATACGTTGTTGCTGACCACCAGAAAGCTGATGTGGCTTACGTTGCGCCATTTGCTCTAAACGAACCATGCGTAGGGCTTCCATTACTCGTGGTTCAATCTCTGCGCTTGGTACTTTCTGCATACGCAATCCGAAGGCTACGTTATCAAACACGGTCATATGAGGAAACAAGGCGTAACTTTGGAAGACCGTGTTGACATGCCTCTGCTCAGCAGGAACTTGAGTCACATCTTGACCGTCAAGTAAGATCTGGCCGTTATCGACCGTCTCAAAACCAGCAATCATTCGTAGTACGGTGGTTTTCCCACACCCTGATGGGCCAAGTATAGTTAAGAATTCACCGTGATTGACATCTAAATTCAGGTGAGAAATGATCTCTTTACCATCAAAGCTTTTGCTAATGCCAGATAGACGAATAACTGGCTTTCCTACCGAGTGTTGTTTGTTCAACGTCTGTTTTTCTCCCACAGTGGTTGTATACCCAAAAAATGGCAAAAACGTCGTTGAATGGCTAATGGTTCATTCAAACAATCGTCCTTAACTTTTTTGAGTATAGGAGCGTGATATACAGTGCATTATTATTCCCGTTTAGCTTAAAGTGGCAGCAGACGTTGCCATCACTCTCGGTTGTTCGGGTATAACACGAAAACCAGTCATAAATCAGAATCATACTTGGTGTACTTATACATCCAATTTATACACTGGTTATACCTTTTCAAAGGGCGCATCATAATTAGCATACCCGACGAAATCAAAGTATTTTCTTATCTTGAAACAGAAAAAATTTTGCATCGTTGAGTGATGATTCTTTACCATGACCTGTTAACGAATAATAAAGGCTTTTAAGTGGTCAATTATCAGCCATATGAAGCATAAAGCAAGCTGAGTTTGACAGTAAGATTTTAGACTCGACGGTATTTCAGTATAATGAAAAACTATCTCCATTTGTTTCGAAAGCATTTTTGACAGGCCAAACTAGGGCGAATTATGAGCAATAATATCGAGAAAGATTTTAACTTAGGGGGAACGTTGGAACGCGCTCTTTCTGGTGATTACCAACTTAAGATAGGTGAGGTACTAAAAGAAGCATGGGATTGTACCCTGAAACACTTCCTGTCTTTTTCTCCTGCCATTGTTATTTTGGTCGTGATCCAATTGGCGATTTTTATCATTGCCTTCAGATTAATGGTCGGCGATCCGTCGGTCATCTTTTCTTTATTTGCTCAAGAGGGCAATATCCCTCCGGGCGTTATTCAAGGGATTTTGATTGCTAACTTTAGTTACGAAGTAGTCAGTGCTCCGATTTATGCTGGCGTGAGTTTAATGGCCATGAGTCATGCTGCCGGGCTTAAAACTAGGACCAATCATATTACTAAAGGGTTGCAGTTCACCATACCAGTAATTATTGCTTCATTATTGAGCCTAGTACTACAAGGGGTTGCCGGGATGGTTTTCCCACTCCTCTCGATGTATTTTTCACTGGCTTTTAGTAATTCGATTTTACTGATCTGTGAAAAGAAAGTTCCCCCGATGCAAGCACTGTGGCTATCATTACGTGCAGTGAACAAAAAACTGCTACCTTTAGCGGGCATCTACGCTTTACTGATGTTGATGTTCGTAGCTGCCGTCCTGTTTTATGGTATTGGCTTAATCTTTGTTCTGCCTTTCTTTTTTCATGTGAAAGGCATTATTTACCGTAATATGTTTGGTATTCGTTTACAAATCGTTGCCACGAAGAAAACCAATAGCGATGATGATCATGATGCAAATTCACAAATTTTTAATGCGTAAGCGCTTTATCCTCATAGGGTTAGCGATGGTGTTGATTGGATTGAGTCTTTATTACTCAACCCGGACTGCTGATCACCCTTCGGTTGAGTTAACCGGCCATGCAGTATCAGCAGCCCCTGATTTTTCATCGATAACGGATATAGCAGAGAAAAAAGAGGCATTTTTTTCTTACTTAAGACCTGGAGTTGCGTTTGAGAACCAACGTATTTTACAAGAAAGGCAACAATTGCAACGACTAGCTACCCGTTTTCAGCAAGGCAAACTGTCAGCCAAAGATAAGACACTGGCGGCTCAATTGGCTGAACAATACGGTTTAGCACTGAATAAGGGAAATCGACTGAGTAGTGAATGGCTGAATGGTATGTTACAGCGTGTTGACGTTTTACCAGAAGCGTTAGTGCTGACTCAAGCTGCTAATGAGTCCGCCTGGGGAACTTCGCGTTTTGCTATTGAAGCGAATAACTATTTTGGTCAGTGGTGCTATTCTCCGGGCTGTGGGGTAGTACCAGCAGCAAGAGGCGCAGGAATGACCCATGAAGTTGCCAAGTTTTCTTCGGTGCAAGAATCGATTCATCGTTATTTTATGAATGTGAATCGTAACGCGGCTTATCGTGATTTGCGCAATATTCGGCAACAGCTGCGTAAAAATGACGCAAATTTATTCAGTGTGGATAGTGCGCTGGCTTTGAGTAATGGATTATTGCGTTACTCTGAGCGTGGCGCGGATTATGTGCAAGATGTACAGGCGATGATCCGCCATAATCAAGTTTATTGGGTAGAGCAATAACCTGAAAATACCAATAAGGCTGCCCAGTGGCAGCCTTATTGGTATCCGTTCAACTGGTTATCAACAACATGCTACAAGTTAGTCACGTCTAATTTTAATGCAGGATCAAACGGTATCACTGTATCGTCTTCATCGAGAATAGGCTGTGGGACGGGTTCTTTATCAAAACCAATGTCACCACCATTAATGACGCCAGAATCACGATTGATCGATTTAAAATCAAATAATTCAAAGTCGGCAAGATGGCTAGGCACGACATTTTGCATGGCTCTAAACATGGTTTCTATACGACCAGGAAACTGTTTATCCCAAGCATTAAGCATCTGCTTAATATTTTGGCGCTGCATATTAGGCTGCGAACCACATAAATTGCAGGGAATGATAGGATAAGCGCGATGGTTTGCGTATTTGATGATGTCTTTTTCTCTGCAGTAAGCAAGAGGGCGAATCACCACATGCTCGCCATTGTCAGAGACTAACTTAGGTGGCATCCCTTTCATTTTTCCGCCATAGAACATATTCAAAAACAAGGTTTCAATAATGTCATCACGGTGATGGCCTAAAGCAATTTTAGTGGCCCCTAACTCCTTCGCTGCGCGATATAAAATACCACGGCGTAGGCGAGAACACAGAGCGCACGTGGTTTTACCTTCGGGAACTTTATCTTGTACGATGGAATAGGTGTCTTCTTCAATGATCTTATACTCAACGCCTAATTCTTGAAGGTATTCAGGTAGAATATGTTCAGGAAATCCGGGTTGTTTTTGATCAAGATTGACAGCGATGAGTGAGAAGGTGATCGGTGCACTTTTTTGCAAACTCATCAGAATGTCGAGCATCGTGAAGCTGTCTTTGCCTCCCGATAAACAGACCATGATTCGGTCGCCATCTTCAATCATATTAAAGTCAGCAATAGCTTGCCCCGTATTACGACGAATACGTTTTTGTAGCTTATTGAAATTATAATGTTGGGCTTTAGTCAACTCTTGAGTTTGCTCTGTCATTGGCTTTCGTTCTTTAATCTTCCACACAAAATGAAGTGCGTATAATACGGATCTACTGACAAGATGCCAGTATTAAGCATGCCCGATAACAAAAAATCCCCAACCAAGGGGATGGGGACTTATAAATAGCAAACAGAGTGTTTAGCTAGCGATGTTAGGATCAAGAGGACTAATATACCCAGCGGGTTTTAGGGCAAGGACATCACAGTTGATTTTATCAATGACTTGTTCAGCGGTATTACCAATAAAGACGGCTGAAAGTCCAGTTCGCCCTGTCGTTCCTAAAATGACCATCGCCGCATCAAGCGTTTTGGCTGCCTCGGGAATAACATCTTCAGGTAAACCTTGTTGAACAATAGTTTGGCTTTCATCTAAACCATGTTTTTGTCTTAGTGCTTTCATCGATGTGAGGTGATGGCCACGAACGGCATCAGTATAAGTGGTCGGGTCAAACTCAGGTAGCTCAATCGTAATATTGGCTGGCGTTACCGGGTAAGCATTAACTAAATAGGGCGATGCCCCAAGACGTTGAGTTAAATTGAGTAATTGTTCGACCATGATATCGTTGAGCTGAATATGAGTATCAACCTCTGACCCCACGTGAACAGAGGCGATAATATTCGCATTCTCAGGCCAGTGACTGTGTTTAACCAGTAAAACAGGAGTCGGGCATTTGCGCAGTAGATGCCAATCAGTAGGAGTAAATATTACTGATTCCAATACATCATGTTTATGAGTGCCTTTGATAAGAATATCATGTTGACCAGAGAAGACTTCTGCAATGATCGCCTCGTAAGGACGATTGTGCCAAACCACCTTTACATCAAATTGAATGGATGAATCGATATAAGGTTCAGCAACGCTTCTCATCCATTGTTCTCGTTGTTGAATCACGCCTCTGCGCATCGCATCTCGTTCATCAATAGAAAGCATCGAAGTCATGTCATAAGAAAAATCATAAATCGACATAAAGAAAGTGATATGACTCGGGGATTGGCTTTTTGCTGCTAGCTGAACTGCTCTGGCTAATGCCGGTTGTTCATCGTGATTAATGTCTGCAACAACTAATATTTTGCTATAGATACTCATAACAAACTCCTTGTTTGTGGAGGAGGTCAATAACTCACAGACCTTAGAGATACTTTAACGCAGTTGGAGAGAGAGTTTTAGTGAAGAGAGTCAGTTTTTTAAGAAAAGTATGATGCAGCTCATCAAAGTGCTGCATCATCGCCATGAATCAAGAATTACTTGCTGTCTTTCGATACACCCGCTAATTGCATTAAAGCGTCATGATCTAAAATTGTGATGTATTTGCCTTTCACGCTAAGCATTTCTGATTTTTGAAAACGTCCCAGTAAACGACTGATAGTTTCTACGGTTAAGCCTAAGTAATTGCCAATGTCACCACGAGTCATGGTTAAACGGAATTCGCGAGGGCTAAATCCTCGTTGAGAAAAACGCGTTGATAGATTATACAAGAAGGCCGCCAATCTCTCTTCGGCATTCTTTTTTGAGAGTAATAGGATCATCTCTTGATCGCCCTTAATCTCGTTACTCATCAAACGCATAATTTGTTGGCGTAACTTAGGCATTTTTCCAGAAAGGTCATCTAAGATTTCATACGGTATTTCACAAACCATTGAGGTTTCTAATGCCTGAGCAAAACTTGGATGAGAGTCGCCAGTGATGGCATCGAACCCAACCAAATCACCGGCAAGGTGAAAAGCGGTAATCTGTTCATCACCTTGTTCAGTGATGGTATAACTTTTAATGGTTCCTGAACGAATCGCGTACAGAGAGCGAAGTTCATCACCGGCTTTGAAGAGCGCTTGTCCTTTTTGAATCGGCTTTTTACGCTCAATAATTTGGTCAAGCTGGTCCAGTTCTGATTCGTTCAGTGTAAACGGAATGCAAAGTTGACTGATACTACAGTCTTGACAATGAATGGCGCAGCCACCAGATTGAATACGCTTTGCCGCAGGCTTTTCAGAAATCATAACAACCTTTCACTAAATTGATGTACATCAAGAATTCTAGCATTCATTATCGTCAAAGGATAGTGATCCATAAACAACTAAAGAGAGTAAGCACAGTTAATATTGGTAATCGGTATCATGGTCACGGACGTTAACATTTAAAAGCGGATGTAGTACTCTCTTCTTTCTATTTACATACCCACGATGAGCACTGCAAGACCAAGTTACTGATTCGGTTAGTCATTGATGATAAAGGACACCCTCTAATGCCAGCAGAAAAACTGACAAAAAACAAGCTGATTCAAATAATCGTTATGTTAACTATTCTGATATCGGCATTCACCTGGCGCACTATAACTCATTATTCAACAGATAAAGAAGCCGCTAAAGAACACCCAACGTTAAAAAATGAGTCTATCGATCACGAAAACACCCAATCCTTGCAGTACAAAGACAGTCAATAAAAAAGTATCGTGTTAATATTGCATCATTAACGCATCTTTATTAGTTTGATATATGCAATTTACTACCACTTTTACTCATGCCACGAGACCTGAAGACGCAATAGGGCAGTTAGCAGAAACATTGAAAAAAGATGGCTTGTCCAACCTAATTTGCTACTACTCACAAGAGTATTCCGCGAAGCAGATACAGCAAGAACTTCGCCTACATTTTCCAGGAATCCCATTTATTGGCTGTTCTTCATGCCAAGCGATCATGACTGATAAAGGATTTCATATCGGGCCTGTTGTGGCTTTAATGGCTATTTATGACTGCTCTTATAGTGCGTATGGCACTGGTTTAGTCGAGTTAGGTCAAGAGGATGATCGGCAAGCCGCTTATGTCGCTATTCAACAAGCTTTGCGACAAGCGAATAGAATTGGTGAAGTACCAAGCTTAATTCTGTTGCATTCGACACCCGGCCATGAAGAGGCATTTATTGATGCGATTGATGCAACCTTTGGCACTCACGTTCCTATTATCGGTGGGAGCGCAGCTGATAATCATATTCAAAAACAATGGTCTATCATTACCCAACAGGGATGGAGCTCTAATGGCATAGCTTTGCAGCTATTTTTTCCATCTAAGCCACTAACCTCGGGTTTTAGTGCTGGTTATTCACCGACTGAGTTTGAAGGCGAAATTACCCAAGCTAGCCATCGATGTATTCAGAGTATTGATGGTGAGCCAGCCTCGGCTATTTATAAAGAGTGGATCAGCGATCACTCCAATATTCAATTTAACGATCGACATCTGTTTGAGCATGTGACTCGATTTCCTTTAGGAAGAGTGGCCGGATATGTTAATCAACAGCCTTACTATAAATTGTGTCATCCTATTCAAATGCTCAATGATGGATCGCTTGAACTATTTGCTACGATTAATGAAGGCGAAAAAATAAGTTTGATGACCGGTTCAAAAGAACAGCTACTCAATCGAGCATCACGAGTGATCCAAGATGCAAATACACAAAACTATCATGAGTCATTACTGCTCGGCTCGATTATCATCTATTGTGCAGGGGCAATGCTCCGTCTAGGAGAAGATGTACAACTCGTTCATAAAAAACTGGTCGAGCAAATGCATGGTCAGCCTTTTATTTGTCCATTCACTTTTGGTGAACAGGGACGTTTTATTGGTGGCGAGAATGCCCACGGAAATTTAATGATAGCATCGGTTATCTTCTATGAGTCAGAATAGACAAAGATGATAGAACAAGACAAAAATGAGCAGCTGAGTGAGGTGCTACTTGAGTTAGAGAGAAGTAAAGAGAGAGAGCTTCGCTTAGCGGAAGAGAACCGTGTTATTCTCAGCGCCATATCGGCGCTTAGTCATGCTGATAATAAATATCAGATATTTGAAGAGCTTAAAAACGTCCTTCATCGATATATTAACTTTGATGATTTTATTGTTATTGCTAAAAACACGCCAAATTCGTTATTTTCAACATTTCTGTCCTCGAATATCGCGTTTCAAGGCAAGCAGTGGCTTAATGGTGATAAATTTCAACGAGTATTACAAGGCGAGTGTATTATCCTATTTGAGCCCACCAAGCTTGCCGAATTTCAAAATCTTAATCCATTTCTTCAAAACACAATAAACTCCGCGTTAATCACGGGTATCCAAACGCAAACCAGCGATTCCGTATTACTGCTTTTAGGCAGTAGGAAAGGGCAGTTTAGTTTAGAGACTAAAGCAACGTTGCAACGTTTTCGTCCACTCCTCGAGCGGGCTATTAACGATATTGAACATAAAGAAGAATTGCAAAGCTTAGTGCGTATAAAAACTCATGAACTCTATATTGCACAGCAGCAAGCAGAACATGCTAACCAAGCTAAGTCGCAATTTTTAGCGATGATGAGTCATGAGCTGAGAACGCCGCTCAATGCTGTTTTAGGGTTAATTGATATTTTGCGAGAAGACTCTAATCACTCTCAACTTGAGTTATTAGAACAAATGGAAAATTCAGCAGAACTTCTGTTAGTGATCATCAATGATATTCTTGATTTAAGTCGCATAGAATCAGGGCACTTTAAGTTACATCGTCACTGGGTTCATTTGCACAAGAAGCTTGTTCATGCTTTGTCTTATCATCATAAAGCGTGTGTTGCTAAAGGGATCCGCTTTAATGTTCGAACATCAATTTGTGATCATTATGAATATTGGGTTGATCCTGTACGTTTAATGCAAATACTGTTCAACGTGATTGGTAATGCGATCAAATTCACCGAAGCAGGCTCTGTTGATGTCCGGTTAAGTACCGCAAGAAATGAGTTGGTCATCCATGTCGAAGACACCGGAATTGGAATTGAGCCTGAGCGAATAGAACACTTGTTTTCTCCATTCATTCAAGCCGATAGCTCTATTACTCGTCATTATGGTGGCACAGGGCTTGGCTTAGCGATTACTAAACACCTTGTAGAATTGATGAAAGGAACGATTTCAGTCAGCAGTTCTTTAGGACAAGGCAGCCATTTTACCATCCGTCTTCCCGTCAATTCACGACAAACAAATAGCATTAAGATTGATCCCCTTGAACCTATTTTAAAACAAGCCTCCAGTAGTCAGAGTAGCCAAGGACATATCTTAGTTGTTGAAGATACCAAAACTAACCAAATGGTCATCCAGTTAATCTTATCGCGCATGGGTTACAACGTCACCATGGTGAGTGATGGACAACAAGCCGTATCATTAACAGAAACAGAAACAGAAACTAGCCATGCATTTGATTTGATTCTTATGGATATCTCGATGCCAGTGATGGATGGAATTGAAGCGACGAAAATCTTGCGTAGTAAGAATATCCAGACACCGATCATCGCGCTTACGGCCCATGCAATGCAAGATGATCACGCGACATTTCGACAAGCGGGCATGAATGATGTGGTTTTAAAACCCATTCGTAGCCAAGAATTACAACGCATTATTAAACAGTATTTAAATCCTCAAGAATAATTACCATATTGTTCAATGTGCAAACATGAACCAATATGGTAATTATATACTTTATGGTAAATAGACTTATGTTTAATACAATAAGCAAAAGGAAGAATAGGAGCGCTGTAAGGATAAGTCTCGTGTATCTGCATGTATGTTATTTAACATAATATACATAATGCGCACTTAAGGGTGAGTGTTAAAAGGGAACATTCAATCGTGGATTGACCCTGAACACCCAATTTTCGACTCAGCTTTTTCTCCATTAGCTACTCCTGTGTATTGCCCCGTATTTCGTTATTTCGTGCGTAAAAAGCTATCGACCTTTTTTGGCTTTTGGTCCTGATATCTTAAAGCCTTGATGAGGAAATACATTACGAATCCGTTGTTGAACTTTTTTAGGTACTTGTTTGGAGAAGATAAGTTTCATGCCGGTTCTTTGATGGTAAACCTTCATCTGACCATCAAATGGCGTTGTCTCTGCTATCTCACAGACATTATGTTTAAAAGTAGCTGGGAAATGCCCCTTGCTTGCTACTATGTGCCCTGATTTGAAGGTAACTTTTAAAATTGGTCTATCGACCGCGACTAACCAAAAAATGACGATTGCCGCAATAACAATAACATACAGCATTTCATTTACTCCTCATTGGACAACAACTTATTAAGATCTTCTTTTAAACTGCTCACCGCGCGGCTTGCTTTTTCACTACGTGATGCTTCACTGAGTAGATACTCAATCGCATCTGATAAAGTGCAACCGAGTTCGTTAGCTCTTGAGGATAATTTTTCCCATACGCGATAATCGAGATCAATCGACTTTTTACGAGTGTGCAACTGTTCAGCATTAAAATGCCTTTTGCGCTTAGCACGAATGGCTTGTTTTAACTTGTTTTCTAGCTCGGGAGCCATATGTTGTGCGATCCAATCGAGTACTAAGGTGGGTTCATACTCAATAGATTTGAGCTTTACTATCGCGTTTTCCACTTCACTACGATCAATATGGCAAGTAATTTGCTCACCATCTTTCCATTTTTTTATTAAATACTGCCATTTCCAACCACATTCCAGATTTTCGAGTTGTTGATATTTCATAGTCGGCAAAGTCCATATAAAAGCATAGTGACAGGGTAACCCAACCTTTGCTGAGTTTCAATCATAGCAATAAAAATGCTCTAATGAGTATTCCTGATAACAAAGCTATTCGTAGTCAGGGTTTTTCTATATAATTTCAATCCTTTTAATCACTTCGATGACTCAATGACACAAGATATCTGGCGTTTAGTAACGCCCCAGTATGACGATTTTAATGAACCGCTGGCTCAGTTTGCGCAATTAACGGCGGTGCCGTTTTTCGACACTCAACCAAGACTGTTACAAGCGATTGAACGTTTCATACATATACAGGGTTTTAGCCGAGTTCTGCTGATCAATGCGCCAGATAACTCCATTTATCGTTGTTTGATTCAAGAGCATCTTGAAAATACTCATCGTGTACCAGTAGTCAGAACTGAAACGCTCGACATGACCATGTTATTTGGGCAAGTCACCGCTAAAAATGGTCAAGTTATTGATCAAACTCATGGGTTATTAGCACAAGCGGATAATGGTTATTTGATTATTTCAGCGAATCTCTTGCTTGCTAACCCACTCTGCTGGCCAATGTTAAAAGCGGCGGTACTCGGTGAACCCGTATCCCCTATTAACGTGAGTAAAAAATCGCTGCTGCAGACCCCTATCAATCAATCTTATAACATTAAATTGATTGTTGTCGGTGATCGTCATCAACTCGGTGATATCGATTTTCTCGATTCAGACATTCATGCTGGATTATGTCTGTTTAGTGAAATGGAACTCGACATTAAAATTGAAAATGATCGCATGCTGACCTATTTAGGTTATCTACGTTGGTTAATTCAACGCTATGATTTACCTTTACTTACCGCAGAGGCGATTAAAACAGTGATGACTGCGGGGGCTCGTTATACAGAGGATCAGCATTATGCGCCACTCTGTGTCATGTGGCATCGCTCACTACTCGAAGAGTCTGCTATTGAGTCTCAAGGGCAAACGATTGAACAGCAGCACGTGGAACAGGCTATCCATCAACGTTACTATCGTGCCTCTTATCTTCCAGAACGAGCATTAGATGACATTCTTGATGGGCAAGTGATTATTGAAACACAAGGTGAACATGTTGGACAAGTCAACGGACTTACGGTTATTGATGTTGCTGGCCATCCGACATCTTACGGCGAGCCAGCGCGAATTTCATGTGTGATTCATTTTGGCGATGGTGATATTGCTGATGTTGAACGTAAAGT
Organism: Vibrio sp. A11; assembly: GCF_013048705.1. Lineage (NCBI taxonomy): Bacteria > Pseudomonadati > Pseudomonadota > Gammaproteobacteria > Vibrionales > Vibrionaceae > Vibrio > Vibrio sp. A11. Next base: position 169,566 of record NZ_VHSI01000001.1, on the reverse strand, counting down.
TGAACTGGGCGGTAATTTACACGCTAAAGGAATGATGATTATGCAAGCCTTTGTCAGCAGTGCTCTTCATCTTGATGTGCCATTACCTTTCTCTGCTTCCGTGGTCTTTGAGCAATCATACAGTGAGGTGGATGGCGATAGTGCTTCGCTGGCCGAATTGTGTTCTTTAGTCAGTGCGTTATCAGAATATCCGATTGATCAACAAATTGCTGTCACTGGCGCGGTTGACCAATTTGGCCGAGTTCAAGCCGTGGGAGGTTTGAATGAAAAAATTGAAGGCTTTTACCGAGTTTGTCAGCATCATGGTTTTACGGGGCAGCAAGGGGTTATCCTTCCTAAAAGTAACTTAAAACATCTCGCCCTGCACTCTCAAGTCGTAGAAAGTATTAAGAACGGTGAGTTTAATATCTGGCCTGTCTCTACGGTGGATGAAGCTATCCCTATTTTGATGAACAAGCCATTTAGAGGCGATGATCAAGAAAGCGTGATCAGCAAAATTGCCGAACGTATTGAATTTTTTGAAAAACATATTCAAACACCCGGAATAGTCGAAAGAATAAAAAATTGGTTTATCTAACACTGATCGGAGTTGTTTAGCGTACATGCGTTCACTAACATGCTTCCTATCTGAAATTGGAGTAGTACTATGCACAATAAACGTGACTCATATAATCGTGAAGATCTTCTAGCCTCAAGCCGTGGTGAACTATTTGGTGAAGGTTATCCTCAACTGCCCGCCCCTAATATGTTGATGATGGATCGTGTGAGTAAAATGTCAGAAACAGAAGGCGATTTTGGAAAAGGACTCATTCTCGCTGAATTGGATATCTCTCCTGATCTTTGGTTTTTTGATTGTCATTTCCCGGGTGACCCGGTTATGCCCGGCTGTTTAGGTCTAGATGCTATGTGGCAATTGGTTGGTTTCTTTCTCGGCTGGGTTGGCGGAAAAGGCAGAGGAAGAGCGTTGGGCGTTGGTGAAGTCAAATTTACCGGACAAATCTTACCAACGGCAAAGAAAGTGACCTATGAGATCCACATGAAGCGAGTCGTCAATCGTAAGTTAGTCATGGGCCTCGCTGATGGTAAAGTCTTCGTTGATGGCAAAGAAATTTACGTTGCCAAAGACTTAAAAGTAGGTCTTTTCCAAGATACGTCAGCTTTTTAAAGCCACTTTTATCTAGGTAGTTTAAGAATGAAGCAGCTCTTATGGCTGTTTTATTCTTAATAAATAAATTAAGTTATAGTGCATTAGATGGATGGTTTATTGTATGGCGTTTATGCAAGATAATAAAAAGCCCCTTTCGGGGCTTAGAACCATGTTGTATGTGGCAAATTATTTGTAGAGACCTGAGTGTTTATCATCTCTGGCGTCACGCCAACCACCTAGCCAATATGAGCGAGCATCTGTTTGTTGATAAGGGCACTCCTCAGGAGAACGTCCGTTCAATCCTGCTTTGTATCCTTGAGATTGCGCTCTTTCCAGGCGATCACGCTTTTGTCTCTTCATAGTGCAGTCCTCATACAGTAACTTGTTTCTAACGTACAACTATTAAAATGATGTGGTGTTTTTATGACCACATCATTAAGAATCGACCAAAAGCGCCCCTTTCTCAAGCAATAAAAAAGGCATAAGTCCAAAATTGTGAACCTATGCCTCGTTTGACAAATTTTAACTATTTACTACGGAACCAAAGTAAGCCGCCAAGAATCAAAGACCACAATCCCAGTCCAGCGCCATTACGCTCTACCACTAGATCATCCATACCTCGAGGAGAGATGTCCTCATGGGTCTTGCCTGCAATTGGCACCAATTTAACCGCGACCGTTTTCTCTTGTCCTTTCCCTGCGCCACATTGGGCATTATGCGCAGTCGAGTCATAACCACCCGTACATTTTAGTGCAGTGGCCGCGATTACACCGGCATCATTAATATCGTTAGCCGCAATAATTCGATATTGGTTATTATTAGAAAACTCACTACCATTGGTTAAATCATCCAATAACCACGCCCGATTGTTGAAAATGGCTTGACGCTCAGGAACACTACCTTGCTCTAAAGTGCCATAAGGATAGATAAACCCTCGCTTACGACGCGGTTTTCCGCCCACTTCACGAGTTTCTTCGGTATCAATCTGACCGACGATTTCATTAAAGTTATTAATGGCCCCCGCTTTGCCTCCTGCTCCAGCAAAAAAGAGACTGCCATTTAAGAAATTGGCTTTAGGATCGTTAATATCTGGAACAACAAATAAGCGATTTGCGTAAGCTCCACTTTCAGCGCGAGATAATTTAGCCTCACCAATCGCAATACCATGCTCATTGACTGCCGTTAATAGCGAATGAGAGTGAATAAAATCACCGCCAGTACCGTTTTCTCGTACGGTTGCTCCAGTAACCGGCTTAGTAATCCAATTGCTTTCTCCCACTTTTACCGAAGAAACGCTGGCTTGCATAAAATTACGGTCATCATAGAAGGTGTTATAACCTACCGCGTAAATATTACCGTCTTTGATCGTAACATCTCGCAGACTACCTTGAGCTAAACGATTATCTCGTTCTGGATTTGTCGTTTGCCAAGGGATTTCCGTTATTGTACCTGAGCTGTCCCAAATTGCGCCTTTGGAGGTATAAAAGTTACCTTGGTTATTTGTTTTTTCGTGAGCGATACTTCCGACCGTGTAAGTTCCATCGGTTTTCCAAGCGCGAGTTTGCAAGCCAGCATCGATATTAATACTAGTATTGGCAACTAATGCTTTCACCGAGTTACGTCGTGAACCAGTAACATAACCGGCCGCAATTTTAATTCCGATAGGCTTTGCATCTGAAGTTAAACTATTGACGACGACATTCTTAGTTTCATCAATGGGGGTCGCTTGACCTTCAACAAAAGCGATAGCGTTTGGCGTTTGATCGCCATTGATTTCTTTCTTCCAAATATTCCAACGAATGTCTGCCCAAGTTTCGCAAATCGCATAGCGTAGTTCCGAACGGCAATAACGCTCAAAATCTCTTGCATCATCTTGTACATAGATAAATCCGTTATCTATCCCAAATGGTGCTTCTTCACGGTAACTGAGACCGTCGATAGCTTGTCCAGCATGGGTGGCGACAAGGCGAGTTTCACCGGCAAGTTTAAACGATGATTCACAATTATTATCGGCAAAACAACCTAATGGCTTATCATCGGCAACATTACCCGGTTGAATCGCGACTCCATAAACACTTTCAAAAGCAAAAGTAGTTTGAGGTTTAACCTCAATCACTTGATACAGTGCCGCTGAGGCTGATGTGGTTGACAGAATCATCGCGCTGATCGCTGTCAGCTTAAACATGTTACTACTTATTGGTTTCATTAACTTTCCTGTTGCATCGCTTCAAGCTCTTCCCAACGCTCAAAAGCTACTTCGAGCGCCTGCTCAGTGGCCGCTAGCTTATCTAATATCGGTTGTGTGTGCTCTACAGGCTGGCTGAAAAAATCAGCGTCATTGATTTGCAGCTGTAGCGTCTCAATCTCAGTTTCAAACTGTTCAAGTTTGGCAGGCAGTTCTTCTAACTCACGCTGCAACTTATAAGATAACTTTTTAAGTTTCGGTTTTACTTCGCTGGCTTTATCTGGTTTATCAACAGCTTTAACTGATTTTATCGGCTCAACATCCGCAAGGCGAGCCTGTAAGACCTGCTGTCGCTGCTGCTGCGCATCATGATATCCGCCAACGAACTCTTCAATAACGCCATTACCCTCAAAAATCCAACTGGTGGTCACGGTATTGTCGACAAACTCACGATCGTGGCTCACCAATAATAATGTACCCTGGTAATTGGCAAGCAAATCTTCTAAAAGTTCCAATGTTTCGATATCTAAATCGTTGGTTGGTTCATCGAGCACCAATAAGTTATTGGGTTTTAGGAAAATCCGCGCCAGTAGTAAGCGGTTTTTCTCACCACCAGATAAGGCTTTCACCGGCGTTCGAGCCCGTTTAGGCGCGAAGAGAAAATCTTGCAGGTAACTTAACGCATGACGTGGTCGCCCTGCAACCATCACCTCTTGTTTACCATCAGCAAGGTTATCAATCACCGATTTCTCAGGATCGAGCAGCTCTCGATATTGATCAAAGTAAGCGACTTCAAGTTTGGTACCACAATGCAAACGGCCACTGTCAGCGGTCAGCTCACCGAGCAACAGCTTTAATAAGGTACTTTTACCACAGCCATTTGGACCAATGAGGGCGATTCTATCGCCACGCATGATATTAAAGCTGAAATCGTTAACAATCGATTTGCCATCAATCGAATAACACAGATTTTCCGCTTCGAAGACAATTTTGCCTGAGCGAGAACCATCATCAATCTTAAGGTTAACCTTGCCCTGCACTTCACGTCGCTGACTGCGTTCTTCACGAAGTTTTTTCAAGGCTCGCACTCGTCCTTCATTACGAGTACGACGTGCTTTAATACCTTGGCGGATCCATACTTCTTCTTGAGCCAATTTTTTATCAAATTCAGCATTTTGCATTTCTTCAACGCGTAATTGATCTTCTTTTTCAACTAAATATTGATCATAGTTACCGGGGAAAGAATTCAACTTGCCGCGATCTAAATCGACAATGCGCGTTGCCATCGATTTGATAAAGGTTCGGTCATGAGAAATAAAAATAATCGAACCACGAAAATCTTTCAAAAAGCCTTCTAACCATTCGATGGTCGTCACATCCAAATGGTTAGTGGGTTCATCAAGCAATAACACATCCGGCTCGCACACTAAGGCGCGAGCTAAAGCGGCTTTACGCTGCCATCCACCGGATAAATCGGTAAGCTTAGTTTGCCCATCCAATTTCAGAGCGGTCAGCACATTATTGATTCTATCTTCAAAGCGCCACGCACCGGTGTGATCCAGTTGCTCTTGAACCGCCGATAATTTTTTAATATTGGCGTCGGTGGGTGAATGCGTGACAAGATCCAAAAGATCTTGGTAGATCCTAAGCTGTTCTCCTGCTTCAGCTAAACCACCGGCAACATAATCATACACTGTGCCTTGTTGATCACGAGGAGGATCTTGCTCTAAACGTGAGACTACCACATCTTGCATGATCTGCATCTTACCGTCATCGAGTAAGATTTCTTTTGCCAACACTTTCATTAATGTTGATTTACCCGCCCCATTACGCCCTACAAGACACACACGTTCGTTTTCCTGCAGTGCAAAATCAGCCTGATCAAGTAAAGGATGATCACCGAACGCCAGCAACCCATTATGAATGGTAATTAATGCCATGTTTTTTCAAACCATTGAGTTAATTGATTAAAACAACAAGGTGAAGTGATGTCTCCACCTTGGTAAGTAAGCTGAACTTTAGTTACATTGTCACTTAAAGTCACACTAAACCTGGTTGTTGCGGTTGATGAGTGATTAACCAACAGTTATGGATTTGCTTATTACGCTCAAAATCCATTGGCAGTGTTTGAGCCGAAATATTTTGCGCCAATAGGCCAAGTTCTTGCAGCGAGTCCATGTCCATTTTGAAATGACGCTTATTATTTGAGAAAACCACCGTGCCACCTGGGCGCAAAATACGCTTAAGATTCTTCATCAACAAGATGTGGTCTCTTTGTACATCAAACGACTGCTCCATTCGTTTCGAATTAGAAAAAGTCGGCGGATCAATAAAGATAAGATCATACTGGCCGTTGGCATTATCTAGCCACTTCAGACAGTCGGCTTGTTCAAATTGGTGCTGTCTTCCCACTTGACCGTTGAGTTTCATGTTCTCTTTTGCCCATTCTAGGTAGGTATTGGACATATCAACGGTGGTTGTCGACTTCGCCCCACCACACGCAGCGTGCACGGTTGCCGAGCCGGTATAAGCAAAGAGATTTAAGAAATCACATCCTTTCGCCATTTGACCTAAACGACGGCGCGTCAGTTTATGATCGAGGAATAAGCCAGTATCGAGGTAATCATGCAGATTGACCAACAATTTGACACCATACTCGTTAACCGCAAAGGTTTGAGATTGTTGAGCCATCTTTTGATATTGAGCACTGCCTTTTTGACGTTCACGGACTTTTAATACGACCTTATTGGCATCAACGCCCGTTACCTGAATCGCAGCTCGAATAATATCCGTCAGACGACGTTTAGCCGTTTCTTCAGGGATGGTTTTCGGTGGCGCGTACTCTTGGATGACCAATTGATCAACATAAACGTCAATCGCAACGTTATATTCAGGTAGATCGGCATCGTAAATACGATAACAATCTAAGCCTTCACGCTTCGCCCATTTAGCAATTTTCGCGAGATTTTTTTTCAAACGATTGGAAAAATCAGGGGCAATCTGCTGCGTCGGAGCTTGCTGCATCCCCTCTAATTGAGCCTGTTCGCGCTCCGCAATCAGATAATTCTTTTGGTGACACGGTAACGCACCGTTATTTAATTTGAACTGTTTTTCTGCTCGCATGCGTAAACAGCTTAATAGCTCATCCGATCCAGAGAAAATGGACGCTTGGCAGCCGCCAAACTCGGTTTTTAATTGAGCGCCGAAAGCGGTATATAAAGCAATAAGACCGGGATGAGTACCTAAACGTTCGCCGTAAGGTGGATTACAAATAATCACCCCCTGAGTAAACTCTGCAGGACGAGTCAACTTCGCAGCATCACCAACGTCAAATTGAATTAAGCTCTCTACACCGGCTCGACGTGCGTTGTCTTTAGCCATTTGTAAAACACGGCTGTCATTATCAAAGCCAAAAAACCTTGCGTCAGTTTTCTTGACGCCCTTTCTCGCTTGCACTGTTGCTTCAGCTTTCACTTCTGCCCACAGCTCTGGTTGAAAATCTTCTAATGCTTCAAAACACCATTTGGCTCTTTTTAAACCTGGGGCAATATTCGCCGCCATCATCGCAGCTTCAATCAATAAGGTACCAGAACCGCACATTGGATCGAGTAAAGGCTTGGTACTTTCCCAGCCACTACGTAATACAATCGCTGCAGCCAATGTTTCTCGCAATGGAGCTCGGCCCGATTCCGGGCGATAACCACGAATATGTAAACCCGCTCCGACCATATCAATACCAAGCAGCGCTTTATCTTTATGTAAACGAACGTGAATTCTTACATCCGGTTGCTCTTTATTGATCGAAGGGCGTGGTAAGTTTTTCTTAGTAAAGCAATCAACAACGGCATCTTTAACCTTCATCGCACCATATTGGCTATTACGAATTTCGCGGTTAGTACCATTAAAATCGACCACAAATTGCTTCGAACTATGGAAATGATTGACCCAGTTAATTGCGCTAGCCGAAAGATATAAGTCCATATCATTTTGGCAAGCAAACTCAGCAACAACACGAACAAATCGAGAAGCTAATCGACTCCATAAACAGCAACGGTAAATCTGTTCATTGGAAGCGGTAAATTTCACCCCGGCCTGAACGGGTTTTACATTGGTGATGCCTAATTGTGTGAGTTCTTCGGCTAATAGATTTTCAAGGCCATTTGAGGTTACTGCTAGATATTGATTCATAGGGTTCTTTAACTGGTAAAAATGGCCTCAGATTATAACTGACATTAAAGGCCATTCCTAAAGTTAAACCGACCATTTTTACAAAAAATCATCGTTATAACTCCCCTAGCACTTTATCGATACCCAAACAACGTGGCGCTGCAGCTTGGCGACAAGCCTCTCATCCAATGAGCATCTTTAAACAATGAGATACGAACACAGCCAACACGATTGCAGCTTAGAAGCCTAAATCGAATAGCTAATTAACCCTTTGGATAGGACGATGGATTGGCTCCAAAACCGGTACAAACTTACTACAAAACTATTGTCGCTGTCTGTTAACACTTCTTATTAGTCTCCTTAATCAAGGTGCAATTCCCTGCGCTAACAAAGAAGTGAGTATTTATTCACAGCAAAACTGGACTATACCAAAGGAAAATAAAAGTTGTAATAAAACACCATTTAACGGTAAAACGGGAATTTTTGACACTCCTAACCTCCGTTTTCAAGGCTTTGCTGTGTCACGTTTCTGGAAATTAATCTCTAAATTTTGCGCAGAATATCGCGCTCTTTCAGTTGATTAACAATGTTCGCTGGGAGTTTTGGCAACATAGAGACAAAAAAAATCGGCAGAACGCCGATAGGAAATAAAACAAAGGAACGAAATGATGAGGGAAACTAACTAACCAAAGCAACTCGCTCTGGCTGAAGGATGTGGTTGGCTATGGACATTCGGTCATGCATCACTTTAATCACTTGACCGAACTCTAACTGTTTCGTCGTACTTAATATAAACGGTTCTAGCTCAATTAATGCACACAAACTCGCACTCTCTCCAACCTCAAGTACGATAAAAAAACCTTGATTGAAGCCATTTACTAAACCCACAATATCACCCTCTTCAGGTTTAGTATTCGTGACTGATTGATAATCAAAAAACCAGCTCTTTGGCTGCACAGGCTTATGGAAACGCTTCGCAGCCACGCAATACAGTGCCAATTCAACCTGACGTGGCTCGGTGAGTTGAAGGCCGCTGATCCGTTCTTTGTACGTTTGGTAATCGGAAGCATCATCGACCGTAAATGAAGGATTCGAGAAAGCGGAATCAACCAACAGATTGCGACTCAGATTAGTGCGAAAGACCATCTCTTGTCCAAGGTCCAGCATCAAATAGCCTTCACTATCTGAATAGTACCAACTCCATTTATCACTGGGCTTTAGCATTATTCCGGCTCTCTATTTGCTGATGATCAAACCAATCAGATAAAAATTTCTTACCTATTAGTGCCATTCTAGGAAGCATGGAATAAAAAAAAAGAGGAAATGAGTTACTCACTTCCTCTTCATGTCACCTTGTCACTTTTTAAAAATCAGAATTTAATTCAATACGTTATAAATTCTTCACAATATCGCTGACCAATTTAGGGCCATGATAAATAAAGCCACTGTACACTTGGACTAACTTAGCACCGGCGAGTAATTTTTCTTTCGCTGCCACATAGCTATCCACTCCTCCAACACCAATGATTGGAATTTGTTCACCGAGCTGTTGATATAATAGTTTTACGACTTCAGTGCTGCGTGATTGCAGTGGACGACCACTCAGTCCCCCTGCCTCATTAGCAAATTTCATTCCTTCCACTAAAGTACGATCTAAAGTGGTATTGGTAGCAATCACCCCGTCGATATTGTGCTTGAGTAAAGATTGGCAAATTTGCTGCAACTCATCATCCGTTAGGTCTGGTGCAATTTTTAAGGTTAGAGGTACGTATTTATTGTGTTGCTCAGCGAGCGCGGTCTGCTTCTGTTTTAAGACGCAGAGTAACTCATCTAAAGCTTCACCATATTGTAACGTTCGTAACCCAGGGGTATTGGGTGAAGAAATATTCACCGCAATATAACCAGCATAGGGATACACCTTCTCCATACAAATTAAATAATCTTCAGCACCCTTTTCAATTGGCGTGTCTTTATTCTTACCAATATTGATCCCAATGATGCCATCATAATTCGCTTGCTTTACCTTCTCCACTAAGTGATCAACACCTAGGTTATTAAACCCCATTCGATTAATGATCCCTTCAGCATGCACTAAACGAAATAAACGAGGTTTATCATTACCTGATTGCGGTCGAGGTGTCACTGTGCCCACTTCAATAAATCCAAAGCCCATCGCGGCAAACGCATCAATGCATTCGCCATTTTTATCAAGGCCAGCGGCTAAACCAACAGGATTTTTAAACGTGAGTCCCATGCATTCGACAGGACGATGAGGAAGGTGTTGACGATAGAAGAGATCAAGCGGTGTACCGGTAAAGCGTTTGAAATTTTGAATGGCGAGATCATGCGCCCTTTCAGCATCCAATTGAAAAAAGCCAGCTCTGGCTAAGCGGTAAAGCATTGTGCCTCCGAAAAAAAAGCCCCGTATAAACGGGGCGTTATTATTGACCTATTTGTCGCACAATTCAATGCTTATTCGGTCGCCACACAATTTAAGTTGAGCAACATCAATTCACGCATCGCAACGGAAAACTTAGCAAACTCATGTACCGAGCCCACTTTAAATTCATTAAGAATGTTTTCCCAACGCTGTAGTGAAACGCTGTTATTGTCCATCCAACGTTGCAGAGCATGAATCACATCCGTAGTCTCTGACCCATTGATCGCATTAAGCACTTGTGCGGTTAATTGGCGTTGCTGCCAGTCGAGATCTTCTCTAAATGCCGCTCTTGCCAATGCCTGCCAGTTATTTTCAACCGCTTGATTATTTATCTGTTTCAAGAACCAATGAATCGATAAACGATCGCCCAGATTAAAATATAATTTAGCGACATGCTCAACTGGAATCGCCTTCTCATGAGAGACAGTAGAGATATCCAGTACTGAGTAAAGGCTGGATAGACGAGCGACATAATGCGCTAAGTCCGAATTGATGCCTTGTTCTATCCAGCTATTCGCCAGCAAATCATGTTCAGCAACTTCATCAGCCACCAGCAAACTATCTAACTGACGAGTAATACTGCGTACGTCCGATTGGTACTGATCAATGAGCGTTTGCACAGACTGTTTTCCAGTGCGATTACGCAGCAACCAACGAGATAGACGACGCAACGTTCGACGAACTTGGAACATCACTTGATATTGAGCACTCGCTGTCGCTTGATTATCCAGTGAACGAACTTGCTGCAATACGCTACCGAGCTCGAAAATTTCACGGGCAGCCGCGTAAGAATGAGCAATATCCGTTACGCTAGCTCCAGTCTCTTCTTGCAAACGCGTCACAAAATTGCAGCCCATTTCATTAACCATTTGGTTAGCTAATGCAGTGGCAATGATTTCTTTACGCAGTGGATGGTTGTGCATCTGTTGCGAATAGTCACCGCGTAACTTTGATGGAAAGTACTGAATCAATTGCTGCGCATGGAACTGATCATTAGCTATCTCATCACAAGCCAACTCCTCTTTTAAGGCCATTTTTCCATAGGCCACCAGCACGGCAAGCTCTGGTCGAGTTAATGCAAAACCTTGCTTCTCTCTTTCTAACAACGTTTCGTCATCAGGAATATGCTCTAAGGCGCGGTCAAGATAACCCGTTTTCTCCATGTGATGAATGAAACGAATTTGCTCTTTAACCACCTCAACGCCCAATTGCTCGGTCACCGAAATAGACTCTGACTGAGTGTAAGCATCTTCAATAACAATTTCACCGACTTCCTCTTCCATGGATTCTAGAATGTGGTTGCGCTGTTTTACGGTTAGATCGCCATTGGCGACTAAACCATTCAAGAAGATCTTAATATTGACTTCATTATCCGAGCAATCTACTCCGCCTACGTTGTCAACGAAATCGGTATTCACTCGACCACCGGTGAGCGCGTACTCTACTCGCCCTTGCTGAGTCATACCTAAGTTACCGCCTTCACCAATAATTTTGGCTTTGACTTCACGACCGTCAATACGCAGTGCGTCATTCGCTCTATCACCGACATCGGCATGCGATTCTTTCGATGATTTGATGTAAGTGCCGATCCCACCATTCCACAAAAGATCAACCTGCATCTTCAGGATCATCTTGATCAGTTCATTCGGGGCGGCTGACGCTTTCTTAGTACCAAGCATTTTTTGAATTTCTGGACTAAGCGCGATTGATTTCGCTTTGCGAGAGAAAATGCCACCACCTTGCGAGATCAAGCTTGGATTGTAATCTTCCCAGCTAGAGCGTGGTAATTGGAACAGACGTTGCCGCTCTTGCCAGCTTGTTTGAGCATCTGGACTTGGATCAATAAAGATATGCAGATGGTTAAAAGCGGCTTGTAAACGAATATGTTGCGATAACAACATACCATTACCAAACACATCGCCCGCCATATCACCGATACCGACCGCGGTAAAATCCGTCGTTTGACAGTTAATACCGAGTTCTCGGAAATGACGTTTAACCGATTCCCAACCACCACGAGCAGTAATACCCATGGCTTTATGGTCATAACCGTTAGAGCCACCAGAGGCAAACGCGTCCCCTAACCAGAATTGGTACTCCGCCGATACCGAGTTTGCTAAATCAGAGAAGGTCGCTGTCCCTTTGTCCGCAGCGACAACCAAATAAGGATCATCTTCATCATGACGAACCACATTACGTGGCGGGACAATTTCACCTTCAATAATGTTATCCGTGACATCTAATAATGCTTGGATAAAGCGCTTGTAACAACGTTGTCCTTCGGCAAAGATTTCATCTCGTCCCGTCAGTAAATGCTGTTTCTTACAAACAAAACCGCCTTTCGCTCCAACGGGAACAATCACGGTATTTTTTACTTGTTGAGCTTTTACTAAGCCTAAAATCTCGGTTCGGAAATCTTCTTGGCGATCAGACCAACGTAAACCACCGCGGGCAACTTTACCACCACGCAGGTGGACCCCTTCCATATCCGGTGCATAGACAAAAATTTCAAAGGCCGGTACGGGAGCTGGGATATCTGGAATTTCCCGTGGTTTTAGCTTAAGAGCCAGCCAAGGTTTCGGTTGTTTCTCTTCATCCATTTGGAAATAGTTCGTACGTAGCGTTGCGCAGATCATTTCCATATAACGGCGAAGAATACGGTCATCATCGAGACTTTCGACATGATCCAATTGCTCGGTTAACTGAGCAATCAGCTCCGCTTGGCCTTTTTGCGAACCTTTAAATTTAGGATCAAAACGACGTACAAACAGATCAACCAACCCTTTCGCTAGGTCGGGATAATGACTTAAGGTATCTTCAATATAGTGTTGGCTGAATGGGAAACCGACTTGACGCATGTAACGTGCATAAGCGCGTAAAATAGAAATCTCACGTCCAGTTAAAGAAGCACCAAGCACTAAGCGGTTAAAACCATCACTCTCTAATTCGCCATGCCAAATGGCTGAAAATGCTTGTTGGAAACGATCGCGTGCTTCACGCAAATCAACTTGCTTCTCGCTCTTATGCAGCATAGAGAAATCTAGAATCCAATAGACTTGGCCATTGGTCTTCGTCACTTCGTATGGCGATTCACCGATGACACGTAAGCCAAGGTTTTCTAACATCGGCATCACATCGGACAGATGAATCGGCTCATCACGATGATACAGTTTTAAGCGCACCGCCTTAGAATCTTTCGCCTCTTCTTGAGGACGATAAAACAGCATGCCGAGTTTGTTATCTTCATTCAGGGCTTCTAATCGTTCAATATCCGCAACCGCTGAGCCTGGCATGACATCTTCTTTATAAGAGCGAGGAAAAGCGCGTTGATACTCTTTGGCTAATGATAAACCTGAACTTTCGCCAAAATTGGCAATAATTGCTTCGGATAAACGATCATCCCAGCTGGTGGATGCTTCCATTAAATTTTGCTCTATCTTCTTAACATCAATATTGGCACTGTTATTTTCTACCCGCACAATATAATGCGTTCTCGCTAGCGGGCTTTCAGAAAAATAGGTGGTGAATTCCACTTCTTGTTCACAACCAAAATACTGCTTTAATAAGCGCTGTGTTTGACGGCGTAGTTCGGTGTTGTAACGCTCTTTAGTAACATAAACCATGCAACTAAAGAAACGGCCAAAGGGGTCTTTGCGAACAAACAGACGGATCAGGTCACGGTCTTGCATCTGCACAACCCCCATCCCCACTTCAAGAAGCTCTTCTTCTTTCGCTTGCAAAAGCTCATCGCGAGGATAGTTCTCTAAAATATTGTGTAATGCTTTATAGGCATAAGAGCCCTCACGATAGCCACTTGCTTTAAGAATACGTTGTACTTTCTCGCGAACCAGTGGAATGCTTTCGACCGTTTGGTTATAAACGGCTGAGGTGTATAAACCCGTGAAACGATGCTCACCAATCACTTTACCATTGGCATCAAATTTCTTAATACCAATGTAATCGGTATACGCAGGGCGATGAATGCGCGACTGTTTGTTGCCTTTAGTCAGGATCAGTAAGAAAGGCTTCTTCGCTTCTAAACGAGCAGAGTCGGAAAACTGTGATAATTTAACACCACGAACCCGTTTCGGATCCGAAAATAAGCCTAATCCTGCATCTGGCGTAGGTCGAAGCTCAGTGTCATCATCATGATTAACCAGATCAAATTCTTTATAACCCATGAAAGTGAAATTATGCGCGCCAAGCCAGCGTAAGAAAACGAGAGTTTCTTGATAATGTTCAGCATCAACCGGAATATGGTTTTTATGCGACTCTAACTCCTCAATCACTTGCTCAAGCTTACTCGCCATTGGCTTCCAATCTTGAACCACCAGAGCCGTATCACTGAGGATTTCCAATAGCTCCTCTTTTAGCGCCGTCATCTCTTCTTTGCTGCTGAGTCTATCCACTTCAATATGAAAGAGTGATTGCAACGCGCCAGCGCCTTGACCAATGCTAAGCACCGCACCGTTATTGTCTCGTTCGATGTGCGTTGGGCCGTTTAGCATTAAGTGCGATGTTAAATCGAGACGACTTAAGGTCATTTTGATTGAATCAACAAGGAAAGGAGTATCGGGTACGACAATTTCAACGATCGTATGAGTCGATTGCCAACCATGTTTACTGACGGTTGGGTTAAATACACGTACCGAACGTTGGTCGGCTTTCTTTTCATTAATATGATGCCAAAGACTGACTACGGCACCGTATAAGTCAGATTCATTACGTTTACTAAGATCGTCTTGCGCAACATTACTAAATAGGTGTTGGCCGAGTTGAGTAACAAGAGGTTGGTGAGCAAGCTCAAGTTTGTCTTGAATTAGCTGGTATACTTTTTCAAGTAGAACCGGCATCAAACTTTCACGCGCGGTCATATGCGACTCCAAATATTAGAATTATAGGCTGGTAGGGTATGCGCTAAGCATAGTTGTAACTTACGGTAATGCGAGGCCTATTGTAGTGCTTTGCTAACCATTCGTTAACGCATTTGGACGCAATTGATAGTGAAATGTTTAATAATGTGACAGGCGTAGCGATTCAAATCACCACAAATTTACCTCAGGACAGCATATCTAACTTTATAAACTTATTGTTTTGGTCAGTTGTTAGACGAAATCGACCTTTTACTCCAATTTGGCTAAGAAATGGGCGAAATTTTGCAGCCGGTAATTGTAAACGTAAGCCATGTTCGGTAGTGACTAGAATGTGGCTGGCTAGCCCAGAATAATGAGCAAGGAAAGTTTGATAAGAGATGTTAAGAGAGAAAAAATAGTAGTTCATAATTGTGCTTTAAATGGTGCTGGAAACGAGGTTCCCTTCCAGCACCCGATCAATGAGTAAATATCGAACAAGTTAGGCTTGTTCAAGCGCTTTGCTGACTTTTTCAAATAAGTCACGCGCAAGATCATCCAGTGACTGTAACGCTTCTAACTGCTGTTTCATTAATGCTTGTCGCTGCTCGTCATAACGTCGAAACTTGAGTAATGGATCAATTAAACGAGAAGCTACTTGAGGATTACTGCTGTTTAACTCACGCAATATCTGCCCCGCAAAGCGATAACCTTCACCACTAAGTGCATGGAAATTAACTGGGTTCATGGTAAAGAATGAACCAATTAAGCTACGAATGCGGTTAGGATTCTTCAAGCTAAAAGCGGTATGTTGCATCGTAGCCTGGATGACACTCAAGGCATCTTCAGCAGGATTCGAACCTTGCAAAGCAAACCACTTATCCATCACCAACCCATCGTGTTGCCATTTCAGACTATAATCAGCCATCAGCGTTTCTCGACAAGCCAATTGAGCACTATTCGCCGCGCTCATTGCGGCAATCGTGTCGGTCATATTATTGGCTTGCTGATACTGACGTTGGACCAAACGGTTGCCTTGCTCAGTGAAAGCCAATAAAGCTAAACAGGTATTGCGTAAAGTACGCTGACCAATCGCCGCATGCTCAATCGAATATTCAGCCTGAGTTAATGAATGATAAGTGGCACTGAGTTCATCTTCTAGCTCAGTGGCTAACATCACTTTCAGTTCATGTAACACTTTGGCAATCGCATCGACATCCACCTGCTTATACCAACCCGATACTTCATTATGATTCGGCAAAGCCAGCATTTCTGCCACAAAGGCTGGCTCTAGCTTATCACTGAGCAACACACCACGAAATGCATCGACAACCGCTTCAGGTAAGGTGGCCTTTTGTTGTTGCTGAACGGATTCGACATTCGCTCGAATGTATTTTGCCAACAGCATCTGCCCAGCATCCCATTGTGCAAAAGCGTTAGTCGCATACCTCATTAAAAAGCTTAACTCTTGATCACGGTAGTCATACTCAAGTTTTACCGGAGCAGAAAACTCACGTAATAAAGATGGGATCGGTTGGCTGGTCACCTTCTCAAAGACAAACGTCTGCTTGGCTTGAGTCACATTGAGTACATTAGAAACGGCCTTTCCATTACACTGTAACGGAATGATTTCACCATTTTCACGATACAGTTCTATATCAAACGGAATGTGCAATGGTAATTTTTCTGGCTGATCATGCGTTGGCTCTGTACTTTGTTCAACCGTTAATGCGTACGTTTGCGCTTGGTCATCATAATGACTCGTCACTTTAAGTAATGGTGTACCCGATTGGCTATACCATAAACGGAATTGAGTTAAATCAATACCGCTTGCCTCTTCCATTGCTAAAACAAAATCTTCACAGGTTGCTGCGGTGCCATCATGGCGTTCAAAATAAAGCTTCATCCCTTGCTGGAACGCTGCTTCACCTAATAAGGTATGCATCATCCGAATCACTTCACTGCCCTTTTCATAGACGGTCAAGGTGTAGAAGTTATTCATTTCTATCACTTTATCCGGACGGATAGGATGAGACATTGGGCTAGCATCTTCCGCAAATTGAGGGCCACGAATAATCCGGACATTATGAATGCGATTCACCGCTCGCGAACCAAGATCAGAAGAGAATTCTTGATCGCGAAATACCGTTAAGCCTTCTTTTAAGCTTAATTGAAACCAGTCACGACAAGTAACTCGGTTACCCGTCCAGTTATGGAAATATTCATGGCCAATCACCGCTTCAATACCAAGATAATCGGTATCGGTCGCCGTCTTCTCATTGGCTAACACAAATTTTGAGTTGAAAATATTTAACCCTTTGTTTTCCATCGCTCCCATATTGAAAAAGTCGACAGCCACGATCATATAAATATCCAGATCGTATTCCAGACCAAACCGCTGCTCATCCCATTTCATCGAATTTTTTAGTGACGTCATCGCATGGCCTGCGCGATCTAAATTGCCTTTATCAACGAAAATTTCCAAATCAACATGACGACCAGAACGAGTGATAAACTGGTCACGCAAGACGTCAAAATCTCCCGCGACCAAAGCAAATAAATACGCTGGTTTAGGATGGGGATCGTGCCACTTGACCCAATGACGACCATTGTCAGCCTCACCTTGAGCAATTTTATTGCCATTACTTAGCAAGTATGGATATAAGGCTTTGTCGGCAATCACGGTACTGGTGTATTTGGCTAAGACATCTGGACGGTCAAGGAAATAAGTAATGCGACGAAACCCTTCCGCTTCACATTGAGTACAGAAAGCGCCACCGGACTTATAGAGTCCCTCTAATGCAGTATTACTTTGAGGATCGATTTCCGTCACAATGGTTAACTCAAACTGCTGAGGTAGTTGAGTTATTTCTAAATGAGCCTCTGACTTGGTAAAGTGTTGCCACTCTTCACCATTAATTTTTAATGATGTTAATACTAGCCCTTCACCATCCAGCAATAGTGTTGAACTGTCAGCCTGTTGCTCAACGTGAGAAACCGCCGTAACGACAGTCGCGTGATCGTGCAAATCAAAGGTTAGATCAATACGATCAATATAATGAGAGGGAGCCTGATAATCTTTACGATACTTGGCTAATGGGCTTGTCGCCATGGTCGGAATCCTTTTTGACGTAAACAGATGAAGAGCAAGGTTGAGAAACCTTGATGTTAATCAACTGATCTTAATCTTGTTTTCACCAATAACAACCCCTAGACCGAAAAAATGAGAGATTTTCGCCCGATGTATCCCAGATACGCGATATGGGATTTTAACGATAAGGTCAAAAATAAAGGTATTAAAACGATAAAGCGTCACGCTGACAGCGCTAAAGAAGCTAAAGAACAAAGAAAATCGTCAATCTGCAATATGATGGAATGATGAAGAAAAAAGCGACTAGCGAATTCGCTTTAATTCGGCATAAAGCATGCCCTGCTCAATGTCTAACGTTAAGCGATTTTGGTTGAGTTGAAAGCGCGTATTATGTTCACCATGGGGGTACAACAGGACCAATTGTTCATCTTCGGTATAAAACACCCCTTGTTGTACGGTTTGATTACCATTTTGGCCCGTTGCACGAAAAAAGAAGATGAAATCGGGTTGTAAAATTAAATCGAGACTTTGTAAATTAAGCAATGATTGATCGCTGCCAGCCAATGAGTCCCCTGACCAAGTCCCCGCTAACGGACTGGTTAGCATCTTGGTAAAAATAACGCCATTAAGCATTAACTGATTATGATTCGCTTGATAAAAATAGTGCTGTGGTGTGTTGCTATCAATACCAAGGATCAAGCTATCTTGATTGAGCGAATATTGCCCTTGCCAGTGATCAATACTGTAGTCTTTCTTTTGTATATCGATTAAAAATGAATAATCCGACTTGAGGGTTAAGCGAACGACGAGAAAGTTTTCTTTCGATGCCTCTGGTGCAGAGTTAAACAAAAACCAATCGCCAAGCAAGAAAGGCACGTCAAACTGAGTCAGATCTTGTCTTGAGTGATAACGCGCTTCTAACTGTGGGCTCGTTGCCGTTAAGCTGAAGCAAGCAATAAATAGTGCAATCCATTTCATCGTGCCCCCTAATGCTTTTATTTTAAGCTTAGGCGGTTTCAATTTATAATGCGAAATTTCGATGAAAATCACATTATAAATTTTTCTTATCTGCACACTTATTTCAAATTAACAACGATAAAACAAACAGTTATAAAAAAGCGAGCCCATTGGCTCGCTTTCACTCTTCAAGATAGATAAAGCTCAAATCTTGAGCATGTCCACCATGATTGATACCGATTCATTCAAATAAGCATCAGGAGTTTCATAGTCTTTGGGAACCTCACTCAAGGCCGCAAAAGGTTCTTTACCAAGGGATGCTTGGCGAAGATTAATTCTATCCAATCGCTGTTTATCCGCTTGTTCCATCTCTTGCTTGCGTTGCTTTTCATTTAAAGACAATAAGTTATCATCTTTTTCTGCTTGATATTTTTCAATATCCTGCAAGATAAAGCCAAACTCTTGATCCGCTAGGATCCGAGTTTGATGACGCTGATCGAGCTTAGCAATCGTCGCACTAAAGTCATGCAATACTTGGTATTTAACCGGATCAATCCGGTCCCAAGGTAGTGCGTTCTCTTCAACACTTTCCCCTGTTTCACTCGCATCAATAGCACTCGGGAAAACGATATCAGGGATCACACCGCGATTTTGGGTACTGCCACCATCAATTCGATAAAACTTCTGAATCGTGTATTGCACATAACCAAGCTCTTGTTCAAATAAATCATAGATATGATTTAAAGAGCGATGCTGCTGAACCGTACCTTTACCAAATGAGTTTTCACCAAGAATAATCGCTCGACCATAGTCTTGCATGGCCGCGGCAAAAATCTCTGACGCAGAAGCACTAAATCGATTAATCAAAACCGTCATTGGACCTTGATAACTGATTTTGCCGTCAGTATCGCTATTAACATTCACTCGGCCATAACTATCGCGTACCTGAACAATAGGACCACTGGTAATAAATAAACCAGAAAGTGCCGTGGCTTCCGTTAATGCGCCACCACCATTATTACGTAAATCGATGATGATACCGTCGACTCCGCTGGCTTTTAGCTCCGTCAGTAACTTATCGGTATCTTGTGCTAAGCCTACATAAAAACTAGGCACTTCAAGGACACCGATTTTTTTGCCGTCTTGTTCAATGACCTTAGACTTCACCGCTCGGTCTTCAAGACGAATTTTATCTCGGACAATAGTGACAATGTGACTTTTTGCGTCATTACCTTCCGGTAATACCTGCAGTTGCACTTTAGTGCCTTTCGGCCCTTTAATTAACTGCACGACATCATCGAGACGCCAGCCAATCACATCAACAATATCGCCTTTCTCTTGACCGACACCGATAATGCGATCCCCTTCACTCAACTGTCGACTGGTCGCCGCAGGGCCACCAACGACTAATGAGCGAATCACCGTATAATCGTCCGTCATCTGTAATACCGCGCCAATCCCTTCAAGAGATAAATTCATCTCCGATTGAAATTGAGCAGCATTGCGAGGAGATAAATAGCTGGTGTGAGGGTCGATCTGCCGAGCAAAGGCATTCATATAGACTTGAAAAACATCTTCGCTATTGGTCTGAGTTAAACGTTTGATCGCATTGTTATAACGTTTAGCCAGCGTTTCTTGAATTTCTGGCCATGTTTTACCCGTTAATTTCAAGTTTAATGCATCAAATTTAACACGCTGACGCCATAGCTCATCGACTTCCGCTTGATCTTTCGGCCATGCGGCTTTGGAGCGATCGCGTTCAATAAACTCGTCGTTATCAAAGGTCATTTCATGGTCAAGGAGCGACAACGCGTATTGGAAACGCTCAAAACGTTTACGCATTGAAAGATTATACAATTCAAATGCTATCTGATTATTGCCTGCTTTTAACTGATCATCTAACTGGGTTGACCAGGGTTTAAAAGCGTCAATATCGGCCTGAGTAAAGAGATTACGATTGTAATCCAACATGCCAACATAACGATCAAAAATAGCTTGAGAAAACGCATCATCTAAAGAGAAGTGTTTATAGTGAGAACGAGTAAAACGTGACGTTACTCGTTTACTGGCGGTTTCATGTTGAGCTTGTGGAGTAAGAAGAGGAAGATCCTCTATCTTGAGATTGGCTTCTATCGCCTGAACAGAAAAAGCTGCCAGCCATAGGCCAGCAGCAATTGATGTTAATTTTGAACGGCATTTCATGCTTAGGAATATCTCCTTTAAGCGCGCAAGTGCTCCGTCTTCACAACCATTTGCAGGCCGTTACCGAGTTGAACACGCACATCTTCCTTATTAATTTCAACGATGGTCGCAGCCATGTTGCCTTTGCCCATGTTCACATTGACTTCTTTGCCAACTTTCATTTCGTCAGCTTGTAACACGCGCGTTTCAACTGGTTTTTTCTCTGTTTTTGCTGTCACATCGGTTGCTTGTGCACGACGTGGTTGAGGTTTTTTCGCTTTTGGCTTGGCTTTATTGGCCTCTTCACGCACTTTCTTCGCTTGCTCTTTACGGCGCGCATCAACGCGAGCTTTGCTTTCTGCTAACGCAGCTTGAGCATGATCGACATGTTGCTGTTCAAGTTCACCACAAGCATTACCATCAAGATCAACACGAACCGCACCAGCTTTAACACCATGCAGATAACGCCATGACGAAGTGTACTGTCTTAGTGCTGCACGAAGTTGAGTTTTGCTTACTTTAGGATCTTCATTAAGACGCTGAGCAAGATCTTGAAAAATACCAATTTTAAGAGGCTTAGCCTCACCTTCTAAAGTAAAGCAGTTAGGGAAACATTCAGCAATATACGCAATCACTTCTTTGCTGTTTTTTAACTTTTCAGTGTTTTCCATGAGGATTCCTGGTTGATGCGGCTGGTCCGCGGGGCATAAATAATAAAATATGTTCGGTATTATAGTGACCTGAGTACGAAAAACCACTGGCAAAGGCGAATTTATGCCTTGTTCGCGTGTGAATTAAGCACCTTTTCTACTTCTGTCATTAAAAATACCAGTCCTTGCTGGTCAATTTCTGAAAAGCGAGCAATTGTTGGGCTATCAATATCTAACACACCAACCAATTGCCCACAGATAGTGAATGGGATCACCAATTCCGAGTTACTTGCTGCATCACAAGCGATATGACCGACAAAAGCATGCACATCATCCACACGTTGTACGGTATTGGTGGCAACCGCCGTCCCACATACTCCACGTCCTACCGGAATACGAACACAAGCGGGTTTACCTTGAAAAGGGCCTAGCACTAATTCATCATTCTGTAAGAGATAAAACCCAACCCAGTTTAGGTCGCTCAGTTCCATATTTAATAAAGCACTTAAGTTCGCTAAGTTAGCCACTAAGTCGGTTTCAGATTCGAGTAAAGCGACGGCTTGCTTCGTTAAACGTTGGTAATCTGCTAAGTTCATATTCATTCCCAATAAAATTAAAGACTTCACTTATTGTTCTTCGTACAATACCTATCAACTAAATAGGATGCATTCTCATTATAATGACCAATAATCATGATACTATTAGCCGTTCTTGGTTGATAACTCAAGTAAAAAAACATCAACGTCCGCTGCTTTATGCCAATTTTATTGCCATCGTTGCGACTTTAATCAGTGTACCTATTCCCTTGTTGATGCCATTGATGGTCGATGAAGTATTACTTAATCAACCCGCTGGTGGTTTAGCCTTAATGGATACTCTCCTGCCTACTGATTGGCAAACACCGACGGGGTATATTCTGTTCACTTTATTACTGGTAGTGCTCATGCGCACTGGCAGCCAACTGCTGAATATTGTACAAAGTCGGCAATTTACGCGGGTATCGAAGACGGTTACCTATCAAATGCGCTGTAAGATGATTGATAAGCTAGGCCGAATCAGCATTCGTCAGTACGAAACGCGCGGTAGTGGCGGAATCAATGCCCATTTAGTGACTGATATTGAAACCATCGATCAATTTATTGGCTCAACATTGAGTAAATTTTTAATCAGTTTACTGACGGTGTTAGGCACAGCCTTAGTGCTACTGTGGCTTGATTGGCGATTAGGGTTATTTATTTTGTTGGTTAACCCAATTGTTATCTATTTCTCTCGCCTACTCGGCAGTCAAGTCAAACATCTCAAAAAACGCGAGAATCAAGCATTTGAGAAATTTCAAAATCGCCTAGTCGAAACCTTGGATGGTATCTATCAGCTTAGAGCCGCCAACAAAGAACGGGAGTTTTTAACTCAACTCAAAATCAATGCCAACGAAGTGCGAGCCAATGCCGATAAATACGCTTGGCAAGCTGAAGCGGCGGGTCGACTCTCGTTTTTACTCTTTCTACTGGGCTTTGAGCTGTTTCGCGCGGTCGCAATGTTAATGGTGCTATTTAGCGACCTGACTATCGGACAAATTTTTGCGGTTTTTGGCTACTTATGGTTTATGTTAGGACCAGTACAAGAGCTGCTGGGCATTCAATTTTCTTGGTATAGCGCGAAGGCAGCACTGACACGAATTAATACCTTATTGCAGCTTGAGGAAGAGTATCGTCCGATCAGTAAAGTCAACCCATTTACTCAACATCAACCCGTAACGGTGACACTCTCACAAGTTAATTTTTCTTATGATGGCGAGAAAAAAGTCCTTGATGGGCTATCTTTATCCATACCCGCGGGTAAAAAAGTCGCTTTAGTTGGAGCCAGTGGTGGCGGGAAATCGACTTTAATTCAATTACTACTCGGAGCATATCGAGCAGATTCAGGTGAAATTTGTTTTAATGGCGAACGGTGTGATGATATTGGTTTTGAGATTATTCGCAGTCAAATTGCGGTGGTATTACAACAACCTATACTTTTCAACGACACTTTAAGGCATAATTTAACCCTCGGTGGTGATTATGATGACGCCTCGCTTTGGCATGCATTAGAAGTCGCGCAACTGCAAGACGTCACCCATCAACTCAGTCAAGGATTAGATACTCCCATTGGCCGTAACGGTATCCGTCTTTCTGGTGGACAGCGCCAACGTCTAGCTATAGCTAGAATGGTATTAAGTGATCCTAAATTGGTTATTTTAGATGAGGCGACGTCCGCGCTCGATACGGCAACCGAAGCGGCACTGCATCGTGCATTGAGTGGATTTTTAAAAGGACGAACTACGCTGATTGTCGCCCATCGTTTATCTGCGGTGAAACAGGCTGATTTGATTTATGTATTAGAAGATGGACGCGTTAGTCAAATTGGTACACATGGAGAGTTACTTGAACAGCAAGGACTTTATCAAACATTATATGGCGCTATTCAGTCATAGTTCCGTTTGGCTTATGGCACTCATTAGCTGCAATTTACGCACCCAATCAGTGACAACGTCACCGAATGCCGAGTAACCCGCTGATGTCTAGCACGCCACTCACTCAACATACATCCAGCACGAATAACCTTCGTTTGTGTCAGGGATGTGAATTGCCCGTTGATGTTGTCGATGTGCCGCGCGGTAAAAGTGCTTATTGCCCTCGCTGCGGAACTCAGCTCTATCGAGGTGGCAGCCCATCGTTATCGGGTAATTTAGCGATTGCCGTCACCTGCTTACTGTTGTTTTTTCCTGCGCATGCCTTTGACTTTTTAACTATCCGCTTAATTGGTGTGATGATCCCTGCATCCTTATCTGGAGGGATTATCGCTCTCGCCAATGAGGGCTATGTGATTCTGGCTTTGCTGGTATTTTTTTGCAGCTCCCTAGCTCCTTTTCTGGTCTTTGCTTCCATCGTTACCGCCCATCTAGCGCTACGTTATCGTTGGTTTATTGGTTTACGCTATTCGGTCTGGGTCATGCAGCAGTTAAAAGCATGGGCAATGATTGATGTCTTTTTGGTCAGCGTTGCGGTTTCAAGCTTTAAATTGAGCGATTACGCGGATATATTTATTGGCCCTGCGCTGTTCAGTTTAGTGCTCTTGCAAATTTTTACTGTGTTATTACTCAGCAGAATTAGCATTCGTCGCTATTGGGAAGCGTGGAAACCCGAACAAGATTACCCTGCTCAAATCGATAAACAAGTCCATTGCCATCATTGCCACTTATCGCAACATGAAAGCACGCACTGCATTCGCTGTCATCACCCGCTTTATCATCGAAAACCTCGTTCAATCGAACGCACTTGGGCCTATGTTATCGCCGCGAGTATTGCCATCATTCCCGCGAACCTACTTCCGATCTCTATATTGATCACCAATGGGCAACGTCTGGAAGATACCATCTTATCGGGTGTCGCCTCGCTGATGAATTCAGGTATGTATGGCATTGCTGCGATTATCTTTGTGGCCAGCATTGTGGTTCCTGTGATGAAGATTTTCGGGCTTGTCTACTTGTTACTGGCCATTCAATATCGACGTAGCCGTTATCATCGGCAGCGAATGAGTATTTTCTATGCGATAAAATGGGTTGGAAAATGGTCAGTTCTCGACTTATTTGTGATTGCCATTATGTTGACCTTGGTCGATCGGGGCCAGTTACTTAATTTTATCCCTGGTGATGGTGCCCTAGCCTTTGGCTTTGTGGTCGTATTAACCATGTTAGCAGCAGAAAGCCTTGATCCCCGTCTATTGTGGGATAATTATCAGCAAGAGACAAAACACAGCGAGTCGTGTAATGAATAAACCAACAATAACGCAAGCGTCTTATTCTCCGCAAATCAAATCCAATAAAGGGATTTCCCCATTGTGGATATTACCGATACTCACTTTATTGCTCGCGGGTTGGCTGGTCGGTAAAGCGATACATGATGCTGGTGAACGTATCCAAATTCATTTTTCTGATGCACAGGGGCTCGTCGCAGGCAGAACCACCATTCGTTATCAGGGTTTAGAAGTCGGTATGGTGCGGGAAATAAAACTTGCTCCCGAATTAGACAGTATCTATGTCGAAGCAGATATCTATCCCGAAGCAACTCAATTGCTTTCCGATGCTACTCGATTTTGGTTAGTGAAACCTACCGCAAGTTTGTCTGGTGTTTCAGGATTGGATGCTTTGGTCTCTGGTAATTATATCGCCTTACATCCAGGTGGCCCTGGGCAAGAAAATCATCCTCAGGTATACCACGCTCTAGAGCGTGCCCCATCCGATTTAGTCTCCAATGGTGGACTACAGATCACTTTGCGGGCCAACGATCTTGGCGGAATTTCTATTGGCTCGCCCATTGTTTATAAAAAAATTCCGATTGGTGAAGTATTTAGTTATCAACTTGCCAAAGATGCACAATCCATCGTGTTACAAGTCTCAATTGAATCTGAATATCGCCATTTGATCACCAAAGACAGTCGCTTTTGGAATGTGAGTGGCATTGGCACCTCATTAGGCTTTGATGGTATCGATGTTCGTTTAGAAAGTTTGAGTGCCCTAATTGGCGGAGCGATTGCTGTTGATTCCCCCGATGGCGGTGAACCCGCAGCTCAATTCAGCGAATTTCGTCTCTACAGAGATCTCAAAACAGCCGGACGCGGGATCCCTATCACGATTACACTGCCTGATGACAGCGGCATTAATGCTTCGGGAGCGCCCATTATGTACCGTGGATTGGAGATAGGACAGATCACCCATCTACAACTGAATGAGGATAAGACACAAATTATTGCTCATGCCGCGATTCAACCGTCATTAAATGAACTACTCACAACAGGCAGCCAGTTCATTTTACAAGAAGCAAAAGTTTCACTATCTGGCTTAGAAAATTTATCGAACTTAATCAAAGGTAATTACCTTACTTTACAACCGGGTGAAGGTGAACGTACTCGACAATTTACAGCGCTAAGAAAAATTGAGTATCAACAATCTCAATCACATACTTTCTCCATTACCCTTACCGCTGAACATGCTTATGGTTTGACGTCAGGGGCTGAGATTTTGTATCGCGGAGTACGAATTGGCATCATCAAAGATGTTCAACTCAGCGCGGATCAAGTCGAGTTTCATGCCGTTATTGAACAACAATACCAATCATTAATTCGTTCCAAAAACCGTTTTTATGTTGATGGTTCAATGCGTGCCGAGCTTGGCCGCGCCGGCATTAATCTCTCACTTCCTCCTGTGAAGCAACTACTGAGTGGGGCTATCAGCTTTATTAGTGAAGGAGAAGAAACCGTACTTGAACGCTATTCTCTGTATGCTAACCCATCACTGGCAGAGCTGGCGGCGTATCAACAATCGGGTTCTCGCGCCTTGCGACTCAGTGCAGATACCTTGCCTCCGGTACAAATTGGTAGCCCGCTACTATTTCGTCATTTACCCGTTGGTCATGTCACCCAATTTAAGTTACAAAAAGAAGGTGTTGAGGTGGAAGTCAGTATTGATAACCAATACCAACATTTAATTAATGAACAAACTGTATTCTGGAATCATTCTGGTATTGAAGTAAATGCCTCTTTAACCGATGGTCTGCGTATCCAAGCGGCACCGTTACAAAGCCTGCTCCAAGGTGGTATTGCCTTTGATACCTTACCCGGTGTAGAAAATAAACTCGATGGGCGTTGGAAGCTTTACGCCAACTATCAACAAGCACAACAGTTTGGTGAAGCCATTACGTTATTGGCAAAGAGCAATGAAGGAGTCAACCGAGGCACTCCAATCAAATATCAAGGCGTACAAGTCGGTGAAGTTATCGCCGTTTCACCGAGTTTTAGTCAATCACAAGTGACTTTTTCTGCTCGTATTCATCCCGAATACGCCCCTTTTATTGCTCGTGCAACGAGCGTGTTTTGGGTAGCCAAAGCCAATGTCAGTTTACAAGGCATCACTAATTTAGAGAATCTTGTCTCACCGAATATCGAAGTCTATCCCGGTCAAGGTGCTAAGCAACATACTTTTCACCTCGCTTCTGCGCCTTACTCACCGAGTGGTGTCAGGTTTACACTCCAAACCGAATACCGTGGTTCAATTAATGTCGGAACTCCTGTCTTTTACCGTGATATTGAAGTTGGCAGAGTGATTGATATCCAACTGGGCGCTCTTGCTGATCGGGTTATCTCAACAATCGATATTAATCCCGACTATGCTTATTTAGTTCGCCGTAATAGCCTATTTTGGAACACGTCGGGCGTAGATGTCTCAATTGGATTGACTGGAGCGAATATCAAGTCAGGAACACTGGAAAGTATAGTTCGCGGTGGGATTACTTTTGCAACGCCAGAACAAAAGCAGCTTGCTCCTCCTGCTCAAGCTGGCCAATCTTTTTATCTTCACTCCAAACCACAAGAAGAATGGAAACGCTGGCGAACAGCGATACCTAGACCTTGAGATAAACTTCAAGTCTGGCCGCGATGTGTATATAATCGCGGCCAGAATCCGCTTATCGAGACACTGTTTTGCATTCCACTGTCGCACTACCCGAAGAGTTCCTCGCTACCATCGCTGAAATATTGCCCTCAACACTCAATCTGAATGACTTTATTGCTGCATGCCAACGACCACTCAGAAAAAGTATTCGTGTTAACACCTTAAAAATATCCGTCGCTGACTTTCAAACCCGAGCCACAGACAAAGGTTGGTACTTAGAACCTATCCCCTGGTGCGAGAGCGGCTTTTGGATTACCGCAGATGAAGAACAAGTTCCTTTGGGCAATACTGCAGAACATATGGCGGGCTTATTCTATATCCAAGAAGCCAGTTCCATGATGCCCGTCTCTGCCCTATTTATGCAATCTGGAGCGCCTTTTGAACATGTATTAGACATGGCCGCCGCACCAGGCTCTAAGACCACACAAATCGCGGCCTTAATGGATAATCAAGGCGTATTAGTCGCTAACGAGTATTCCGCCAGTCGGGTCAAAATTTTACACGCCAATATTGAACGTTGTGGTATTCGTAATAGCGCTCTGACCAATTTCGATGGCCAAATTTTTGGTGGTTGGCTGCCTGAGCAGTTTGATGCCGTATTACTTGATGCTCCCTGCTCAGGAGAAGGCACGGTACGTAAAGATCCTGATGCGATGAAAAACTGGAGCAAAGCTTCGGTAATGAGTATCGCGCAAACTCAGAAATCGTTGATTGAAAGTGCTTTTCAGGCGCTCAAGGTTGGTGGTGTTTTGGTGTATTCAACCTGCACGTTAAGTCGTGAAGAGAACCAAGACGTCTGCTGGCACTTGAAACAGACTTATGGTGACGCGGTCACATTCACCCGTCTTGATCAACTTTTCCCGAGTGCAGAACAGGCCATTACTGAAGAGGGTTTTTTGCATATATTTCCACAAGTTTATGACTGTGAAGGATTTTTTGTCGCCAAAATCACCAAACAGGCATCGGTGAAAACGCCCGCTGTAAAAAAACGCTTGGGCAAATTCCCATTCACTAAAGTCGACCCTGCACAACGCCTTGAGATTGAGCAACAATTATATCATGCACTGAACATTCGCTTACCAGAAGACAGCCAAGTGTGGTCACGGGATAATGACATCTGGCTCTTTCCCTCAGCTTTAGAGCCGTTACTCAGCGAACTCCGTTTTTCTCGGATGGGGATAAAAATTGCTGAGCAACATAAACGGGGCTACCGTTGGCAACATCAAGTCGCTACAACACTGGCAACCGGACAAGAGCCACAATCGGTCGAATTAGATAAGGTTCAAGCTCGTGAGTGGTTTATGGGACGTGATGTCAGGCCAGAAAACCTATCTGGCCAAGGTGAGGTGATTGTTTGTTATCAAGGCGATGTCATCGGTCTAGGGAAATGGGTCGGTAATCGGATCAAAAATGGCTTACCACGAGATTTAGTGCGCGATAAAAATCTATTTTAAAACCAATGAACATTCCACACTGATGATATTAATAGACGGATTTAAAAGCATTGCTGCGCGTTAAGGAATGATAAGTATCAAACAGTGGACACTAGTCTATACTTTATCAATATCCCCATATAATAGCCAAACCAAGGGGATAGCCGTAAATCGCGCTCAACTCCCCTTCTGGCGCGTTTCCCAAGGCCCAAAACCTAACGCTGTTTTGGGCCATTTTTTGAGCTGACAGTACTCAACCTAGCTTAAACAAGACGAATGCCGTCTTTTTCAATCACAATTTTTCCTTGCTTAAATAAACCACCAATGGTTTTTTTAAACGTGCCCTTACTGGTACGGAAAGTGGCAAAGATCTCTTCTGGGGTCGATTTATCACTCAGCGGTAAAAAGCCTTGTTTTTTCTCTAACATGGCTAAGATTTTACTACTTAACTCATCCATTTTTTCGACACCGACTTTTTGAAGAGCCAGATCGATTTTGCCATCAGGACGAATACTTTTGATATAACCTTTGATTTTTTTGCCGATAAACAGTTTTCCGAACACATCCGAGGGAAAAATCATCCCCCAATGCGCTCCGTTAATGATCGCTTTAAAACCAAGCTCTGAACGCTCAGCAATAATCAAATCAACAGGTTGGTTTATCGTATAATGCGCTGGTGTTTTATCTAACCATTTATTAAATTTGGTGGTACCCACAATACGACCCGAGGCTTTATCGGTATAGACATAAACTAAAATTGTCTGCCCCTCGTTAAAACGCGCACGCTGCTCACTGTAGGGGATCAGTAAGTCTTTATCTTTAATGCCCCAATCAACAAAAGCTCCGGTGTTATTCACACCAACGACTTTCATTAATCCCCACTCTCCCACTTGAGCAATCGGTGTCTCCGTTGTCGCTGCTAATTGATTCTCTGAATCAAAGAACAGAAACACATCGATAAATTGCCCCAGTTCGACGCCTTGAGGTGCGTAACGCTTAGGCAGCAAAGTGGTACCGAACTCTCCCGCATCTAAAAAAACGCCGAAATCAGTGATTTTTACCACTTCTAAGCTATTAATTTGGCCAATGTTAATCATGTAAAATTGTCTCACAGCAAATTTGCAGAGATTATACGTGATCTCTGCTATGCTTTCTCGCAATTGTATCGATAAAATTCAGCAATTTTTTCAGGAGCTTTCGTTGATCACGGTAGATAAATATGATGCTGTCACGTTGAGGATTGCCACTCAAATGTCAGGCAGTAAGAAACTGGATTTGGATGTTTATCTTTTTATTCCTGGAGAATTAGGCCTTAGCCCAGAAGTCATTTCAGAGTCGGAGTTTTTTTATAGCTCCATTCATCAAAAGCGCTCCTATTATAGTGATAAAATTCTCCTGCCTCTTGTCCATAGCCGATTAGCACAACGAGGTCGCCTGTCATCAACACAGTATCGGGTAAGCTTGAGTTTGTTTGCTTATCAATATGTGATCGCCTTAGATAGAGCCGTTAATCAGCTCAACGCGACTAGTGACACCGTCACAGCTGATGAGGTCGATACGGTGATCGAGCTATCGCTCGATATTCTAAAACGATTACGCAGAACCATCCCTTACGATGAAAGCCTTAAGCGCTATTATGCCAATATTGATAACTATCTCTCTTGGTATACCGAACAAAAATTTTTATCGATTGTCGCTCATCTCACCCGTGACAGTGACTATAAAACCATTAAAGAACGCCTCATCACCTTAGTTGAAAAAGAACAAGCGCATCGTGCCTTAAACCATTACAACTCAGCCAAAGCGGGAACCGACATGACCCGTCTGAGTAATAAAATGCGTTTATTACGTCGTTTAATTGAACACCCGATCATTCTTAACGAGAAAGTGACTTCTTTGGGTAATAACATCAAACGGATGGTTAAGGGGGTCGCAACGGGGTTAGTCATGGTCGTGGTTACGCTAACCGCGATTGTGGCACGTGACTATTGGGGAGAGATTACCGCTTCATTTATTATTGCGATGTCATTTATTTACGCGCTACGCGAAATTTTTAAAGATGATTTGCGCGACATGATGTGGCGTTGGATCCGTAAAGGCAAACCTAAATGGCGTCGCCGCTACTTTGATCCCAGTACCGGAACTCAAGTTGGACAAAAAGATGAATGGTTGGATTACCAATCGTTATCCCAGTTACCAGAAAAAATTCAAGCTATTCGTAAGAAGCGAATTGTTCAACGTGAAGAACAAATCCTTCATTACCGATCTGAAGTTGAGATGTCAACATCACGCTTTATGAGCGGTTATGAAGAAACCCGTGAAGCGATGATGATCGATTTACGCCCGTTAACACGCTTAATTGATAAAAGCTCGACTCGAATTTATCAGCTTAGCAATGGTCAAGTCAGCCGAGAATCTGTCGAAAAACGTCACTTAATTAACTTGATCATTAAAGAAGACGATCATCAACAGACACCGCGTTATTACCGTTGGAAAATCGTGATTAACCGAAGCAAAATTGTCGACATTGAAGTCATTGAGTTAGATTAAGTCACTCTCTTTACTCTGATTATTTTGATTTCACCGCTTTAACAGACAGCGTTAACCAAAATTCTGCCATTGGCTCATCACCATGCTGTGATGGGCAAGTGGCGACGATTTTGACCTCGTGATTGACGCGTTGACCAGTCGCAATGGTTTCATCCAACATGGCATCAATCGCAGCACCATCAACACAGTGAAAGTGGACATCCCCTTCTGGTCTTTTTAAAAATTCCGCTTTAACGGCTTTAAACGCTAAAGAAATCACTTCCCCACGCTGCTGAGCCTTATGCATGGCCATAAATCCACCAGCTACATCCGCCCCCACGGCAAGTACGCCAAAATACATACTATTCAGATGATTTTTATTCCTCTTTTTCAGCGGAATACGTACTTCAACCGCTTGCTCATTCAACAACAAAATTTTAGGGCGGCAATACCAAATCAGCGGAACTTTAAAAATACCGAAATAATTAAGATAGAAATTAGCTTTAGTCAGAGCAGAAAACATAGTTAAAACTTCCTTGTGATCTCATCAGACCAGTTCACTCGATAGCCAAGAAAATGTCAACGAAATGTTACAGAAAATAAGAAGCCAAGCTATTTTTGCTTGGCTTCTTAAAGATAAGACTCAGTAATAGTAAACCGAGTCTGGCTGAGCAATCTCAGACAAAAAGCGCTGAATTTTAGTCGACACACTCTGCTCACTAACTAATATACTTAACGGCTTAGAGGTTTGATGAACGGCTTTGATCGCCATTTCTGCTAACTGAAACACGGCATCGTTGTCGGTCGGCTGATAACGTTCAACAAGGCTTTCTAGCGTATTATCCATCGCTAAGGTAAACTGGGCAAGGGAGTCCCAATCTAACAGCATCCCATCAAAATAAGCCAATAAACGTTCAGCTAATAGCGCGGCGGAAGGAACTTGGCAAACAAACGACACTTGTAATCCATGTAAACCGCGTGGCAAGCCTTGCTCAGCTAGGCCGTCAATAATTCCAGCGGCATCACTCAGCGAGCGAACAAAAGGCACGACGATTTCAATAGGATGCCCTTTACTGATCAGCCTTTTGATCACGTTGCACTCCAACTCAAATGCATCAGCGTATTCACTGTCCGTTAATCGAGCTACACCTCGCACTCCAAGCGCCGGATTTGGTTCAACTGTGACTTTTTCTCCGCCAAGCAAAGCACGACTCTGTGCACTATCTTCATTACTTAAACAGACACGAACGCTTTGGTGATGGGGTTTAATCGCTTGTTCAATGCGCTCCACTAACGTATCAACAAAATGCTCAGCGATGGACTGGTCGTTTAATAGTGCATTCAGCGAGCTTTTCTCTCGTTCAGATAGCTGAGTCAGATCGGTGACCAAACTAGGATGATAAAAAATGCTATCTGCGATCAACTCTGAAATGACAACAAATAGCGTCGAACTCAATGTTTGTTGGGACCATTGAGGTAAGGTATTCCCTTGCTCAAACGGCTTATTTATTGAAGAGGGTGATACAACACTCATAACGGCTCCATCTGTTCTTGATTGGTATAGGGTGAAAATACCGAGTTCATTGACCAAACACAAGGGCAAGTATCAATATTAATTCATTTAAAGTGAATAAAATATCAAGTTTACAGTTTTCATCACTTGCATTTATGCTAAGTGGTTTATTCTCTGAGTTAAATTCGTTATCTTTAGCGCTTCGCAATAAAAGAATAGGCAATATGATGCCATTAAAAACTGATGAATTAAGAACCCAAGCCCTTGGCCCAATGCCAACGCCGGCTGAATTAAGCCTTGCTCATCCAGTGACCCATGAGGTTGCCGAACGCATTGCTCACTCACGTCAACAAATTGAACAAATCCTATCGGGTCAAGATGACCGCTTATTGGTCATTGTCGGCCCCTGCTCTGTCCATGATACCCATGCCGCACTTGAGTACGCACGCCGATTAAGTGAGATACAAGATCAGTATCGTGACCAACTGTTCATTGTCATGCGTACCTATTTTGAAAAACCACGCACCGTGGTTGGCTGGAAAGGTCTGATCACTGATCCTAATTTAGATGGCTCCTATGCGTTAGAAGCTGGCTTAAACAAAGCACGTCAATTGTTACTCGATATCAATAAACTCGGACTAGCAACGGCAACCGAATTTCTCGACATGATCACGGGGCAATACATTGCAGACCTGATCAGTTGGGGAGCGATTGGTGCGCGTACTACAGAGTCGCAAATTCACCGAGAAATGGCCTCGGCACTTTCTTGCCCTGTCGGTTTTAAAAATGGCACGAATGGCAATGTCAAAATTGCGATTGATGCCATTCGTGCCGCTCATGCCTCACACTACTTTTATTCGCCTGATAAAAATGGGCGCATGACCGTCTATCGCACCAGCGGTAACCCCTACGGACACGTCATTTTACGTGGTGGGGAAAGTGGCCCAAACTTTGATGTAGATTCAATTAATAGCGCTTGCGCTCAACTGGCTGAATTTAATTTACCTGAACGATTAGTGGTTGATTTTAGCCATGCCAATTGTCAAAAACAGCATCGCAAACAGCTTGAAGTTGCTGAAGAGATTGGTCGTCAAATTGAATCCGGTAGCCATAAGGTCGCGGGTATTATGGCTGAAAGTTTTCTTATTGAAGGCAATCAATCCATGTGTGACTTGAATAATTTAACCTATGGCCAGTCGATCACGGATCCTTGTTTAAGCTGGGATGATACCGCAACAATGCTCACTCGCCTTGCGCAAGCGATAACCACTCGACGTACTCAATAAAATAAGGAATTTAAGTTATGCCTTCTTTTGATATTGTTTCAGAAGTTGATACCGTAGAACTGCGTAATGCCGTAGATAACTCTAATCGTGAACTCGCCACACGCTTTGATTTTCGTAATGTCGACGCCAGTTTCGAGCTCAAAGATGAGACAGTAAAATTAGCCGCTGAAGATGATTTTCAACTTAATCAAATGTTGGATATCCTGCGTGGCAATTTAGCCAAGCGCGGTGTTGATGCGCGAGCTATGGAGCTAAAAGACTCCGTCCATTCAGGTAAAAACTGGTACAAGGATATTGTATTTAAGCAAGGGATCGAATCATTACTGGCCAAAAAAGTGGTTAAGATGATCAAAGATGCCAAGCTCAAAGTACAAGCCTCTATTCAAGGCGATAAAATTCGAGTCAGTGGTAAAAAACGCGATGATTTACAGACGGTAATCGCCTTTTTAAAAGAAAGTAACCTAGAACAACCTTTCCAATATAATAACTTTCGCGAATAACAAAAAATCCAGTCTCTATTGCTCTAGAGGCTGGATTTTTCGATGCTTAACCGCGTGGTGCTATAAACCTATTTCCGCTGATAATGATTTAATTTCTTGTAAATCTAGTTGATGAACGCGCAACATTTGTTCTACTTGGCTTAATCTTGAACTCGCCGCATCTTGCTTATCACAAGCATCCGATTTTGCATCCCAAGATTGGCCTTTTAAATAAACATCACACTCTTTTTTCAAGATAGGTAAAGCATCATTCAACTGCTTTTGCTCTTTTTGTAGCTGTTCAACTTCTTGCTTAATCTTTAGCTCTTTTTGAAATAACTCTCGTGAACGTTCAAAAAGTATCGATTGCATGTCCGCTTGACGATGTAATCGTGCATTTTTCTCATCAGCACTTTGTAATGCGTTGTTTTGCTTTGCTAATTGCTGATCCAACGATAAGTTAACTTTTTCTAATTCTGCAATCTGTTGTTCTAATTGATCCAACTGCTCTTGATGTTGTGTTTTTTGCTGCTCAAGATGCTCTTGCAGTTTCACTTGCCACTCTTGCTCTTGTCGCTCTGCCTGCTGAGCCGTTTGTTCATTTAATGCCTTCGCATTTTCTTGTAACGCTTGAACATTGACCTGCAAACCAGCATAAGCGGTTTGCCATTTAGTCTCCGTCACTGACGAACCGACTAATCCCCCTAATGCCAACCCTAATGCTGCCGCTAACCCAATATAGAGGTAACTGCGTTTGTCACGTTGTTCAATGACAACAACATCTTGGTGTTCATCTGCCTTTTTTTGATTCACATTGACTCCCAATTTAGCATCAGCGAATTAATTCAGTGACCACAAGCGAAGCGGTATAAAGAGCAAAAGCCGATAATAAAACAATCACTACCCACTTTTGAAGTTTCTCATTAGTTCCATAACGGATTAAAAGAAAAGCGAGAACAATTAATACCCCAATAAAAATCAATCTGGTCATAGTATGCTCCGGTTTTATTTTGCCTACTTCAATGACATTCGGTAAGACAAGTGTAGCTCTCAAGCCTGTTGCTGCTTGCTATTTTATACCATTTATCGCACCAAATAGGTCAAAGAAAAATGGATTAACCTGCTGTTATGTCAATAATTTAACTGAGTTCACTTTGAAAGTGACGTTTTTTCAAACAGCGCTGATTTTTTACGCTGACTCGTGCACTGCGCTCCCTTGTTGATTCCAGTCATTTACCACTAAATTTGCAGATGACATCACACTTTATTTTGGGTAATATCGCCAAGCAAATTATTGTAACACTAGATAATTGTTCCGTTGAAGGCAGCAGGAGAGTGGTTATTAACTAAATCTTAACACTTAGTTAACTATACCCGCCGAAGAAGTAAATCTTTCAGGTGCTTTATTCTTTTTGAAGAGAAAAGCGAGGACTGTTGTTGGAGGAACCTCTGGAGAGAACCGTTCAATCGGTCGCCGAAGGAGCAAGCTGTGCTGATCATATCAGCACAGTGAAACTCTCAGGCAAAAGGACAGAGGAGTGAAAGGTTCTATGATTCTAAGCCTTATGGCTTTACTCACTTTACGTAAACAACGCTGACAGTGACTTTGTACCACAGGTATCGTGGCACGGTTTTCTTTGTGTGTTGTTTTATCGCGGTGAGTTTGACTGAATATATTATTCAGCCCCTTTCCTCTTCTCCTTATGTTGACACTATTAAGGGGAAATAATGACCAACCTACAAACACTGCTACAAACTATTGACCACTTTATTTGGGGCCCACCACTACTGATCCTACTCGTAGGAACCGGGATCTACTTTACCTTTCGTTTAGGCTTACTGCAGTTTCGTTACCTACCCTCTGCGATAAAAATGGTATTTAGTAAAGAACCCGGCGATAAACAAGGTGATGTATCAAGCTTCGCAGCACTTTGCACCGCGCTTTCCGCTACCATTGGCACTGGAAATATTGTTGGGGTTGCCACTGCCATTAAACTGGGCGGCCCAGGTGCATTATTTTGGATGTGGCTGGCAGCTTTATTTGGTATGGCAACGAAATACGCGGAATGCTTACTCGCGGTGAAATACCGTAAAGTCGATGATAAAGGACAAATGGTCGGCGGACCGATGTATTATCTGCGCGATGGTGTTGGGTCAAACACGTTAGCGATTTTATTTGCGGTTTTTGCCCTAGGCGTTGCCTGTTTTGGTATCGGTACTTTCCCACAAGTTAATGCCATTTTAGACGCGACTCAAATTTCTTTCGGTGTACCCCGAGAGATGTCCGCTGTTGTGCTGACCATCCTAGTCGCTTTTGTCACTGTCGGTGGTATTCAATCCATCGCCAAAGTCGCAGGTAAAGTTGTGCCTATTATGGCGCTTTTTTACGTCGTTGCTTGTTTGAGTGTGATCATCAGTAATGGGGATAAACTACTCGATGCGATTCAATTGGTGTTGGTTTCCGCCTTTACACCAACCGCAGCCAGCGGCGGATTTTTAGGCGCAAGTATCATGTTGGCGATTCAATCGGGTATTGCCCGTGGTGTCTTTTCCAATGAGTCTGGTTTAGGCAGTGCACCGATGGCTGCCGCTGCAGCAAAAACCGACTCTTGTGTGAAACAAGGCCTGATTTCAATGACGGGCACCTTCTTTGATACGATCATCATTTGTACCATGACCGGATTGGCCTTGATTTTGACAGGTGCATGGCAAAGCGATTTTGCGGGCGCAGCGATGACAACCCATGCCTTTGCCACGGGGCTTAATGCCCAGACGCTTGGCCCATTACTGGTTTCTGTAGGGCTGATTTTTTTCGCTTTTACCACGATTTTAGGTTGGAACTATTATGGAGAACGCTGCGTAGTGTTCCTATGGGGAACCAAGGCCGTTCTGCCTTATAAAGTGATTTTTATCGGCTTAGTCGCCTCTGGTGCTTTTCTTCATCTCGATCTGATTTGGATTATTGCCGATATCGTTAACGGATTAATGGCGATTCCTAACCTGATCGGCTTAATCGCTTTACGTCATGTCGTCATCAAAGAGACTAAGCTTTATTTTGAAGCGCAGTTACCAGCCTTAAAAACCATTAAAGCCAAAGCCTAGTTTACTCTTTTTACTGCTACTATTGACTTTAAAAATAAAAAATAAAGGGCTTGAGATATTTCTCAAGCCCTTTTCTATTCGAAAATTGATAGCTATTCAATGTCATCAGTCATTAATTTAAAACCTAATCCGACCAACACCACCCCGGTCGTCCCTTCCATCCAACGCATAAATGCACTATTTTTCAGCAAATTTTTTGCCGAACTCAACGTTCCAGCCAACCCACACTGCCAAAGCATTGCAATCACAAAATGAATCGCAGCCATTAATAACGACTGTAGCAAAGGAGAATATTCAGGATTGATAAACTGCGGCAAAAAAGCCAAGTAAAATACCGCGGTTTTCGGGTTAAGTACGTTAGATAAGAAACCTTCTCGTAGCGAACGGCGGGGATTTAGTTGTGTATGTTGCAGGGTAACAATATCGATCCCGCTCGGTGACTTCATTAAAGTACGTAAACTAGACAAGCCCAGCCAAATCAAATAAGCCGCACCGATCATCTTCATCACCTGAAACAACTCAGCCGATTGAGTTAAAATCGCCGAAATACCGATCGCTGAAAACGTGGCATGGACAAATAGACCAATACAAATACCCAAACTGGTGATACAGCCGTCAGCCATGCCCGCTCGGGACGTATTACGGATCACTAACGCGGTATCTAAACCCGGCGTTAAGGTTAAAATAGTTATCGCAATTAAAAACGCTTCAAAATTCTGAATATACATAATCTCTCACACAAGTCACTGACACCAAATTGCGTAGAGACAGTTTACAAAGAACAGACTAAGCCCTCTTTGCACTGCCTTCCCTAGCGGTTGTTGCGGCTCTGAATGATATAACGATTCAGATCACAAAATCGTTATACCTGAGAGTCAATCACTTGTCTGTAATATTTTTTTACCTTTTGAGCAATTTTCTTTGGCTTAGAAACCAGCTTGGGTAAACTGCGTTCCTAGCGCCATTAATTGGTCGGCCCCCTGAATATCAGTCGCTTGTAAAGGGATTGGATAACGCTTGAGATGGGAAAACTGCTGATCAATTTCCTGTAAATGTTGTTTTTCCTGTTGACGCCGCAAGGCTAAAAATTCGCCATCCGCATGAATCGGTAAAATGCGGTTAATCACAATCCCGGCGACAGGTAACTTTTCATCGGTCAGTGAGCGTACCGCTCGCGTGGTTTCCAAAATTGGCAGTTTTTCTGGGGTTAATACAAATAAAATCGCCGTTTGTGAGCCATCCAAAAACGTTTCTCGCGTTCGCTGTAATAACCGTTGTCGATTAAGTAAAATTTCCGCAATTGCTTTGTGTCGTTCATCAAGACCACTGGTAGCATGCTCTTCTGGACTGCTCAGTGGGTTATCAATATCTTTACCACTATTTGGCGTTAAGTGATCAAGCACCTTGGCAAACTTGTCCGATTGTTGGTTACTTTTCAGCAATCCTTGTGTCCAAGCCGCCATCGCTTCTGGAAGAGCGAGTAAACGTAAAGTGTGGCCGGTGGGCGCGGTATCAAAAATCACTAAATCATAGTGCTGTAGACCATGCTCTAATGTACGTGCAATACACTCCAATAACGCCGCTTCTTGTGCGCCGGGAGATTGCCCCGTTAAACGAATTTGCCGCTCAACGGCACCATAAAGCTCAGGACGAGTAAACCGTTTTAACTGGCGGCTGACTTGCTCAAGATGACGAACCACTTCTTCATCTGGGTCAATTTCTAAACCGTCAAGATTCGGGGCAACTCGGGTGATTTTATCGCCGATCGGTCGGTCAAAGGCATCGGCTAAGCTGTGCGCAGGATCGGTGGAAACCACTAATACTCTCCGACCTCTTTCTGCTGCTAACAAGGCTAACGTTGCTGAAGTGGTGGTTTTGCCTACCCCACCTTTTCCGCCAACTAAAATCACTCGTTGATTATTCAGTAATAACGCCACCGCTCTCTCCTCTCTGTGAATGTCTGGCCGCTTTTGTGTTTAACAACATCTAAATTGATCGAGCGGTGAATGAGCCATCCCCATGCGCAGATGCCAATCATGAAAACGCTCCATTAATAGAGGTTGTAACTCCAGTGTGTAATAACTAGCCGGATTAGGTACCCCCATCATCTCGGAGAAGATCAGCAACATAAACAAATCGTCTTGCTCGCGCTTAGCGCGAGCAATGGCCGAACGATATGGCGCGTTATAAATTTCTTCTGCGTAATGATTAGCGAGCTTAAAACAAGCTCGGATCTTACTCAGTTTCATTCAACACCGCCTCCTTCTTACTTTTAATCAATTTATTCAAGGCGGAAGCGCACTCTAAAGTGATCAAAATGGCAGCAATCAGTACGATAATATCGAGCGTAAATAAGAACCAATCTTGCTTATCGTAAAAGCTTTTCAACTGAATCAATAAACCTAAGGTAGTCATAATTAATAAAAACACTAGCGGTACTAAGGTGTAATACATTGGCCGCCCTAAACGTACTAACATCACCGTAATAACAAGCAAGGTTAATCCTGCCAATAACTGGTTAGTGGTACCAAATAACGGCCAAATCAGTAGACCACCCGAACCATCGCCACCAGCACCAAACGCTAACAAAACACAAGATCCAACCGCTAAGAGCGTCGCGGGCAGTGCTTTTTGCATCCAACTAATGTTATAAATATTCCCCCACTCTTGGAAAATATAGCGCTGCAAACGAAGCCCCGTATCCATCGTTGTCCCTGCAAAAAGAACAACCATTACGGTTAATAACGTTTGTGACAGCGTAGTATCTAACCCCAAACCTTGCTGAAGTATGTTGGCACCACCATTAATAAACGCACCAACGCCGCCTTGACCAAAGCCATGATAAACCGCCTGCCAATCAGCTAAGGTCGCAAAACCTGCCGTTGCCGCAATAATCGCCGCTAACGCTAAAGAGCCTTCACCAATTGCACCAAAGTAACCAACAAAGCGGACATCCGGTTCTTTATCTAACTGTTTAGACGTAGTACCACTCGCCACTAAACCGTGGAAACCAGAAATCGCACCACAAGCAATCGTCACAAACAGCAATGGGATCAGTGATGGCGTTCCCTCTGGTAAATTAGTGTTAAACGCTGGAGCCACCACATCAGGACCGGCGAATAAAACCGCACCGTAAACTAAAAACAAACCAATGAATAATTGAATGCCGTTAATATAATCCCTTGGCTGCAGCAGCATCCAAACCGGTAATAAAGAAGCGATAGCTGCATAGGCAAACAGAATGATGATCCAGCTCTGTGTAGGATTCAATCCCATCAAAGTATCAGGCAAAGAAAGCGGCATCATAGGGCCAACATAAATCATCGCGTACAGAGCAATAACCCCTAATAGCGAGACCATCGCAAGCCCGATATAACGACGATAAATCAACTGACCAATCACCAACGCCACCAAAATCGCTCCCCACACAGGGATAGTAGCACTGGGAAAGCTGATTAACTGACGGGCAATGACCACAGCGAATACCGCATTCACCATCAGTAGTACAAGAAAGATAACGATCATAAATAGACTGCGTGCACGAGGACCGATAATGTCGCCAGTTAACGCACCAACCGATTTTGCCTTATTACGGTTACTGGCCCAAATCGCTCCAGCATCGTGTACCCCAGCAAAGAAAATCGTGCCAAAAACGACCCAGATAAAGGCTGGAACCCAGCCCCAAATCACGGCAATCGCAGGACCAATAATCGGTGCTGCCCCAGCAACCGACGTAAAATGATGCCCCCACAAGACATACTTATTGGTTGGTACATAATCGATACCATCATTCATTTCATGAGCGGGGGTTCGAAAATGCGGGTCGACTTTAAAGATTTTTTCACAAATAAATTTCGAATAAAAAATGTAACCCAGCGCCATGGCACCTAAGCCCATTAGCATCAGGAATATTGCATTCATGTCTACCTCCACTGTAGCGTTCATTATTGTTATGCACGAAAAGATAGTAATACCTTTACATTCACCCCAAAAATAAAAACACAACAAATTTGAACATCTTCGCAACCTATTTGTACTATTAGTGAGCCACTTCTCAGTTAATTTTTTCGCATTAACCTTAAGATCTTCCATGCAGCCTATGCAAAAGTGGATAAAGAAAATAATAGGTATACGCAAACGACTTGAAATTGTAGGTAGGCGGCAAGTGAGTGAATCCCCATGAGCATAGGCAAACGATGTGATTGGGGTGAACGAACGTAGCCAACACCGCAGCAGCTTCAAGTAGGAAGAGTATAACGGGTGCAAATCAAGACTCCATATAGAAGACAGTGACGGATCATCAACTAGGGATAGAAATTTAGCGCGTATCAGGCTCATTAATTGAGCTTAAACAACAACGATTAGCCAGCACAGTCAGAATCCCCTATTCT
Source organism: Vibrio sp. A11 (assembly GCF_013048705.1). Lineage (NCBI taxonomy): Bacteria > Pseudomonadati > Pseudomonadota > Gammaproteobacteria > Vibrionales > Vibrionaceae > Vibrio > Vibrio sp. A11. The sequence goes on along the minus strand of NZ_VHSI01000001.1, from coordinate 126,681 downwards.
ATCGACTCTGTTTTCTAGTACTGCCAATCAAGGCTCTACGTATTCACCATCGTGAGCCAACGCATCATCGAATAAGGAAATCAACATGGCTTTTACCGCTCTGATTGAACATTTTAAAAAAATTTCTCACTTTCAACATCTCAGCTCGATTTGTGGTTGGGATCAAGCTGCGGTTATGCCCGCGGGCGGAGCTCAAGCTCGCTCCGAAGCGATGGCACAATTATCCGTTCATATTCATCAGTTACTGACTGAGCCACAACTAGCCGAGTGGTTCGCTCGCAGCCAAGAGCAGCTCGAAACCGCACAACAAAAAGCGACTTGGCGAGAAATGCATCGTCAATGGCAACTGGCCAATGCGCTGCCAGAATCTTTGGTTAAAGCGCAATCCCTAGCAGGCTCTCAGTGTGAGCATGCTTGGCGCAGTCAACGTAAAAATAACGACTGGACTGGTTTTGAAAAAAATTGGGCCGAAGTGGTCAAACTGTCTCAAGAAGAAGCGCAAATTCGCTCTGATATCACCGGTCTTAGTCGCTACGATGCCATGCTTGATCTCTATGAACCGGGGACAAACAGCCAAGCGCTGGATAAGGTATTTAATGAAGTAAAAACTTGGTTACCTTCTTTAATTGATCAGGTTCTAGAAAAGCAAAGCCACGAACCGATCATTTTGCCGACGGCTCATTATCCGGCAGACGAGCAAAAAGCCCTTGGTTTAGAGGTAATGAAGCTACTGCAGTTCGACTTTAATCACGGTCGACTGGATCAAAGTACGCACCCATTCTGCGGTGGCGTACCCAGTGATGTACGGATCACCACTCGTTATAACGAAGCCGAGTTTACTCAATCGTTAATGGGTATTGTCCATGAAACCGGTCATGCGCGTTATGAACAAGGCTTGCCAAAAGCCTTTGCTGGTAATCCAGTTGGTCAGGCGCGCTCAATGGGGATTCATGAATCTCAATCGCTATTTTTTGAAATGCAATTGGGCCGCAGCGCACCATTTATCGAACATTTAGCCACTCTAGCTCAGCAACATTTCTCAGCGAATGAAAGTGCCGTGTTCGCCGCTGATAACTTCCAAAAACTCTACACCCGTGTGGAAAAAGGCTTTATTCGCGTTGATGCCGATGAACTTACTTACCCAGCTCACGTTATCTTACGTTATGAGATTGAACGTGATCTAATGAACGGCCACATCAAACACACTGATGTACCAGAGTTATGGAATGAAAAAATGGGCGCTTATCTTGGCCTTTCCACCGCTGGCAACTATCAAAATGGCTGTATGCAAGATATTCACTGGACAGACGGCAGCTTTGGCTATTTCCCTTCCTATACCCTTGGCGCTATGTATGCCGCGCAATTTATGGCCACCATGAAGCACAGTGTTGATGTAGAAGCAGCGATTGCTCGTAAAGATCTCAGCCCGATCTTTACTTGGTTGAGTGACAATATCTGGAGTCAAGGCAGCCAGCTGACGACTGACGAATTGGTGAAACAAGCTACGGGTGAAGTGCTTAACCCAGTACACTTCAAGGCACATTTAGTGTCGCGTTATTTGGGTTAATTAATCAACGTAGCTAACACCGCTGTCGTTTCCGATAGGAAAAAGACAGATCCAAACGGGAGACTTTTCGTCTCCCTGTTTTTATTCTTCAACTTGATTTAATGCCTTGATCCATTTAGCTGGCACACCACCAACCAAGGTATCAGGAGCAACATCTTTGGTCACAACGGCTCCGGCAGCCACCACCGAACGAGCGCCAATCGTCACGCCTTGGCAAATAACAGCATTTCCCCCAATCCAAACATCGTCTTCAATCACAATTGGCGCACATTGAAAGGTCCAACCACGTCGCTGCTGATAATCGAGCGAATGAGTGGGTGTATAGAATTGGCTATTGGGGCCAATTAACACGTTGTTACCAATGATGATCGGCGCATTATCCAACATCGTCACTCCCATATTGATGTAAGTATCGTTACCAATCGAAATGGTTTTCCCGTACTCACAAAAGAACGGCGGGCAAACCACCGTATTGTCACCGACCTGCTTGAATAGTCTCGCGAGATAAGGCTGAGCCGCGGCAAACTGGCGAGAATTTATCTCTTTAAGTAGATCAAATGCTTGGTTTCTTAGCATACTAAATTCAGGGCTATCAGAATCATGCGCTAAACCTAAAGTCATTTTTTCAAATTCATTCATAAGGTAAGGACTCTCTTTCTATCAGGGATAATCCCCGATATAAACGGATCATAAGAACCATGCAAGGACGCCGCCCACACTCTGTGAAGTAATGACCATACTCTGACTCAAGTTATCCCTCACACCTCCGAAATTCGCAAAACGCAAAATAAATTGCACTTTGCAAGGCAAAGTATGAAACCAAGTGATATTAAACCCAAACAAGCACTGATTTTATGGACATTCGCAGCATTAAAAAGTTGGCACGCTAAATGCTTTATACAGATTGATCCTTTTAAGCCGAGGATCACCTAGCCAACTGACGTTGTTAGTGAATAGATTTTGTTCACATTTTTAGCCAGCCGCCCTTTGCGACTGGCTTTTTTATTTTCTGCGTGATTAAGATCAGGCTGACTGCTGCAGACACTTTGAACCGAGCAGTAAACTACTATAACCTTACTGATTACTTTTGTGACCCACGATAAGTGACGGCGTCACTAAAAACATAACCATAATCAACAAGGAATAGTGATGCAGCAACACCTGACTGCTTTTATTGACAATGGAGTACACTACACTCCGCACTCTTTTACCCTGCCCTTAAACTACAACGACCCGAACTCAAGCACTATTACGGTTTTTGCACGGGCGATTCGCTTAGTCTCTGATGGCGAGCAACAAAAACCCTGGTTAGTGTATTTTCAAGGTGGCCCTGGCTTTGCGGCGCCGCGTCCTAATGGCTTATCCGGCTGGTTAAAACGCGCCCTACAAGATCATCAAGTCTTGCTGCTTGATCAACGCGGCACCGGTAATAGCTCGGTGATCTCCCACCAAACCTTATCGACCATGAACGCCAATCAGCAAGCAGAATATTTAAGCCATTTCCGCGCTGATAATATCGTACGCGACGCGGAAGCCATTCGTGAAGCGCTCGGGGTTAAGCAATGGGCGATTTTAGGCCAAAGCTTCGGTGGCTTTTGCTCACTGACTTACTTATCCTTGTTTCCTGATAGTTTATCTCGCGCATATATTACCGGTGGCGTGCCATCGTTAACCGCCCATGCTGATGAAGTCTACCGCGCGACGTTTGCTCGTACTTTAGAAAAAAACCACGCCTTTTTTGCCCAGTTCCCCCAAGCGCAAACCTTATGCCAGCGTATAGCCAACCATCTAATAAAAAACCGTGTCAGCTTGCCTAATGGTCAAGTGTTTACCGTTGAGCAGTTTCAGCAGATCGGCATCAACTTTGGTATGAGTGACAGTTTTCTGCCTACTTATTATCTACTGGAAAACGCCTTGATCACGGTCGATGGGCAAGAGACCTTGAGCTATGAGTTTCTTCATCAGATGCTCATGCAACAAGCATTTCAAACCAACCCTATCTACGCCATTTTGCATGAATCGATTTACTGTCAGCACAGCGCTTCGAATTGGTCCGCACAACGTATTCGCCAAGAGTATCAAGTCTTTGAGTATCAGCCTGATCAGACTTTCTTATTTACCGGAGAGATGGTTTTCCCTTGGATGTTTGAACAATACACCTGCTTAAAACCACTGCAAGCGGCAGCACAGCAGCTAGCCGCCAAAAGTGATTGGCCTGCACTGTATCATCCGCAGGTGCTGGCGCAAAATAAGGTGCCGGTCAGTTGCGCGGTTTACGCTGATGATATGTTTGTTGATATGGATATTAGCCGCGCGACCCTTAAGCAAATTGCCAACTCAACAGCGTGGATCACCAATGAGTATGAACACAACGGACTTCGCGCCGATGGTGAGCGAATTTTAGATAAGTTAATCAATATGGGCGATCAAATCGCAGCAAATATTGACGCTCAAAAACGAATGGCTTGATGGCGGTTTAAGCTTGCCGTTAACTTTCGTGACATCCAGATCATAAAAAGCGCCGTTGGCGCTTTTTTCTGTCAACTAATTGCTATCAACTAACTAGGTATTTAACAAAGCAGTTGCTGCAATTTATATTCAACCATCGGATCGCCGGGGACAATCTGTTGAGCAAATTCTAATAACTGCACCGCATCCTGCGGGTTTTCATGCTGATGCTTAATAGCAATATCCACCAAAGGCTGGATATCAATATTGGTTTGATGCTGTTTAATATGCGCATTTTTCTCAGCCATCAATACATGATGCGCGGTACTGAGTAACCCTAAACGATGCCTAGAATTCGCATTGGCTTTATTCAGACACTGATAATAGTCTTCTTTAAAACGCAACGCTCTGGTTTGATGACGAAACTGAGCGATATCAATATGTTGGTGACGAATAAAATCTACCGCCACCTGTTTGTAAAAGCCAAATTGATTGAGATAATTAGCATGAGTGCCATGCCCCATACCAAATACCCTTAAGTGAGTTAATTGCGGGTAGCGTTTCGCATGCAGTCGGTCGATGTGATTCGTCGGGTCGTAAATGATGTACCCCTTCGCATCCCCTAAATCGAGATCGTGATAATCACCCTGCCAGTCATATTGCTGCGCCAGCTGAGTGCTGGATCTGTCGTCCCAAGGGACAATCTGTTGGTTTTTGGTGCTCACCGGATAAAAAAGCAAAACTTGATTTAGCTTTAGTAAATTAGCGAACGCGCCCACCGCAAAGCCACCACGACTCAGCCCATAGCCTAACCGCGACTTAAACGGGCTCAATAAGGTTGATAATTGCTCTAAAAAGAAAATTAAGTTGCGACTACGAAACCAATTACTTTTCCCTAAATGCTGAAAAGCAATAATGTTGACCTCTTGCTTTTGGGCAAGACGATAGCCCCAAGGCGAAAAATTCGAATCTAAGTCCTGTTCCTGTAAATTCGTTCCTGCTGGTGAGAAGGTAAATAACAAGGGTTTATTTAAATCAACAAATTGATATTTCACAAAAATGTCATCAAGTAAATCCTCACCAGACATCGGTAACTTGGCCTGTTGTTCGTCTTTGGAAAGAGACGCCCATTCATCCAGCCAATACAGTAACTTCATTTATCCTCCATCTAAATTGCATTACGCAATTGTGTTTAAAAATACCGTGTATTTCCCCGCTTATTCGGGCTCTTTCCTCTCGAAAAACCACTGCCGAGCTTGTTGATAACAATCATCAACAGCTATCTTTTGTTGATGGATAAACTGCTCAGCGATATGGTTATAAAAACTTAACTTGTCAGTATCATTTGAACGAATACCATGCCCCATGCCGGATATCGGCACTTGAATTAACTCTGGGTAACGTTGAGCATGCAGGGCATCAATGGGATCGTTAGGGTCGTAAATAATATAGCCTTGGGCTGCGCCAAGATCTTTATCATGGTATTTCCCCTGCCAATCAAATTTTTGGGCAGCTTCAGTACTGACACGTGTATCCCATGGCACTCGCTGTTTATTTTTGGTACTCACAGGGTAAAACAGCAGCACATGATTAAGCTGCAGTAAATTGGCAAACGCCCCAATCGCAAACCCACCCCGGCTTAAACCATAACCTAAGCGCAGGGGAAACCGGACCAGTAATGGCGCAAGTTGCTCAAGGAACTCAATCAAACTCGGGCTTCGAAACCAGTTGGTCATTCCTAGGTGCTGAAAAGCAATCACATTAACCTGTTGCTGCTGAGCGAAATCATAACCCCAAGGAACATAATCAGCATGCAACTCTTGCTGACGAACATCACTGCCCGAAGGTGAAAATAGAAATAGTAATGGCTGGTCGATATCCACCAGCTGGTAACGGACAAATACATCATCAATTAAGTTCGAGCCTGTAAAAGGTAATCTAGCTTGCAACGCCGGATGAGAAAGCGATAAAGCTTCATTAAGCCAATACAGTAACTTCATTACTTTCCCCGACGAAAAATCAAACCGCGCACCTTAGCAAAAATTCAACAGAAATGATAGGTTAAGAGATGATCGTTTGTTGAGGTAGTTGAGTACGCTAACCTCGATGAATGAATTAGGGTTATCTCTTGCTCGGGCGGTTAAAAACGCTTTACAGATATGGCTGACACACCGCATACTCTCGGTAATTTCAAGTTACCCACAATCGTCTTATGATCCAGTCTGCTCTGTTTGCATTGTTTATCGCTCTGGTCAGTTTTCCTGACTGGCTTAACTTAAATGCTATTCAAGAGAAACCGCTGGCGGTATCCACTCAGACTCATCACCACTTGGCTAGCGAACAAGCGCATCCTGAACAATATTCACTCGCGGTGATCGCACGCAGTGAGCCAAACCGCGCAACGCCCATTCGCCTAATCTCTGATGATAATGACGATATCGCGCTAAAGAAAGACGCTCCCTTTTATCTTGCTCTTGCACTGAGTGTCGCGGCGATCATATTGTGGTTTTACTTTAGTCAATCCACGCTGTTTTTTATCCGCAAAGCTCTGCGATTTTCCAACCTCTATTCACGTTTCGCTCACGCTTAGCTTTTTTCAATCAAACCGTTCGTTATTATTTTTTTGATTGAGGAAAGGTATTGTGAATACGCTATTGTCTATTTTTTCTGCCTTATGGCATCAAGATCTGATTGCATTACAGCACATCGATCTTTCGTTATTGTATCTCTGCATCGGGTTATTGATTTTTGTTGAGAGTGCTTTCCTACCTGCTGCGCCTTTACCGTGTGATAGCATCGTTATCTTGTGTGGTAGCCTTGCTGCTGTCGGCATTTTGAATTTATACGCCGTGATTGGCGTACTGATCATCGCCGGATGGTTAGGAGGAGCAATGGCATTTTACCAAGGTCATCAATTGAAAGAATGGCGTATGGTGGCTTCTTGGTTAGGGAAAGTTCCGGCTAAACAATGGGATACAACAGATCGTTTAATTCATAAATACGGCATGCTGGCGATGTTTATGGCGCGTTTCTTACCGGTTGTGCGCTCTTTATTGCCGATGGTCATGGGCCTGAGAAATGCGATATCTCCAACGCGTTTTTTATTGGTTACCCCCTTGAGTGCCATCGCATGGGTTCTTTTTCTGGTCTTTTCAGGTTATGGCGTGTCATTACTGCCTGATAACTTATCGAAAATTGCCAATCATATTTTGATTCTCGCCCCGTTGATGACGTTGTTGATTGGTATCGTAAGCCTACTCATTGGTTGGTCTGTCCGCCGACGTGCTCAGCAAAAAATATCGCCTATTCATCGCGAATCAAATTAATAAGCTTTCATTCTCTATTATCAAAAAAGGCCATGTAAACACAGTTACTTGGCCTTTTACTTTTTTCGTAACCTTAATGACAGAGGTTAAATTTCCCGATAAACGCCCATCTCAATTAATCGATCCGAGGGAATATTCAACCGCTCAGACGTTAGTAATGCATGCTTGCTCAGCAAAATAAATAGCTTGGCCTTAAAGTCATGCCATAAGCCGATTTTTTGTGCTTGGATATGCTCAGCAGAAAGGAAAAAAATCGTTTCATTAGGATGGAGAAATAGCCCTTTTAAAGCACAAGAGTGCATCACTTGGTCTATTTCTAAGGTTTCTTGATATCCCGTATGAATGATCACCTGCCAAAACGTCTCTGACAGTTGGGTTATCTCCGCTCGACGACAGGGATGAACATAAGGCTGCGATTCACTTTGAAAAGTCATCAAGACATTACGCTCATGCAACACCTTATTGTATTTTAAGTTATGGATCAGTGACCGAGGCACATGAACGCTCGAACGAGAAAAATACACAGCGGTACGTTGGGTACGTTGAAAGGTTTCCCCTTCGAGTGATGTGATCATTGCCGGTAACGATAAATCACTCCCGGATTGTTCCAATAAACGCTGTTTCTGTTGCTGCCAGATATACATAATAAGGAATACACCACCACCAAGCACGATTGGTAGCCAGCCACCATGACTAAATTTAGTCGATGTCGAGATCAGTAATAATACGTCCAAAGAGATGAAAATAGCGCCCATGACAATGACGTAACGTAACCGCCAATGCCAGCCATAACGCATCACCACCAAGATTAATAATGAAGAGATGGTCATAATCGCAGTTACCGCAATCCCATAAGCGGCGGCTAAATTTGCCGAGGATTTAAAACTCGCCATCACCATCATCACTGAAGCGAATAGTAATAGATTCGCTGCTGGCACATAAATTTGTCCTTGAGAGTGCGCTGAAGTATGAGTGATTTTTAATGGTGGCAGATAACCATAGTTCATCGCTTGACGAGTCAATGAGAAAATACCAGAGATCACCGCTTGAGAAGCGATGATCGCCGCTAACGTTGCCAAAATAATCAACGGCCACAGTAACGAATGGGGGACTAATCCATAGAAAGTTTGCCTTTCTATGCCTTGTGTTTGAAGTAAATACGCACCTTGCCCAAAGTAGTTAAATAGCAAACTGGGTAAAACAATAGTAAACCAAGCCCATCGAATCGGTGTAATCCCAATATGGCCCATATCGGCGTATAACGCTTCAACGCCAGTCACCGACAGTACGACAACACCGAGTATAATTAAGCTATAAGCGCCGTGAGTAGCAATAAAATGCCAAGCGTAATATGGATTTACTGCAGCCAAAACCTGTGGTTGCTTGATGATAGCGATGAAACCTAAAACGCCCAGTGTGATAAACCAGAGCAACATAATTGGCGCAAAAAAACGGCCAATCAACTCTGTTCCCAATACTTGAATAGCAAATAACGCGCAGATGATCGCTAAGGCAATTGGCAAGACATAAGGCGCTAAGCTGGCTTTAGCCACGGCTATCCCTTCAACCGCAGAGAGCACCGACATCGCTGGTGTAATCACCGCTTCACCAAAAAAGAACCCTGCGGCTAATAAACCCAATAGCAGAACCACGGGTTTGAATGAATGAGGACAATGAGTCTTGGCAATACTCGCTAAGGTTAAGATACCGCCTTCACCATTTTGATCCGCTTGGGTGATGAACAATAAATACTTTACCGACACGATGATAATAAATGCCCAAAAGACTAACGAGAGTATTCCCAATACATTGGTTGGATTAATAATAAGGGGATGATGGCTAAAAAACACTTCTTTCAATGCGTATAAAGGGCTAGTTCCAATATCACCATAAACAATACCGACAGCCAATAGAGCAAGCGAAGACGTACTTTTTTGTGATGGTTTCATTTTCCTATTGCGCTTTCAGCGCATCCTATCTGAATAGAGATCCCCCATACTAATCAGATGGATTTAAAGAAAATGTATAAAACAAGACGAGAGATATATAGAAAATATAAAATTTCAGCGCCAAAGGACATTCAGTTGCAGTCAATGCTCAATGAGTCATGCGACTTATCTTCGCTCAACGGCTCCTTTTGACAATCAAATCAATTGTTGCACTTAGTATGGCCATGGAGATAGCTGAACGCTATCTCCAAAAAATGATTATGGCGCTGGAACTCTCACCGAGCCTTCCATTAATATCCGAGCACTGCGACTCATCACCGCTTTAGTGATCCGCCAAATAGGTTGTGTGTCTTCTTCAATAACGGTCGACTCAATCGTAGCGCCGACCGTTAATAGGCCAGAAGGATGCCCCAAAGTAACTTGACTTCGTTGACCACCTCCCGCGGCTTGGTTGACGAGCGTGCCAGGAACGCAAGCCGCCGCGGCAATCGCAACGGCAGCGGTTCCCATCATCGCATGGTGTAATTTCCCCATTGATAGAGCGCGCACCAGGAGCTCAACTTCAGCACTCTTAATCTGTTTTCCACTAGAGGTGAGATAGGCTTTCGATGGCGCTACAAAAGCAATTTTAGGCGTATGTTGACGCGCTTTAGCTTGTTCTAAATGCTCAATCAAACCCATTTTTAACGCGCCATAAGCACGGATTATTTCTAACTTAGCGAGCATTTCAAGATCGGCGTTGACCACCTCTTGCCCTTCATCGCCTTGATAACCCAGTCGGTGAGCATCAAGAAAAATGGTCGGAATCCCTGCATTAATCAACGTCACTTCAATATCACCAAGACCGGGGATAGATAAGCAGTCACGTAGATTTCCTGTCGGAAATATCGCCTCCTGCCCCTCAGCTGGATCAACAAACTCGACCTGAATTTCAGCCGCAGGAAAAGCAACACCATCGAGCTGAAAATCACCGATTTCTTGAACTTGACCGTTGACGATTGGTACGTGAATGATCAGCGTTTTTTGAATGTTGGTTTGCCATACTTTTACCGCCACCACGCCCTGTTCAGGGATACGAGCAGGGTCAATCAATCCCGCCTCTATCGCAAAAGGACCGACCGCAGCGGAAAGGTTACCGCAATTACCACTCCAATCAATCTGTGGTTGATCGATGGCAACTTGACCAAATAAATAATCAACATCGTGATCCGCTTGCTGACTTTTTGAAATCAATGCCACTTTACTGGTACTGGAACTTCCCCCTCCCATACCATCGATCTGCTTGCCATAGGCATCAGGACTACCAATCACTCTCAATAACAGTCTATCGCGATACTCGCCAGATAATTGGGCATCAATAGGGAGATCGGAGAGCTTAAAAAACACGCCGTTACTGGTGCCACCTCTTAAATAGGTGGCGGGAATTTTTATTTGCCGCACTGAACCAACGGTACTGTCTGAGGTACTAGAAACTATAGAATGAACATTACTCATAACGGCTTCTCTTTAGTTAAAAACTGTTCGGCAAAACGAGGTAATACCCCACCCGCTTGATAAACGTCGAGTTCATCTTCGGTTTCAAGGCGGCAAATCACTGAAACAGAGAAAGAAGACTGATCTCGGCGAGTGATGGTCAACGTGAGTATCGCATTTGGCTGGATCACTCCGCGGACATCAAATAACTCGCTGCCGTCTAAATCAAGGGTTAAACGGTTCATCCCTGTCATAAATTGCAGCGGCAATACCCCCATACCAACTAAATTGGTGCGATGAATGCGCTCAAAGCCTTCGGCAACAATCGCCTCAACGCCAGCTAAACGTACCCCTTTCGCCGCCCAATCACGAGATGAGCCTTGGCCATAATCGGCACCAGCAATAATGATTAACGGTTGTTTACGTTCTAGATAGGTTTCTATTGCTTCCCATAGTCGAGTGACTCGCCCTTCTGGCTCAATCCGCGCTAGCGAGCCTTGTATCACTTCGCCGTTCTCTTTGACCATTTCATTCAATAGTTTGGGGTTAGCAAGCGTGGCGCGTTGCGCTGTTAAATGATCGCCACGATGAGTCGCATAAGAGTTAAAGTCCGCTTCGGGAACGCCCATGCTGGCTAAATACTCTCCGGCGGCACTGCTCGCTAAAATCGCATTCGAGGGAGAAAGGTGATCGGTCGTGACATTGTCACCTAAAATCGCTAACGGACGCATGGCAGTTAAACTCGGCTTGCCAGCTAGCGCACCTTGCCAATAAGGAGGGCGTCGGATATAAGTACTGTGAGGACGCCAATCATAAAGCGGTGATGCTTGCTGAGTCGAATCCTGTAGCTGAAACATTTGAATATACACGTGCTGATATTGCTGCGGCTTAACGCAACTCTCGACCACGGCATCAATCTCTTCATCACTCGGCCAGATATCCGCTAAGTAAATCGGGGTGCCCTGACTGTCCACACCAAGCGCATCTCGCTCAATATCAAAGCGAATGCTGCCAGCAATCGCGTAGGCGACGACCAGCGGTGGTGACGCTAAAAAAGCGTGTTTGGCATGAGGATGAATCCGCCCATCAAAGTTACGATTACCAGATAAGACTGCAGTGGTATAGAGATCACGGGCAAGAATTTCTCGCTCAATGGCCGGATCCAACGCACCGCTCATTCCATTACAGGTTGTACAAGCGTAGCCAACAATCCCAAATCCTAGCGTTTCAAGTTCGGTTAATAAGTTGGCTTCTTCTAAGTACAGTTTGGCGACTTTAGAGCCGGGCGCAAAGGAGCTTTTCACCCAAGGCTGACGTATCAAGCCACGCTGATTGGCTTTTTTAGCAAGTAATCCCGCCGCGACCAAATTGCGCGGATTACTGGTATTGGTGCATGAGGTGATCGCTGCGATGATCACCGCCCCATCAGGTAAGCCGAATTGAGTACTCTCTTGTCTTAGCGTATCGGCGATACCGCGCTCAACCAATTGTGAGGTAGGTAAACAGCGATGGGGTTGAGAAGGCCCAGCCATGGTGCGTTCGACTTGAGAGAGATCAAAGGTTAAGACTCTTTCATACTGCACCTCGAGTAACGCATCAGCCCATAAGCCAGTCTGTTTAGCGTATTGCTCAACTAACGCGATTTGATCTGGTTCGCGGCCCGTGAGCTGAAGATAACGTAGCGTTTGCTGATCGATATAGAACAAACCCGCGCTAGCACCATATTCTGGCGTCATGTTGGCGATGGTGGCGCGATCGCCAATCGTCAGTTGATGGGCTCCTTCACCAAAAAATTCTAAATAGGCTGAGACTACTCGCTGCGTACGCAAAAACTCGGTTAATGCTAATACAATATCGGTCGCGGTAATTCCAGCTTGGCGCTGGCCGATAAGCTTTACCCCGACAATATCCGGTAAACGCATCATCGATGGTCGGCCTAGCATGACGGTTTCCGCTTCTAAGCCGCCAACACCAATGGCAATAACCCCAAGAGCATTAATATGAGGGGTATGGCTATCGGTCCCCACACAAGTATCAGGGAAGGCAACGCCTTGCTTCAGTTGGATGACTGGCGACATTTTTTCTAAATTGATTTGATGCATAATGCCATTACCAGCGGGGATCACGCTGACATTTTTAAACGCGTGTTTGCACCATTCAATGAAATGAAAACGATCTTCATTGCGTCGGTCTTCAATCGCACGATTTTTTACTAAAGCATCGGCGTCAAAACCAGCGTGCTCGACCGCTAACGAATGGTCAACAATCAATTGCGTTTCGACGATGGGGTTGACTTGCGCCGGATCGCCGCCTTGCTCCGCAATCGCATCACGCAGTCCGGCTAAATCAACCAAAGCGGTTTGACCTAAAATATCATGGCACACTACACGCGCAGGATACCAAGGAAAATCCCGATCTTGCTTACGCTCAATCAACTGTGTTAATGCTGACGTAAGTTGCTCACCAGGACAACAGCGCACCAGATTTTCGGCCAGTATCCGCGAGGTATAAGGCAGCCTCTGATACGCATCAGGCTTGATGGCATTAATCGCTGCGCGAGCGTCAAAGTAATTTATCTCGGTTCCGGGTAAGGTTTGTCTAAAACGACTCTTCATTCTCTTTCTTTGATCCTCAATAATCCACCACAGTGAGTGACAACGTCACGATTAGCCACGCTGATCTATCGGAACCCAATCTTGAGGATCGGGCCCAATATAGTCCGCGCTTGGGCGAATAATTCGATTATTAGCCCGCTGTTCAAACACATGTGCAGCCCAACCCGTTAAACGGCTCAGCACAAAAATCGGGGTAAAGAGTTTGGTCGGAATACCCATAAAGTGATAGGCCGAAGCGTGGAAAAAATCGGCATTACAAAATAAGTTTTTTTCGCGCTGCATTACGGCTTCAACTTGTTCAGAAACCGCATAAAGATGGCTATCGCCCACCTGCTCGGATAAGCGCTTAGACCATTGTTTGATCAAGGCGTTACGTGGATCGCATTCACGGTAAATCGCATGCCCAAAGCCCATGATGGTCTGCTTTTCTGCCAACATCCGCAGCAGATGTTGCTCGGCTTCCTCGGCCGTCGTCCACGGCTCTATCATCGCCATTGCTGCTTCATTGGCTCCACCGTGTAGTGGCCCTCGTAATGAACCAATCGCGGCAGTAATACAAGAATGCAGATCAGACAAGGTCGAGGCGCACACGCGAGCGGTAAAGGTTGACGCATTAAACTCATGCTCAGCGTATAAAATTAATGAACAATGCATAACTTGTTTAAACAGCGCACTCGGCGCTTGATCGCTGAGCATTGCCAAAAAATAACCACCGATAGAATCTTCATCGTATTGCTGGGTATCAACCCTGACTCCGTGATGACTGAAACGATACCAATAAGCAATGATGGCAGGAAACAGAGCTAACATTCGCTCGGCGCTGGCTAACTGCTGAGCAAACTCTTGCTCTGGTTCGATATTACCCAGCATCGAACAGCCAGTGCGTAAGACATCCATCGGATGAGCCGTCGCGGGGATCCGCTCTAAGATCTCGGTAAGCGCGGGAGGTAAGCTTCGTAAATCCATTAATCGCGCTTTAAAGCTGTCTAACTCTCGCTGAGTCGGTAAGTGCCCAATCAATAATAAGTGCGCCACTTCTTCAAATTGAGCATGGTTGGCTAAATCGGTAATGTCATAACCGCGGTAGGTCAAACCAGTACCGGTTTTACCCACCGTACACAGTGCCGTACTGCCAGCACTTTGACCACGTAATCCCGCGCCTGCGGATGAAGGACAAGACATAATGATGAACTCCTTTTCGCATTAAGTTTTGTTGATTCAGTATTGGATGTTAAAGCGGCAATCCTCTTGTCGCGATAAACCACCGCGCTGTACTTATCATTCCAGCGTAGAAAAGTTTAAGATTTGCCTTTCGAAAATAGCGTATCCAGCGTTTGCTCATAGGCGTGATAATCCAGATAGTGGTAGAGATCCTGACGGGTTTGCATCGCATCTAATAACGCCTGCTGATGCTCGTTGTCCAATAGGTGGCGGTAAACGGTTTCTGCAGCGTGGTTCATGGCACGAAACGCACTGAGAGGGTACAAGGCCATGGCAACGTTAACTTCCGCCAATTGCGCTTTGCTATACAGTGGGGTTTGGCCGAACTCGGTCATATTGGCAAGAATCGGTACGTTTTTTCCGGTTGCTGATTGTAATGCCAAAGCGAGCTGTTGATATTGATCCAATTCTGTCATCGCTTCGGGAAACAACATATCGGCCCCAGCCTCAACATAAGCAATCGCTCTTTCAATGGCTTTGTCCATCCCTTCGTTGGCCAGTGCATCGGTACGCGCCATGATCACAAAATCACTATCATGACGAGCATCGACCGCAGCTTTGAGTCGGTCAACCATCTCTTGTTGGCTAACAATGGCTTTATTTGGACGATGACCACAACGTTTTTGAGCCACTTGATCTTCCAAATGAACCGCCGCCGCCCCTGCTTTTTCCATTAGCTTTATCGTTCGAGCAATCGAAAACGCGCCGCCAAATCCGGTATCAATATCCACTAACAAGGGTAAATCACAGGCATTCGTGATCCGCTCGACATCGATCAGTACGTCATTTAATGCTGTGATGCCAAGATCCGGCAATCCATAGGATGCATTCGCGACGCCTGCACCGGATAGATAAATAGCCTGATGGCCGATCTGTTTAGCCATCATCGCGCAATACGCATTAATCGTACCGACAATGGGTAAAGGTTGCTGCAGGTGAAGGGCAAGCTTAAATTTAGCTCCCGGACTGATGCTCATAAACACTCCTTAGTATGGCTGTCGAGCTGGATTTGCTGTTCAATTAAACGCCGGCTGTAAGTAATATGTCTACGCATCAACATCTCCGCCAACTCTTCATCACGGTGACGTATCGCCTGCAGAATAAATTTATGCTCTTCAAGGGCGGCAATCGGTCGAGAATGAGAACGAGGCGATTGATATCGATACATACGCAGCAAATGGTAAAGCTCATCGCACAGCAAACGAATCAATTGTGGGTTACGACTGGCTTGAATGATTCGATAGTGAAAGTCAAAATCACCGTATTGATGAAAATAGCCCGCCCCATCGACTTGTTCGATATGACGAGAATGCGTGATAAGTAGTTGCTCTAAGCTAGACAATTCGTCTTCGGTAATATGACGCGCCGCTAAACGAGCCGCCATTCCTTCCAACGCTTCTCTTACGCCGTACAGATCCACCAGCTTTTCTTGACAAAGCTTAATCACTCTGGCCCCAACATGAGGAATACGCTCGATTAAACCTAAGCCTTCAATCCGCATCAGCGCTTCACGTAAAGGCCCTCGACTAACCTGAAAATGTTTAGCTAACTCAGGCTCAGAGATTTTACTTCCAGGAGCAATGTCGCCAGAGACAATCGCCTCTATCAAAAACTCAGTTAAACTTTCCGATTTAGTATGTTCTTTTTCGTTATCTACGTGTTTATTCACTTGGCTCTTCTACCTTGCATCAGTCATTACGCTGAGATCATCAAGCTTATGGGTGGTTAATACGAACAACCTCAACTTGCTGATACCGCTTACCATAAACAAGCAATTGTCGACAATCAAGTAAATCGGCGACAATTTAGACTAAGGTCGCACAAAAAACATCGCAATAACAATCAAAAAATCGAATAAAAACCGCTTATTTTCAGGGAAAGTTAAACATTAGTGATTGTGGCGTTATATTGTCGATTTATCCCAATGAAACATTGTCGACAATCAATGCGTCATACTTAAAGATGAACCCACGATTTCTTAGAGCAGCAAACAGGGAAAATACAAAAAATAATTGGCATATGCTAATTACTAGCGCACAATATTCACTTCTCACTCTTCTCTCACCACAATAGGAATATTGATATGATCTATGCCATTCCCAGCCAAGGTCAAAAACTCAGTCCCCATTTTTCCAAAGCATCCGAATTTTTATTGATTAACTCTGTGACCGAGCAGCAAAGTGTTGTCATCACTGAACCTCATGACCCAGCTCAACGCTGCGCTCAAAAAGCGGCGCTGCTTGAGCTGTTACGGCAACATAAAGTCGATGCTGTAATCGTAAAAAATATTGGTCAGGCGATGCTATCGACGCTATTTAAGCTAGGTATCAAAGTCTTCGCCTATCCAGCTCGCCGCTCATTGGCTCAGCTAACTCTTACTGAACTTCAGGAAATCACCGATCTGGCTTACGCTCGTCCTTCGATTCATAAAAATCAGAAATCCTGCCAAACAAAGCAAGGTTGTCATTCTTCGCAGGCAAGGACTAAACTCAACCCAACAACGTTAAAAAAGTTACAGCGTATTTTTACGATTCACCGCTAACCCATACGAAGAACAAAAGGAGTCATAAACATGGTGTACTTGATCGCTTTTGGTGTTTTTCTATTGATGGTGCTCTTAATGAGCATTGGCGTGATGGCTCGGCGAAAACCGATTCAAGGTAGTTGTGGCGGTCTAGCAAAGGTTGAGATTGATAAAGTCTGTAATTGTAAGACACCGTGTAAAGATCACACTAAATCGACTCAAACCGACGAGCTGAAATAGCAAAAATAGCAAAAATAGCAAACTCAGCGTGAGCTAATCATCACGCTGAGTTGAGGTTAAATTTAGCGTACGCGAGTTAGCACCACGTTTTGATCCAACTCTTGATGCCACTGCGTGTAATCCAACCCTTTGTCAAAAATAAATTCTGTCACTAGTTGTCTAACACAGGCGATCAACGCTTCTGCACTCCATGGTTTATCAAAATAACGGTTGATGCCTGCGGTGTTTATCGCATTAATCGTATCAGAGTGGGTCGCTTGTCCAGTGAGTAAGACCTTTTTCGTGCCGATAAAACGAGGATCTTGTGTGATCTCGCTGAGTAGTTCAATCCCCGTTTTTCCTGGCATCACATGATCGGAAATAATCAGAGCAATAAACTCACCTTCAGCGTCTAATTCGTCCATCAGTTGCAGTACTTCATCTGCTGATTCACAATCTTCTATCTGCAACCAACTCGCTAACGGTTGCAAGTCTTGCAACACCGCACTGAGCACTTCCCTTTGGTCATCGACACAAATAATATTAAGCTTCTCCATATCCATCCTCGACTGGTAGTTTTATCCTGAAAATCGTTTTCTCATGATTGCTTTTGACAACCGTAGTTCCGCCATAACTGGTCACGATACGCTTCACAATCGCCAACCCTAACCCAAGACCAAACGACAACCCCTCTTTTTTAGTGGTAAAACTGGGCTGAAATATTCTCCGCCGTGTGGCTTCATCAATTTCTGGCCCATTATTGGCAATGGTGATCAAAATGCGTTGTTTATCATAACGAGTATGGATATCTATTTCCGGATGCTCGGTTTGGAGCATCGCATCACAAGCATTTTTAATGATATTCACCCATACTTGTACCCATTCGGTCTGCGACCCCTTTAAGATTGGTAATCCGCCGGGACGCATCCGCACCGAGACTCGACGTAAATCACTTTGCAATAATGCTAATGCCCGATTTAGTGTGTCATTCAGATCCAACTGCTCATCAAAATGGATCTCGCTACGCCCTAATTGTTTAACCGATTTAACGATCCCAACCACATGTTTCGAGGCAACACGTAAATCGTGTAAATCACGCCCCATTTGCCAATAGCGAATCGCTAAATGTGGATTGGCCAGCCAATGAGCGGACAGTGTCTCCTCCGGTACTGCCCGAGCTAATTCACGAGCGAGATTTTTCGGCAATTGATAGCGCTGCGCAAAGTGTGCGCCACGTTCGCGCGCTTCACTCGACGACACTTTTTGCCCATACAGCAAACCAAAATCAAAAAACTGACTGGCTTCGGGATGCACTTCATGCAACAACTCGATAAATAAGCTTTCTAACCGTTCTGTTTTACTGCTTACCACGCCAATTGCGTTGTTCAATTCATGAGAAATACCAGCGGCTAACTGACCTAAGGTCGTCATTTGTTCCGCCATATGTAACCGCTCAAGCGCCTTTTCTTTGGCAACCGCTTCTTGCATTGCGCGTCGTTGACGACGCGAAAGCTCAGCCACAATCACGGGCATAAACTGGGTACTCAGCGGACCGAACTGTTGTGGCTCAATCACTGGCGTATGTCGGTCAATCCAACCGAGCTCAACATCAGTTTGCGCAATCACTGTGGAAGACGCTATCCAATGACCAGAAAAAAAACTGTGTACACCGATAAAGGCACCCGCTGAGGCCGAAAAAATCGGAATCGCCTTCCCCTCTTTTTCTCTAAATTGACCGAGTAGCTCACCTGATTTTACGTAATAGAGGCGATCGTTATAGCCATTTTGCTTAAGAATTATCGAGCCACTGGGTAAACAGATGCAGCGCTGAGCATGAGTAAAATAACGCTCAACTAATACCTGCATCTGTGGATCCATGTTTTCCAGCATCATTAATTAACCAATGTGTCCAATAAAGTGTAAAAACCAAATCATCACAAAACTCATCAACACACCAACAATACCAAGGATAACGCCAACTCGTGCCATTTGATGACTTTGTACATGACCGGTCGCATGAGCGAGAGCATTAGGCGGAGTACTGATCGGCAGTGACATCCCTAGCGAAGCTGCAAAAGTAACGACGAGAATTAAAGTTAACTCACCGCCCAATGGGGTAAGCGATACCATAGAGGTACCCAATGCCGCCATAATTGGCATCAATAAGTTTGCTGTCGCGGTGTGCGACATAAAATTCGCCATCAATAAACATAAGAACGCCGCACCAAATAACACGACATAAGGCGAGTAATGATCAAAAGGAATGCTATTAACCACTAATTCCGCTAATCCTGTTTTATCAAGCGCTAAACCCAGCGCTATACCACCAGAGACTAACCACAACACATCCCAGGAGATTTTTTTCAAATCTTCTTTATTGATGATCCCTGTCACCGAGAACACCGCAACCGGAATTAACGCCACGGTATAAGAGTCCATGCCATGCGTCGATCCCATTAACCATAATAAAATGGTCAGTGTGAAGGTGAGATAAACCACCATCGCTTTCGGCGTTTTAAGAAATTTACCTTTAATACTTAATTCAATGGTTTTTTGTTCTGCTCGATACATAAATCCAATCAGCACCCAAGCCAGCGCCATTAATACGATCACAAAAGGCACACCAAAAGCCATCCATTCACCAAACGTGATTAAGTTATCGCCCACCAAATATTTTAAGGCGATTGCGTTCGGCGGCGTTCCAATGGGTGTACCAATACCACCTATATTAGCGGCAACCGGAATCGATAAGGCGAAAGCAATTCTGCCCGGATCCTTCGGGCCAAAAACGGCGATAACCGGCGTTAAAATCGAGAGCATCATGGCGGTGGTTGCGGTATTGGACATAAACATTGAGAAAATACCGGTGATCAACATCAAACCTAACATCACAAATTTAGGATTTTGACCGAAAGGCTTGAGTAATACCCTGGCCAAGTTGACGTCTAAACGGTACTTAGTCGCCGCCATGGCTAAGAAAAACCCGCCGAGAAATAACATAATGATCGGACTAGCAAAAGTCGCCATGATGTCACTATGTTTTAATAACCCACCAAATTCCGGAAGATGCTGGTTACTTTTAAATAGCCACAAGCCTTTATCCGATAACATCAGTAGTTCTAAAACAATGATCACCACTGAAGTGGCATAAATCGGGATCGGTTCAAATACCCACAATAAGGCCGCTAACAGGAAAATCGCAATCACTCGCTGTTGAATAATGGTCAGCCCCTCAAAAGGAAAAGCAGAGAGGGGTAAAAGGAGGATCAATAAGGGAATCGCTAACGGGACAATGTACTTAATATAGGGGCGTATCATAGTTACTCTTCCTGAGACAATGTGCATAAAAACGACGAATAATGGCCAGATCGCTTATCCACGACCCGTTGATAACTTTTGTTAGTTAATAACTCTTGTAAGTTAATAACTATTACAAATAGTTACAGTTCGAAGCCACCATGAATTATGCCTATACCTGAAAGAAATACTTAGGGGTAGATCAACGAATATCTATTAGTTTCAATCACTAGCGCGGAAAATCAGCAAAACCTCGTCCTGATCTCATCTTGTGAGGAAAAATTTTTTAGTCACCAGCTCTCTTTTTGATGATTTATTGACTATTTTTATAACTAGCAACACAGGTAATAAAAATAGTGATAAAATACACGATTAATTGAACCAAAGTCACAGATTATGGATATCTAACAAATCATCGTTGGATAATAAGTGCGCAAGGGAGTTGTGTTTGGTGCCAATCCAATCCACCCAATGTAAGGTAGCTTATTCATGTTTTTAAAAAATATGTCGATTAGCAAAAAATTAGCCAGCGGATTTGGGCTCATTGCTCTTATCAACATTTTATTTGCTTGGTTTTTACATACAGAACACCGTGAGATTAAAAATCAACTCATTAACTTTACCGAAGACACCTTCCCCGCTTTTGAAGCGGTCGATAATATTGGTGATAAACTGTCTTATTGGCGTCGCACTCAATTTGCTTCATTACTTTCTAGCGATCGCAGCGATATTACCAATCGACTCAATCAAAGCCGTCAATTTCAACAAGAAATCGAGGCGGAGTTAAAGAAATACGGGCAAGATATTTGGCCCGGTGAAGAAGAACGTATCTTCAGTCAACTGATGCGTCATTGGCAAAGCTACAATCAAACCATGGTTGAATTCAATCAGGCATTAGCAGCCAACGAGCAGATTAAAGCCTTGGATATTTTAAACCGTTCTAATCAAGATTTTCGTCAAATTGAAGCCAATATAGAAAAACTCGGCGCTATCCTTAATCAGGCTATGGACGGCAATAAAGACTACATCCTTAAAGCCGTCAATCGGATTGATGTGAGTTCGAGTATCATCAATATCGCGATCTTAGTTATTATGGCGCTGGTTACCTATTTTATAACGCAGATCATTTGCGGGCCATTAAAGTTAGTGGTCGCACAATCGAATGCAATTGCCAAAGGTGATTTATCACAAAAACTCAATCGACAAGCGATTGGCAATGACGAGCTCGGTGAGTTGGCCGATGCCTCGATGGTTATGCAAAACAATCTTCGCCAATTAATTGAAGAGACCATTTCAGCAGTGACCCAACTGAGCAGCGCAGTAGAAGAGATGTCACAAATTTCCTCTCAAGCAGCTCAAGGCATGCAAGAGCAGCAAGATCAAATCACACAAGTAGCGACTGCGATGAATGAGATGAAGGCGGCTGTCGCTGATGTTGCCAGTAATACCGAAAACTCGGCGCAAGAAATTGATACCACCAATAAACAAGTTCAAGAAGGCGCGCGCGACAATAAACTGATGGTTAACGCTATCGGCCAAGTCGCAGAAATCATTACTCAAACGGGTCAAACGGTTTCTGAACTTGAACAACAATCCAATCAAATCAATATGATTGTCGATGTTATTCGTGGTATTGCCGATCAAACCAACTTACTTGCACTCAATGCAGCCATTGAAGCGGCCCGCGCTGGTGAATCTGGTCGAGGCTTTGCCGTGGTGGCCGATGAGGTTCGAACTCTTGCCGGACGTACACAAGATTCGACAGGTGAAATTACCTCTATTATCGAAAAACTGCAAAACATGGCCAAACAGGCCAAAGAAGGTACTGATCGCTCATGTTCAAGTATTGATAATTGCGTTGAGCAAGGTAACCATTCACAACAACTCATGCACTCTATCGAGCAATCTATTGCTCAAGTGGCCGATATGGGGGCGCAAATTGCCAGCGCTTGTAGCCAACAAGACTCGGTGGCCGATGAGTTAACGCGTAATATAGAAAATATTCACCACGCCTCTCAAGAAGTGGCTCAAGGTGCCAATCAAACTGCACAAGCGTGTACCGAATTGGCACAACTATCAGTATCATTACAAAATTCGATGATGCGTTTCAAACTTCAGTAAAATACGTTATTCTAACAACCGTTTAGAATACTCTATAAAACGCCTACTCTCTAAACAGACAGTAGGCGTTTGTGTTGTTGGGGCGTCGTTTATCTTCGCGGACTTCCCTTCCGTTTGTTTTTTCAAACGCCCATCACAGATTAAACGCCTATTCTAACGCCTTATCAAAACACCCTGAGATTCTCGCTATACTGATTGTCATATAAAGTTAAGCGAAATTCGATTTTTAAATTTTATGCCCCCCCGATTTGGAGACATTATGCATTTTAAAGCTACGCTACTTTCTATCGCTTTGGCGAGCACCTTACCTTCTTTTCTCAGCCATTCTGCTCCATTAGCGCTTGATACTACCGTCCCTTCTGCTGAGCAAATCGCGCAATCCAATGCTTGGCTCGAAATCAACCTAGGTCAATTTAAAACCAATATTGAACAGTTTAAATCTCACATTAACCCAAGCAGTAAAATTTGTGCAGTGATGAAAGCTGACGCTTATGGTAATGGCATCCGTGGTTTAATGCCGACGGTCATCGAACAAGGCATTCCTTGTGTCGCCATCACCAGTAACGCTGAAGCCCGCGCGGTACGCGAAAGTGGCTTTCAAGGTCAACTGATGCGTGTTCGTTCTGCAACCATTAACGAAATTGCCGCTGTCGCCGAGTTGAACATTGAAGAGTTGATCGGCACCAAACAACAAGCGATGGATCTTGCTCAATTAGGTCAGCGTTTAGGTACGCCTATCAAAGCGCATTTAGCGTTAAATGATGGTGGTATGGGCCGTAATGGCGTTGATATGAGCCATGAAAAAGGGAAACAGGAAGCGCTCAGCATTACTCAGCAAAAAGGCTTACAAATTGTTGGGATCATGACACATTTCCCCAATTATAATCCGGATGATATTCGTGCCAAATTAGCCACCTTTAACCAACATGCTAATTGGCTGGTTGAGCAAGGGCCATTGAAACGCGAAGAGGTTCAGTTTCACGTTGCTAACTCATATACGGCGCTCAATGTACCCGAAGCTCAATTGGACATGGTTCGCCCTGGTGGCGTGTTGTATGGCGATTTACCAACCAATCCAGAATACCTCCCTATTGTCTCATTTAAAACTCGCATCGCGTCACTGCATCACCTACCAACAGGCAAAACCGTAGGTTATGACAGCACTCATATCACCGACAGTGACACCGTATTGGCCAATTTGCCAGTGGGTTATTCTGATGGCTATCCACGAAAAATGGGCAATAAAGCGCAAGTGCTGATCAATGGTCAGTGGGCAAACGTAGTCGGAGTTACCTCAATGAATACCACCATGGTTGACGTCTCTACTATTAAAGGCGTTAAACCTGGACAAGAGGTAGTACTGTTTGGAGCTCAAGGCAAAAAACAAATCAGTGTCGACGATATTGAAACGCATAGCGATATTATCTTCCCTGAGCTTTACACCATATGGGGCACGGCTAATCCGCGTTTTTACGTTAAGTAGTGGAGTTAAACCTATCTTATCTACTTGTCAGGCCAGTGAGTCTTTGAGGCGTTGATCCTTTTCTAGATTCACTCAACTACCAGTCCCCTTATTTCTATCGATAAGGGGACGATTACGCTCAGCGACCATGATGAAACTTACCAACAAATGTTGTTTAGGCGTTTGTAGCAAAAGAAAATTCATATCCTGTTACCATTGCCATTTGTTTTATTTCAGGCAGAATAACCCTTCTTTAGGCTGACCTCGATCGCCTCACGCTATCCTAGCGAATTCCAGCAATAACGGACTGTCTGTCCAATATATCGCTGGGAACCTTTTAGATTACCCACTTCAAGTAAAAGAGTATATGACCCAGAAATCACCCGTTCTTTTTGCGGTAGGTTGCCTACTGATCGCAATGATGGCTATACAATCAGGCTCCTCAATCGCTAAACAACTGTTTCCTATCGTCGGTCCTGGTGGAACGGTTGCCCTGCGCGTGAGTATCTCTGCTTGTATTTTATTGCTCATTTTTCGCCCGTGGCGATTATCGTTAAGCCTTGCGCAGTGGCGATCGATGATCATCTACGGGGCAAGTTTAGGCGGAATGCAAATCTTATTTTACTTTGCTATCGAACGTATTCCATTAGGGATTGGTGTCGCTTTAGAATTTACCGGCCCACTACTCCTCGCGCTATTTTCTTCAAAACGTAAGCTCGATTTGGTTTGGGTTGCTTTGGCGATATCTGGTATGGCGTTGTTACTGCCCGATATGCGGGGAGTTGATGCCCTCGATCCCATTGGAGTTGCGCTCGCATTGGCTGCTGGCGGTTGCTGGGCTGGGTATATTTGGTTTGGGCAACGAGCTGGTACGGTTGGTTCCGGTGGCATGACAGTCGCTATCGGTATGACCGTCGCGGCGCTGTTTATTTTCCCGATTGGCGCTTATAGCGCATCATCCACGATCTTTACTTGGTCAATACTACCGATGGCGATTACCGTCGCGATTCTATCTAGTGCATTGCCTTACAGTTTGGAAATGATGGCGTTAAACCGCCTATCTACCCAGCATTTCAGTGTACTAATGAGTCTAGAACCCGCCGTCGCCGCCATGGCAGGATTTATGATTTTAGATGAAAGATTAGCGCTGTCACAATGGTTCGCTATCGGTATGATCATCAGTGCATCAATGGGCAGCACCTTAAGTGCTCAACGTAGGAAGACTGTCACTTCGTAACCTCTCAACAAAGAGAGAGTGTATTTATTTTGTTAATACACTCTCCCCTTTTTTTGAAACTCAAAACGAACTCAACAGAGTCTACAAACGCTGACCAATTTTTACTGAGCCGTTGGTTTGAAACCATAATGCTTGCGCACGACGGCGGCCTATTAAAATCGGACCATCGTCGTAGAATAAAAAGTTCTTCCAATGGTTTTTAAACACCGACCATTTGGTTTCAATCACATTGTATTTCTCATAACAAAAATAAACCGTTACATCATCTTGCCAATCAATGTGTTCCAGTATCGCTGCTGGTAAAGCAGGATCATCACTTTCCCATGCTTCCATCCATGAGATGTCTTGCTGCCAACTCGCGGCTTTCTTGGGCCAGTCTTGCGAGCTAAAACGCTCAGCATCTGGACTTTGCGCACTGATGTTTTCTTTCCAAAACTGAGCTGAGCGTGACGGGCTCATCGGTTTTATCTGTGCTTGATCACTCTCGGACACGGGCATTGATTGATGCGTGAAAATCCATTTTCTTGAATACTGTTCCAAAGGCAAATACGACATGAGATGTCCTTAGACGTTAAACCAGCGCATGCTGGTAATAAATAAAATGAGATACCTAAATAAACGGCGAATGAAAAGTGACTTATCGATTGATTGAAGTACTGGCTTGCCAGTTTGGATTAATCAACGAAACCAGCACATGATCCTGCCATTGACCATTAATTAATAAATAATCTTTGGCCAACCCTTCTCGGATAAAGCCAACTCGCTCAAGTACCGCAGCACTGCGATGATTCGTTGGCATATAAGCCGCCATAATACGATGCATGTTTTGTTGTTTAAACAAAGATTCACAGGCCATATGAAGTGCCCGAGTCATAATATAACGCCCTTGGGCAGACTCGGCTAACGAGTAGCCAACGTGACAAGCATAAAAGGGAAAACGCGTGACGTTACTGAACGAAATCGTGCCAACAATTTGTTGACTATTCACCTCAATGATTAAGCAATAGTATCCGAGAGCTAAACGATGCAACTCTTCCAGTTTGATTAATCTCTGCTGCCAACCGGTAACTTCAAAAAAAGCCGCTTCGCGTTGAGGCTCCCACGGTTTTAAATAATCACGATTAGTCACAAAATAATCAGCCAGTGCTTTAGCATCCGCTAATTGAGCACTGCGTACAAGAATCTCCCCATCACTGACCAACATCGCTGTTGTTCCCTTAGCCATTAACGTTTCCTAATCCCATAATCACGTAACTTATTGGCTATTGAGGTATGTGAAACATTCAAACGTTTAGCGAGTTTTCGACTGGATGGAAACGACTGGTAAAGCTTGTCTAAAATTTGTGATTCATAGTCTTTCATAATGTCATCAAGCGAGCCATCAAGGTTTACCGTCGATAAGCTCAAGCCGCTACTGTCTACCGCTGGCAAATGAAAATAATCGACCTGCAATTGTTCGCCATCCATTTCTGTCAACGCACGCAACACCATATTGTCTAACTGGCGTATGTTACCTGGCCATGGATATTGCATTAACTGATCCACTAAACCTTCGGCGTATTGCGGCTTCACCATGCCTAATTTATGGCTGTGTTTGGTTACAAAGAGCTCCAAAAGCGGTTGAATATCGCTAGGACGCTCGCGTAGTGCTGGAATACGCAAGGTTAATACATTCAGTCGATAGAAAAGATCTTCCCGGAACGTGCCTGAATCAGCCAATTCGGCCAAATTATGACGAGTAGAGGCAATCACGCGGACATCGATATGAATTTCATGCTCTTCGCCAACTCGACGAAAGGTTCCGTCTTGTAAGAAGCGCAACAATTTGATCTGTAGATGAGGGCTCATTTCGCCAATTTCATCTAAAAATACCGTGCCACCGTTCGCTTGTTCAAAAATCCCTTTATGCCCTTGTTGATGATTAAAAGAGCCCGGAGCATGCCCAAAAAGCTCGGTTTCTGCGACATCATCGGGCATAGAGGCACAGCTTAACACTAAAAAGGGAGCGGTAGAGCGGTGAGAACGGTGATGACAAGCTCGAGCGAGCATCTCTTTTCCGGTCCCCGTTTCACCTTCAATTAATAACGGCTGATCGAGCATAGCTAATTTTTTAGCATGATTTATCAATGCCTTATGGCGATTAGATACACCAACAAAATGCTCAAAACCTAATGAATTGTGTATCGATAATCGATCGTGGCCGTGTACTGTGGTGACCTTAGAACGTAAGATCATCATCGAGCTCGCCAACGTGGCATCATGGGCTGAATTACCAATATAAACTGGCATTAGCTCCATGGTATAGTCTAGCCCGTCAATCACAACCGCTTCACGAATCGGCGCTTTACTGCCATCGACCCAACGTGAAAAATTAAACAGCGGTAACACTTGAGAAATGGGCGTTCCGATCACTTCCTCACTGGGCTTATTCAAGAGTGCTAAGGCACTTTGATTGGCCATATCGACAAAGCCTTTTAGATCAATCGCTAATACGGCATCGGGTAGATTATTGAGCAAGGAAATCAGTTCAGTATTATGACGTTCCATCGGCATAAACTGAATTTTACGAACATCTTTGACGCCAGAAATACGGCGAATTTCCGCCATTAATTCACTGAAAGTATCAAAATCAATATCTGGGCAATTAAGATAAATAATGCCTATCACATCAATTTCGATACCTCGCAAATCGATTTTTTTTGAAGCGAGGATCTCAAGAAGCTCTCGGGTTAAGCCGAGTCTATCTTCACAAATGACTTCTAGACGCACTGAATGTTATCCTAAGCAGAAAGTGTCACGAAAAGTTGACAGTAGTTTCTATCAACCTCAGCACAGCGTCAAGTGATTCTCGTTAAATCCTCTGGCTTGCCCCAATACTTTCTGTAACCAAGCCAACAATGCGCTTCATAAAGCGAATTATTGGCTTACCAAAGCAGTAATTTTTGCCACGATTTGTTTACGTATTGCACTCAACTTAACCACTCGATTCTTTTGCCACGGTAATGGCCTAAGTAGCGAAATGGCTTTTAGACCTAAACGAGCGGTCAGTAGCCCAACTCCGAGCCCTTGACCTGCACGAGCAGAGAGTTTTTTAGTCAGATCCATCGATAACAGATCCATGCTAGCATCAATGGCCAATTCACTCGCTCCTGCAACCGCCATGTTGACTAATACGGCTTTAAATAGCTGTAAACGAGACCAATAACCAAGCTCAATGCCGTACACGTCTGCTAAACGATCAATCATCGTAAAATTACGCCAAGCGATCAATAACATATCCACTAAGGCTAAAGGACTGATCGCTACCAATACGGCGGCTTCAGTGGCATAGCGTGAGACGATTTGAGTGGCCTGTTTATCTTGTTCATTGACCACCATCGCATCATATAACTCGATGATTTCAGCATCGCTGTGGCTATTATCAATACTCTTCAACCAGCGTTGATAAGCACTACTATGCAAGTTAGTGTGACTTTTATTGGCTAGCATCGTACAAAAAACTTGTCCTTGCCCTAGCCCATCTTGCTGGATCAATTGCTCGGCTTGCTCTTGCACAGAAAAATGCTGACGTAAGCGACGCAGTGTCCACAGCTCCTTCCCTAAACGCCCAATACCCAAGCTCGCTAAGAGCGTCAACAAAATAACCCAAGCCAGATCAAGCCAGTTAGCCGATTGGATCGCGGTATAAATACTCTCTATTGCTTGCCAACCGAGTAAGGTAGAAAAAGCAATCAATAGACTCACTACCATCCATTTTTTCTTCCGCTTAGGACGAATGACTTGTTCAAGCTGGCTCTCTAATTCGGTTTCCGGCGCTATGCTTGACTCGGTAATAAACCGCTGCTGATCATTAAAGGTCGCAGATGCAGCGATGACTGGTTCAGGCTCGGTTTGCTTGAGTGGTTGATTAAAAATTTGCTGATTTTTTAAATCCGTCATGTCAATTTATCCCCAATCAAGATCTCTAATGCTTTATCCATCCGAATGTGCTGACAAGGTTGATCGTCGAGACTCGGCATAGGACGAAAAGCAATAAACTTAAACTGATGATGCTGCCAATAGTCAGGATGAGGTAGTTTTTTCGGGACATCTCCGGGGTATAGAGTGATCGGTTGCCCTTGTACATCGATCCCTTGAATAGCCGAAATTTTTTGATGATGACTCTCAACATAGCCCGATTGAGTCGCTCGAATCGACGCAAGACTGATACAACGCATCTCAATATTTTCGTAAGCGGCATGTTGCCAAGCCGGATGAATCATCTGCTGCAGCAATGACACCATATTCGGATGCTGATCAGGCGTCACATGATCGGCTTTGGTGGCCGCAAAAAGCACTTTATCAATCTTCGGTGAAAATAAACGGCTGAGTAAGCCACTGCGACCATAACGAAAACTGTGCATAATCTGTTCTAGTGCACAACGCATATCCAAAAACGCTTCATGACCAGCATTTAAAGGCGATAAACAATCGACCAAAACAATTTGCCGATCAAACGTAGCAAAGTGTTGTTTATAAAACGCCTTAACGACCTTATTTTGATACTCTTGATAGCGCGAGAGCAGTAATCCTAACATCGAGTTTTTTGCAGGTTTATTTTGTGGATCAACATGACGACAAGGAAAAAACTGCAACACCGGCGCTCCCGCAAGTTCTCCTGGTAATACAAAACGTCCCGGTTGAACCCAATGCAAACCATGCAACTTGCATTGATGAAGATAATCAGTATAAAGCGCAGCAATCTCGGCCAATTGCGCTTCATTCGCTTCTTGTTCAAGATCAAGCTTATCTATCGCGTTTAACCAAGGTTTCGCTAACTCTGCACGTTGACCATGTAACGCATTAAACTGCTGAGCCGACCAAGTATAAAAATCCAAATTTAACAGTGGTAAATCCAACAACCATTCACCAGGGTAATCAATAATATCCAGATACAAGGTTGCCGTGCTGCCCAGTAATTTTTTACTGCGTTTATGCGGGCGATATTTAATCGCTAAACGAATTTCACTGACATCGCGGGTAGGTACTGGCCAGTTTGGCGGATCAGCATGAAGCTGCTCCATCGCCTGATCGTAACTGAAACGAGGCACCATAAGATTACGTTGTGGGATACGCTTAGCACCAATAATCCGTTTATCACGCGCCGCGGCTAACAAAGGTAACTGATCATGCGTGGCCGTATGCAGCAGTTGATTCACTAACGAACTAATGAACGCAGTTTTACCTGCTCGCGATAAACCAGTGACCGCAAGACGAACATGGGCGTCTAAACCTCGGTGCAGAAGTGCACTCATCTCTTGACTGATTCGCTGCATAGCTTGTGGGTTCCCTCAGTAAATGTTGCCATTTTAGATCAAGATAATTAATCGTCTTCAATCAGTTTGTAAATGACAAATAAGCTTATTTGTAGCAAAACAAACAGAACACAACTAGTAATAACATATTTACTGTAAAAAATAGAAAGACCATGAAAAATCAGGTCATAACTTAATAACGCGGCTAATACGATAGCAACGACGATTTGTAGCAATCGAATAAAACGTGGCATGGTTTCTCCTCTGAAACTCTATTAACAATACTGGTTATCGGTTATTTCTCATCCTGAACTACTTTTTAAATCGCACTGATAGTCCGTTTGTCAATGGCGATTGTTCCTCGATAGTCACAACAAGATATGCATAGACCAGATAAAGAAAAGGTGTAGCGTTATGCTACACCTAATAGTCACTTGAGCTCAATTTGCTCACACATTTATTTAGCTCTGCTGAGTAGCTTCAGCAATTTTGACTCGCCAAGTATCCGGACCAATCTGATGAGCGTTGGCTCCGGTCGAATCCACTGCAACCGTGACTGGCATATCTTCCACTTCAAACTCATAGATAGCTTCCATACCGAGATCTTCAAAAGCGACAACGCGCGCTTTCTTAATCGCTTTAGCAACAAGATACG
The DNA here is from genome assembly GCF_013048705.1 of Vibrio sp. A11. Classification (NCBI taxonomy): domain Bacteria; kingdom Pseudomonadati; phylum Pseudomonadota; class Gammaproteobacteria; order Vibrionales; family Vibrionaceae; genus Vibrio; species Vibrio sp. A11. Next base: position 95,273 of record NZ_VHSI01000001.1, on the reverse strand, counting down.
CCGCGCCGCCAACGGCCATTAAATAGACTGCTTTATTTTTCTTTATCGATTCAACGGTCGCTGGGCCACGTTCGGCTTTACCAATCATGCCCATCACGCCCACCTCTTCAAGCATCATATCGGTAAATTTATCCATGCGAGTTGAGGTTGTCGGTCCCGCAGGCCCTACGACTTCATCGCCAACCGCATCAACAGGGCCAACGTAGTAGATGAATTTATCTCTTAAATCAACGCCTTCAGGAAGTTTCTCTCCGTTTTGTAACATGGTTTGTAGGCGTTTATGCGCCGCATCACGTCCGGTTAAAATTTTACCCGACAGCAATACGGTTTCACCGGTTTTCCATTGCTGAGTCTCTTCACGAGTCACCGTATCTAAATTCACTCGACGGGTATTCGCGCCCGCTTCCCAAGTAATTTGTGGCCAATCTTCAAGCTTAGGTGGGGTGAGTTCTGCAGGGCCACTGCCATCTAATGTAAAATGCACATGGCGAGTTGCCGCGCAGTTAGGGATCAAACACACTGGCTTAGAAGCCGCGTGGGTCGGTGCCGATTTAATTTTCACATCAACCACCGTAGTTAAACCGCCTAACCCTTGAGCACCGATACCGAGTTTATTGACTCGATTGAAGATATCTAAACGTAGCTCTTCTTCAGCATTTTGTGGGCCACGCGCAATAAGATCTTGAATATCAATATGTTCCATCAAAGATTCTTTGGCCAGCACTGCCGCTTTTTCTGCCGTGCCACCAATACCAATGCCGAGCATACCTGGTGGGCACCAGCCGGCTCCCATGGTCGGTAACGTTTTTTCCACCCACTCTGCAATATCATCAGAAGGGTTAAGCATTGCCATTTTGGTTTTGTTTTCACTGCCGCCCCCTTTGGCGGCAATTTGGATTTCTACTTTATCACCGGGGACCATATTAATGTGCACTACGGCAGGGGTATTGTCCTTGGTATTGATCCGTTTGCCCGCAGGATCCATCAGTACCGACGCTCGTAAAGGGTTATCTGGGTTGGTGTAAGCTTGACGAACCCCCTCATCCACCATCTGCTGTACGGTCATATCGGTAGAATCCCATTGCACAGCCATACCGATATTAACGAAACAAGTGACGATACCGGTATCTTGACAAATAGGACGGTGACCCTCTGCTGACATACGCGAGTTAATTAAGATTTGCGCAATCGCATCTTTAGCGGCTTGGCTCTCTTCACGATGGTAGGCTTGTTCTAGCGCTTGGACAAAATCAAGGGGATGGTAGTAAGAGATGTATTGTAATGCGTCAGCGACACTGCTGATCACATCTTGTTGGCGAATTACCGTCATTGCATGCCTCATTATTGTTATGTGTTCACTAGCTGAAACCGAAAGCACAAGGTAAAGTCAGTAAAGCCAAAGGGCAACAAACGACTGAATTAAGCGCTACGATCAAGAAACAGCTTTCTTTCAGGCTTTTATGATACTCTTGCTTTCCTCTATGTGCTACGCAGTGAAGTGACCCATTGTCACAAATTACACAAATGAACGTTGAAGAAAAAAAACTTATTCAAGTGCAGCCCATCACTTACCAAACCGATCTCGCTCAACAGTTTTTTAATCGCATTGAGCAGCGACCATGGGCAATGCTACTTCGCTCTGCTTCGACCCAACATATCGATAGCCGATTTGATATTTTGGTCGCCAATCCCATTGCGACCCTAGTCACTGTCGGTAACGATACCACCATTCAGCAACCGAGTGGTGTGACATCATCACAACAAGACCCTTTTACGCTGCTAGCCGAGCTGCAAGAACGCTATTTACCCGCTGAGGTTTATCACAGTGAGTTGCCTTTTGTCGGCGGCGCGCTGGGCTATTTCGGCTATGATTTAGGGCGTCGGATAGAACCATTAGCAGAACAAGCACAACACGACATTGCTATGCCAGATATGGCGATTGGTCTTTATGAATGGGCATTGATCGTCGATCACCAACAACAAACTGCTTGCTGGGCTGGCATCAATATTGAGCAAGCTCAGGCTTGGTTTGCCTCGTTCGAGCCTCTCTCTCAGCCGCTATTTCAGCTCACCAGTGCTTGGTCATCGAACATGACCGCCCAACAATATCAGCAGAAATTCAATCAAATCGAAGCGTACTTACTTTCCGGTGATTGCTATCAAATTAATCTAGCGCAACGCTTTAGCGCGGATTATCAAGGTAGTGAATGGCTTGCCTATCAACGGCTAGAACAGAGCAATCTTGCGCCCTTTTCTGCTTTCATTCGCTTAGAACAAGGCGCGATTCTTAGTGTCTCTCCTGAGCGTTTTTTGCAAGTGAATCAACGAGTGATTGAAACTAAACCGATTAAAGGCACTCGACCACGCCATCAAGATCCTCAACAAGATAAAGCACAAGCTAATGAGCTCGCGCAAGCCGCCAAAGATCAAGCTGAGAATTTAATGATTGTCGATCTGCTGCGTAATGATATTGGTCGTGTCGCTAAACCAGGTAGTGTTCATGTACCTAAGCTCTTTGAAATCGAGAGTTTCCCTGCAGTGCACCATTTGGTCAGCACGATTCGCGCCCAACTTGATGAGCAATATCAAGCGACGGACTTACTGCGTGCAAGCTTTCCCGGTGGATCGATTACTGGCGCGCCAAAAGTCCGAGCGATGCAGATTATTGAAGAATTGGAACCACATCGACGCAGCGCTTATTGCGGTTCAATTGGTTATATCAGCCGTCATGGCAAAATGGATACCAGTATTACCATCCGGACTTTGGTGGCGCATCAACACAAAATTTACGCTTGGGCCGGTGGTGGTATCGTCGCCGACAGTCAATGGCAAGCCGAATATCAAGAAACGTTAGATAAACTCAGCCGTATTCTGCCAATTCTTGAACAATAGGCTAAATTTATAAGAGATATCAAACGACTTGGGGTTGCAGCTAAGCGGCCAATCCATCGATTACTCTCAGCATTGAACTACGCTGTGATTCGGACGCTAACACGACTATCGCTTCAAGTCGTAAACGAACATGATGATTAAGCAAACCGATGAGGGCGGATGATTCCATCGGACACCTTTTACCTAAGGAGAACGAGGCATGATCAGTAAACAACAACTGATGCAAGATTTTTTACTCAAAACCCCCGTTGGTTACCATGCCCAGTCACTCAACCGTGCAGCTCACTTACAGTCAGCCTCATTAAGAAAGGCCTCGGTATTGGTCGGGTTTGTCGAACGGCCACAAGGGCTCAGTGTTGTTTTAACTAAACGCGCCGCCCATCTTAAGCATCATCCTGGACAAATTAGCTTCCCAGGTGGAAAATATGAAGCGAGCGATGGCACACTTTATCAAACGGCCAAAAGAGAAGCGCATGAAGAGATCGGATTAGAAGCCAAATACATTAAGATCCTCGGTCAATTGCCTGAGCTTGTGACCATCAGCCAGTTTGCGGTGACACCAGTGATTGCATTCATTGATCCCCGTTATGAAATGTCAATTGATACTAACGAAGTCGAAGAAGTCTTCGAGGTTCCAGCCGCTTATCTTTTCGATCAAAAACATTTACTCAGTAATACCTTTTTAATAAAAAACTCCCTGCATAAAGTCTTCGCCTTACCATATAAACATCATTTTATATGGGGTATGACAGCACAAATCATCCAAGCACTGCAAAAACACATTAATAGTGATAGATAGCCTTTGAAATGATTAATTTACGTACACCTCATATTATCACTGACCTATTTTTACTCAAAAAAGCAATCGTTTGCCTTGCTGATTTATCATAAAATGACACCTTCAAATAACCTTAACCAACCCAACCATTAACAATTCCCACATGTGGCACAGTTTTTTCGTGATCAATCAGGGGTTTTTGACATATCATTCAACAAGCGCAAACAATTCATGATTTAGATCTATTTTTTATTGTAAAAAAACCTGCAAAATTGCGCTCGACTTATTTCCTGTTCCCAAAATGAGTAAATTAAACATGAATACAACCACAACGGTTACATCAGCCACACAATCCACTGGCAAGTGGACCTATAAAGATTTTGTATGGTCGCTTTCCCTTTTTGGTACCGCCGTCGGTGCTGGCGTTCTTTTTCTGCCAATCAAAGCTGGTGCGGGTGGCTTTTGGCCGCTTGTCATTCTTGCGCTTATCGCAGCACCAATGACTTGGTTTGCCCATAAAGGTCTCGCTCGCTTTGTTCTTTCTGCAAGTAACACTGACTCTGACATCACCGATACCGTCGAAGAACACTTTGGTAAAACTGGCGCCAACCTTATCACTTTTGCTTACTTTTTCGCCATCTACCCTATTGTTCTGATTTACGGCGTCGGGATTACTAATACCGTCGACTCTTTCCTCGTTCACCAATTTGGTATGGAATCCATTCCTCGCTGGTTACTCTCTGGCGCGTTAATTTCATTAATGACCGCTGGCGTTGTTTTTGGTAAAGAGTTAATGCTCAAAGCCACTTCAGCGATGGTTTATCCTCTGGTATTTATTCTACTGGCTTTATCTGTGTTCCTTATTCCTGATTGGAACACTTCCATGATCGAAACCTCTCCAGATTGGTCTACCGTTCCACTGATTGTCTGGTTAGCTATTCCTATCATCGTGTTCTCTTTTAACCACAGTCCAATCATCAGCCAATTTACTAAATCACAACGTCAAGAGCACGGTGAGCATGCGGTCGTGAAAACCGATATGATCACTGCTGGCGCAGCAATGATGTTAATGGGATTTGTGATGTTTTTCGTCTTCTCAGTCGTGTTGTCTTTAACACCTGAGCAGTTAACCTTGGCACAAGAGCAAAACATCAGTGTGCTTTCATACATAGCCAATGTGCATGAATCACCACTGATTTCTTATCTTGGTCCTATCGTGGCACTTGCGGCGATCACTTCAAGCTACTTTGGTCACTTCTTAGGTGCTCATGAAGGTTTAGTGGGATTGGTAAAATCACGCAGTCAAATGTCTGTTGGTAAAATCGATAAAATCTCGCTCGTGTTCATCGTGCTGACCACTTGGATTGTTGCAATCGTTAACCCAAGCATCCTAGGTATGATAGAAACCATGGGCGCACCAATGATTGCTGCTATCCTATTCATTTTACCGGTTTTTGCGATGCAGAAAGTGCCAGCGATGGCCAAGTTTAAAACTAAACTACCCGTACAAATATTCACAGTTATTTGTGGTTTTGCCGCGATTAGTTCTGTAATCTACGGCGCTCTTTAATCTCTACATCCGCGTATGAGTGAAAAGATACCTGAAGCTTGAAGAGTAGCGTGATCAACCACGCGGTAACCTCAAACTAGACAGGTAAAATATAACAATAAAAGCCTCCCTTCACTAAGGGGGGCTTACTTTTGAGGCAATCAATATGATTAGTGTATTTGATATCTATAAAATTGGTGTCGGACCGTCGAGCTCACACACGGTTGGCCCAATGAAAGCGGGTAAACAATTTATTGATGATTTACGAGCAATGGGAAAGTTGCGTGACATCACTAAAATCACCGTGGATGTTTATGGATCATTATCACTGACAGGGAAAGGTCACCACACGGATATCGCCATTATTATGGGCTTAGCGGGTAATACCCCAGAAAAAGTCGATATCGATGCGATTCCAAGCTTTATTGCTCGCGTTACTGAAACGGAGCGCCTTCCTGTTGGCATGCACTGCCATACCGTTGATTTTCCTCGTGAAGGCGGCATGAATTTTCATAAAAGTAATTTGTCATTACATGAAAATGGCATGCAAATTCACGCTTGGGTTGATGATAATCCTGTCTACTCAAAAACCTACTACTCTATTGGTGGCGGGTTTATTGTCGATGAAGAAAATTTTGGTAAAGAGATTGAATCTCCTGTCCAAGTTCCCTATCCATTCACGAGTGCCGAACAACTTCTTGCTCAATGCCAAGAGCATGGCCTTTCTATCAGCACTTTAGTGATGGCTAATGAGAAAACCCTTCATTCAGACGAAGAGGTTCGTACTTATTTTGCCAATATCTGGCGCACCATGCGTGAGTGTATGGAACGTGGTCTCAATACTGAAGGCATTTTGCCGGGTCCTTTGCGTGTTCCGCGCCGTGCCGCTGCACTACGCCAACAATTATTAACCTCTGAAAAAACCACCAATGATCCGATGGCGGTCGTCGATTGGGTTAATATGTACGCCTTTGCCGTTAATGAAGAAAACGCAGCAGGCGGTCGCGTGGTAACAGCACCAACTAATGGGGCTTGTGGCATTATTCCAGCGGTATTAGCGTACTATGACAAATTTATCCAAACCGTAACCGAGAAAGATTACATTCGTTACTTTGCGACCTCAGGCGCTATTGGTGGTTTGTACAAACGTAATGCTTCTATCTCTGGAGCTGAAGTGGGTTGTCAAGGTGAAGTGGGCGTAGCATGCTCAATGGCAGCAGCTGGTTTAGCTGAGCTCCTCGGGGGCAGTCCTGAGCAAGTGTGTATGGCCGCAGAGATTGCTATGGAGCATAACCTAGGTCTTACCTGCGACCCGGTTGCAGGGCAAGTTCAAGTACCTTGTATCGAACGTAACGGGATTGCTGCCGTGAAAGCGATTAACTCCACTCGTATGGCGATGCGTCGTTCATCGGCTCCCCGTGTCTCTTTAGACAAAGTGATCGAAACAATGCTTGAAACAGGTAAAGATATGAATGCTAAATATCGCGAAACCTCCCAAGGTGGATTAGCGATTAAAGTGATCTGCTAATCTTCCTCAACGATTGATCTTCCCAAGCCTGATACTTATGCATCAGGCTTTTTATTTTCCCTTTCTCCATCTTTACTTAGCTTTACTTAGCTTTACCGAACCGCCGCTTGTTTTATCTCCAGATAACGTTATAAATGGTGATAATCATTCTCTTTTATATGCTGGTTCATTTTTACCATGTCATTCTCTATTACTAAAAAAACGACGCTTACGTTTTTGATCGTCATTCTTATTCTTATCGCAGTGGGTTATATCTTGTACCCCAAAAAAAATGCGACAACCTACGTTACCGACACCGTTCAGCGCGGTAACATCGAAGAAACCGTACTTGCTACCGGAATGCTACAAGCTTCAAAGCTAGTGGCGGTTGGCGCGCAGGTATCAGGTCAAATTGAGACACTGGCGGTCAATTTAGGGGACCCTATTCGACAAGGTGATTTAGTGGCTCAAATCGACAACCTGACCCAACAGAATAAACTCAAAGAAGCCCAAGCATCATTGAACAGTTTAAATGCCCAATACCAAGCCAAACAGGCATTGATTCGTCAAGCTCAAGCTGAGTTTAACCGACAAAAAGCCATGCTGGCAGAAAACGCTAGCTCACAAGCGGATTACGAAGCCGCTCAGACATCGCTTGCTGTGTATATTGCAGAACTTAAACAACTCAAAGCTCAGCAAGAACAAGCAAAAATTAGCGTAGATAGCGCCAACCTCGACCTCAATTACACCACCATCCGAGCGCCAATGGATGGGACGGTGGTTTACAGTGCCGTTGAAGAAGGCCAAACCGTCAATGCCAATCAAACTACCCCGACAATTATTGAGCTAGCAGTACTCGATACCATGACCGTAAAAGCTCAAATATCCGAAGCCGACATCATTAAAGTCATTCCGGGATTACCGATCTATTTCACTATTCTAGGTCAACCGAATAAACGTTATTCCAGTACATTGCGTGCTATTGAACCCGGCCCAACATTAATGACTGGCAATGACAGTAACCTTTCTATCAGTAATGATGAGGCCATTTACTATCATGGTTTGTTTGATATTGATAACCCGGATGGGCTATTACGCATCGGTATGACGGCTCAAGTCACCATTGTTTTACACCGCTCAGAAAACGCACTATTGATCCCCGCTCAAGTGCTGATCAGACAGCCAGGACCAAAGCCTCGCTACCAAGTTCCTGTATTAGAAAATGACCAAGCCGTATTTCGTGATGTCAAAATCGGCCTCAATAATAAAGTCAATGTGGAAATTCTTGAGGGACTTAATGAAGGCGACACACTGATTTTAGGCATGCCAAATACACTCAATAACAACACGAGCCGTCGTATGAGCCCACCGGGGATGCGTTTCTAATGTCAGAAGCTTTATTAAACATAGTCAATGTTTCCCGCCACTTTACTTCTGGCGATGAGACGCTCACTGTCTTAAAAGAGATCGATCTAACTATCGAACGAGGTGAAATGGTTGCCATAGTTGGCGCTTCTGGTTCAGGTAAATCGACTTTAATGAATATCTTAGGTTGCTTAGATACACCAAGTTGTGGTGAATATTGGGTGAATGGACAAAACACCTCACAACTGAATTCTGATCAACTGGCTGAGCTACGCCGTGAATATTTCGGCTTTATCTTTCAACGCTACCACCTATTAGGGGATTTAGACGCCTTAGGAAATGTCGAAATCCCAGCTATTTATGCTGGTTACGATAAACAGACTCGCCATGAACGAGCACGCAAACTGCTTGAACGATTAGGACTAGCCGATCGACTGGATCATAAGCCCAACCAACTAAGCGGCGGTCAACAACAACGTGTTTCTGTGGCTCGAGCCCTCGTTAATGGCGGCGATGTCATTCTTGCCGATGAACCGACGGGCGCACTGGACAGTAAAAGTGGTTCAGAAATGATGCAACTGCTGCAAGAGCTACATAGCCTTGGGCACACCATCATTATCGTCACCCACGATATGCATGTAGCTCAGTATGCCGATCGCATTATAGAGATCAAAGATGGTGAAATTCTCAGTGATCGTATCAACCACTCGACCAGTGACACGGCACTTCAGCCACATGCCCATCATACTCCGCCATTCAAAGCCTCAACTCTCGGTCGTAACCAAAAGTGGCTCGACAATTGTTGGGAAGCGTTAAAAATGGCACTGTTAGCCATGTCAAACCATCGATTAAGAACCTTCTTGACTATGCTCGGCATCATCATTGGAATTGCTTCGGTAGTTTCCGTTGTAGCGCTCGGTAATGGCTCACAAAAGTCGATTTTAGAGAGCATTGCCGCCATGGGCACCAATACGATTGATATTATGCCCGGATCTGGCTTTGGCGATCGGCGTTCAGGGCGAATTCGAACGTTAACCGCAGAAGATGCCCAAGCGCTGCAATCACTGCCGTTTATTGATAGCGTCACCCCTACCGTCAATAGTTCCGCCACCATCAAATTTAGTAATCAATCGGTCACCGCTTCCATACAAGGAGTTGGGCCTGATTTTTTCCGAGTCCGTGGCTATGAACTCGCCAAAGGGCAATATTGGGATCAAACCAGTGTGGATAACTTGGCCCAAGAAGCTGTCATCGATCACAATACATTAACGGCTCTTTTTGCTGATGAGAATCCCATCGGTAAAGTCATTTTTGCAGGTAAGCTCCCCATCCGAATTATTGGCGTGACTGCGGCGAAAGAGAGTGCATTTGGCAATAACGACGCTCTCAATATATGGGTTCCTTACAGTACGATTAATGCACGAATGATGCGTCAAAGCCACCTTAACCGAATCACTGTACGCCTTGATGATAACATTCCTAGTGATGCGGCAGAGCAAGCGATTATCTCTTTGTTAACCATGCGTCATGGTACTAAAGATTTCTTTACGATTAATACCGACACCATTCAACAAAATATTCAAAAAACAACAGCGACCATGACCTTACTCATCTCCGCCATCGCCGTTATTTCATTAATTGTCGGGGGGATTGGCGTAATGAATATTATGCTGGTTTCGGTCACTGAACGTACCCGAGAAATCGGCGTTCGTATGGCGGTTGGTGCAAGGCAGAACGATATTTTGCGTCAGTTTCTTATCGAAGCTGTACTTGTTTGTTTGTGTGGTGGGATCGTCGGAATTGCCCTCGCCTATTTAATCGGCGTCGGTTTTTCCTCATTCGGTAGTAGTTTTACCTTGATCTATTCTACCGCTTCAATCGTCTCTGCCTTTTTGTGCTCAACATTAATCGGTGTTCTATTTGGCTATCTTCCTGCGAAAAATGCCGCTCAGCTAAATCCGATTGATGCGCTTGCCCGGGAGTAAACATGTTACCTGCAACTCAATATTCCAGCTTAGCTTTATCCATGTTGCTACTGCTTGGCTGTTCCGCTCACTATGATCTTGTAGAGCCTTCTGTTTTTATTGCCACTGACTGGCACACACCTCAACAAGAAACCAATACGGTGTGGGAAAGCCAGTGGTGGAAAAACTTTCAAGATCCTAAGCTTGATCTGTTAGTTGAGCGCGTCCTGTCCACCAACCACGATCTTGCATTGGCGACGCTCACTTTAAAACAGGCTCGCTTAAACGCGAATTTAGACAGAGATCAACAGATTCCCGATCTCGCCGCTGGGGTATCCGGTAACCGTTCAAAGGATCTCAATCATGGCGACACGTCTAACAACTATCAGGCTAGAATCAGCGTCAGTTATGAAGTGGATTTATGGGGTAAGCTTTCAGCGACAATAGATGAAAGTCAGTGGAAAGCCCTCGCGACGCAACAAGAACGAGAAGCAACCGCTCAAAGTTTAGTGGCAACCACCGCTCAACTCTATTGGCAAATCGGCTATTTAAAACAACGAATTCGTTTAAGTCAGCAAGATATTGACAACGCTATCCAAAACTTCAATCTTGCTCAAAGTCAATATACTCATGGCGCAACCTCACGCTTGACCGTATTAGAAACCAAACGCTCACTGGCTGGATTGGAAGCGGCACACCGTGATTATCAACAACAATATCGACAAGCCAGTAATGCCTTAGCTATTTTGTTTGAGCAAGATCCTGAACAAGCCGCTATTGAAATTGATCAACAACCCGCTCAAGCCTTGCCTGCTATTTCTGCAGGAATACCCGCGGAAGTTTTGGCACGTAGACCCGATGTCAAACAAGCCTTGTATCAACTTCAAGCTTTTCTGGCTGCCAAGGAGAGTACTCGCCGCAGCTATTTTCCTGCGCTCACACTAACTGGAGCTCTGGGTGGGTCATCGACGGAACTAAAAAAACTATTGAGCGATCCTATCGGTACTTTAGGCGCTGACTTAACTTTGCCATTTTTAAATTGGAATGAAATGCAGCTAAAGCGAGATATCGCACAAGTACAGTATGAATCGGCCATCATCAACTACCGTAAAACCTTGTATGCCGCTTTTCAGGATGTGGATAATGCCTTATCCGCCCGAGAAAATTATCAGTACCAAGCTGAAAAATTAGTTCAGCAATGGCAAAGCGCCGCTGAAGTAATGCGTATCTATCAAAGCCAATATCAGCATGGTGCTATAGAAATTAAGACGCTATTGGATGCCCAAGAAAACGAACGTAATGCTCGAGCCGCTTTACTGGAAAACGACTATCATCAACGAGTAACCTTAAGCACCCTTTATCGAAGCCTAGGGGGGCAGACGATCCTTATAGAGGAAGAGAGTTAGACCCTTTAGCCAAGCTAACAGCATAGCTTGGCTAGAAATCATCCCGTATAGACACACCCGGCGGTACAGGTTTCTTTAATTTCGACCTTGCTGAGTAGCGGTAAGCTTGGTTTAAGTTGTTGCCAGATCCATTTTGCTAACACTTCGCTGGTCGGATTTTCTAATCCTTCAATGTCATTTAAATAGTAGTGATCCAAACGATCATAAATCGGTTGAAACGCCGCTTTGATCTCCGCAAAGTCAATCAACCAACCGGTATGAGCGTCCACTTCTCCAGCGACATAAAGACGAACTAAAAAAGAGTGTCCATGTAAACGACCACATTTGTGCCCTTCAGGCACATGAGGTAAATGATGGGCAGCTTCAAACATGAACTCTTTATAAATTTCGGTTTTCATCGTACAACTCAAGCTTAAAAAAAGAGCCGCCATACTACGGAATCTTGTTAAATGAAACAAGCCAAATCCAGTCAAGCATACCAACCAAAGGCGAGTATTATCCCCTAAACGGCTTGCTTAAATCGTAAATCATCATCAGTTTTACGGTAAGAATACGCCATTTATTCCATCAATTTAGCTTTTCGAATAAGAAATCAACAATCAGAGCATATTAAAGGTTGATGCGGACAAATTGACAGGTAATATGTGCCATTGAATTTGTAAAATTTTAGCCAACTCAATGTTTCGCTTTTTTCAATCAACTTGTTCAAATATGGTAACGGTATCTGTCTAAAAGACGCTAATAACTCACACGTTATCGTTATTTCAAGTCGTTAGGGAAGCAACACTTTTGAGTTGAGTTTTTACCTCAATGGAGACGATATTAACCATGACTTACGCGCCTGTAAAAGACGTATTAAGCGGCAAGCTTGCAGTAAACAGTGAAGTTACTGTTCGCGGCTGGATCCGCACACGTCGTGATTCCAAAGCTGGAATCTCTTTCCTTGCCTTATATGACGGCTCTTGTTTCGACCCGATTCAGGCCGTGGTCCCGAATTCACTCAATAATTATCAAGACGAAGTTCTCAAACTCACCACCGGATGTTCTGTAGAAATTACAGGCACGGTTGTTGAGTCTCCTGCCAGTGGTCAAGATTTCGAATTAGCGGCGACTGAACTGAAGGTTGTCGGCTGGGTAGAAGATGCGGAAACCTATCCGATGGCTAAAACTCGTCACTCTATTGAGTATTTACGTGAAGTTGCTCACCTTCGCCCACGCACCAACGTGATTGGTGCTGTTGCTCGTGTACGTAACTGCTTGTCTCAAGCGATCCACCGTTTTTATCATGAACAGGGCTATTTCTGGGTTTCTGCCCCGCTGATCACCGCTTCCGATGCTGAAGGCGCGGGTGAGATGTTCCGTGTTTCGACTCTAGATTTCGCTAACCTGCCTCGCCAAGAAAACGGTGAGATTGACTTTAACGAAGACTTCTTCGGTAAAGAGACATTCTTAACCGTATCAGGCCAGTTAAACGCTGAAGCTTACGCTTGCGCACTGAGCAAAGTGTATACTTTTGGCCCAACCTTCCGCGCAGAAAACTCCAATACTAGCCGTCACTTAGCTGAATTTTGGATGGTAGAGCCTGAAGTTGCCTTTGCTGATTTGCACGATGTGGCTCAATTAGCTGAAGATATGCTCAAGTACGTGTTTAATGCCGTACTGACTGAACGTCGTGATGACCTTGAATTCTTTGCTTCTCGCATTGATAAAGACGCGATTACTCGTTTGGAGCAATTCGTTCAATCGGACTTTGCACAAGTTGACTATACCGATGCGATTCAAATTCTGCTTGATTCTGGTCGCAAGTTTGAATTTGATGTGGAATGGGGTATCGACCTGTCTTCAGAACATGAGCGTTATCTTGCTGAAGAGCACTTCAAAGCACCGGTGATCGTTAAAAACTATCCAAAAGACATCAAAGCCTTTTATATGCGTCTTAACGACGACGGTAAAACCGTTGCCGCTATGGACGTATTAGCGCCGGGAATTGGTGAAATCATCGGTGGTTCACAGCGTGAAGAGCGTCTAGATGTTCTCGATGCGCGCATGATTGAAATGGGCATCGACCCTGAACACATGAGCTGGTACCGTGACTTACGCCGCTATGGCACCGTTCCTCATGCAGGATTTGGTCTTGGTTTTGAGCGTTTGGTCTCTTATGTGACCGGTATGGGTAACGTACGTGATGTGATTCCATTCCCACGTACACCACGCAGTGCCAACTTCTAAATTTACTTTTCACCAAAAACCTTCGCTTCGCGGAGGTTTTTTTTCATTTTCCTTAGCGTGATGGTTGTCACTCTTCAATCAGAAAGGTATAAATACTGACAATCAATCTTCTCTCCGCACACGACTTGGCGCTATTGGTAAGCCGCCACAGTGAATGCTGCTAGCATCACGGCAAAGTCAAACACGAAGAGTATCACCTTAACTTTACATGGATGGACATTATGTTTGAAAAAGTTGTCGCAGCACCTGCTGACCCTATTCTTGGTTTAACTGAAGAGTTTAAAAGCGATCCTCGGACAGACAAAATCAACTTAGGCGTCGGTATTTATAAAAACGAAGCTGGTCAAACGCCTGTCTTGGCGACGGTAAAGAAAGCCGAAGCTGCGCTGCTTGAATCGGAGAAAACCAAATCTTATTTAACCATTGAAGGCACGGCTGAATATGGCCTAGCGGTACAGAAATTATTGTTTGGTGAGCAAGCCGACATCATTAATACTCAACGTGCTAAAACCGCTCAAGCGCCTGGTGGTACAGGTGCGCTTCGCGTCGCGGGTGAGTTTATCAAACGTCAGCTTGGTGATGTCAAAGTCTGGATCAGTAACCCAACATGGGCCAACCACCATGGCGTATTTGGTGCAGCAGGACTTGAAACTACTGAATACACTTATTACAACGCCGAGAAAAAAGATAAAGATTTTCCAGCGATGCTTGCCGACCTTGAGCAAGCGTCTGCGGGTGATGTGGTTTTACTGCACGGCTGCTGCCATAACCCAACAGGGATTGATCCTACGTTAGAAGAGTGGGAAATTTTGGCTAAATTGGTGGCAGAAAAAGGCTTACTTCCACTGTTTGATTTTGCTTACCAAGGTTTTGCTAAAGGAGTCGAAGAGGATGCCGCTGGGCTGCGTATTTTTGCTCAATACAATCCTGAAATTTTAGTCGCCTCTTCATTTTCAAAAAATTTCGGTTTGTATAACGAGCGCGTCGGTGCGTTTACCTTAGTCGCCGCCTCAGCCGATGTGGCTAATACGGCGTTCTCACAAGTCAAAGCGATTATTCGCTCCATTTACTCGAACCCACCAGCCCATGGTGCCGCCGTAGTCACCTACATACTGCAAAACCCTGCCCTGCGCGCTGAATGGGAAGCAGAAGTCGCCGAGATGCGTGAACGGATTCAAGAAATGCGTGAACTGTTCGTTACTCGTTTACAAGAAATCGGCGTTAATGCAGATTTTAGCTTTATCGAACGCCAAAATGGCATGTTCTCTTTCTCTGGCTTAAATAAGCAGCAGGTTCAGAGACTGAAAGAAGAATTTGGTATTTATATTGTTGGCTCAGGTCGGATCAGTGTTGCTGGGATGACGAAAAACAACATGTCTCCTCTATGTGAAGGAATTAAAGTCGTTTTATAAATGGCTTATCTACCGACAGGTTGAGCAAACACAGCGATGAATATAAAGCCAAGCAGAAACAACCTCTGCTTGGCTTTTTTAATTGACATCGACATATAACGTTAATAATGAATTCGCATCGTTATGCCAACTTCATTGATATTTTGCAATTCACCATCTCGATAAGTGACAAGCCCACCTAACGCTAAGCGCTTACTCAACTGATAATCGGTTCTTAATGTAAACACGTATTCATCTTGCCAGTGATTATAATTTGCTTCGGCAAATAAACTTGCCTCCCAGTCGGGACGAATGAGGTAACGTAGCCCAATATCCGCACCAAAAACAGAGCGAGTTTCATTATCGACCGTATAATCACTGCTGATCCTTAACATCCCCACTCGGGCATGACTAACCAGATCAAGCTTGTCGATTATTGACCAATGATAGCCAGCCCCAAATCGTAAACGGTATTGTTCGATCGTCTCGTCATTAGGATGATAAAAGCGAGCACTGTAATCGGAGATCAACAATACGCGTCGCTCGGCAAGTTGATGACTCACTCCTATCGACAGTGCTGTCGTATTATCACTTTTTCCAGCGGCGTATAAACCACTCATGGTTCCCGACGTCAGCTCTGCACTAAAAAAATCATACTTCAACCGCTGTTCAACGTGAGAATTTTCCGCGTGTGCTAGCGGAAAAATCGACATCGCTATTATCAATACACTGGTTTTGTTCATCGCCATACCTATTTTCTTTATCTGGTCTTAGAATAACGGATAATCGATAAAAAAAGAGTAAGCGCTGCCTCAAATCTGCGCTGAGCCACAAAATCGTGTAGACTAGATCATTAATTAAAGAGATAGGGACTGCGAATATTGCCGATCTCGCCTTATAAATACACACCTCATCTCAAGCATATTGTGATACCAACATGGTCCAGATTAAGGATTATTTTTGGCTAAAGGAGTCCATTGATGGAAGCAGAATTAATCGAAATTAAAAACTTTCTTGCCCAATACCCGCCTTTTAATGAGCTTCCTGAATCAGCGCTTAATGAAGCCGTTCACCAAGTAGAGATTGCTTATTATCGCCAAGACACCCCAATCATTCACGCTGGCGACCATATTCAAGATTTATATATTGTCCGCAGTGGTGTAGTCGAAATTTATCGTCGTAAAGGAGAATTATATAACCGACTCTCCGAAGGTGGCTTATTTGGACAAATGGGGTTGCTCACCAATAATAAAGTGCGTTTTCCCGTTACCGCGATTGAAGACACACTCATTTATTGCATGCCGGAAGCTATATTTCAAAAGTTATACGATGAATACGATACCTTTGCGGATTATGTTGAAGTTCAAGATAATGCACGCTTACGACAAACCGTATCTAATACCCAAGAACAAAATGATTTAACGACCTCTAAAGTCAAACATTTGCTGACTCGTGAGGCCCCTTTCGTCTATAACGATGCCAGCATTCAGCAAGCTGCCATCAAAATGTCAGAAGAGAACGTCTCTTCGTTACTGATCATCGATCCCAGCATTATGAAAGACAACGAAGACGACAGCAGTCCAGTCGTTGGCATCCTTACTGATCGCGATCTTTGTCGAAGAGTGATTGCCACCGGATTAGACTTCAGCCACTCAGTGACAGAAGTCATGACTAGCGAAGTAATCGCCTTGGATCATAATGCTTATGTCTATGAAGCCATGCTATTCATGTTACGTTACAACGTGCATCATCTACCGGTGCTAAAAGAAAATAATCCGATCGGTATCGTCGATATTACCGATATCGTTCGTCATGAATCCCACAACTCATTGTTATTAGTCAGTACGATTTTCCATCAAAATAGCATTGACGATTTAGCGAATTTAGCCAAACAGGTCAAACATGCTTTCGTGCGCCTCGTTAATGAAGACGCGAACTCACATATGGTCGGCACAGCCATGTCAACGATTGGTCGTAGCTTCAAGCAACGACTATTAGAGCTGGCTGAAGAGAAGTTTGGCCCTCCGCCCGTCCCCTACTGCTTTTTAGCACTGGGGTCAATGGGACGCGATGAACAACTGATTGTCACTGATCAAGACAATGCTCTGCTGCTGGATGACAGTTATGATGAAGCCTTGCACGGCCAATATTTTGCCGACTTAGCTCAGTTTGTCTGTGATGGGCTCGATCAATGCGGTTATACCTATTGTACTGGCGAGATCATGGCGACCAACCCGATGTGGCGAATGACTCGTCAACAATGGGAAGCCTGTTTTGCCGATTGGATTGATAATCCCAACCCGAAAGCTTTACTGAATGCCTCAATTTTCTTTGACTTAGATGGGGTTTATGGCCGTCTGAAATGGGCAGAGCAACTGAATGGCTTTATTGTCCGCCGCGCCAGACGTAATAACCGCTTTTTAGCGTGCTTGGCCCGCAATGCCTTAAACCGTACTCCACCGCTCGGTTTTTTCAAAAACTTCGTCATGGAAAAAGATGGCCGCCACAATAACTCAATGAATTTAAAACGTCGCGGTACCGCTCCATTGGCGGATTTAATTCGCGTTCATGCTCTGGCAGTCGGCTCTCGAGCGAAAAACTCGTTCGAACGACTCGATGATGTCATCGATGCGGGCATCTTACCCAAAGGACGAGGGCAAGATCTGCGAGATGCCTTAGAGTTTATTTCGATGGTACGTATTCGCCATCAAGCTCTGGATGTAGAAAATAATAATGAACCCGATAACAACATTGAGCCAGAAAATCTCTCTGAATTTGAACGACGTAATTTAAAAGATGCCTTTCAAATTTTGAGTAACGGACAAAACTTCCTTAAATATCGTTATCAAGCAAGCAGCAATTTTAAATAAGGTGAGCATGAAAGGACTATTTCAAGCGCCAAGTATCAATTGGCTTTATAAATATCGAGCGAAACAAAAGCTTGCCCAATCCCCTTTGCTGCAACGTTTTTATCAAGCGGAACTGGCTGATGGCAATTCGCCGTTAGGTGAGATTGAGTTTGTCGCAATGGATTTTGAAACCACCGGGCTTGATGAAAATAAAGATGAAATTATCACCATCGGCTTAGTACCCTTCACTTTACAGCGCGTCTATCTTAAGCGAGCGCAGCACTGGATCGTTCGTCCTCGACAAAAATTAGACGAGGGCTCGGTGATCATTCACGGCATCACGCACAGTGATATTATGCACGCCCCTGATTTAAGTGAGGTGTTCGAAGCGTTATTAACCGCACTGGAAGGGAAAATCGTTGTGGCCCACTACCATAAAATTGAGCGTGAGTTTTTGGATCAAGCCTTTAAACGGCGAATAAATGAAGGCATTGAGTTTCCAATTATCGATACCATGCAACTCGAAGCGGAGATTCAAAAACGCCTCACCGCAGGGATTTGGAATAAACTGCGCGGTAAGAAACCGCAATCACTGCGTTTAGGGCAAGCCCGACAACGCTATGGTTTACCGGCTTATAATCCTCATCACGCCCTGACGGATGCGATTGCTACAGCAGAACTGATGCAGGCGCAAATCGCCCATCATTATTCACCAGATGATCGGCTTAAACATTTTTGGTTATAGCTTTTCACTGAAGTCGTTATCACTAGTCTCAAGGATCAACATAGGGAGCTTTCGCTCCCTATTATTTATCATAAACAAACTATCGCGAATGACTTAAGTTTATCAGCTCATCTGTTATCAATTAAAACTTATAACTTAAAGCGACGGATCTCTTGGTCAAGCTGATAAGAAAGTTGTGATAGCTCCGCCGCTTGAGCTGCAGCTTCATGGGCTTCTTCAGCGAGATCGTTCGAGACATCGCGAATGCCTACCGTGTTGCGCGTAATCTCAGAGGTGACGGATGCCTGCTCTTCAGCGGCTGAGGCAATCTGAGTTGCCATATCACTGATACGCTCAACCGCATGATGAATTTGCATTAAGCTCGCGGCTGCAGAGTGCGCATCATCAACACTCGTATCGGCTAACATTCGGCTATCATTCATGATCCCGACCGCTTTGCCTGTCGTGCCTTGCAGCATTTCAATCATGGTTTGAATTTCTTTGGTTGAGGCGTGAGTACGTTGACTCAGTACCCGCACTTCATCCGCAACCACCGCAAAGCCGCGACCTTGTTCTCCAGCACGAGCCGCTTCGATCGCCGCATTCAATGCCAATAGATTGGTCTGTTCTGCAATGCCTTGAATGGTTGAAAGAATAGTACTGATCTGATTACCATGCTCTTCCAGCTCTTGAATGACGCCTGTTGCTACCTGCACTTCTTTCGCTAAAGAAAGAATAGAGTTCTGCGTTTGCGACACTTGCTTAGAGCCATCGACACAAGCGGTTACCGCCTCGGATGAGTTTTGCGCAGTATGCTCAGAGTTGTTAGCAATCTCCTGGGTCGCAGCGGCCATTTCATTGATCGCTGTGGCGACCATATTGATTTCATCTTGCTGCATGCGAATACGTGCACTACGTTCTTCAGCATGCGCGGCGGTCATATGCGATTGTGATGAAAGTGACGCAGAAACCTCACTCAATTTACTGACCATGGTATGCATATTGCCAACAAAAATATTGAAATTATTCGCTAATTGCCCCACTTCATCGTCACTACGTGGCTCTAAGCGTTGCGTTAAATCACCATCTCCGGTTGCGATTTCTTCTAATGCTTTAGAAACTCGTAATAAATCTCTGAATAAAAAGCTGACTAACCAAGAGACGATCAACACCACAATCAAGGTGATGAAAATCGCTGTGATCAACAAGCCGGTGAGCAATTGAGTATGTGCTGCGAATTCGGTATTTTTATCCATCTGCACAGCAAATACCCATGGCGTATCCGCGACTCTATCGAAGTAAAACAAGCTCTCTTGACCGTTATGGTTCAGTGTCATTAGCTGACGGCTATTGGCGGCTTGCTGAATAGCATTCATGGTTAATGCGCTATCGAGCGAACTGACAGGCTTTAAAAGCAATCGTTTGTCTGGATGTGCCAGAAAATAGCCGTCTTGGGTATCAATCAGCATCGTGTAAGCATTATCACCCGCGTCGATACTCAACACATCACTGATTAATTGATCAATCAATACATCAGCACCGACCACACCACGTAACTGACCATTGTGACGAATAGGTTCAGCAATAGTCACTAATAAAGCATTAGTGATCGCATCTTGATATGCCGTGGTAATAATTTGCTTACCCGCATTCGCGGCATCGCGATACCAAAGACGAGTACGAGGGTCATAATCAGCTCGGTTGCGCTCTGGATGGGAGCGATACATTTCACCGTTAACAGTACCAAAGAAAATATCGTCAAATCCGCCCGCTTTACGCGCCTGTTGTAAAAAAGGCACCACATCAGGTTGTACGGTATAGTCATTAAAAGCGGTGGAAATATCTTTTCGGATCGAAATCCAATCAGAAATACCTTTCGATGCCGTTTCAGAAATGGCTTGTGCACGGGCAAGTACACCACGACTGGTTTGTTGTTTGAGTTGATCGGCTGACAACCAAGTTAATGCGGCCGCCATCACGACGACCGCTGACAGGCTGGTGCCAATAAGCTTTTGTTTTAGGGTTAATTTCATAGTGAATTATCGCTGATAAAAGGAACAGTTGGGCGGCAAATAATAGCGAGGTTTATAAGCGTTTGCACGCATTATGTAAAAATAAACACCGTTGCAATAACTATCTGCTTTTAATCACATTACCGTCAAATTAGTGACAAATGTCATCATTCCAACATTATTCGTCTATCAACAAAAAAAGCTGGCTCAGCCAGCTTTTTTAAACCTCTATGTATCCACTTGACTTACTTTTTCAGCTCTGTACGCATGCCCATCACCAAACTAACGCACATCAGTAATAAGACAAAAGTAAAGGGTAAAGCCGTCGAAATCGCACCAGCTTGCAAAGCTTGAACGGCCTGCGCACCACCGATCCACAGTAAGGCTATGGCAATCGCCCCTTCCATGATTGCCCAGAAAATTCGCTGTAACACTGGCGCATCCATTTTACCGCCAGACGTAATGCTATCAATAACCAATGAACCAGAATCAGATGAAGTAATGAAAAACACCAACACTAACACTACCGCGATAATCGAGAGTAAAGTCCCCAGTGGTAATACATCAAACATTTGGAACATGGCTAATGACACATCCGTTAAACCTTTTTGACCTAATTCGCCAACACCGCCTATCACCTGCTCAATCGCTAATCCACCAAATACAGACATCCAGATCACAGTGACGGCTGTTGGAATCAGTAACACTGCGGTAATAAACTCACGAACCGTCCGCCCCTTTGATACCCGAGCAATAAACATACCGACAAATGGTGACCATGAGATCCACCATGCCCAATAGAAAACGGTCCAACCTTGGAACCACGCTTCATCTTCACGTCCATGAGGGTTACTTAATGGAATGATATTTTCAATGTACGACATCAATGTGGTTGGAATCGACGCAAAAGTGACCGCATAACCAATCAGAGCAACTAACGCGACAAGTAATAAGGCTACAATCATGTTGATATTAGAGATCACTTTGACCCCGCCATCAATTCCACGAATGACCGAAATCGTCGCTAATGCGGTTACCACTAGGATAACAATGATTTGTAATCCTATTCCTGCATCAAGACCAAACACGTGATGAATACCACTTGCGGCTTGTTGAGCCCCTAAACCTAGCGAAGTAGCAAGGCCAAATAACGTCGCTAATACCGCTAAAATATCAACCAGATGCCCTGGCCATCCCCACGTTTTATCACCGAGAATAGGATAAAAAATAGAACGAATAGATAAAGGCAACCCTTTGTTATAACAGAAAAATGCCAGCGATAAGGCAACAACAGCATAAATCGCCCAAGGATGGAGTCCCCAATGATACATGGTCGCGCCTAAAGCTAATCTTGCCGCTTCTGGTGTACCGGCCTCTACACCTAATGGTGTTTCATACCATCCCGTAAAATAAGCAACTGGTTCCGCGACACTCCAAAACATCAAACCAATGCCCATGCCGGCGGCAAAGAGCATCGATAACCATGAGATCACCGAGTAATCAGCCACCGCATCTTTACCACCCAAGCGAATTTTACCAAATGGTGATACAATCAAAGCCAAACAAAAAATCACAAAAAGGTTACCCGACCAAATGAATAACCAATCAAATGAGCCAATAATTTTCCATTTAACCCCGTCTAGTGCATTCTTAGCGGTATCAGCATCCACCAACAGAGTGGCGAGTAAAAATAAACCAATTAATCCCGCACTGATGCCAAATACAGGGTTATGAACATCAAACCCCCACTTCTGCACATTATCCTGACCGACTGTATAGTCGGTACTGTCAATGCTGTACTTGTCTATTCCTTTTGTCATTGATCTTCTCTTTTTGGTAACGACAGACAAAATTCAGTAACCATGACAACGAAATAAATTCACAGACTTACCATTAAAATATATTTCGTACTCATAACTAAAGAATTCATTTAAGGGGCGATATATTACAGAAAATTAGATTAAAATCCACAAAACAAAGTTATTGAGGATAAAAATCGACCATTTTACAGTAAATTATCGCTAAAAGTTACAAGCCACCACCACAATTTAGTTCGAGCTCAAACATTTAATGGGCATTGGTTTACTGGTAAGTAATGTGTGCTATTCACGAAATCGTTCACTCAAATACCTATTGTATCCATGGCATTTCAATCCATCGTTTCGAGACTTGTGAGATTTTGGAGGTATCCTCGCCTGCCCAAATAATGGCGATTACAGTTAGGCAGCAGGTGAGTGATAAATTTGCTCAGCGAGAGGCAGAGCTTGACTAAGCAATCCGCAGATAAATCTTCCTCATCAGTATAGAGAAAGGACCGGATTGGCGATGGACGAACGTTACTCACACTACGGTAGCTTGCAGTAGGAAGACGATTTCTCTACTTTTCAATTATCCCCAACTAAGGTATGGTCCGATCCAATTGGTCTCTTGTTTGTTGTAGGTAAATATTGTGGAAAAACACGAAGAGGTGTTGGTTGCGATTCGTCAAATTATCCGAGCCATCGATTTGCATTCAAAAAAATTAAGCAAATACGCAGGGTTGACGGGACCGCAGTTGATTTTGATGCGTTCAATTGAAGAGTTGGGGGAAGTTACCATTCGTCAATTGTCAAAACATACTAACATGAGTCAAGCAACAGCCACGACCATCCTAGACCGCTTAGAGCGGAATCAATACGTACAACGTGTTAGAAGTAGCACCGATAAACGTAAAGTCCATGCCCATTTAACAGAAACTGGCCGAGAACTCTTGGCTCGCGCACCACAGCCGCTACAAGACAGTTTTGTGGAACAATTTCAGCATTTGGCCGATTGGGAGCAAAGTTTATTACTCTCATCGGTTCAACGTTTATCTGCAATGATGAATGCAGAAAAGATGGATGTCGCACCGATGCTGGAAATTGGCAGCATCACCAAAATTGAGTAAGTTTGACAATCAGTACCGTTCTACAACTGCCGCCTGAGTGACAAGAGCAGTTGTAGAATCTTTAATTATTTACAGCGCTTTATAAATAACCTTGTTGCCCGCCTGGGACTCTCTGGTAATTAATTCAACTTCAAGTAGTTTCTTTAATGCCCCTGTCGCCCAAGACGCCGCTTTACTCTCTTCTTGTCCTGCCGCCAAACCAATCCCTTTAGGATTAATACCTTCCGCATTCGCGACAACAATATCAAATACTTGTTGCTGCTTAGGGGTTAACACGATCTCTGCACGTGTTGTTGGTGAAACGGGTTCACTTGATGGGTGTGCCGTTTTCTTTGCAACGACAGGATTAACGGCTACAGGCTTGGCTGTTTTTGGTGCTGAGGTAATGTTTGCTACCATCGCTATGATGCGTTTTTGCAGTTTTGCCTGCACTTTACGCTTATGAGCAAGTCTCATCGAGTATCTCTCCATTTCACTGCACAAGATGCAGTGGTGAAAATTTGAAGCGCGTTTTATAGCAAAATTCATCGACCTTTTGTAGGGTATCGCTCAAGTTCAGACAACAAAAACGAGATTTAAACCATAAGCGACTAGAATTTAAACAGTAAATCATTATTTGCTGTTTACGATTTCAGTGAGGATCAGTGATCATTGTCAACGAACATTGAGTATTAATCATAAAGTATTTGCATGCGAGGTCGGTATGCCAACAATCCACTTATCTAATTATCAATTTGATCGACATTCACCTTACGTCAAAATCGGTTTATTGATCGTGTTGTTGATCATTACTGCTTTGATTCGCTTATCGAACAGTTGGCAACAAGCGTCAGTTTCGGTGATGTGTGTGTTGATTTTATGTGGTGTTGGTTATTGGCTAGCACGTAAAAGTTGGGTTGGTTTTACTCTCACCGCCAGTCACTTACAGCAACATTTTTACTATGGTGGATGGGTAGTGAAATGGCAAAATATCAGTCAAATTGGAATATGCACCCATCAACAAGAGGGTTGGCATCAGCCGCTGCCATGGATAGGTGTTCGTTTAAAAAATTATAGCCCTTTTTTAGACGGGATTTGCCCAAGAATTGCTCGAGAAATGTTATTTAACCAACGAGCTTTACTGTATTTAGGCATGAAGCAGCATGATAAAAGCCTGCTTTTTGAAGACATCGTATTAGACTCTACCCCCTATACGGATCCACAAGGCAAAGTATACACTGGCCTAATGGCGATGCTCGCTAACCGTATGCAGCATCAACGTAATTTTTATGGCTTTGATGTCTTCATCTCGGAGAATGATCTTGACCGTTCTGCTGATGAATTTATTGGTCTGGCTCGACGCTATCTCGCCGCAGCCAAACCAGAATAAGAAAAGTTTGGTTTAGAGACCACCGAACCTTCCCTACTTGTCATAGTAAACGTAATATCTATTCTGCTAGTAAAGCGGCATTTCATCGGCTACAAAGGGATTACTCGCACGTTCACGACCAAACGTTGACGTCGGTCCGTGGCCAGGAATAAACGTCACGTGATTGCCCAATGGCCACAATTTGTTCTTAATAGAATCAATTAAGGTGTTGAAATCGCCCTGTGGGAAATCCGTCCGTCCAATACTGCCATTGAAAAGCACATCGCCTACAAACGCTAAGCTGGCTTCTTCACTAAATAAAACCACATGACCTGGGGTATGGCCTGGCGTATGCAAGACAGTAAGTGTCTGGTTGCCAAACGTGACGGTATCACCTTCATCTAACCATTGATGAGGCTCAAAGGCTTCTGTCAGCGGAAAACCAAACATTTGACTCTGCCCTTCTAAGCCCTGCAACCAAAAGTTATCGGCTTTATGAGGACCAATAATGTCAACATTACCCAACAATGTAGCGAGAGGCTGTGTTCCCCCGACATGATCCAAATGACCATGAGTCAGAACCAGTTTAACTACCTGAACACCTAGTTGATCAATCAACATTTTCAGTTGTTTTACATCACCACCGGGATCAACAACGATACCTTGCATGGTTTCATCGCACCATACAATCGAACAATTTTGCGCAAACGGAGTAACGGGGACAATTTGATACTTCAAAGACATGAGAAAACCTGAACAACCAGCAAAAAATTATCACCAACTATGACATTCTCACTACGTTTTGACAAGTCGCGCTCGCGACTCACATCACTTGACGTGATAAGGAGAGTCGCTAATGAGTCACTAGCTTATCGAGACGATAGATATCTTCTCTAAAATGCAATTGTCCTGCGTCATACCATGCTGTTTGATAAATGATCTGCACTGGTATGCGCTGTCTTAATGGGATTGCTTGGTTCACTGAGCTACTTTGCGGAGCAAATTGTTGAGAGTCTAACCCCTGTTTAGTTAACAACATATTGGCAAATTGATCGGCATGTTCAACCCGAATACAACCCGAGCTAAACGCTCTTGAGTCACGCTCAAATAAGTATTTACTTGGAGTATCATGCAAAAAGATCGCTCGGCGATTCGGAGTGTTAAATTTATATAATCCCAGAGCATTATGATAGCCCGCTCTTTGACGCATACGATAGGGGAATGCCTCTAATGAGATATTTTCCCAATCTATCGATGTCGGATCTAGAGTCTGCGTCGCTCCCCAACGCGGTAGAATCTCTAGATTCTGACGATCTAAATAACGAAGATCTCGCTTCGCTATCGGTAAAATATCTTCCACCATGATTTTATAGGGAATATTCCAAGTGGGATTAACAATTAAAGAATCCAAACGAGTCGTCATGACTGGCGTCGGTCGTGAAATGCGTCCGACCACCACCTTTGATTGAAAGACGTTTTCCCCCGCATGCCAATATTTCAATTCAAAACTCGGTACATTAACCACAATGGATGTGTTACTGGTTGGCCATAAACGCATTCGCTCAGCATTCAAGGCAATCAGACCCAAACGTTCTTCAACGGAGAGATTAAGCCATTTTAATGTCTGCGGACCAATCACACCGTCAGCGGTTAGTCCATGTAACTGCTGAAAATGCTTTATGGGTTCGATTAATGAATTATCGTACCAAGAGACATCATCACGAATCACTGTGACATCAATATTGACCAGAGCTAAACGCTGGATCAAGGTAGGACGGTCGTCCAACTTATCGCCCGGCCGTTTCAGACCCGCTTGTCGATAAAGCGGTAATGGTGTCGCTTTGAGCGCAGATAAAAAACCGTGAGCATAAACCAATTGATGATAAGCGGGATCTTGTGGTGCATGCTGCAAAACTAAATCAGCCATCGCTGGCGTACCAGCGGCAACAGACAGAGCTAACCGTGAAGATGCACTCGGCAAAGGCAAAGCGTAGTTAAGTTTACCGTTAAAAAACCAATCAATCCCTTGTTGAGTGGCTAATTGAGCATAACTAAGATAGCCGATAATGGTGTCTGTCGCTAAAACATCATATTGAACCCATGCTTGTTGTTCACTCAAGGCTCGTAATTGCTTATAGCGTTTTGAAAATAACGGACTAATATTCGCTTGATGGATCAGCGCAAGTTGCTGCTCAAAATAGACTCGACTCAACTCATCTCGCCAAATTAATTGATACTGATTACGCTGATAGAGTTTCTCGACTTGTTGAGGATAATGTAACGCATACTCACTTTGTCCTTTGAGATCAGGAAGTTGAACCACTGGCGTATTGGCAAAAAGTGGCAAACTAATCCAAAGCAAAACAATGGCCATCAATGAGTAACGCTTCATATTTTTAGTGCTCCCTTGGCTAACCGGTAGCATTGGTTAATTTAGGATAGGTGAGCATAGACGATACCCATCACTAAACCGTCCAACCGATGTTGGAGTAAGTATGGCAAATATTCCCCGCTTTACCCACTCTTTATCCAAATTGATCTCGATGGCTAAGCCAAACGTTTATCGGCTGCTCTTGAGCAAGTAGCGCGTTATCTTGATAGGCTATCGACAGGAAAAATCTGCAACGTACAAACGACAAACCCCATCATTTCAAATCAAGAAATGATGGGGTTTGGGCATAAAATTTTAATGAGCAGTCATAGAAAATATCACGTAGATGACGCCGATGGAGAAACACACATCGATATCGCAGAGACTTCTTACACTGAAAAAGATAACCGCTTATAACTTCAAATGATGTTTACCATGTGAGACTTTCGCTTTTAAATAGTCTTCATTACCATTTTTAATGTGTGCAGCTGTATTAACGACACTGATAATTTCAATACCGTGCTCTTGTAATTCTCTTATTTTCTTAGGGTTATTCGTTACTAAACGAATCTTAGTCACCCCAAGTGCTTTTAGCATTTGCGCAGCTTCGGTAAAATCGCGCAAATCATCACCAAAGCCAAGATGATTATTGGCTTGATATGTATCCATGCCTTGGCTTTGTAAGCGATAAGCATCAATCTTATTATACAAGCCGATTCCACGACCTTCTTGACGCAAATAGAGAATGATACCGCCATATTCGCCCATCTTAGTAATGGTCTCTTCAAGTTGCTCCCCACAGTCACACCTTGAAGAATGGAAAACATCGCCAGTTAGACACTCAGAATGCATTCTAACTAATGGAATAGGTTGTGTTTTATCTGCCGCTTGAAAGATAACGGCTACGTGTTCTTTATCCGATTGTAAACCTCGGAATGAAAGAATCTCAGCATCAATATTACTTTTCAAGCCAACTTTAAAGTCGACTCTGGCTCTCACTTCCGCCATATCTTTACTCACTTGAATTCGTTCTGACTGCACGCTAGTTATGGTATGCATAAGGTTACTCTTATCTGATGATTTTTACTATGGAGACTAATACCCCATTTTTCAACGAAAAGATCACAATAAGCTCAAATTGTTATATTATAACAATTCATTAAGATCGCAACAAAAGAGTGAAGAGCTTATACCCAAACGACTTGAAGTTGTAGGTAGGCGGCAAGTGAGTGAATCCCCATGAGCATAGGCAAACGATGTGATTGGGATGAACGAACGTAGCTAACACCGCTGCAGCTTCAAGTCGGAAGGGGATAGATAGTGAGGCTTGTGGCCAACATTGCAGCATAAAGAATATGCGAACCTATCCAGACTAGACTGGCGTCAATCAAGCAGAAAAAGTGTGGCACTTAAGAAGTCGTAAGAAAAGATGGTCAAAAAAAAGAATAGCTAAATGATAAAATAGATAGACGATGCTCTGTTCAATCAAAAATGATGATATCATCGAGATCCATTCATTAGTCGATGTTACCATTTTTGAATTAATGACTTTGCGAGCGCTTCCAAACCGCTAATTCAACCCAAATTTGCTCTAGCTCTTTTAATTCTTCTTCAGTTAACAACGATAAGGTCGTGGTTTGCTGGGGCAAAGCATAAGACTGAAACGCGCTAATTTGCGCATAAAAATCTTTTTTTAATTGCGAGATTATGGCGTAGTCCACGGCAAATATCCTATGGTGATTTGATTATAATTTACTCTAAAAATAATATCACTTCCTGTTAATATCTAGCAAGAATATTTTAGAATTGCAATAATAATCACACTATTTATTTATATTAGCCAATAAAGCGTTTTGAATCTAAGACGATCACCAATACGTTGACTATATAATAAAAGGGATCATTGAGAGTGAGTGAAGAGTAAAATCATGACAGGAAATGATCGCTCAATTATATCGATCGTTCTTAATGATCCTATTATGATCTTAATATCTGCACTTCTTTTAACCATAAAAAAGACCGAGTATTTAATCTCGGTCTTTTATTCGTAATATTCACCACTGCTTATTTATTAAAGCGGTGTGAATATGACAACTTATTCAGTAGGATCCGTATTTACATCCGTTGAATCAGTGTCGATCACCGTTGACGTTGACTCCACCGATGACTGATCTTCAGAAGAAACATCATCATCTTGTGGCAAATCTGCCTCATCAAGCTCTTCAATACGTTGCAGGCCAACCACTTTCTCACCTTCTGAAGTACGGATAAGCGTGACACCTTGGGTATTACGCCCTACCTGACTCACTTCAGAAACACGAGTGCGAACCAAAGTTGCTGCATTGGTAATCATCATGAATTCATCGCCTTCATCGGCTTGCACCGCTCCGACAACTTTACCATTACGTTCTGAAACTTTGATTGACACAACGCCCTGTGTCGCACGGCTCTTCGCTGGGTATTCAGAAAGCTGAGTTCGTTTACCGTAACCATTTTCAGTCACGGTTAAGATGTCACCATCGGTTTTTGGCACAATTAAAGATACGACTTGATCGCCTTCAACCAGCTTCATACCACGAACACCAGATGCAGTACGTCCCATTGGGCGAACCCCACCTTTCACATTACCTTCATCATCAACAATCGGTTTTTCGTTAAAACGAACCACCTTGCCTGATTTTGAGAACAACATGATATCGCTTTCACCGTCGGTAATTTCAACCCCGATCAACGAATCATCATCACGTAAGTTAACAGCGATCAAACCATTAGCACGAACATTAGAGAATTGATCAAGTGAGGTCTTCTTAACCGTACCATCACCGGTTGCCATAAAGATAAATTTATCTTCACTGAATTCCGTTACCGGTAAAATAGCGGTGATACGCTCGTTTTCTTCAAGTGGCAATAAGTTAACAATCGGCTTACCACGTGCGGTGCGGCTAGCCAGTGGTAATTGATACACTTTCAGACGGTAGGTCTTACCGCGAGTTGAGAAACATAAGATATTATCGTGCGTATTGGCTACCAATAAACGCTCAATATAATCTTCATCTTTCATTCGTGTCGCACTCTTACCTTTACCACCACGACGCTGCGCTTCGTAATCGGTCAATACCTGATACTTAACATAGCCTTCATGTGACAAAGTAACGACAACATCTTCACGAGCAATCAGCTCTTCCATATCGATATCGTGGCTAGCGGCAGTAATTTCGGTACGACGTGCATCACCAAAATTATCACGAGCCATTTCTAACTCTTCACGGATCACTTCCATCAAGCGTTCTGTATTCGACAAAATATGGATTAGCTCGGCAATTTCATCCAATAACGCTTTGTACTCATCAAGAATTTTGCCGTGCTCTAGACCCGTTAAACGGTGTAGACGCAAGTCAAGAATCGCCTGAGCTTGTTGCTCAGTTAAGAAATATTGACCATCACGAATGCCGTATTGCGGCTCTAACCACTCCGGACGCGCGGCATCAGTACCAGCACGCTCAAGCATAGCGGCAACATGGCCTAAATCCCAACCACGAGAAACAAGACCCATTTTTGCTTCAGCCGGTGTCGGGGCTTTACGAATCAGATCGATGATCTCATCGATATTGGCCAACGCGAGTGATAAACCTTCAAGAATATGAGCTCTTTCACGCGCTTTACGTAGTTCAAAAATGGTGCGGCGAGTAACCACTTCACGGCGGTGGTTAACAAAACACTTCAACATCTCTTTTAAGTTGAACAGTTTTGGTTGACCATTATCAAGTGCCACCATGTTAATGCCGAACGTCGTTTGCAATTGAGTATTGGCATAAAGATTATTTAATACCACTTCCGCCACGGCATCGCGACGACACTCAATTACAATACGCATACCGTCTTTATCAGACTCATCACGTAATGCGCTAATCCCTTCGACTTTTTTCTCTTTTACTAAATCGGCAATTTTCTCAATCAAGCGCGCTTTATTCACTTGATAAGGAATTTCACTAACGATGATCGTCTCTTTGCCATTTTTCTCGGTTTCAATTTCCGCTTTTGAACGCATGTAGACTTTGCCGCGCCCCGTTTTATAGGCGTCAACAATGCCCTTACGACCACTGATCAGAGCAGCAGTTGGGAAATCTGGACCTGGGATATACTCCATCAGCTCATCAATAGTAATATCTTCATTACTAATGTAAGCCAAACAGCCATTGATCACTTCAGTCAAGTTATGAGGCGGGATATTGGTTGCCATACCGACCGCAATACCAGACGAGCCATTCACCAATAAGTTAGGAATTTTTGTCGGCATGACAGCAGGAATTTGCTCTGTACCATCATAGTTAGGTACAAAATCAACCGTTTCTTTATCTAAATCGGCCAAAAGCTCGTGAGCAATTTTCGACATCCGAACTTCGGTATATCGCATCGCTGCCGCTGAGTCACCGTCAATCGAACCAAAGTTACCTTGGCCATCGACCAACATATAACGCAGAGAAAAAGGTTGCGCCATACGTACAATTGTATCGTAAACCGCACTATCACCATGTGGGTGATATTTACCAATGACGTCCCCTACTACACGAGCCGATTTTTTGTAGGGTTTATTCCAATCGTTACCCAAGACACTCATCGCGAACAACACGCGACGATGCACTGGTTTTAGACCATCACGCACATCTGGAAGAGCACGACCAACGATGACTGACATCGCATAGTCTAAGTATGAACTTCGTAGCTCATCTTCAATGTTTACGGGTGTGATCTCTTTAGCTAGATCGCTCATAGAGCCATTATCCCTCTATAGTTTGATCGGATTATTCAAACCACACTCAGTTTTGCTCGACAACGAGCCTTGGTTTAACTGTTTTGTTGGCCGAATAATATTGATACTTATAAGGTTGAAAAATATAACACAAGTTGACCCACTTCGGCATCACTTTCCCTGCCCTTTTATCAGGTTGTGACCGTGGTTAAGTATCAACTGCCGAGAAATCACACATTCGTCTTATATCTAACTGATAAGTGGTTACTTTTCCATCAACTCTCTTTGGGTTAAAGATAACGGCTGGTGTGTATTGCTCAGCGGGTTATAATGAGCGCTTATTCGTGTGGAAAACATAGGCAATCAGAAGTATGACCAAAGCACAAAATGTCGATCCAAATGAAATTCAAAAATTTGCCGATATGGCATCACGTTGGTGGGATTTAAACGGCGAATTTAAACCATTGCATCAAATTAATCCGTTACGTCTTAATTACGTGCTGGATAATGCTAATGGTTTATTTGATAAAACCGTACTGGATGTTGGCTGTGGCGGGGGGATCTTAGCCGAAAGTATGGCTCGAGAAGGCGCAATCGTGACTGGCCTTGATATGGGCAAAGAACCATTGGAAGTGGCTCGCTTACACGCGCTTGAAACAGGCACAACGCTGACTTATCTACAAAGTACCGTCGAAGATCACGCCCAGCAATATCCGCATCATTATGATGTGGTCACCTGTATGGAAATGCTCGAACACGTACCCGACCCTCTCTCCGTGGTCAAAGCCTGTGCTCGTTTGGTGAAACCCGGCGGCCATGTGTTTTTTTCTACCTTAAACCGCAATATTAAATCTTATCTATTTGCGATTGTCGGTGCTGAGCAACTGCTCAAGATTGTGCCGAAAGGAACCCATGACCACAGCAAGTTTATTCGCCCTTCTGAGCTGTTACGTATGATTGATCAAACTGCGTTACAAGAACAAGGCATCACTGGTTTGCATTACAATCCCCTTACTGATCGTTACCGTTTGGGAAAAAATGTGGATGTGAATTACATCATTCATACCCGAGTGCTCTAAAATAACCGCTCTCTTTGCTCATCGATAGCAAAGAGCATTGGCAACCATAAGTAGAACGAACAACGGGTCTTGTGCATCATGACCAGCACATTTATCGTGTCAATTGGTGCTTGACAAGACCTTAGTAAACCTTTGACTCGGGTCTCAATCTTTACTGAAAAAATTACTGAAAGATCAAGTCATTTTTTTTTAAGCTTGGTTAGTAAAAAAGCAATCTGCAAAGGCAGATTTTTTACCATTAAATCTACCCTTTGATTGTCGGTAAGTAGCTACTAACTGAATTTTTTTATTTCTCAGGTTATCCACAATATGTGCAAGTTCTGTAACTTGCATTCATGACCAGATAGCACTATCTTGTAACCCGAACACTGATACACCCCTATATATAGTGTTTCTCACCACTGGCTGTAGGGCGATTTTTATCACAAAGCCAACGTTTGATTTACAATAATTACACCAAAACATGGCTTTTATCAGTTTTGTTAGGGAAATAAAGCAGAATGAACCAACAACTTACTGTCACCAAGCGTGATGGCCGCAAAGAAAATATCGATTTAGATAAAATTCATCGCGTAATCGAATGGGCCGCTGAAGGTCTGGATAACGTCTCCGTTTCACAAGTAGAACTGCGCGCTCACATCCAGTTTTATGACGGGATCACCACCTCTGATATCCATGAAACGATCATCAAGTCTTCCGCTGATTTGATTTCTGAAGAGACACCAGATTACCAATATCTTGCAGCAAGGCTCGCGGTATTCCATCTACGCAAAAAAGCCTATGGTCAATATGAGCCACCCGCACTCTATGATCACGTTTCTGCAATGGTCGCAAAAGGTAAGTATGATAGTCACTTACTTGAAGATTATAGCGCCGAAGAATTTGCGCTGATGGATACGTTTATTGATCATCGACGCGATTTAGATTTTTCTTACGCCGCCGTCAAACAGCTGGAAGGCAAATACTTCGTACAGAACCGAGTCACTGGACAAATTTACGAAAGTGCACAATTTTTGTATCTGTTAGTGGCCGCTTGTTTATTCGCCAAGTATCCCAAAGCAACACGTCTTGATTTTGTTAAACGTTTTTACGATGCGACGTCGACCTTTAAAATATCACTCCCAACACCGATTATGTCGGGTGTGCGCACCCCTACGCGTCAGTTCAGCTCATGCGTGTTGATTGAATGTGGTGATAGCTTAGACTCGATTAATGCAACGGCAAGCTCGATTGTCCGTTACGTCTCACAACGTGCAGGGATCGGCATTAATGCTGGACGCATTCGCGCATTAGGCTCTGAAATTCGTGGCGGTGAAGCATTCCATACGGGTTGTATTCCATTTTACAAGTATTTCCAAACGGCGGTGAAATGCTGC
The DNA here is from genome assembly GCF_013048705.1 of Vibrio sp. A11. Taxonomy (NCBI): domain Bacteria; kingdom Pseudomonadati; phylum Pseudomonadota; class Gammaproteobacteria; order Vibrionales; family Vibrionaceae; genus Vibrio; species Vibrio sp. A11. Next base: position 60,757 of record NZ_VHSI01000001.1, on the reverse strand, counting down.
TCACAAGGTGGCGTTCGTGGCGGTGCAGCAACGGTATTCTATCCTTTGTGGCACGGTGAAGCAGAATCCTTATTAGTTCTGAAAAATAACCGTGGTGTCGAGGAAAACCGTGTTCGTCATATGGACTATGGCGTTCAGCTCAATAAACTGATGTACAGACGCTTAGTAGAAGGCGGCAATATTACCCTCTTTTCACCGTCTGATGTCCCTGGCTTATATGACGCATTCTTCCAAGATCAAGATGAATTTGAACGTCTGTACGTTAACTATGAAAATGACCCTAGTATCAAAAAACGTACCGTCAAAGCGTTAGAGATCTTCTCGCTGTTAATGCAAGAGCGTGCCTCAACAGGTCGGATCTACATTCAAAACGTGGACCACTGTAATACTCACAGTCCATTTGATGCTAGCGTCGCACCAGTACGTCAATCGAATCTGTGTTTAGAGATTGCTCTACCTACCAAACCACTGACGAATGTCGAAGACGATAGCGGTGAGATTGCACTCTGTACTCTGTCTGCCTTTAACTTAGGTGCAATAGAAAAACTCGATGATTTCGAAGAGTTAGCTGAATTGGTGGTGCGTGCATTAGATGCTCTACTCGATTATCAGGATTACCCTCTTCCAGCGGCTCGTAAGTCAACCATGAACCGCCGTACGTTAGGCGTAGGTGTTATTAACTACGCTTACTACTTGGCAAAACACGGTGTGAAATATTCCGATGGTAGCGCGAACGGATTAACGCATCGTACCTTTGAAGCGATGCAATATTATCTGCTCAAAGCCTCGGTGTTATTAGCGAAGGAGCAAGGCCGTTGCCCTGCATTTAACGAGACTAACTACGCCAAAGGTCTGCTACCGATCGACACGTACAAAAAAGATCTTGATGCATTATGTGATGAACCATTGCATTACGATTGGGATAGCTTACGTACTGAGATCATGGAGTTTGGTTTACGTAACTCAACGTTGACCGCTTTAATGCCGTCTGAAACGTCATCGCAAATTTCTAACGCGACCAATGGTATTGAACCACCACGTGGCTATGTATCGGTCAAAGCGTCTAAAGATGGCATTCTTAAGCAAGTCGTTCCTGAGTTCATCAAGCTTAAAGAGAATTACGAGTTGTTATGGAATATTGGCTCTAATGATGGTTACCTGCATTTAGTCGGTATTATGCAGAAGTTCGTTGATCAAGCGATTTCAGCGAACACCAATTATGATCCAAGCCAGTACGATTCTGGTAAAGTTCCGATGAAAAAATTGCTCCAAGATCTGCTCACTGCGTATAAGTATGGCGTAAAAACGCTTTACTATCATAACACGCGTGATGGCGCTAAAGATGATCAAAAAGATGCTGTGCAAGCACAAGATGATGACTGCGCTGGCGGCGGATGTAAGATCTAAGCAACTTTTTTGAATATTATTCACTGATAATTTGTATGCCCCTTGCAGAGTAAGGGGCTAAACGGATGAAACCACTATGGCTTACAGCACTTTTACTCAGAAAAAAAATGACCAACTGAAAGAACCTATGTTTCTTGGTCAACCAGTCAACGTTGCTCGTTATGACCAGCAAAAATATGAAATTTTCGAAAAACTGATCGAAAAACAATTAAGCTTTTTCTGGCGACCAGAAGAAGTCGATGTATCGAGCGACCGAATCGACTATGGTAAATTACCTGATCATGAAAAGCATATTTTTATCTCTAATTTAAAATATCAAACTCTGCTCGATTCTATTCAAGGACGCAGCCCGAACGTTGCGCTACTTCCTTTAGTCTCATTACCTGAGCTTGAAACGTGGATTGAAACGTGGTCATTCTCTGAAACGATTCACTCTCGCTCTTACACACATATTATTCGTAATATCATCAATGATCCTGCGGTTGTATTTGATGATATTGTTGAAAATGAGCATATCCTTAAGCGTGCAAAAGACATCGCCCATTACTACGATGACTTAATCCAAGCGACGAATGATTATCATCGTTTTGGTGAAGGGAAACACCAGCTTAATGATGAAACGATTAATGTTAGTTTGACTGAGTTAAAGAAGAAGCTTTATCTCTGCTTGATGTCGGTTAATGCGCTAGAGGCGATTCGTTTTTACGTTAGTTTTGCCTGTTCGTTTGCGTTTGCCGAACGTGAACTGATGGAAGGGAATGCGAAAATCATTAAATTGATTGCTCGTGATGAGGCATTACATCTGACCGGTACACAGCATATGATTAATCTGCTTCGTAACGGATTGGATGATTTCACCTTCTTGCAAATCGCTGAAGAATGTAAGCAGCAATGTTTTGATTTGTTCAAAGAAGCAGCTGAACAAGAAAAAGAGTGGGCAGCGTATTTATTTAAAGATGGATCGATGATTGGTCTAAACCGCGACATCTTATGCCAATACGTTGAATACATTACGAATATCCGCATGCAAGCCGTCGGCCTAGAGCCAGCTTATCCAAAAGCAACCAGTAATCCGATCCCTTGGATTAATGCGTGGTTATCTTCTGATAATGTTCAAGTTGCCCCACAAGAAGCGGAGATAAGTTCGTACTTAGTCGGTCAAATTGATAATGAAGTCAATGCTGATGACTTTGAGGATTTCCAACTGTAATGGCCAGTATCAAAATCAACAATACCGTAACCATTGAGTCTAATTCCTCTAATACGCTGCTAGAAAGCATGGAACAAGCGAGGTTAGAGCCAGAATATAATTGCCGAGACGGGCACTGTGGCGCGTGCCGCTGCACCCTTGTTTCCGGTGAAGTGGAATATGTTGGTTTTGCGATGGCTTATACGCAAGGTAATGAAATTCTACCCTGTATCTGCAAAGCAAAAAGCGCACTTGAGCTGGTTGGGGTGAATTATCGCCCAAAAGCCAAGCGCGCTTAACTTCTCGTGTTTATCTAAAGCCAGCACTATGCGCTGGCTTTAATACCAAATAACAGTCTATCGACCGTACTTCCTGATACCGATTTTTGCGCAATCTCCCTTCCCCCATCATCAAATAGAGACAATTGATAACCGTATTGATTTGGTGAGCAATCCTCTCTATTCGGTTCTTCTATTGGGGTATGCAGCCAAAGTGAAACCACATCTTGATGTTGATGAATTAACGCCTCACCTAAGATAACTTTTTGACTTGCGACTTTATACCAAACGAGAATTTTAGATTGATGGAACATACCAGCCTCCTGCCGAAATGAATCGAGCGAGTTGTTAGTCTACAGATAAATTCACTCGCTGGATCGATCATTTTTTCAGCTAAAAGGGCAAGCTTCAGCAAATCAAACGGTTACTATTTAGACTAATTAGGCATACTGCGGCTTATCTAAAACGTCTCTGGTAATAAGTTGGTAAATCACCATCTTATCAGGTCAAGATGGTTGTTTATTGAGCATGCTAGCTGGTAAATGCATCTCTTTAAGGCTCGTTACACTGCTATAGTGAGCGAATATCGGCTTCGCTGACAAATAACGACGTAGCATATCCCCCGCAATGGTTGCGATCAGCTGCTTTTGATCGTCTGCAGAATAAGTACGATTAAATTTTAACTGTTGTGCCCATTCGCCATGAGGGGTCGATAATGCCAAACAAAAGGCATCGTCTTGCAGTGGACCACTTACTAACGCAAGATCTGTGGCACACTTCTCTTTTGTCGCTCCTGCCAACGCAAATACCGCAGCAAGAGGCTCTTGTTCACTCAGTCCGGCTTCAGCACCATGACTTAATATCCAACTATGACCACTTAAGCGAGCAATTTGCTCATCACTGAGTAACCAATAGGAAAGCCATCCCTTCGTCGCCTGCTCAGCTATCGATAACGACAGTCCTTTATCTCGCAATAAATGCCCAAGATGAGTCAGCATAGGTTCATCGACACTCACCACATAAGCTTCAATATGCGAATGAATCAGCTGTAATACCCTGACTCGTGTCGCTAAATCATTAGCCGGGCCAAAAAGTTTAATTTCGATAAAAGGCAAATACGAGCGATAGCCAAGTTGATAACCTTGTGGAAGCTGTAACTTATCAAGCTTATCGGAAAGCCCGGATTCCGAGCTACCAAACGTATACAACTTGCTGCATTCAAAACCGACTTGTTGCGGAAACTGCTGTTGTAGGTCTGGCAAAATCTGTTGCTGAACCATCAACTTAAACTCGCTTGGCACCCCTGGCGTAAAATAAAACCAGCAATCATTGATAGACAATTTAAATCCACATGCGGTACCAATAGGGTTATCAATCAGGGTCGCTTTCTCTGGTAACATCGCCTGTTTAAGATTACTGTCTGGCATGGTTTTTTGGCGCTGAGCAAAAAAACGTTGTAATACTTCAACCCATTCAGGAAAGACGACTAAACGTTGATCAGCGGCTTGAGCCGCCGCCGCTGTACTGAGATCATCGCTGGTCGGGCCTAATCCACCATTCACAATGACGACCTGATTATTGAAGCTGAGCATTAACAACTCTTCGACCAAGGCAGATTGACTATCACCTACCGTAGAACGTTTGGTGAGACTAAAGCCATTTTCAAAAAATAGCTGTGATAACCAAGCCGCATTGGTATCGACGATGTCACCATGCAATACCTCTTCTCCAGTACTTAACATTGCTATCTTGAGCATAGTTTGACCTTATTTGAGTACTCGTTTCTCATTATAGCCATCAGTATAACCAACCGATGGCATTAGATATACTTGGTTGAATGCTTAAATCCGAACCAACGCTATACTTGAACACTGAAAATGACCGCAAGCGGTAAGTCGTTCAATGAATAAGCCTATTGATCATTTTCATCATGAGCATTTTCATGGATAATTAACCCTTTATACTACTGAGCATGTTGAGCGAGCTAAAAACTCAACCGTTTGACCCCATCAACAACGATTTATTTAATGATTGGAGCGTTTTGTGCCTAAAAAATATAGTCTTGCATTGCTATTATCTTGCACTTCTTATGCCAATGCGGCGTACTATCAAATGCCCCAACATATAGAGTTATCTTATAATGTCGACTGTCTACAAGTCGTTTGTCATCAGCCAGAAGCCGTAGTTCCTTCGCAACTCACTTTTGTTACACCATTAAAGCAACAACCAACACTAAAGATCGAAGATTCATCACTACCGCGTTATTTAACCATTTCAGATACTCGGGACTGGGCTTATTTAAGAGGTCAAACATACACCATATTAGGACTCAGTGTTGCGACGGTAGGATTGATGACTCTGCTCCCTGAATCGATCACAAAATGGGATGAAGAGGACCGCAATCTAAGTGGCTTAGGCCGAAAATGGAAAGATAATGTCACTTCTGGACCAACGTGGGATCGCGATGAGCATTTTCTGAACTATATTATGCATCCATATTTTGGCGGGGTGTACTACACCGCGGCAAGACATGCTGGCTTTAATGAATTTGAGTCTTTTCTTTATTCGGCCACGATGTCGAGTTTCTTCTGGGAGTATGGTGTAGAAGCGTTTGCTGAAGTCCCCTCTTGGCAAGACCTCTTTATTACCCCTTTCTTTGGCGCGGTAGTCGGAGAACTGATGTTTGAGAAAGAGCAAGACATTGTCGCCAATGGTGGTGAAGTATTTGGTTCTCAACGTCTAGGCAGCGTCAGCCTCTTTCTGTTGAATCCTGTTGGACACATTCATAGTTGGGTCAGTGATGCTTGGGGTGGTAGTGCTGAAGTGACATTCCAAAGTACACCTTGGTTTGGTGATAGCAATGCGGCTAAATTTGCCCTCAATTCCGGTGCAAAATACGATAGTCAGTTCTATGGTATTGATTTTAAAATTTCTTTTTAACGGATTCTCAAGGTGGCCTTTTCGCTAAAGGTCACCTTATTCAATGACTTTTGTGCGAAAAATAGAATTATCAGACCTTGATCGGTATCCTTTTCGCAAACATTGACCTACCTCAATTTTTATTCATCATAACCGCCTACACTGATAATAAGCGTTCAGGCTATGCTAGGAGGTCATTATGAATAGTACTTTTATTGTAAACTTTGTTGGCACAGCCACTGCCGCAACGATCAAACAATTGGCGGCGATCACTCATGAAAATGAGGGAAAATGGCTAATCAGCAAAGTCAACTTCATCGACAATCAAGTGGCTGCGGTGATTAAAATTGAAGTACCGCAAAACAACGCGGACATAGTGAAATCCGCCTTTCAATCTCACTCCGAATTGCTGGTACAAATTATTGATTGTGAAGCACAAACAAACCAAGAAGAGCAGATTTATCACGTCCGCTTAGATGCCAATGATCGGTTTGGGATTGTTAATGAAATCACCCATTTACTTGATGGGCAAGGGATCAATATTCTTGATATGGATTGTCAACGAGTGTTTTTAGCAACTGGTGGTGGCGTGAGTTCGAGTCTATTTAGTTCAACGATGGCCATTCGTTTACCAGCAGAAATCCGGATTGAAGATGTCATTAAAGAGCTGGAAGCACTCAGTGAAGATACTCGGGTAATGTTAGAATCTTAAATAAAATTGCTCCAATAACAAAGGGAGGCATAAACGCCTCCCTTTGTTATGCAGTGCTAAGCAGACAAAAGTTAAACCGACCACTGAGACAAAGAACGTTTGAAATCTTGATAACCAAATTCATTTAATTTAATGATTTGTCCATCACGGCGCTCGCAATACACCGATGGCATTTTTAGGCCATTAAACCAGTTTAGCTTCACCATGGTATAACCGGCGCTGTCCATGATATGCAGCTTTTGCCCGATCTGTAATGGTTCAGCAAACTTGGCAACACAGAACTGATCGCCAGCAAGACAAGAGCAAGAACCAATCACATACTCATGTTCACCCTGTTCATTGGCTTCGAGTACCGATGCTGGCTCACGATAAATCAAAGTATCAAGACGATGCGCTTCTGTCGCCGAATCAACAATCGCGGTTTGCATTTCGTTATCTACAATATCAACAACGGTCACGACTAAATCTGTGGTTTGAGTGATGATCGCTTCACCCGGTTCAAGATACAACTGAACCTTGTGCTTATCAGCAAAAGCTTTCAGCGCATCGGCGAGTTTATCTACATCGTATCCCGGCCAAGTAAAGAAGACACCGCCACCTAAGCTTACCCAGTCAAGTTTATCGAGATAAGCACCAAACTTGTCAGAAATGGCATCAAGCAGCGCAATAAATGCGTCCACATCCTTGTTCTCACAGTTCATGTGGAACATCACACCATTGATAGAGTCGAAAACACTGGTATCTAACTTATCAAACTGTACTCCGAGACGAGAAAATTTACGAGCAGGGTTAGCTAAATCTTGCCCCGCATAACTCACTCCCGGATTTAAACGTAAACCTAGTGATGCCTTACCTTTCACCAAGTGGCGATAAGCCGCCAACTGAGATTGAGAGTTAAAGATCATTTTGTCGCAAATATCAGCAACCTCTTTAACATCCTGCTCACTGTAACCAACACTGTAAGCGTGAGTTTCACCGCCAAACTTCTCATAACCTAGCTTGACTTCAAACGGGCCCGAGCTGGTCGTGCCATCAAGGTAAGGCTTAATGATGTCAAACACGCCCCAAGTCGAGAAACATTTCAATGCTAGCACTAATTTAACCCCTGAACGTTCTTTTAAACGCTTAGCGATTTCCAAATTAGCGATCAACTTCGCTTCATCGATCATGAAGTAAGGGGTGTTTAATTCACTCTTTTGCATCTGATTTTATTCCTATTCATATCCAGTGACTTTCATTACTGGAAATATCCTAAAAAGGAAAAAACAGCCGCTACTCAGTAGCTGCTGTTTTAAACACGCGGTATTTATTTCACATCTCTAGAATCAATATCCAAGCAATCAGTTCTAGGATGCCCTCAGCGATCATTACTTGAGAATTTTAATATCAGGCTGTCCTGGCTCAAGTTCAATCACATCCCAGTCCAAACCAATCGATGGCATGGTTTCTAAGAACGGATCGGGATTCAACTGCTCCATATTGAATACTCCAGCTTCAGCCCACTCACCACGGAAAAACTGTAGCGCAGCAGTAATCGACGGTACACCCGTCGTGTAAGCAATTGCTTGGTGCTCAACATCCTTATAAGCCACTTGGTGATCAGCGTTATTATAGATAAAGACACTGCGTTCTTTGCCGTCTTTTCTACCTTGAACCCAAGTACCAATACAGGTCAATCCGGTATAACCAGGAGCGAGTGACGTTGGATCGGGTAACATGGCTTTTAACACTTGCAATGGTTTCACTACCGTTCCGTCATGCAGAGTTAATGGCTCTGGATTCAGTAAACCAATATCTTTCATCACATTAAAGTAATTCAGGTAGCGATCGCCAAAGCCCATCCAGAATTCAATCCGTTTAGCTGGAATAAATTCCTGTAGCGAACGAATCTCGTCATGAGACATTGAATAGACTTTAAAGTTACCGCAATTAGGGAAATCAAACTCCAGCATACGGGTATGGCAAGGAACGCTTTTCCACTGTCCCTCTTCCCAATAGAAAGAGTCACCCTGAATTTCCAGTAAGTTAGTTTCTGGATCAAAGTTGGTGGCGAATTTTTTACCATGATCGCCCGCGTTAATATCTAACACGTCGATGGTATCAATTTCATCAAATAAATGTTTGACCGCATAAGCGGCAAATACACTCACCACACCTGGATCGAAACCCGCACTCAAAATACCGGTAATACCTGCTTGTTTAAACTTATCACGAAATGCCCATTGCGGATCGTAAGCTTCTGGTACTTGCTGCCCTTCTGTGCATAAGTCAACAGCCACTGACGTATCTAGATAAGAGACTTTTGCTTGGTAGCAAGCTTCCATAATTGTGACGTTAACCCAAGGAGGACCAGCATTGATCACTAGATCAGGCTTCACCTCATTAATCAACGCAACAAGTGCAGCAACATCATCGGCATCCACTGCGCGAGCTTCTAGCTTCTTAGTCGAATCTTTAAGGTTATTTTTACCTTTAATGGATTCAATGATCTTCTCACACTTCCCGATAGAACGAGAAGCAATGGTAATATCACCCAGTACGTCATTGTTTTGCGCTGCTTTGTGAGCAACTACCCAACCAACACCGCCCGCACCAATCTGTAGAATTGACATAGTATCCGTTACCTTTATTTCGCTAGCTCAACCGCTAGAGTTTCAATTTTAGCCAGTAAAGATTCAAAATCTGAAATCTTTAAGCATGGGTTCAAGATTGTGAATTTCAAAGCTGTTTTGCCATCCACTATGGTTTCGCCAAGTACAGCGACACCGCGTACCAAGGCCTGCAGACGAACGGTTTTATTCAGTTCATCTAAATCAGACGCTTGTGTGTTTACCGCGCGGAACAACACGGTAGATAAACAAGGTTCAGCTAACAGTTCAAAAGCGTCATGCTGGCGAACTAGCTGCGCCACTTGTTGAGTTTGCTCAAGCAAGTGATCATACATGGCACCCATTTGTTGTGGTCCCACGTTTTGCATAGTCATAAACACTTTTAACGCATCAAAGCGTTTGGTCGTCGCAATCGATTTATCGACCAAGTTTGGTAACGTATCGTGTTCACGGTTTAAATAATCCGCATGATGAAGCAGGTATTTAAAGTTGTGTTTGTCTTTCAGTAGTAACGCACCACAACTGATGGTTTGGAAAAACAGCTTATGGAAATCGACACTAATAGAGTCAGCGCGTTCGATACCATTTAAACGCTGCTTGTGACTACTTAAAATCAGCGCGCCGCCATAAGCACTATCGACGTGCATCCATAGATCATGTTGCTGAGCGGCATCGGCAATCGCCACTAAGTCATCAATGGCACCGTGATCGGTTGTCCCTGCCGTACCCACAATCGCAAAAGGTATTAACCCTTCCGCTTTCGCTTGGTGCATCACAGCGTCTAGCTGAGTGACATCCATCGTGCCATTTGGCAATGCGTCAACAGCAAGAATGGCTTTTTCACCTAAGCCCATCCAAGATGCAGATTTTTGTACCGTAAAGTGTGATTTTTTCGAACACACAATCCGCAGCTTATCGGCATAGTCAGGCAAACCAAGTTTTTGAATCGAATGACCACTTAATTTATCGGCAATCCAATCACGAGCTAACATCAAGCCCATTTGGTTACTTTGCGTGCCACCACTGGTAAAAATACCGTCCGCTTGTGAACCTAAGTGGTATTTGTCACACATCCAATCGACCACTTTCTGCTCAACAAAGGTTGCCGCAGAAGATTGATCCCAAGAATCCATGGATTGATTGAGTGACGCGATGATCGCCTCAGCCACTACCGATGGCATCAATGGTGGAGTGTGCAAGTGAGCAATACAATCTGGATGCTGAACAATGATCGAATTTTTAGCAATCAGTTCAGCAGTATCTGAAATCACATCGTGCAAAGACGCATTTTTATTATCCAGATCAACGGCGTTAATCGCATTTTCGAGGATCTTTGGTTCTAACCCCGAATAAGGCGCATTAACTTGCTCAAATACTGCTTTCATTGCAGCCGTAGTGTGATTCATTACTTGAGCGAACGCTTGGCTGCCTAAATGCCCAGTATGGATAAAGTGCTTTTTCCACTGTTCATTCGCGGCTTCAGGTTCTTTCAAGCCTCCGCCAGCCGCAAGAATGGCTTCTTCTAACACACGTAATGCAAAATCAATTTGCTCGAAAGAGATGATCAATGGTGGTAAGAAGCGGATCACCGAACCATCACGTCCGCCTTTCTCAACAATTAGTCCGCGCTCTAATGCGGCGCGTTGAATCGCCAGCGTTAATTGTGGTGCCGATTTAGGCTCGCCAAATTTATTCAGCTCACCACTTGGATCTTGAATTTCTAAGCCAAGCATCAGACCTTTACCACGAACCTCGGCAATACAATTCACACGGCGTTGAATGTTTTCTAAGCCCATGCGTAAGTATTGTCCCGCAATATTGGCGTGCTCAACCAAATTATCGCGAACAATAATTTCTAGTGCTTTAGCTCCAGAGATCATCGCTAATTGGTTACCGCGGAAAGTACCCGTATGTTCGCCTGGACGCCATGTATCGTGCTGTTTATTGATCACCAAAATCGACATCGGTAAACCACCGCCAATCGCTTTTGATAAGCAAAGTACATCAGGGATGATTCCTGACTCTTCAAACGCAAAGTGATAACCAGATTTACCAACCCCACACTGAATCTCATCGAAAATCAGTAAAATGCCATGTTCATCACAGATACGGCGCAACTCACGTAACCAAAATGCTGGCGCAGGGATAACGCCACCTTCACCTTGCACGGGCTCGACAATAATGGCAGCGGGTTTCATGATACCGGCTTCGTCATCATGCAATAAGCGCTCTATATAACGAATGCTGGCTTTGGCTCCCTCATCACCGCCGAGTCCAAACGGACAACGCAGGCTGTATGGGAAGGGCATAAAATGCACATCGGACATTAAACCGGTACGACGTGCCTTGGTATTTAGGTTGCCCATCATACCCATCGTCCCATTGGTCATGCCGTGGTAAGCGCCACGAAACGCAAACATGGTATTACGACCAGTCGTTTGCTTGGCTAATTTAATCGCGGCTTCGACGGCATCCGCACCAGAAGGACCACAAAACTGAATGACACACTGTTCAGCAAGTTCTGTCGGTAAAAATCCTTTCACTATTTTAATAAAATGGGTTTTTGCCGTAGTCGCTATATCCAAGGTTTGATAAGGCAAGCCAGAATCGAGCTGGTCTTTCAACGCTTGATTGATTTCAGGATGGTTATAGCCTAACGCAAGCGTTCCTGCGCCAGCTAAACAATCGAGGAAAAGCTGTCCACGGGTATCTTCCACTAAACAGCCAAAAGCCTGTTTAATCGCAATCGGTAAACGACGTGGGTAAGAACGTACCGCGGATTCGTGTTCGGCTTGATCAAGCAAAACTTGATCAGGCGTTAGATCATAAAGACCATCTAGTATTGGTACTTGGTTGGAAAAACAGGTTGCGATAGTGTTATCGACTTCAAAGGCTGTACTCATCTTCGTCCCCTTGAAATGGTTAAAATTCTGTCCATTATTCATCGTCGTGCGAGGAAAAATGACAAATAGCAAAATTTCCGATGCTGTCGTAAGACACCTTCGGAATACGGACCATTAGCGTAAATGGCAAATCACTAAAACAGAGAATCAAGGTTCGGTTATGCTGCTGTCTTGATAAACAGGGCATAGAGGAAGCACAAAGCTGATTATTAATGTGTGTAAGTTAAGTGAGTTCAATGTTGGGTTTCCCATTCACATGCTGTTTCCACAGCAAGAGTATCCCGTCTATCAGCAAAAGGTTTGCTGATACCTACCCTACGTGGTGCCGCAATCAGCTTGAATGTTCACCACGCGTATCCCCCAGAAAACGCAGTCCGAGATTGAGGCGGACGTTAACATAAAATTGACCGCGTTCGCAATGATTTTTATTCTATCATTCAGCCAAATAATCACTGTATCATTCATACTCTTGAGCAATAAGTGGTAACAAACCTCTAGCGCATGATCCATGCACTAGAGGTTGATGATTAAACATAATAAAAGAGCAATTAGAGTTGGTTGACCCTAGCTTTTGTTGTCGTGGTCTTTACCCGCGGGCTCGGCTTCTTTGACGGGTAAATGACGGCTGGCCAATTCATGCGTTTCTAGATCATAACGCTCTTTAATCACGTCCTTCACGACACCATCCCACTGTGGTACGCCAACAAAATAACTAGCGCGAGCTAAAACATGAGCAGCAATCGGTGCCGTCAAGATAACAAATACCACTACAGCGAGAGCTCGTACCACAAAGGCCATGTCTCCCCAGTTAACCACAGCAAACGCCACCACCATCAAGCCAACACCCAATGCCCCAGCTTTGGTTGTTGCATGCATGCGAGTTAATAAATCTGGCATACGGTTAATACCAATGCCTGCTAGCAACATTAAAAATGAGCCGGTAAGAATGAGTATCGCAATAATTAAATCAGTCATCGTCTCTGTGTCCTCGTTTTTCTAAATAACGGGAAAAACCGACCGCTGCCATAAATGACGTTAAGGCCAACACAATCGCCACATCAATAAAATAAGGCTGTTGATAGCGAATGCTGTAGAGCACGACTAAGCCAACGGTTAAAGAGGCCATTAACTCTAAGGCCACCACCCTATCAGGTAAAGATGGACCTTTTAATAAACGTACCGTTGCCAAAACCAAGCTAATTGCTAACATGGCAAAGCAAAGGGTATAAACAATATTCAACATAGTCTGTTACCCCAGTAAATCAATCACACGAGCTTCAAGACGCTTGAACTCTTCAATCTGACGAGCTTCATTCTCAAAGTACATTAAATGGACATACAACACGCTTCTATCGGTGGCCACATCCAATGCCAAAGATCCCGGTGTGACGGTAATTAATGTCGCAAACATAGTGATCGCCCCTTCGTCTCGTAAATCGAGAGGAATCGCAATCACGGCTGGTTTCATTAAATGCGTCGGCGTTAATACATCATAAGCCACTCGCCCATTAGCCTTAATTAAATCCCAAATGAAAAACAGTCCAAAACTGATCACTTTCGGTAATTTTTTAAAATAGGCTTTAAACGTTGGGCTATCTCGTAGCAAATAAGCCAAAATCACGTAACTCATCAGCATGCCAGCAAATAAGTTAGAGATGGTATAGGTACCCGATAAGATGAGCCATACCAAGGCAAGCAGCATATTCCATCCAAAGGCTTTCATGACTGACCTCCAAGTACCGCATCAATATAAACTTGTGGATTCATCACCTGCTCAGCGGTAGCATTCATCAGCTGAATAAACCACTCTGCACATAAACCGATGGTAACACTCATTAACACCATAAGGATGATTGGAACGTACATACAGAAACGTTCACTATCACTCATCGGTGAATTCGTTTGCGCATCATCAGGTAATTTCTTCCAAAAAGCCTCTGCCCAAATTTTAATCATTGAATAAAGTGTTAGAAGGCCAACCGCTAACGCAGAACCAACGGCAATCCAATGGCTAATACCAATCCCTCCGGTTATCACCACATATTTAGCAATAAAACCAGAGAATGGCGGAAGTCCAGCTAACGATGCAGCACTGATCGCAAACAAGAACGCTAATAAAGGCGCACTACGGTATAACCCACCTAACTTATCCAGTTGGTAGCTACCGTAACGACGATACATCACGCCGCTGATCAAAAATAAATTAGTTTTCACAATCATGTGGTGTACGACGTATAAAATACCACCAGCAATAGCTAACGGTGTGAACAACGCTAAGCCTAACAGCATATAACCAATCTGACTGACACTGTGGAAAGCAAGGATACGTCGAACCTCAAATTGAGCCGCAGCCCCTAACACACCCACCACCATGGAGAAGATCCCCATCCATAACAAAATAGTTTGGTGAGTAAATGCCACATCGGAGATAAAAATCAAACTAAACACGCGATACAACGAATAGACGCCAACTTTAGTTAATAGGCCAGCAAAAATCGCAGAAATCGCTACTGGTGGTGTGTGATAAGATGCAGGTAGCCAGAAAAACAGCGGGAACGCTGCTGCTTTAATCCCGAACGCCACCAAAAAGAGCAACGAGATTAACGTGACAATTTGTGGGTTGTCGGATGCCGCTAGCTTTTGCGCTAAATCAGCCATATTTAATGTACCAGCATAAGCGTATAACAAACCAATTGCTGATAAAAATAACGCCGATGATAATAAGTTTAGGGTCACATACTTTAATGCCCCTTCCATTTGGGCTCGTTCACCGCCAAGGATCAATAGACCAAATGACGCAACCAGCATGATCTCAAACCAAACGTAGAGGTTAAAGATATCGCCAGTTAAGAAAGCACCGATCACCCCAGCCAGCATCAGATGCAATAATGGATAAAAACCAAACGCTTCGTGTTCTTCGCTCATGGTTGCCAATGCATAGATGGAAACACATAACGCAACAAAAGCAGAAGACGTAACTAACGTCACCGCCAGTAAATCGGCGACCATGGAGATACCAAACGGCGCTTGCCATCCCCCCAAGTGAGTAACTTGAATTCCATTTAAATACACGTTGTGGAATAAAATCAACGTAGCAATCAATAGTGTGGAGTTGGAAAGCACACTAACCCAACGTTGCAGCTTTCGATGACGCCAAATGACCATCGATAATGCCGCTGCAAACATAGGAATAAGAATAGGCATTAATAACATCATAATTGAGTATCTGTCGTCTTCATTTTGTTCATGTCATCCGCACCAATGACTTTATAGGCGCGATGTATCAGTACTACGGCAAAAGCCAGTACGCCAAAGCTGATCACAATCGCCGTTAATATCAAAGCCTGTGGGAGTGGATCGGCAATATCAGCAAACGGTACGGTCATTCCTACCGGGATCAACGGCGGAGCACCTCTCACTAGCCCGCCTCCGGTGAAGATCAGTAAATTAGCCGCATTGGATAAGATCATTAAACCAATAACAAGCTTAACAATACTGCGACGTAACATCATAAATAGAGCGGCGGCATACAATCCGCCAATCACGAAAGCAAATAAAGTGGTCATGTTACTTAATCCTCCACTTCAGCAAGGGTCAGCAATAACGTCGTTACCATACCAATAACGACCAGATAAACCCCGATATCAAATAATAATGGTGTACTCAATTTCAGTTCACCGACGCCAGGTAGATAAACCGTCCACCACACGCTGGTCAAAAATTCACTGCCGGACAGAATCACACCGATCACACCACTAAACATGGCAATCATTAATCCAACCCCCATCAGTTGTGAACTATCGACACCAATAAGACGTCGGGTCTGGACTGGTGTGAAAGCAAACAGATGCAAGGCAAAAGCACTGGAGGCAACAAGACCAGCAATAAAGCCGCCCCCTGGTTCATTATGTCCACGCAGCAATAAGAAAATCGAAAACAGCAACAACATTGGCAATAGAAATCGTGCCGCGACTTGTAGAATTAACGCACTATCTGTTTTCATGGTTTATTTTTCTCCAACTTGATCATCGCCGTGACTCCAATGGCGGCCAAAGCAAGAACAAATAGTTCACCCAAGGTATCTAACGCACGATAATCAACCAGTATTACGTTAACAATATTGCGTCCTTTTGCTATCACATAACTATTTTCAATTAAGTAATCACTGATCCGATCGGGTTCGGCAAATTGAGTCACGGTCATCACCAGCAATGTCATCATGCCACCAAACACAATGGCGACAAAAGCATCACGCCAACGAACGTCTGAACTTGATAAGCGTTGAAAACGCGGCAATTTAAACAATACAAAGACCAACATGATCACCGTTAGCGTTTCAATCAGTATCTGGGTAATCGCCAAATCAGGGGCACTAAAGAAGACATAAATCAACGCCATACTAAAGCCTAGTGCGCCGATCGCTGCAACCGCACCCAAACGCTGCGAGGTGATACAGGCATAACTCACTACCGCAATAATGATGCCCGAGATCAGAATCTCGTAAACCTCAACGCCAGAAAAATCCAGCGTACCATACCAACCAACGCGCGTGGCAATGGTGTAGCCAACCAATACAATGGTGGTAATAAAGATGGTTAAAATGTAATTGGAAAGATAACCATTTTGTACACGACCTGTTAACCATTTAGAAAAAATCACTAACCCTTGCATAAAGAGGTCGTAACCTTTTTCTGGACCATAGTTAAGTAAAGGCTTAGCCAAAATAGCTTTAGGCGCTAAACGGCCCCAGCGTTTAAAGAGTAAATAGCCCCCTGCTAATGCGACTGCACTGAGCAGTAAAGGTAAATTAAATCCATGCCATAAAGATAAAGCGATAGGATCAACCTTATACCCAGAAATGGATGAAGCCGCAGCAGTAATGAGTGGTGAAACCAATGATGGAATCAAACCAAAGATTAGCCCTAAACTTGCGAGGAGTGAAAAACCAATCCGCATAGCAAAAGGAGCTTCATGGGCTTCTTTCGGCGTTGTGATCACCTCTCCCCAAAACGGCTTAATCGCAACCAGTCCGGCACAAGCCGCTAAGCAGATGGAAGAGACTACGCCAACAAACAGTAATGAACTTTGCCATGGACTGGTTAACAGCCCTTCTAACATCGCTTCTTTAGCAATAAAACCGAAAACCGGTGGAATACCTGCTAGAGCTAATGCCGCTAGTGACATAAAAATCGCCGTCTGTGGCATGCTGCGCCGTAAACCACTCAACTGACGAATGTCTTTGGTTCCGGTCTCATGGTCCACCGTACCGGCGGCCATAAACAAAGCCCCCTTGTACAGTGCATGGGCCAATAAAAACACCATGGCAGCAATTAACGCCGCTTCTGTACCAATCCCTATTAATAAGGTTAAGGTGCCTAAAGAAGCAACCGTGGTATAAGCTAAAATACGTTTTAGATCGGTACTCGTCACCGCCATTACCGAGCCTACCAACATCGTCAATGCACCGACGCCAACGAGCAGCATCGTCCAAGTGCTGTCTCCTGCCATGACTGGTTGTAAGCGAGCCATTAAATAGATACCAGCTTTCACCATCGTAGCGGAATGTAGGAATGAGCTAACTGGCGTTGGTGCTGCCATTGCGTTTGGTAGCCAAAAATGAAATGGAACCTGAGCCGATTTAGTAAATGCTCCCGCCAATACCAGTAACATCATTGGTAAAAATAGGCTATGTTGCTGGATTTCTGCTCCTTGACGGACAATTTGATCCAACTGGTAGGTACCGGCAATCTGACCGAGCAATATGACTCCCGCCATTAAAGCAAGGCCACCACCGACCGTAACAAACAGCCCCTGCAAGGCTGATTTACGCGACTTTTCTTGCTCATGATGAAAACCAATCAGCATATATGAAGTAATACTGGTCAGTTCCCAGAAAACAAACATCGCCATAATGTTATTCGCTAACACGACACCAAGCATGGCGCCCATAAATGCACAAAGATACATCACTAGCTTACGCTGATCGACGTGGCCTGACAGGTAACTTCCTGCATACACGACAACTAATGTACCGATCCCAGTGATCAATAATGCAAACAATAGGCTTAAGCCATCAAGACGAATATCAAGCGAAATACCTAATGACGGAATCCAATCGTAATAGAATAATAAGCTATGCCCAGCCGTCACCTGCGGAACAAAGCCTAAGAAATACACAAACAGCAAGGCAGGAAGCAAAGCAACCCACCATACTGCACGCTCACCTAATTGGCGATACAGCCAAGGTACAAAAAAAGCAACAATAAAACCTGACATTAATGCTAATAGCATCTAATGACCTCCAAACGTCGAAATCCTGTCGTAGACAACAAGGGTTCGTTTCCCTAATGCAAGTGATTAAATGACAACCACACTAAAAATAAAGCTGAACGGCGAATGCGAACCGTGTTACGTATTATCCTAAAAGGTTAATACTTTAATATAAACAACTTACATGAAGAGTAGCTTACTCTTCCTAAAACAAGAAAGCATAAAAACAAAGTTTTATGCTTTCTGAGAGTATATTGACCTTTCAAGGGATTTTTCTATAAACCATGAAGCATTAACACAAAGTAAAGATAGGCACATGCATCGTGGTTCAGCACCAACCAGAACTTACGTTACTGCCATCACCCATGTATACGGCTCGAACAGTCAATAAGGCCTAGTATCTCCTTAACTAAGGCTCTAATACCATAGGATAGCAATCTCTTGAAACATTAAGCCACTATCCAATCACACTATGTTTAATCCGCCGACTAGATTGGCGAAGCATTGAGTGATTAGAACTTCGCTTTGATCTCCTTCACTAAAATAGGCTCATCAAGCAATACTTTTTTCGGTAGCGTAGCACGTAGCATAATATAGCCCGCCAGCGCCGCGGCGGTTGACCCAATCAAGATACCTAAACGGGCATAATTATCCAAAATAAGATGAGCATGACCGAACGCTAACGAAGAGATAAAGATCGACATCGTAAAGCCGATACCACATAACACCGAGACAGCAAAAATATGCCGAGTATCAATACCTTCTGGTAACTTTGTCATCCCTAATTTGACGGAAATCCAGCTAAAGGTAAAGATGCCAAGCGGTTTACCGACAAAAAGCCCTAACGCGACACCAACAGGTAACGTTGATGTTAATCCCGCTAACGAGATCCCTTCTAACGAGATCCCTGCATTCACAAAAGCAAACAGCGGCAGAATGGCAAACGTTGACCATGGATGTAACCAATGCTCTAAGCGCTTTAATGGCGATGGAGAGGTTGCCTGTTTACCTTTCAAAGGAATCGCAAAACCGATCATCACGCCAGCAAGGGTGGCATGAATCCCTGATTGTAGGACAGCAAACCATAATATTGCGCCAAGTATCAAGTATGGCACTAACGACGTGACCTTGTAACGATTAAGTAAGTATAAACCACCAGCCGTCAGTAAACCCATTGCTAACGCAACACTCGATAGCTCACTGGTATAAAATAGGGCAATAATAATAATCACGCCAAGGTCATCAATAATCGCCAACGCTAATAGAAAAGCCTTCAAACTCACAGGCACTCGATTACCCAGTAACGCCATAATCCCCAAAGCAAAGGCAATATCGGTGGCCGCAGGAATCGCCCATCCCTGGCTTGCCGTAGGATCCGCTGAATTAAACCAAGTGTAAACCAATGCTGGCGCTAACATTCCCCCTAAAGCAGCAATGGCTGGGAATAAAGCCTGCTCTTTTGATTTTAGCGATCCTTCGATTAATTCGCGTTTTACTTCTAGGCCAATTAATAAAAAGAAAATCGCCATCAGCCCATCATTGACCCAATGAGAGAGAGACATACCGAAGACATAAGCATG
This sequence comes from Vibrio sp. A11, assembly GCF_013048705.1. Classification (NCBI taxonomy): domain Bacteria; kingdom Pseudomonadati; phylum Pseudomonadota; class Gammaproteobacteria; order Vibrionales; family Vibrionaceae; genus Vibrio; species Vibrio sp. A11. The sequence continues at coordinate 40,890 of NZ_VHSI01000001.1, read as the reverse complement.
CAGAGCATGCTGATAAAGCTCATTAACAGGTGAATTGGCAATCAACATAGCCGCAATAGCAGCCATAACTAATAAGACTCCACCCGCGGCTTCTGTTTTAAAGAAACTACGAATCATGCGTATCATGGGGATATCGTCCTTTGTGATGATAAGAATCAACGATGAAATGTACCTAACGACACTAAACACAATAAATCCGGTACAAGAAGATGAGACTGAGTCTACTCACTCGCTGCTCGGTTTAAAAATCGCTTCTAATGAAACTAAACATCGGAAAATCCGATCTATAAAGACAAAACAAACGTAATTTCCGTCGTTAAAATAGACAAAAATAATGTAATAAAATATGTTCACTCAAAAATCACATCAAAAGATCATTTATAAAAATAAAACTTATCAAATAGTTAAAATGATAATATTGATTTTAAAGAAAGGAATTCAGAATTCGAAATAAGTCAAGACACGATAAAATGAACAGCCATGCTTGTACCGGTAAACATGAGGTAAAAATAGAAGATGGGGAGATAAATCAGCTATTGAGTCGTCATACGCTTAAACGTTGAACACAATAAAAGGCATGAGCTAGGGTCTGTTAACTTTTCGAGCTGATTTTTACAGCAGTTAGTGGTTTTTTATACAAGGCATAAGCGTTGGAATGTAGTAACTCTACCTGATAAGCCGATAACAGGGTAGAAAGAAGCCACCAACGCTGCCCGAAGGATTAGGCCAAAATACACGGGCTACGATCAAACTAATAACCCGTCAGCTGCATAAAACCACGAGCAGAATGCGAGCCTTGAGAATGAATGGGCCCTTGCCAATAAGGCTGGGTGAAGTCTAACCACAGATTAGGATTCAGTGGGCTCAAGGTAATATCGATATTTTCTTTAGCGATCACGACCTGCCATTGCAAAGGTAACGTTTTTCCATTGGCAAGTTTGACTGATGGCAGTGGTATCATCTTGATTTCTTGCTCAGTCAAATGAGTCACCTTTCCATCTTTACTCGCCAAGGTGCCATAAATATGAGGTCTTTGATGCAGGTAGCGATGTCGAGTGACACTCAACGTTCGCTGTTGATCAAGGTGTAATACAAACCAATCTAAACCTTGCTGCTCTTGGCCTATCAGGCGGCTGCCCCACTCTTTACTTATCCATGCCTGGCCACGTACGGCTATCGGTTGTGTATAAGGCGTTAAACGTAATGTACCTTGAATAGAGACAAATGGCGCATATACCGAGTAAGAAGCCAGTGATGAATGATGATTTTGTCGCAGCTGAAACCCTTGTTCGCCCGGTAAAATATAAGGACCTTTAGGTGTCATATGCATCGCCAATTGAAAATTATCGGTGGCAATATCTAACTGACTCGGCAATGGCCCCGCACTTAATGATCGCCAATGCCAGTTATCGATCCACATCCGAAATGGCGGTGTTGTCACATCGGCTTGACCAATCCCCCCTCGAGCAATACGCTGTTCTTTCCAAACTTGATAAGCATTGGCTACCGCAACATGCGATAAAAATAGTTGCGAATTTTGCCAGCCGACGCCTTGCTCAGAATCATTGGCCAACTTAAAGAAATTCCATACTATCCCGTATTCTTGGCCCTGTTCATCTTGCACATTAGCGAATACATGCCACCACTCATGTTGATAGTGAGGATGCAGAGCAAAATCTTGGGGTAGGCGTACGGGATTATCGGGAGAGGCATCAGCAAACGCCTGTTGCCCATCGATAGAATAAGTAACAGGTGACAAACGATCAGCCGATAAAGTCAGAAAATAAGTCACACCTAGCCAGATCAATAAACAAAGCGCGACCAAAAAGATCGCCACCAACCATCGCTTGTAGCTCATGATCTTGCTCATAATGCATCCCTTAATGATTTAATCGCCGACTGACGAACTAAACGCATCACTGGAAGCGCCCCAGAAATAATCAGCGCCAGCATCGATAACATAGCCGTTTTCGCATAAGCGGCTGGCATCAGTTGTAACTCAATACTCCATCCAAATGAGTAACGGATCACCACATCAATCACCAGTGTTGCTAATGCCAAACCAAGCGGCAAGGCAATCAATAAGGAAATCAACCCAAAAACCAATAGCTGTAACGCACCAATCACCACTAACTCTTTACCTGATACACCCAAACAACGCAAAAGGGAGATATGCCGCTGACGAGAGACCTCTCCCGCTAAGGTTGCAAAGAATATCCCACACACTGCAATAAACAGCGTAATGTTACTTAAGCTATCAGCGATAGCAAACGTGCGATCAAATACCTGCATGGCTTGATGATGAATAGAACGGTTATCAAATACACGCTCAGAATTAAGACGAAAGACACTATTTAAGCGGGTCAGTAATGCTTCCCCTTCCGTTACCTGATCAGCGTTAAGCGTCACCGCTAAAGAGACATTGCCGCTACTCATAAAACCGTGCAACCAACTTTGGTGAGACATCATGACTTGATGGTAGGGATTCCCATAATCATAATACACCCCGACCACTAACCAATGTTGTCCTAAAGGCATCGATAAATCGATATAGTCACCCGGACGAATGCCAAGCCGTAACGCCATTGATTCGCTAATCATTACGCTGCGGGATTGATGAAGAAGATACCAGTAATCGGGAACACCAACTTTAATGGTTAATGATTGCCGCTCACCTTCAGAATCACCTGTACTCACCATTTGGATCATACCTTTGTCACTGGCGAGATCTTTTTCCCAACGATGCCAGACTTCTTGCACTTCAGGTTGTTGAGTCAGCCATTGTGTCATCCGTGCTGCCGAACTATTGGTTGGATAAAGATAAATATCCGCGGCTAATCGTTGATTCAACCATTTATCCGTGGTGTCTCTAAAACTGCCGACCATGGTTTCTACACCAATATTCGCCGTCATCGCCAACATGAACGCCATGGTCGCAACGCCTCGATAACTCATGCTGGCAGCGGCATCCGCAAAAAACCAACGTATTTTTACGCCACGTAAAGTATAAGAAAAACTGACAAACAGTTTCCAAATAAAATAAGGCGTTAACAACGCGGCGCTGAGGAGCATTAAGGTAATGATCACAAATCCAGAGGTTTGACTTTTCGGTGCTTGATAAATCGCGATGGCTGAGACGAGCAAGCCACAAGCCACTAATCCTTGAAAGGTAAATTCTGAGCCAGCAAAACGAACCATCGACAAACGTGTGGTTAACCGGATCGGTTGAGACTTGAGCAGACGAATTAACGGCCAAGCACAAGACGCTAATGCAGCGCAAGTAGCCATCAGTAAACTATAGCTACTCCAGCGCCAGCTCCACCCAACGGAAAGTCCTACGTTTGCATCATACAAATTGCTTAAGCTAGCAGATACCGAGGGTAATAATTGGTTGGCCAAAACTAACCCCAAAACGTTACCACATGCCCAACTGATTAAAATCAAACCGATCAATTCTATCGATAGCGCTTGCGCTAATTGCCAACCAGAAACTCCGGTTTGTCGTAAGATCCCCACTAATGGCTGACGCTGAATTAACGATAACGACATGGCTTGATAGAAAATAAACATACCGACTAAAAAAGACAGCATACCCAGTGCAGTTAAGTTCATATGAAAAGCTTGGGTGAGAGACTCTAACTCACTACGCGTGGTACGTACTAACGCCATTCCACTGGGTAAGCTATCGGTTAATCTTTGCAATTTCTCTTTTGGCATATCACCGCAAGCAATCACCGATAACCCAGAGCTTTGACGAATACTACGCACCAATGAAAGGTCGGCAACGACTCGTGTACCATGAATCAACCCATTGGTATCAATCAATAGTGGGCCAAGTAGGCTGCCATCTTGTAATGAAATGTAGTCGCCATTATTCCAACCTTGTAACGTTGCAAAGCCATCACTGACTAAAATCGGATGTGGCGATTTAAATAAGGCTAACGTACTGATTTCACTTAATGACTGACGATTATTAAGAGGGAGCATCGCTACCGGATCAATCCCTAAAAGCGAAAACTCCGTCCCAGTTATCGTGGTTAAGCGATAATGATCAATAGGCACACATTGATGGAAACCTTCTCGACGTAACTGAACGTAAAAACCTTGAGGAATTTTATTAGCAATATGTTTCGGTCGAATGCGATAAGGAAGAGGATTGGCAAACAGTTTTTCACCATGCTGATAGCTTTGTTTTGCATGATGATTAATCGCCGTCACACCAACTAATAAAGAAACACTGAGTGTTAAACCCAGCCAGACGAGAAAAATTTGTAACGGGTAGCGACGATAATGCCCAAGTAACGCTTTAACTACGGGCAATAACATGCAACCTTCCTCCTTGTAAGCGAATACAACCTTCCATGTGCTGCGCCACTTTTTCACTGTGAGTGACTAACAATAAGGTACATTGTAACTGACGACTCAATGAAGTCAGTAAGCGCATCACTGCTTCAGCATTGCGTTCATCAAGGCTACCGGTTGGCTCATCCGCTAGAAGAATTTTGGGTTCCATATACAAAGCACGAGCAATTGCCGCTCGTTGCTGTTGACCACCCGACACTTCTTCAGGATAACGACCTAAAAGCGGCATTAAATCTAACGAGGAGAGAATTTGTCTCAATAAACCTTGGTCTTCGGGCAAACCTTTGAGTTGCCGACAGAAGCGGATATTATCGGCGACATTTAAAGTCGGCAACAGGTTAAACTGTTGGAATATATGACCAATATTATTACGCCGAAAGGCGGTGCGTTTATGCTCTGATGTACTGTGCATCGCAAAGCCGGGAAACCAAATCTCCCCCGAGTCAACACTATCTAAACCAGCGATCAAATTGAGTAAGGTGCTTTTGCCAGAGCCACTCTCCCCCATTAATGCCAACTGATCACCTTGATTTAACGTCAACTCTGCACCTTGCAACACAGGGTGGAACTCATCACCATCCACAAAACCTTTGCTCAGGTCTATCAGCTGTAACATTAAACCGCTCACACCATTGCTTAAAATTAGGATTGAGAATCTACACTAAATCCCTTCGGGTAGGAAGTATTTTGGCTGTAGATCACAGAATATAAACATAATTGCACCAACTTGTTGTTATGTGTCTAATTTCCTATCAAATTCCGCATCCATTTTTTACTGATCATTCGCCATAATGAGCCGACCCATTTGATCAATTCTTCGACTAAAAACAACAAATAAATCCACTCAGGTTTAACGTTAAAATAGATAGCGGCAATCGCCGCCAGAGGGATACCGATAATCCACTGCGCGACCACATCCTGTCCAAGACAAAACTTGACATCGCCTCCAGCACGAAGGACTCCGACAATCACTGTCATGGGTACTGAACGCAAGACAATACCAAGGCTTAAAATCACAATGAATTTTTCTGCTAACTGACGAGTTTCTGCGGTCAGAGCACTAAACGCATTTAAGATAGGGATCTGCACAATAAACAGAACCATAGCAACCAGTATCCCAGACAGCAGACTCAGCACCGTAACACCAATGGCTTGGTAATAAACCGCATCATACTGCTTAGCGCCTAACTGATTGCCGATCAGTACTGCGGCCGCATTAGACATACCAATTAGAAAACTCAAAGAAATCGATTCAACAGGCGTCATGACGGATAAGGCAGCCAGCCCCTGCACTCCACTTTGGCCCATGATGGCGTGGTAAACAAATAACCCCCCAGCCCATGCTAAAAAGTTAAACGTCGTCGGGAGTGATAAGCGTAGAAATCGTTCAATGGTTTGCCAGACCATAACCGCTTTTACATCAAGTAGTCCAAAAGCTAATAGATGCTTTTTCCAATATAAGTAACCATACAAACAGCCCACTTCAAGAAAACCACTGAGTAACGTTGCAATCGCTGCGCCTTGAATGCCGAGTGCTGGAAAGCCTAATTTGCCGAAAATTAGCACCCAGTTCAAAAATACGTTGGCCAGAATCCCAATACTACTGAAAAAAGTACTAATGCCTGGCTTATGCATCGCACGTAGGCCGACCGCCATACTACTGACACAGGCAACCGCTAACATGCTAAAAGAGGTAATAACGAGATATTGACTGCCCAGTTGATTAACGAGAGCCGAATCGGTGGTCAATGCCATAATTTGCTGTGGAAAAAATAAAAATAAACCCACCGTTAATACCGCAAACAACATCGACACCAACCAAGTTAAGGCGGTACTTTCTCTCACCCCCTGTTTATTCGCTGCTCCCCAATATTGAGCGGTTAATAGTGCCCCACCTGTCGTTACTCCTACGAGCATAATTGTGGTCACGAACGTAGCTCTTGCCGCCACACCAACCGCCGCAATTTCTGCCTCACCGAGCTGCCCCAGCATCAACACATCCACTAGCCCGCGGCTAGAAAACATAATGCTTTGTAAAGTAATCGGCAAAGCAATCGCTATCAAGCGACGCAAAAAGTCACCTTTGGTGTAATATATCACTTGTGAAACAACGGACAACGGAGCACCTCAATGGCAAACATTAACGAGAAAAAGGCATCTTGAGTCGCATCAATACCAATCGCCGGGCCGTTTCATCGAGATTACTGGACCAAATGATATCGCTACAACGTCAAGTTAGAAGGCTGAATAGTGGCTGAAGATTATACGCTCAAGCCTTAGCCTATCCCAAGGAATAAAAATGAAAAAAGTATTAGTATTAGGTGCTTCAGGTTACGTCGGCTCTCAGCTTATCCCTTTATTACTTGAACAAGGTTATCAAGTCACCGCGGCGGCTCGGCAAGTCGATTATTTTACCGATCGCACTCCTAAACATAAAAATCTGACCATTATTTACCTTGATTTAGCCGATCAACAGCAGACTTGTCACTGGGTCAAACAAGCGGACTTAGTCTACTTTTTAGTGCACGGCATGGCCCATGGCGGTGATTTTATCGACTACGAATTATCCCTAGCGAGTAACATGCGCGAAGCTTTACAACACAGCCAAGTCAAACACGTCATTTATCTTAGTGCTTTACAACCACCATCCGGCCATTCTGACCATTTAGCCGCTCGACAAAAAACTGGCGAAATTTTACGTCAAAGCAAAGTTCCCGTAACCGAATTAAGAGCAGGAGTGATCATCGGCCCTGGCTCAGCGGCTTTCGAGATCATGCGCGATTTTGTTTATAATTTACCCATTCTGATCACACCGCGATGGGTCGATTCAAAAGCCAACCCGATTGCTTTAGCTAATCTTAACCATTATCTGTTAGCGCTTGCTAAGGAAACCCCCGAACAACATCAACAATTTGAAGCGGGTGGCCCCGATACCCTCACCTACCGTGAACAATTTGAAGTGATTTGCCGATTAGCCAATAAACCCTTTCGGCTTTGGTCTACTGGTTTACTCACTCCTCGAATGGCCTCTTACTGGCTTGGATTAGTGACCTCGGTTCCGTCGAGTATCGGACGCGCATTGTTAGATGGCCTTGCCCATGATTTTATTGCCAATAACGATGCGCTTCAGCAACGTTATCCACAAACAATGATTGGTTATTACGATGCGGTAAAGTCCACCATCGAACAAGAGGGTACCTTTGTACGCAGTAATGTCTGGGGCTTTGACCCCGGCGCAATGCAGCGTTGGCAACCGGGGTTTGGATTTTATCCTAAGTATACCGGCGCAACCATAACCACCGATGCCAGTGCAGAACAGCTCTGGAAAGTCGTCAAAACCATGGGCCAACGCGATCAAGGCTATTTTTTTGCTAATTCGTTGTGGCGAACACGTGAATGGCTCGATGTGTTATTTGGTGGAGGAAAACCGGTTCGACGCAGCCCACCAGGAACCGAGTTACAAGTGGGCGATTTTATCGACTCATGGAAGGTGATTCGCTGCCAACCGCCGCGCTTTTTGTCTTTATTGTTTGGCATGAAAGGGCCTGGCTTAGGGCGTCTGGAGTTTGCCATTAAAGATCTTGGTGAACAACGTGAACTGACTATTACCGCATGGTGGCATCCACAAGGGTTTCGAGGCCTTCTTTATTGGTTTGTGATGATGCCTGCGCACCTATTTATTTTCAAAGGTATGGTCAGAGCGATCGTGAAAAAAACCAAAAAATGAACCCGTGGGTGTCACTGACCGACGGATGAGTTACCCCGGTCACAATCACGGCGAAAACCCTCGACAGTGCGTAGAATTGACACTATTTTACATTGATAATATCAATGCCAACTTATAATAAATAACACAAGGGTATCAATGTGAACGTCATATATCGATGGATAAGCCTACTCTGTATCGGATTAATATCCTTTCACACACCAGCGACATTCGCCAATAGTGGCTATACCGAAACCCGCTACCCATTGGTACTGGTCCATGGCATCTTCGGTTTTGATAGTATCGCCAAAATAGATTACTTCTATGGCATTCCTCATGCACTCAGTAAAGATGGTGCTACCGTATTTACTGCGCAAGTCGCAGCCGCTAACCGCTCAGAAGTACGCGGCGAGCAACTATTGGCACAAGTTGAAACCATTCTAGCCCTAACCGGCAAAGAGAAAGTCAATCTTATCGGTCACAGTCAAGGCAGTCCAACCGCTCGTTATGTCGCCTCAGTGCGTCCTGATCTGGTTGCTTCGGTAACTAGCGTTGGTGGTGTTAACTGGGGATCGCGAGTCGCTGATATTGTGAGAAATACCGTACCAGAAGACTCGATTTCTGAGGCCTTAGCCGTCAAAATCACCAATAGTTTTGTCACTTTGATCAACGTACTCTCCGGTGGCAAGGGGCTAGAACAAGATGCCTTAGCGGCGCTCGATACCTTAACCACGGAAGGCTCATTGGCTTTTAACCGTCATTATCCAGAAGGCCTTCCGACAACCTATTGTGGGCAAGGTGAAGCGATCGCCAGTAATGGTGTTCATTATTTTTCTTGGACTGGTTCATCGGCCATTACTAACTTGCTTGACCCCACCGACATCCCTATCGGAGTTTTAAGCCTTGCTTTTGATGAACCCAATGATGGCTTGGTCTCTGTCTGCAGTAGCCATCTTGGTCAAGTCATTGGTACCCACTATAAAATGAATCATCTCGATGAAGTCAATGGGCTTTTAGGCATTCGCCATCTTTTTGAGGTTTCACCCGTTACTCTTTATCGTCAACATGCCAATCGTTTGCAACAACTTGGACTGTAATGATGCGTTATAAACCCATGATGGTTGCCCTAGCACTCGGAGTATTGATAGTGACATTGTCACTAATATGGTTGCATGATGATCAACCCGTGACCGCCCAACCACCGAGTGTACTGAAAAGTGACGTTGATCTTTCCTCCCCTCGCGATTTCTTGAATTATCTGGTATCAGAAATGGATCAGATCGATGTTAACTTATTAAAACAACAATTTGCGCATTATATTGATGAAAAAATCAGCTTTGATGAGCCTTTGTTTCATCAATTAATCGACTATCACCACGCTCTCGATAAGTTAAGCTTTTCATCACTGAACGGACTCGCTGCAGATTGGCAACGTCTGCATGACAAAATCGTTCATCTTCAAGGCGTTCATTTTTCTACCGATCAGCAATCTTTATTTACTGAAGAAAATCGTATTCGACAGCTCGCGATTGATAAACAAAAACTGTTTGAAATCTATCCACAACAAAAAGCGCAACGCTTATGGGATGAGCAGATAAACCAACAACCGGATTACATTCAACGTAATGAACATAATGATCGTTTATTAAAAGCGGTTCTCACATTAGATGAGCAAGACCCACAAGACCACTACCTAGCTTTAAAAGAATGGGTAGATGAAGAAACCATTCAACGTCTTAATCACCTTGGGCAATCAAGACAGCAGTTTGATCAACAGTGGCAGCATTATGTTGAGCAAAGAAAAGTAATTGTTAAACGTTTAGCCGATCATCCTGATCAGCAACAAACACAGTTAGACGAGCTACGTCGTCGCACGTTTTCCGAACAAGATTTACGACGTGTACAAAGTTTAGAACGCATTCACTTTGATCAATAAGCACTGTGATCAATAAGCACTTTGGTCAATGAGATAGTGTAAGTAAGGGGTCGAATGAGTCACTCACCATTGCGGACAATAATTATCGGATTGAAGTGAGCAAACATCATCAACAACTGATGTAGATTCAAAGAGGAAACATTACTTTTATACTTATCAGAGCCACGATAAATCGTCGCTCTGATTTAGGCTAACACGGTGAAATTAAGGGGCTTGAAAAGACAGGGGAATTTCCGCTAATTGGGTCCCTTGATTATCTGGAAAAATCACATATTCGCCATGGTATTTGACGTTTGATTTGTAATCAGTGCGTTTATGAAGCATAAATCCTGCTGCCGCAGCTTTCTCGACAAATCCGGCATGGTGACCACGCACAAACCAGTTCATGGGTTTTATCAAGGCTTCGCCATCAAAACAATCATCACACTGCCTTGAGCAAAGCGCGAAAGAGTTTTGCCCTTCGATAAATATTTGTACTTTACCACAATCAACTAATGGTTCAGAGGTTGAGACTTCCCATCCGGCTTGTTCCATTTCGTCCAAAAAGGCATCTATTTTCTTATCCGTTAAGTGATTATCAGCATGCTCATTGAAAAACTGGGCGTAATACGCCGAAATACGTCGAAATTGCAACCACAATCCTGATTGATTCCCCTTCGAACGCCCCGCTTTTTGCCAAACGGTTAAATCATCGCGTACACAGCGGTCAAAACGCTGACTTTTTAAAGATTTGCTCACCCAATGCACTAAAAAATGATTATTTGCCACGGGAGCATTCGCCAACTTTCCAGCAACGTGTTCTTGTGCTAACTCTTCTAACGCGCTGTTCACCAGCTTCTGAATTTCTAAATAATACTTCGCCACTATGCGTTTCTTCCCAATGTCCAATAAAAACCCGCAGACAGCACGGAACATGCTGACATCACTAAAATCATTGGCCAAGTCACATCGCTTGGCATTGAGGCAACCACGGCACCAATCACCGAGCCGGTACCAAAGCGCAATGTACCGGACAAAGAAGAAGCCGTACCAGCGATTCGAGGATAACCGCTCAATAATAGCCCCATCGCATTACTGCCAATGGTTGAAATGGTGCCAATAAACAACACCACAAAAGGAACGGTTCCCCATAATCCCCAATCAAGTGCCCAACCGACAAATAAACCAACGCCCGCCAATAACTGAATAAATAATCCAAAGCGCAACATGGCATGCGAACCAACGCGTCGCACAAATCGACCATTAATGCTGGTCATCGCGATCATCGCAATAATATTGAGCGCAAACAGATAACCAAACTGGTTTGGTGTCACACCATAAATGTCAATATAAACAAAAGATCCTGCGGTCAAAAAGGCAAACATTCCCGAAAATGAAAAAGCTCCAGCGAAAATCAGCCCCATCGCCTGACCATTACGGCATAATTGCGCATAGTTTTTCATGGTGTTCATAAATCGCAATGGTTGACGATTTTCTATTGCCAGTGTCTCAGGCACTTTCCAAAGTACCATCGCCATCACGACCACAGCAAAGATAGCCAACACCCAAAAAATGGAACGCCAACCAAACCAAACGGCTAAATGCCCACCAATCAATGGCGCAACTAACGGCGCGAGTGTAACCACTAAGGTGACAAAAGACATTGCACGAGCAAAGTCTTCTCGATCAAACATATCGCGCACAACCGCCTGAATCACTACCGCGGCAGCTGCGCCTGCAAACCCTTGAGCGGCACGAATATAAGTTAATGCCTCGATACCATGTGTCGTGGCACTAAAAACCGAAGCCACCGCAAATAAAAACACCCCTGACAACATCACCGGACGACGACCATAACTGTCCGCTAACGGGCCGTGTAATAATTGTCCAATCGCAAAACCTGCAGTATAAGCCGTTAACGTTAATTGCACGGAACCGGCAGTAGTACCTAAATCTTTCGCGATAGCGGGCATTGCAGGTAAATACATGTCGATAGCGAGTGGGGTTAACGCCCCGATAGCGCCCAACACAATAAACAGCAAAAAGCCAAGGCTAGAAGCATCATATTTAGCGGGGGCAGTATTGGAAGTCATAAGTCTCCGTTTTATCAATGAATATGATTTAACTCTGGTCGATAGCCTATCGACTCAATCGCTGATGTTGCCGATCAGCAACCCATTTCTTTATTCCGAGGGCTTAGGATAAGCGTTCGCTACGAAGCCGATTGTATGTTCAAATATAAGGAAACTCGATGGCCGTGTTTCCTAAGGTTGAGCGATCAGTTCCAGACAGAAGCGATTTCCGATTCGGTCAAATAACGAGATTCTCCCGGCTCAAGGCCAGGGTCCAAAACAATATCGCCCACACGTTCACGATGTAACCCAACCACCTTATTACCAAGGGCAGCAAACATGCGCTTAACTTGATGATATTTACCTTCGTGAATGGTCAACAAAACCTGTTGTTGATCTATGATTTCTAGCTGAGCAGGTCGGGTTAGATCTCGCTCACCGCGTAACTCAATTCCCTTCGCGAACTGCTCAGTATACTCGGCGGTAATAGGATCCGCGAGCCAGACACGGTAGGTTTTTTCACAGTGGTGTTTAGGTGAAGTCACTCGATGTGACCACTGCCCATCATCAGTGATTAACACGAGCCCTGTCGTATCAACGTCCAAGCGCCCAGCAAAATGCAAGTCCCGTTGGTTAGCCTCATCCAATAACACAAATGCCGTTTGGTTGAAGCTGTCTTCATGAGAACAAACATAACCTTGAGGCTTATGCAGCATAATATAACGAGGGCCACTTAAGGTCAGCGCTCTGCCTTGCCACTCAACCTGGGATAACTCGGTAACTTGACATGAACCACTTTTACGAACAATACCATCGACCGTTACATCGCCACTTTTTAAAAGTTGAGTCGACTCTTTACGTGTGGTGCCGAGCGCATTACACAAAAATTTATCTAAACGCATGAATACCTCATCTGCTTTAAGTCAGGTATTATACAAGCCTCACTCAAAATAGTTGAACTATTTCACATAATTAATCCCTTGCCTTTATGTATACCTTACGACCTTATCAAGCAGATTCAGTCAAAGCCGTGATTCATTACTTTCGTCAGCACAGTACCCCTGCGGTGATTGTCCTCCCTACCGGTGCAGGAAAAAGCTTAGTGATTGCTGAATTAGCACGTTTAGCCAAAGGACGAGTATTAGTTCTTGCTCATGTGAAAGAACTGGTGGAACAAAACCATGCCAAATATGAAGGCTATGGACTCACTGGCGGAATATTTTCTGCCGGACTAGGACGAAAAGAGAGCGAACATGCGGTGGTGTTTGCTTCCGTACAGTCTGTGGTACGAAATTTATCGACTTTTCAACAGCCATTTTCGTTATTAGTGATTGATGAATGTCACCGAGTCCCCGACGATAAAGACAGCAGCTATCAAAAAGTCATTAGCCACTTATTGACCCTCAACCCTAAGATGAAGGTGCTCGGTTTAACCGCAACCCCTTATCGACTAGGCATGGGATGGATCTATCAGTATCACACTCGTGGACTCGTGCGCAGTGAAGAGCCACGTTTTTTCAAAGACTGTATCTTTGAATTACCGATCCACTACTTGTTGGATGAAGGTTTCTTAACTCCAGCGCGTCTGATTGACGCACCTATCCTCAGCTACGATTTCTCTCAGTTAAGCCCAACGACTAGCGGACGATACAAAGAATCTGAACTCGATCTGGTTATCGAGCAATCCAAACGCGCAACACCACAAATCGTTCAACAAATTATTCAGTTAGCACACAACAAGCAAGGAGTGATGATTTTTGCGGCTACGGTTCGCCACGCCCAAGAAATCCTCGGTTTACTGCCTGAACAGCAATCCGCCTTAGTGATTGGCGATACCTCATCACAAGATCGCGACCGGATTATCCAACGTTTTAAACAGCAAGAGATCAAATTTTTGGTCAATGTCTCAGTATTAACCACCGGTTTTGATGCTCCACATGTCGATTTGATTGCTATTTTAAGGCCTACCGAGTCGGTGAGCTTATACCAACAAATCGTCGGTCGAGGTTTACGTCTCGCGCCGGGAAAAACCGAATGTTTGGTGCTTGATTATGCAGGTAATCAGTATGATCTGTATCAACCCGAAGTCGGCGATCCAAAACCCGACTCCAACAGTGAAATCATTACTATTCCTTGTCCTGCTTGTGGCTTTAATAATAACTTTTGGGGCAAACTGGATGCTAACGGCTTTCTTCTCGAACACTATGGGCGGCGATGCCAAGGCTATTTTGAAGATAAAGAGACTGCAGAGCGCGAACATTGCGGCTACCGTTTTCGTGCTAAATATTGCAATCAATGCGGAGCCGATAACGATATCGCCGCGCGAATTTGTCACGAATGCCAAGCGACGCTAGTGGATCCAGATAAAAAGCTTAAAGAGGCATTAAGCTTAAAAGATGCATTAGTGTTCGAGTGTCTCACCATGACATTCAGCGTTCATAAAGATAGCAAAGGAAAAAACCATCTTCGTGTGACTTATCTTGGTGAGAATAACGCCCAAGTGCACGAGTTTTGGTCTCTCACAACCCCAAAACAGAAAGCTATCTTTAAACAGCGTTTCGTTCGCCCCCATCTGGCCGATAAACATCGGCCATTTGACGCCGCATCACCGAGTAAAGTCGTCGATCATCAGCACCGTTTTCGACCACCGCAATTCGTTATCGCACGAAAAAATGGCCGATTTTGGGCACTGAGGGAGAAAATTTTTGCCGATGAGCTCAGTGATTAACCAAGCTGATTATTGCCTACTATGAAGCCATCATTTTTATTGCTCATCCTAACGTAGAATGTTAGTATCCGCGCTCGTTTTGAGAGTGATTATTATCGCTAACGAAGCGCTACGACAGCACAAGGTCGCATTGATGCTGTCACACTTATTATTTTTTTACTAATTTGAGAGTAAATACTATGAAATTCAATGCAGTAGTGCGTACTGAACTAGGTAAAGGTGCGAGCCGCCGCCTACGTCACACTGGTCTATTCCCAGCTATCGTTTACGGTGGTGAAGCAGCGCCAGTATCTATCGCTCTAAAACACGATGACATCATCAACCAAATGGATAAGCCAGAGTTCTACGAAGCGATTACTCTAGTTATCGACGGTGCTGAAGTTAAAGTTAAGCCTCAAGACGTTCAACGTCACGTGTTCAAGCCAAAAGTTGAGCACATGGACTTCATCCGTATCTAATTCCCTACCAAGGAATTTGTTGGATCAAATCCAACCTTTTGCATAAATAAGATTTTTTGGCCTTACCATCCAAACCATCTAAAAATTAGAAACCCCGATGCTACCAACATCGGGGTTTCGCCGTTTTAAGGGCTTTCTTTTAAAGCAATGCCCTCATGGTTTATCGCGTTAGCGGTTGTGCGAAATATTAAAGTAAGCGACCTCTTTTTTAAGCTCGTTAGCTAAACGATTTAACTCGTGCCCTGCATTTTCATTGACTGCCATCAATTGGATCGACTCACTCGACATGGATGAGATTTGTCCCATCGCTGAAACCACTTCACCAACCACAGCCACTTGATCATCCGTCGCTGAAACCACTTCTCGAATACGATGAAGCGTATCTTTGGCTTGTTTTTCTATATTAATCAGTAGATCGCTGGCTTGCGCGGTTTTTTGATTACCCTCTTCGACCTGAGGCTGTGTCGCTTGCATGGCTTTAACACTGATCGCCGTTTGAGACTGAACTTCACTGATCAATGATTCAATCTGCGAAGTCGCTTCCCCGGTACGCTTGGCTAATTGACGAACTTCATCAGCAACCACGGCAAAGCCGCGACCAGATTCTCCGGCTCGTGCTGCTTCAATCGCAGCATTCAACGCGAGGAGATTGGTTTGTTCTGAAATACCACTGATCACATTTAATATTCCACCAATATCTTTGGTCTTCGCTTCAAGTAACTTGACCTGTTCAACCGTTGAGTTGACCGTAAGAGCGATTTTTTCCATTTGTTTAGCGACCGAGAATACTAGCTCACGTCCTTGATGCGCATTATCTGTCGTTATGACTGAATTCGTTTCAGTTTGTCTAGCAATATCCGCGATTTGATCAATCGTATGACGCATATCTTCTAATCGTGAAAGCGTATCTGCGGTTAAACTTGATTGCTGCTTGGCCGAACTCAAAACTCGACTCGACCCATCAGAGACCTCTGAAACTTGACCAACAATCTTGGTTGAAGCTTGAACAATATTACTGACGATAGCCGTTAAGGTTAATGACATACCTGACAATGAATCTAAAATACTGTCTTTCGCTCGTTGTCCATAGCTGTGGGTTAAATCCCCTTTTGATAAGCGTTTGATCGCCTGCTGCGCTTCATAAGGTTCGCCTCCCAATGATTGGCGAAAGCTTCTCTCAATGACGATAGCGACGAGTAATGAAATCACGATCGCCACTCCCGATAGCAACAGCATTAAGTTTTGAAAACCACTTGCTTGTTCACGAGCCGCGGGCGTCATCTGCTGATTCAACTCTTCTTGATAGTCAATAAACTGGTTGATGCTATTCAACCATTCAACAAATGCCGGTCGAACCTGATCAAGGAGCGCTACATTCGCATTAATGTCTCTTTTCTTATCACTGATGATCGATTGCACCATGGGTAAGGTTTTTTGCTGGATTTGATCAATACTGCGTAAGATAGCCTGCTCTTTCGGCGTAAATATCACGCCACTGGTGATCATTTTTTGCATGTTATTTTCAGAGTCTTGATAAAAACGCGCTAAGTTTTTTATTTCATTTTCTAGGGCGTTGAGTTCCGCATTATTTCGTGCAATGGCGACATCTCTAATCGCAATAGCGCGATCATGCACGCTACCTCGATAGTTAATCGCATAACGCTGTTTGAGTGAGTTGACATCGGTAATTTGTGACAAGGTATCGTCAATTAAGTTTACTTTCTGAATACCGAGTATCGTCAATAACAACATTAAACACACTAAAATGCCAAAGCCCAGTGCAAGTCGCGTTTTCACTTTCCATTGAGACATAAAGTCCATGGCTTCCTCCAAAAATAAGTATCAATAAATTATTAGTATTTCTTGTTATTAAGCTTGCTGATATTTAATGCAAAAAATAGGCTAAATGGGGTCAATACACCGATGTATCACACGTTCAGACAAAACAGTTTTTACTGTGTCGTACGCCGAATCAGCGCTGAACAGGTTGTACGTAACGCAAACTAAAAAGACCACTTTAGTCTGATTAGGTATAGTGAAATAAACACAGCAGCGCTAATCGAATCTACGTATTAATTTGATAGGAAAAAGTGATAATTAACCGCTCAGTTTTCTACTATGCACTTCAACTTATCATCAAAGTGAGTGATTGCACTCGATACTTATTGATTGAACGCTCAATTTTCAAACATTCTGTAACATCGTCGTCATCTAAAAGAGAAATAATCCAGCGTATTCTCGGTATTTTACTACTCAAACACGGCAGTGATAGCGAGAGAGCCTCTTTCTAACGGTGGTTATCATTATGTTTAAATTAAACCAGTTCAACATTAGTACTCGCTTATTTTGCTTAAGCGCCTTACCCATCATCAGCTTACTGGTCGCACTTGGACTTTCATTTGAGGCCGCTCAGGAAAAAGACCGGCAATTCACGCGGCTTTATCAACAGCATCTACTGCCACTGAGTGATATTTTGGCGACCCACTCTTTACTGAGACAAGAAGGTTTAGATGACTTAAGACGCTATCGCACCGGCTGGGCAAGTCAAAAAGATACCGTAGAAAAAATAGAACAGTTAATAAACCAAGTGGAAACCCACTGGACAGCTTATCAACGGACGCAAAGTGGTGTGCTCGACCCATTACGTCAACAAGCGGATGAGCAATTGCAAAAAGCTATCGAACTTTATCAGCAGTGGATATCACGGGCGGGTAGCGATGCAATAACTATCCGAATTCTCAACGAATCAACGTTTGGTAATGAAATTAATCAAGTATTGGTTCCGCTCGGTGACACACTGAATCAATTAGTTAACCAACAAATTAGTAAAGCCGATGACGTTCAACAAGAAGCAATGATCTTGACGACTAGAATGATGCATTTTTACCTATTTGGCGGAGCCGCTTGGATTATCTTGCTCATGGTATTCGGCTGGTTGATCCAACGCTCTATTCAGCAGCCATTACGCCAATTACGTAATAGTATTCAATACCTTGCTCATTCTTCTAATCTAACAACACAAGTAACGGTGCAAGGAAAAGACGAAGTCGCACAAACAGCACAAGCGCTCAATACGATGGTTAATAATTTCTGTCACTTGATCATAGAAATTGAAAATAAAAGTGTCGATTTACACCAAAATGCTCAACGTATGCTCACGGTAAGCGAAATGGTTGAGGACAAAGCAAATACGCAAAGCCGACAAACCACAAGCGTCACAAAAGCGATGGATGAAATGGAGCAAACCATTCATGCAGTCGGTGAACACACACAATACGCGCAAACCGTGATTGCCCAAGCGGAAGCATTGAGTTCGCAAGGAACGAATACCGTACAAAAAGCCAGTGCTGGAATAAAAAGCTTAGCGAAATCGATTGATGACTCAGCACAAATCATTCGTCATCTGCATAAAGAATCTACCGAAATATCCCAAGTATTAACCGTCATCCAGACCATTGCTGAACAAACGAATTTATTGGCTCTCAATGCTGCGATTGAAGCGGCACGAGCGGGCGAAGCAGGTCGAGGATTTGCTGTCGTCGCTGATGAAGTTCGTAATTTATCTGGCAATACTGAACAAGCTACCCGTTCGATTAACGATGTACTTTCTCGATTACAAAAGGGCGCTAATGACGCAGTCACGGCGATGCAATCGGCAAACCAACAAGCTTTAGCCAGTGTTGAATTTTCTGAACATTCTGAACAGGTTCTTAAACATATTCGTCAAGCCTTTGAAGAGGTTGCTCTGGTTAACCAATCGATCACTACGGCTAGTCATCAACAAGCCAGTGTCGCGAAGCAGACTAAAAGTATTATTTATCAGCTCGGTCAAGAAACTCATGGGCTAGAACAACAAGCAACACAGGCAAGAACAGTCAGTGAGCGATTAAGCGATGCTTCTCAACAGCTTGGGGGGAAAGTACAGCATTTTACCACCGTATAGGTACTCTGGGTGGAGCTCTTGACACTTTGGCCTTGATTCGCAAAGACTAAATAGTAATGCCCTCAAGTACAATATCGTACTTGAGGGCCGAAAAAGATCGGTTGATTGATAATGCCTGCAACGACTAAAAATGCATGATCGGCCAATCAGACACTAAAGCTCGCGCTTTAAGCTGTTGGTTTGGATTGGTCGCCACTGGATGGCTGGCAAACTCAAGCATGGCAATATCATTATGTGAATCACTGTAGGCATAACAATCACTAGCACTGATGCCCTGTTCGGCCAACCAACGATTAATTACCGCCACTTTTCCTTCCCGATAACTCAACGGGGTTCGCGCCTGTCCGGTAATAAACCCTTGCTGTGTCTCTATCTCAATACCAATCGCGGCATCAATCGCTAATAACTGCTGCCAAGGGCGCACCAAAAAATCCTCACTGGCTGAAACGATCACGACTCGACGTCCAGCTTGTTGATGCTCTCTGATCAATTGTTGCGCCATCGGATATAACTGCTTGAATAAATGCTGCTGCACAAATGCTTCCGCTGTCTGACTGACTTGCTGATACTCCTTACCGACAAGAGGAGCAAGGGTGAGCTTTAAATAGTCATGCATATCCAGTATACCATGATCGTATTCAGCCATCATTTGCGCATGCTGATGATGCAATGCACTCTCTTTCTTCAGCCAACCTATCTCCGACATGTAATGCCACCACTGTGCTGAGCTATCAGTGGCAATCAATGTGTGGTCTAAATCAAACAGAGCCAGTTCCATATTTTTTCCTAATTAAGAATCCTTAATATAGGATGCCAAGCCAAAATGCGTTTGTATAGCGAGTCTAGCTCGGTCTTAGCCCTATATTTACTAATACCTGTCATGGAAGCTTCATCTTTCTTCTTTATGGTTAAACCACATCCCATTGGAGTTAATCATGAGTCAGTTACCCCCTCTGAATGCGTTACGTGCATTTGAAGCCTCAGCTCGTTTAGGCAGTTTTACCAAAGCGGCCGATGAACTCAATGTCACGCAAGCTGCGGTCAGCCAGCAAGTAAAAATTTTAGAACATCATCTCAAAGCCACATTGTTTATTCGTGAGGCGAAAGGCATTCGACTGACGGATGCGGGACAAAGTTATCAACCCGTATTAAGCCAAGTTTTTCACTCATTACGAATCGGAACTGAAGACCTGTTTGGTGAGCGAGGAAATAACACATTATCACTGCGTGTATCCAATACATTTGCTGAGCATTTCCTTGCCCCAAGATTGCCGAGTTTTTTAAAAGATTATCCTCGTTTTCGAGTTCGGTTATACACCTCGCCATGGAGCCAGTCTGATCAAAGGAGTCAACCTGATATTGAAATATACAACGGTTATGGTGACTGGGATGGGCGTCAAGTCGAACGGCTAACTCATGAATACTGGCAAGTGGTATGCCGCCCACAAGCCATAAACCATTACGGTAACGTCACTTGTGCCAAACAGTTATTGGATTGGCCACGAGCCGCCATTATTGGTTATCGAGAAACTTGGCTCGATTGGTTTAGTCAACAAGGTATCACTGAGATTGCCGATGCACCTTGCTTAGAGTTCGATACCACTACCCTAGCAATTCAAGCGGTTCGTCACGGTGATATTGCCTTACTGACGCGTAATTTTGTGGTCGCCGATCCTCTTGCTAAAGGTAGCCTCGTGCTGGCGCATCCAGCGAGCATGACAACGACCGGAGGACATTACCTCGTGTGGAAAAAAGGCGATCATCGCCCCAAAGTATTGGCTTTTTGTGATTGGATCCGCCGTGAAGTTGCCAAGCACCATGCAACACAAGCTGATTTATTAGGGCTAACATAAGAAATTCTAAGTCATTTAATACAGCGGCGTAACGGTTTCGTCATCTAACTTGCTTAACGTATTCATAATAAAGTCCACCAAGAATATTCACTCAACAAATACGTTATTAGGAGTTAACCATGTCAGCACGACACATTTTGGCCAAAGGAATACTCGCTCTCTCGGCAAGTTTTTCTTTTATGCTTTACGCAACAGAACTGACCGTCTACACCGCCATTGAATCAGATGATTTACGTAAATACGCCGAGCGTTTCAACCAAGCTCATCCAGACATTAAAATTAACTGGGTACGCGATTCAACGGGCGTGATTACAGCTCGTCTATTGGCAGAAAAAAACAATCCTCGTGCCGATGTGGTTTGGGGACTGGCGGCAACCAGCCTAATGTTGCTGCAAGATGAAGGGATGCTACTGCCTTACTCACCTAAAGGTGTCGAAAAACTGTCGCCTAAATTTAAAGACAGCGCTCAACCCACTCATTGGGTCGGTATGGATGCTTGGATGGCAGCCATTTGTTTTAATACTATTGAAGCGAAAAAACACAATTTGCCGATGCCAATATCGTGGCAAGACCTTACTAAACCGGTCTATCGCGGTCATATCGTGATGCCAAATCCAGCCTCTTCAGGAACCGGCTATTTAGACGTTTCTTCTTGGTTACAGCTGTTTGGCGAACAACAAGGCTGGGCGTTTATGGATAAGTTACACGCTAACATCAAAAATTATACCCATTCCGGATCTCGTCCTTGTGTCCATGCCGCTACCGGAGAAACCGCTATCGGTATTTCTTTTGCCTTTCGCGGCGCACGTGAAAAACAACGTGGTGCGCCCCTTGAGCTGATTTTCCCAACCGAAGGTGTCGGCTGGGATATGGAAGCGACCGCGATCATCGCGGGGACAAAGCAACAACAAGCGGCTCAAACACTGGTTGATTGGTCAATCAGTCAGTCGGCGATGGAAATGTACAACGAAGGATACGCCATTGTTGCCATGCCCGGTATTGCTAAGCCCGTCCAATATTTCCCAACCAATGCAGAAAGCCTACTGATTGATAATAACTTCCAATTTGCAGCGGCTAATCGTGAGCGGATTTTACGCGAATGGGAACGTCGTTACGACGCTAAATCTGAAGCCAAATAATCGAAATAATGGGTAACCAGTTTCTGATTTGTCGCAAATAGCAGAGACTGGTTGCCGCCTCTTTACCCCTTTTATCCCAGCTTAGTTAAGGAGAACATCATGCGATGCCAAGGCAGCCAACTGGTTCTTGAAAATATCAATAAATGGTTTGGTGAAACTCAAGTGCTAAATAACATTCACTTAACTATCCAACCTGGAGAGTTGATCTGTTTTTTAGGTCCTTCTGGGTGCGGAAAAACGACTTTATTGCGAATTATCGCCGGATTAGAGCAACAAAATAGCGGGACGTTATTACAAGGCCAACGTGACATCAGCACACTGGCTGTCAAAGAACGTGATTTTGGGATTGTCTTTCAATCTTACGCGCTGTTTCCCAACATGAGCTTGTTCGATAACATTGCGTTTGGCCTACGTTGCCAAGGCGCAGAAAGTCGTTTAATTAAACAACGTGTCAATGAGTTACTCGACTTGGTTGAACTCTCCGAACATGCCCATAAATTTCCCGCACAAATCTCCGGAGGTCAACAGCAACGTGTCGCTCTTGCGCGAGCGTTAGCACCTGCGCCGGGTTTACTACTACTGGATGAACCATTATCCGCCTTAGATGCTAAAGTCCGTGCCCATTTACGTCATGAAATTCGCAGTTTACAAAAACGCTTAGGCGTAACAACGATTATGGTCACTCATGATCAAGAGGAAGCCTTAGCCATGGCGGATCGTATCGTGGTCATGAACCACGGTGTCATTGAACAAATTGGCACCCCAGAGCAAATTTATAACCAACCCGCCAGTGCTTTTGTTGCCCATTTCATCGGTCAAATGAATTTCATGACACCGACACAAGAGAGTCAAATCCATCAACTTAGCGCGGTGCAACAAGCTTTGGCAACGCATAGCCATCCAAACCCAATTGATAAAACCCTACGTATCGCCGTAAGGCCGGAGCACGTTTCCCTCGTTGCAACTCATGAAAGTCATATTCAAGCACAAATCAATCATATCGAATTTATGGGGGCTTTTTTACGCTGTAGTTTAGTGATCGAGGGCATTTCAGAAGCGCTTTATGCAGATATCACTATCGGACTTGCTCAGAGGTTACAACTGCGTACTGGCGATTATGTGGGCGTATCATTACAGGCAAACAGCATTCACTGCTTTGCGGCATAGAAGTTAAACAAAGGAAAGCACCATGTTATCAACTAGGATGTCGCCGTCCAGATTCTCTTTCGCTTGGCCTCAAGAATGGCGAATCAGCGAGCGCTTTTGGCTAACCTGTTTATTAGCGGTCGGTCTATTATTTTTGAGTATCGTTTTATTGGGGCCATTATACGCGCTCTTTAGCCGCAGCCTAATGAATGCACAAGGCGAGTTTGTTGGGCTCGCTAATTTCGCAGCTTATATTTCATCGGGCGGCATCACTACCGCGGCTTACCATTCGCTTTGGGTGGCGTCGATGAGCACGGTCATCGTGATTTTCTTCAGTTTTATGGCTGCTTACGCTCTCACACGCACTCAATTACCGGGCAGCCATCTGCTGCGTCTTTTGCTAACGATCCCAATTTTAGCCCCTTCATTATTGCCGGCGATCAGCTTAATTTATCTATTTGGTAATCAAGGTATTCTCAAGTTTTTACTCGCCGACCAGACTATTTATGGCCCAATTGGTATTGTCCTTGGTTCGGTCTTTTGGACCTTTCCTCACGCGCTAATGATCCTCTGTACGGCACTTTCTCATGCTGACGCAAGACAATATGAAGCGGCAGCGAGCTTAAAATCCTCACCATGGCGCACCTTTTGGTCTGTCACTGTGCCTTCGGCTCGTTATGGCTTAGTCAGCGCCAGCTTTGTCGTCTTTACTTTAGTGATCACCGACTTCGGCGTGCCCAAAATCATTGGTGGTCAATTTAATGTTTTAGCAACGGACATTTATAAACAAGTGATTGGTCAACAACGATTTGAAATGGGAGCCGTGGTCGGTGTGATCCTGTTACTTCCTGCTCTACTCGCCTTTGCCGCCGACCTTTGGGTGCGCAAAAAACAAGTAGCCAGTTTAAATGCACGTTCAGTCCCTTATCAACCGCCACGTTCATGGCGTAAAAGTCTATTTGGCATCCTGTGTGTGGCACCAAGCGGCTTATTTATCCTGACGATTCTCGGGATGGCAGGGATGGCTTCACTGTTTACTTATTGGCCATACAATTTAGATCTCACTTTCGCCAACTATCAATTTGAACGTTTTGACGCTCATGGCTGGAAACCCTATCAAAACTCGCTGATGATGGCCTCAACGACCATGATTATTGGCACTACGGTCGTCTTTTTTAATGCGTGGTTAGTAGAGCGCACGCCACAACCGGCTTGGTTAGCCAGAATCTATCAGTTTGTGGCGTTACTACCGATGGCAGTACCTGGTTTAGTCTTAGGAATCGCTTATATCTTCTTTTTCAATCATCCAAGTAATCCACTCAATGTCTTTTATGGGGGATTAATGGTGATGGTATTATCAACGGTGGTGCACTTTTATTCGGTCGCACACTTAACGGCGGTAACTTCATTAAAACAATTGGATAATGAGTTTGAAAGCGTTGGCGATTCACTTAAATCGAGTCGGATTCATCTCTTTTCTCGACTCATTTTGCCACTCTCTTTACCCGCGATGTTGGATATTGCGCTGTATCTTTTTGTTAACGCAATGACCACCGTTTCAGCCGTGGTGTTCTTATATGGCCCTCACTCTCGTTTAGCCTCTGTAGTGGTGATGAGCTTAGAAGAAGCGGGCGGAACGGCTCCTGCGGCGGCCATGTCCATGGTGATCTTTTTTACTTGTGTTATCGCTAAACTGATTCACAGCGCGCTGCATTATGGGTTATCTCGCTCCACCAGCCGCTGGCGAAATAAATAAACGTCGAGCATTAATACATCAAAAGCGCCCCGAAGAGCGCTTTTGATGATGCAGTACTGAGGTTATGTCTCGCTGTTCGTTACGCTTTTAACATATCGCGCGCCACCGCCTCAGCAACTTTAATTCCATCAATCCCGGCAGATAAAATACCGCCAGCGTAACCAGCCCCTTCACCCGCAGGATAGAATCCTTGTAAGTTAATGCTTTGGAAATCTTTACCACGTTTGATACAGATAGGCGATGACGTCCGGGTTTCTACGCCAGTTAACAAACCATCATCCGAGGCAAAACCTTTGATTTGGCGATCAAACGCGGGAATGGCTTCACGAATCGCTTCAATAGCAAACGCCGGTAACGCTTTCGATAAATCAGTCAGTTTAATACCGGGAGTAAAAGAAGGCTCAACATCGCCGAGAGCATTTGGCTCACGCCCAGCCAGAAAATCACCTATTGTTTGTGCTGGTGCATCGTAATTGGCACCGCCCAATTGGTAAGCGCCCGACTCCAATTCACGTTGGAAACGAATCCCTGCTAATGGGTCACCAGGATAGTCACGTTCAGGATCAATACCAACAACGATCGCACTATTCGCATTGCGCTCAGCACGAGAATATTGACTCATGCCATTCGTGACCACGCGCCCTTCTTCTGATGTGGCGGCGACCACGGTTCCACCCGGACACATACAGAAGCTGTATACCGTACGACCGTTTTTGCAATGATGAACCAGTTTATAATCGGCAGCGCCCAAAATCGGGTGACCCGCACTTGGGCCAAAACGCGCCTCATCGATCATCGATTGTTTATGTTCAATCCGAAAACCAACCGAAAACGGCTTAGCTTCCATATAAACACCGCGTTGATAAAGCATTTCAAACGTATCACGTGCACTATGACCAACGGCAAGTACAACATGGCGAGAATGCAAGACTTCACCATTGGACAACGTCACACCAGTGATTTTACCCTCTTGTTGATGAATATCATCCACTCGGGTGCTAAAACGAATTTCACCGCCCAGTTCAAGAATCGTCGCGCGCATTTTTTCAATCATGGTCACCAATTTAAAGGTACCAATGTGTGGTTTACTGACGTACATGATCTCTTCTGGTGCACCAGCAGCAACAAACTCGGTGATCACTTTGCGACCATAAAAGTTAGGATCTTTGACTTGACTGTATAGCTTACCATCAGAGAAGGTCCCTGCTCCGCCTTCACCAAACTGAACATTCGATTCAGGGTTTAATGTCCTTTTGCGCCAAAAACCGAACGTATCTTTAGTCCGCTCACGCACTTCTTTTCCACGTTCAACAATGATCGGCTTAAAACCCATTTGTGCTAACACTAAGCCAGCAAATAAGCCACAAGGACCAAAGCCAATCACTACTGGACGCTCAGTCAAATCAGCCGGTGCTTGAGCAACAAATTTATATTCCATATCTGGTGTGATTCGAACATGAAGATCCTCACTCAACGTCGCCAATAACTCAGCTTCGTTCTCGACTTCCACATCTAAAGTGTAAATCAACTGGATATTGTTTTTTTTACGAGCATCATAGCCACGTTTGAACAGAGTAAAAGAGAGCACTTGCTGTGCAGGAATACGCAGTTTTTTGGCAATCGCCTCGCGTAGTTCGCCTTCTTCGTGTGTCAAAGGGAGTCTGATTTCAGTTAAACGTATCATGAAGTGATGTCTCGTATCGGTTGGTGTCTTAGCTAGAGCCATTAAGGCCCGGCTCACAATGGCGCGCATTTTACGAGAATTTGCTTTCTATGTCATACTAAATCCCGATTCAGCAAAGATTTGAGCGCATTGACCGTAACATTCCGTGCAGAGAATGTTGAATTTTGCCTTCGGATCCGTATCATGCCCCTTCTTCGTTTTTGACTGAGTAAAGAGCAACCTGTTATGGCGTTTGTAGTCACCGATAATTGTATACAATGTAAATACACAGATTGTGTGGCGGTATGTCCAGCCGATGCCTTTCACGAAGGACCCAACTTTATGGTCATTAATCCAATTGAGTGCATTGACTGTGGCCTCTGTGTGCCGGAATGTGATGCGCAAGCGATTTTTCAAGAAGATGAATTGCCCGACGATCAAAAGCTATTTATTGAGCTTAATGCCGAGCTGGCGGAAATCTGGCCAACACAAACCGAAGTCAAGCCAGCCATGGATGAAGCAGCTAAATGGAATGGCGTGCCAAATAAGCTCTCAATGCTAGAGAAATAGCCAAGTTACCTGATTTGTCTCTCACAACAACACCAGCTTAGCGCTGGTGTTTTGCTTTATACCCAAACGACGTGGAGTAGCCATATCAAATAGCAATAGGGTACACGAAAATAGTGATTAGCTATGTTGACGACGCATATTATCTAGAATAATTCCTGTCGCCATCGCCACGTTCAATGACTCTGCTCCACCAAACGCCGGAATAGTAATTTTATCAGTTACCCATTGCGCAGCCGGTTCGCGGACACCATGAGATTCACTGCCCATCAACAAAATCCCTTGGGCACTAAAGGAGGTTGCATGGACACTTTCCCCCTCTAAAAACGCACCATAAACGGGTAAATTGGCTTGTGCCAAGTAATGCGGTAAATCCACCAAACTCACTTGAACGCGACCAAAACTGCCCATAGTCGCACTGATGGTTTTCGGATTATAAGGATCAGCGCAATCGACACTGGCAACAATATGTTTAATCCCATACCAATCTGCGACTCGAATAATCGTGCCTAAATTACCAGGGTCAGAAACACCATCTAAAGCAATCATTAAACCTTGTGCTTTGGGGACTTCAACCTTCGGGATCTCGACCACTGCTATCGCGGCATTATTACTGACCAACGTACTGGCTTTGGTCAACTCATCCAGTGACGCTTCAGTGCAAGCGTAACCCACTAAACTCTTCGCATGCAGGTTAAGAAACTCAGCGGTAGCGAAAATGTGCTGAACGTTAAAGGCGCAATGAGTCAATTCAAGGACATTTTTTTCACCCTGAACCAAAAATAAGCCGTGCGCTTTACGTTGTTTTTTTTGCCCTAACGCGCGCAGTAATTTGAGTTGGTTTTTTGAAATCATGATTTTATCCCAGATGAAAGCGCGCCGATTATAAAGTAAAGCGCCCTAGAGCTAAAGAGCACTAGGGCGTTGTGGCAACAATCGTTACGAAGAAATTCTCTTCGTTTCTACTCTCTTTCCTATTTTTAACCATTTAGCTAGCGCACGATAAGGCTGATATTTATCGTATAACCAGTTAAATCCTAAGGTATAAAAGAGGAAAAACGTAATAAAGACCGCTTCTAAAGCTAAGGTTTCTAATAACGACATTTGTAAAAACCAGCCAACAAACGGAATCGTGATCAGTAATAACCCGCCTTCAAAGCCAAGTGTATGACCAATGCGCATCATTAAACCACGTTGAATCCGCTCACCACCAAACCACCTATCAAAATACACGTTATAAATATAGTTCCATACTGTCGCGGTAACACTCAGAATGATACTCACTAACGCCATATCACCCGTTCCTTTACCAGAAAACCACGCAGCAAGGGGCACCATCATTAATAGTGCAATAATTTCGAAAACCACAGCGTGAAAAATACGCTCATTCCGACCCATGATGAATTACCTCAATTCAGCTATTCAAGAGTCATCATTTTATCTACAATAAGGATACTTAAAAGTTAGATACCATCGGTAAAAACGATATGTTCAACATCGATCAGCTGCGTGCTTTTGTGAAAACCGTAGAAACAGGCTCGTTTTCCTCAGCAGCAAGAGAACTTGGCAAAGCACAATCAGTGATCAGTCAGCACATCATCAATATGGAATTAGATTGCGGGGTCGATCTCTTTGATCGTAGTGGACGCTATCCAAAGCTAACCGCTAAAGGGGAAGAGTTAATGCCTTATGCACAAGCGACATTGATTCAGCTTGCTCGCATGAGTAGTAAAGCATCACAGCTCTATACCCCTGATGCCAACCAATTAATTTTAGCGATGGATGAAGGAATTCCGCTCGCTAAACTGCCGATTGCTTTACGTCAATTAGAACAAGCCTTTCCTCACCTTCAGATCGAGTGCTTAATGGCCTCAAGCCGCGATATTATTGAGTTAGTCGAATCAGGACGCGCCACCACTGGACTGATTTTAAGTGAACCAGACTTACCCACTTGCTTAGATTTTTTCAGTTTAGGTCATATCGCCTTTGATGTATTTGTCGCTAAACATCATCCACTGGCTAACATACCGATTACACACATTGATGAGTTAAGACAATATCGACAGCTCACCGTGCGCTCTAAAAACAGTCAATTTAGTAGCTTAAATCAAGCCTTTAGTCCGGACATTTGGTACACCGATAACTATTACACAGTTCTAGAATTGGCGGTGAACGGCTTTGGCTGGTCCTTTTTACCTAACCATCTCGCGCAAAGCGTGCCCAATGCGCTGACTCGAATTAATGGCACGTTCACCAACTTTGCATGGGAGGTTAATATTGACCTGATTCAACACCAAAAATGGAATACCGATCCTTTGCACCAGCAAGCACGTAAAGCTTTATTAAGCT
Source organism: Vibrio sp. A11 (assembly GCF_013048705.1). Classification (NCBI taxonomy): domain Bacteria; kingdom Pseudomonadati; phylum Pseudomonadota; class Gammaproteobacteria; order Vibrionales; family Vibrionaceae; genus Vibrio; species Vibrio sp. A11. The sequence continues at coordinate 11,233 of NZ_VHSI01000001.1, read as the reverse complement.
TATTTAATGACTCGACAGATGAATAACCCGCGTCATCTATACCCAAACAACTTGGAGTTGCAGGTAGGCGGCAAGTGAGTGAATCCCCATAAGCATAGACAGACGATGTGATTGGGTGAATGAACGTAGCCAACACCGCTGTAGCTTCAAGTACGAAGGGGATATAACGTTGAGTGATCGCCTCTCAATAAGCCAACGTATTGGTTAATAATCAAGGAGGAATCATGAGACAAACACTGACCACGCTAGAAAAGTACTTTTATATCAATAAGTTAATTATTCATGCATTAGATATGGCGCTTTATCAAGCGTCAGTAATTATTGATGACCAAGAGTATTGGGTAGTCGATAACAACGATAATCTGTTAAAGGCCCACTCTATCGTAGAAATGCAAAAACGTTGCAGAAAGCTGAATACACAGCAGCAAGTGCTACGCCATCAAAGTCCTTATGATGAGATGATTGGCCCCCCAACTCGACAAGGTGATAATACTCTCGAAGTCCCTCTTCGTGATAATGGTTACTACTAAAGATAAAAACCGTAAGAGTGGTGGTGAAAAAAGTCGTAGGGATTTTTTCACCACCATTTTTTTATGCTTGTCTGTTATACCATTACTTACTGATCGCGGTGATAATCATTGCTGTCGATATAGTTATCAAAAATCGCTTTTCCAATCTTAACGATTGCCTGATTTCGCTGCTCGATTGATGCTTCTGTTTGAGCGATATAGATACTAATAATAATTGGTGATTGCGTTTTGCTCCAAACGATAGCAGTAATACTCCTTGCGCCAAAACCTCCAGCACCAGAACGATCGCCTATTCCCCAACCATTAGGTAATACCGAACGCAATAAGTTATCCGTGACTTGATTATTTATCATCCACATTAACAATTTTTGTTGGCTCGATTCAGAAAGTACAGATCCAAATAGTAGTTCATGGAGAGTAATGACCATTGCATTTGGCGTGGTCGTATCTCGAAGATCATTCAGTAATCCTTGATTCAAATCCGGTTCGATACGATCTAAGCGGGTGACTTCGTCACCCATTGCTCTGATAAAACTGGTAATGCTTTCTGTGCCGCCGACAGCCTTAATAATCATATTAGCGGCCGTATTATCACTCGTAGACATCGTTGCCTGACAAGCATCATCGAGTGTTATTTCTTGGCCTACGTATTGCTCGATAATCGGCGAATACGTAACAAGATCATTTTCTTCTATCTTTACTTTACTAAGCGGATCAATATCACCTTGCTCTGAATCATGTAATAACTTGGCACAGGCGATTGTTTTAAAAGTACTTGTCAGAGGGAACCGTTCCTCTCCTCGATAATTCCAATGTTCACCGGTTTCGGTATTAAAAACAGCGACACCTATACGAGCAGAAAGTTGCTCCTCGATTGATCTTACCTCTTGCTCGACTCGCGTTAACTTTTCGCTAAAGGCAAACGATGCTGAAGGCATTAAAATTGAAAGGGCTAAAAAAACGCTTAGTATTCTCATAATGACACGCTCATAACTTAGATTGATCACCATTCTACCGATAAATTATCTACAATAAAATCAATAGGAACAGTACGTACTCCTATTCGATTCAATATTTTGCTTATCCTCTAAGATTTTGGCGCTATACTGCTCGCCCCAATTTTAAGAGGAAAACGTTGTGAACAATGAAACGTCAGTGATCATTGGCTTATGTAACCCGAAAAGCCCAACCAATGTCGGTGGTGTACTGCGTGCGGTGGGGTGTTATCAAGCTGATGCGATTCGTTATACGGGAACCCGTTACGACCGAGCAGTGAAACTGCAAACGGACACCAAAAACCGTCAAAATAGCATTCCCCTGATCGCCGTCACTGATATCACCGCAAATTTACCGAGTGGTTGCAAAATTGTTTGTGTGGAACTGGCAGAAGGCGCGACGCCACTGCCTGAGTTTGTTCACCCTCCACAGGCGCTTTATGTATTTGGTCCTGAAGATGGCTCTATTCCTCAAGCCATTATCAATCAAGCCGATGATGTAGTCTATGTCCCGACCGTGGGCTGTATGAATTTAGCCGCTAGTGTTAATGTATTACTGTATGACCGACTTGCCAAAACTAACGCTGACATCGATCATCAACAGCAAATCATTACCAATCGCGATGTCAAAAACCGCTTGAAGTTTCAGCGCAACAAACTCAATCCAGCGAATGATTAATCGAAAACTCTCTATCTCTTCCCTCATCACTGTGTTTTGATTCATTCGAACAAAAAGCCAGTACGCTCTACACTCATACTGGCTTTGCTGTGTAAATCATCGTGAATTGCGGATTAGACGATTTTCGGTTGCCCATCTGAGGCCGTCGCGCCACCATCAACGGGCAAATTCACACCATTGATAAATGAAGCATCATCACTGGCTAAAAACGCGACTACCGCAGCTATCTCTTGTGGTTCAGCGGCACGCCCTAATGGGATGCGTTCATTAAATTTATTTCGCACTGAATCAGGCCAACCATTGGTCATATTGGTTTTCACTAAGCTTGGGCATACCGCATTGATGCGAACGCCAGCTAAACCATGGTCTAGCGCCATCGCACGCGTTAAATTGACGACGGCTCCTTTCGTTGCACAATAGAATGCTGCGCCCCAATCACCACCTAAACCAGAAACCGACGCGGTATTAACAATGCAGCCACGGGTTTTCAATAACTCTGGTAAGGCAAATTTCGCGCAGTAAACCACCCCATCGATATTGACTGCCGAAATTTTCTGCCAGTCTTCTACGCTGCATTCCAGTACCGTTCCGGGAATATGAATCCCCGCGTTGTTGACTAAAATATCCAGTTGACCAAAGCGCTCTACGCAAGTTTGCACCAAGGCCGCCACTTGCTGGGCATTTGATACATCCACTTTTTGCGCGGCAACACGAGACTTATCAAAATACTCTAAAGCATTCAGCAACTGCTCTTGATCCCAGTCGGCGAGCATCAGTTGAACGCCTTCATCATATAAACGCTGTGCAATCGCTAAACCAATGCCATTAGCAGCACCGGTGATGATCGCGACTTTATTCGTTAACCCTTTCATAGTAACACTCCTTCATTATTGATTTGAAAAACAGGATCTTGATGCTGCTCACTACGAGCCTGCATGAGTTTGTAGTTGTCTGAGTAATCGACTGGAATCGCGACAACTGCTGGCCCTTCGACTTCCATGGCTTGGCGAAGAATAGGCATTAATTGATCCGCTTGGGTCACGGCAAATCCATGCGCACCAAACGATTGCGCGTAAGCTTGAAAATCAATTGGGCCAAATTTTACCCCTGAGCTGCGTTGATATTTTTGTTGTTCCTGCATTTCGACCATGTTGTAAGCATGATCAACCCAGATAATATGGACAATGTTGCACTTTAAGCGCACCGCGGTTTCTAATTCCATGCTCGACTGCATAAAGCCACCATCACCAGAAACCGAGACCACTTTATGCCCAGGTTTTAATAGGCTCGCAGCAATCGCCCAAGGTAGCGCAACGCCCATGGTTTGCTGACCATTCGAGACCAACATCTGCCGAGCTCGAAAGCAGCTTAAATAGCGCGCAATCCAAATATGAAAGCTCCCCATATCAAGGCACAAGGTTGTATCGGGTGTGATGATCGCCTGCATGGTTTTAATCAAGCTTAAAGGGTGAAAACCTGCGGCTTTCTGCTTAATCGGATAGCTTTTGATGATATGCCTTTGCTGCGTCACTTCTTCTAAAATCGATAATGCCGTAGGCGATAAACGGACAAATTCCGTCATCTGTGCACAAAGGGCTTCTAACGTTGCTCCAATATGACCAATCATTTCAATACAAGGTTGGTAGTGTTGTTGGTACTGTGCTGGTTCAATATCAATATGAATGATCGGGCAACGACGCGCATTCCATAGCTCTGGGTCGTATTCGATCGGGTTAAAACCGATGGTGATGATTAAATCCGCATCTTGCAGTAACACATCTCCCGGCTGATTATTAAAAAGTCCGACTCGGCCAGCAAAATGGTGATAGTAGTTAATATCCACCGCACCTGCCGCTTGATAAGTGCCGACCACCGGTAACTGCGTTTTTTGTAAAAATTGACTGATCATAGAGGCGGTGACTTGATCGCTCGCATGTAAGCCAAGCAGCACCACGCAGCGCTGCGCTTTACTGATCCGATTGGCGGCCTCTTCAACCGCCGCCAGATCAGCATAACCGGTTGGGCGATAGCTAGGTGGGATGACTAAATCGGTCTCCGTTTGATCACTTAACACATCTTGCGGAACGCTGATAAAACATGCCCCTTGACGACCAGACTCGGCAATTCGAAACGCATTAGCCATGATTTCACTCGCCGCATCAACATGCTGGATCTCTGCGCTGTATTTGGTTACCGAGCGAAAAATGCTCACGGTATCCATACTCTGGTGAGTCTGTTTTTGCTGGTAAGTTCGTTTTACCGCACCACCAATAGCCAACATCGGATCGCCCTCGGCGTTGGCCGTTGCAACGCCAGTCACTAAATTTCCACATCCCGGTCCTGAGGTCGCCAAGGTGACTCCCGCTTTACCAGTTAAGCGGCCCATGATACCAGCCATAAACGCGCCATTGGCTTCATGTCTCACCGGGATCAGCTCAATGCGGGTATCTTCAAGTGCGTCAAATAACCGATCAATTTTGGCACCGGGTATACCAAACACATAACGAACGCCTAAAGTTTCTAACTGTTGTGCGATTAACTGCGCGCCATTGCGCAAGGTATGATGAGAAGACATAACGTTTCCTTTTTGACTGACAAAGTATTGGATTATTTTTCAGCCGCTTCGATGGCGGAATAAAGATCTTTTGGCATCAGTTCGGCATCAAGAAACTCGCTCGATATCGGTGTATCAATCACTAAGCGCGACACACGACCGATTTGTAAAAAACCCGATGAAACAACGTAATCCTGAACATGACCGCCCCCCGTTCTCGCTTGATCAATAAAGTGCTCATGGTAACCGGGGACATTAATCCCCGTGGTGTATCGCGGACTACGAAACCCTGCCATCACCCCCGATTGATGTTTAAAATGAAACGTTGGCTGCTGTTTGATCGCTTCGAGCATCGGCCGATAAGGACGCTGCTGTTTAGGTACGGTGCGGGTTTGGACTAATGGAAAATCCCCTTCAAGCCGAATCGCGCAAAATACATTGTCACTAGGCACCAAACGATCGATAAGCTGATGCACTTCCTGACGAGTTAACGTGTCATTAATGGGCAATTCAATGTCTGGTTTAAAGAAAGTAAACACCGCAAAAGGCGTTTTTTGATCAAGTTGAGCAGGATGCGCTGAGCCATTAGCGTGCAATTGGAATACTTGACTATCAAAAGCGATCAATTCGCCATCTAATTGATTAAATGTCCCTAAACCGAAGTCTCCGTGTTTAAGCAGTTCGGCAATCGTTGTCGAACCTTCATAGACACCAGCAATCAAGGCACTCATCAGCGAAGTCTGATAAATCTCCCCTTCTCCCGAACCTTGCTGATAATGAGCAAATTGTTGTGCAATTTGCTGAGGACAAGAACAGACCGCAGAGATAAAACGTTGCATCATTCAATCCTAATATGAACTAAAGCGTACATTTAGATTGACTTGCTATGCGCAACAAATCCAATATAAAAAAGATTTATTTTGATATGAAAAAAATATGGATGAACCATGGAATTTCGCTACATGAAGTATTTTGTCGCTGTCGCCAAAGCCAAGCATTTTACCCGCGCCGCTGAGCAGTTGGGCATCGCCCAGCCACCACTCAGTCAACAGATCAAAAAGTTAGAGGATGAGCTTGGGGTCACTCTGTTTAAGCGTCTGCCTCGTGGTGTGGAGCTCACGACTGCCGGTGAAGTGTTTTATCATGACGCGCAGCATATTTTAGAAGAAGTCGAACGCTGCCAACGCAAGTTAGAACAAATTGCACGCGGTGAAAAACAAGAACTGCGTATCGGTTTTGCCTCCTCAACCGCCAGTAGCCGCAGCGTTTTAGAGAATATCCGCCAATTGCATGAACAGTATCCAACTCTCCATTTAATTGCCGTTGAGCACTCAATGCCTGAGCTCGTTACGTTACTTAAACAACAACGTCTAGAGCTGGCTTTTCTGCGCTTGCCTTGTTATACCTGTGAGTCACTCAACCAACAGATCTTATTTGATGATCCTTTTGTGGCTGTCATGCCGATTAATCATCGATTGGCCGCTCATTCAACACTTTATTTGGCGCAGTTGCATAATGAGAATGTGCTGATGTTTCCTAGAGATACTGGACCCGCGTTATACGATCGTATTGAGGCAGCTTTACATCATGCCGGCGTACATATAGCTCAGCCTTACGCTGCACCACAACTGCGTACCGCGATTACCATGGCACAAGCCGGTTTTGGTATCGCCATTGTACCGTTATCTTTAACTGAGCATCTCGACCAATCCGTCGTTATACAACATCTCAACGACATGCCTTTTGTCAGCCAGGTCGCATTGGTATGGAATAGCCGGCATCATCACCCGTTAATTAATACCAGCATCCAATGTATGCGCAGCCCTAAACAGTGATCGACACCGTCACGAAGACGTATAATAAGCATGATAATGTTAACCGGACCCAACCATGACTAAATTAACTTTATTTTATGATGCCACTTGCCCATTGTGCGTTAAAGAAATGGATACTCTTAAGCGACTAGATAAAAAACAATCGCTTAAGATGATTGATATTTATAGTGAGGATATTGCCGCTTATCCACAGATTGATATTGAGCAAGCAGGCATTATTTTGCACGGATTAGACGAATCACAGCAACTGATTCTCGGCTTAGACGCGGTGCATCGTGCTTGGCAATTGGTCGGAAAAGGTTGGATTTATGCTCCACTACGTTGGCGATTGATTAAACCTTTGGCCGATAAAGCGTATTTGTATTTTGCCAAGCACCGTTATCGTTTCTCGTTTTGGTTAACTGGCACCGCTAAATGCACTAATAACCAATGTTCGCGTTAACTATTTTTCTTTAGCGCCTAGATTGACATCAATTGAAAGCCAGTTGCTTGTGCAAAGCGCGATCGCTCTTGCATTGTCAGTGGATATGATCAGATACTTAGCCTATCAATACTGCTCAATCATTTTCTAGTGACCGAATACTAATACTCCGCCGATCTCGCTAACCAGATCGTGCCATTGGTTACTGGCTGTGGTTGTATCGTAATGTCCAAACCGACGTCATCAATGAGAGCAGCAACTCTCTTTATCAATCGACGGAAAGATAAGGCCTACTTTGAAAAATTCCAGACCTCACAACGCAGATCATCAACCGACATTTTTCTTCCTAGATTATGAAACGTGGGGGACGAGCCCAGCCAAAGATCGTCCCAGCCAGTTTGCTGGTGTGCGTACCGATATGGACTTTAATATCATTGGCGAGCCGCTGGTCATCTATTGTCAACTGCCCAGCGACTATTTGCCCTCACCAGAAGCCGCTTTGATAACGGGTATTACGCCACAAAAAGCGATGGCAGAAGGGTTGCCAGAACCAGAATTTATTGCCCGCATTCATGCTGAACTGGCCACGCCGAATACCACCAGTTTAGGCTATAACAGCATTCGTTTTGATGATGAAGTAACTCGCTATACCTGTTATCGGAATTTTATTGACCCCTACGCTTGGAGTTGGCAACAAGGCAACTCACGCTGGGATTTACTTGATGTGATGCGTGCTTGCCATGCTTTGCGCCCAGAAGGTATTGAATGGCCTGAAAACCAAGAAGGCTTTACCAGTTTTAAACTGGAGCACCTTTCTAAAGCCAATGGTATAGAACACAGCAATGCTCACGATGCGATGGCTGATGTGATTGCCACCATTGAGCTCGCAAAAAAAATCAAAGCCGCACAGCCTAAGCTGTTTGATTATTTCTTATCGATGCGCCATAAGCGTAAGCTGATTGATTTGGTTGATATTGTTAACATGACGCCATTAATGCATGTCTCTGGCATGCTAGGACGTGAGCGCAGTTACACCAGTTGGGTTGTACCTATTGCTTGGCACCCCACCAATCAAAATGCCGTAATCGTGGTCGATTTGGCGAAAAATCCCGAGCCGTTATTTGAGTTAACCAGCGAGCAACTCTTACAGCGCCTCTATACTAAACATGATGACTTGGCAGAGGGTGAGCTACCTGCGCCAGTTAAGTTGATTCATTTGAATAAGTGCCCCATTTTAGCCCCAGCGAAAACCCTTACCGCTGAAAATGCCGCCACCATAGGTATTAACCGCGAGCAGTGCTTGGCTCATCTTTCGCAAATTCGTCAACAACCAACATTGCGTGAAAAGTTAGTGGATGTGTTTAGTGCTGAACGTGATTTTTCAGCCAGCAGTGATGTCGATAGCCAACTCTATGATGGGTTCTTTTCTCCTTCCGATCGCGCGGCAATGGACATTATTCGCTCTGCGGCGCCGGAGTCGCTCGCTGATTTAGATATTCAATTCAGTGATCAACGCATTGCGCCCCTGCTGTTTCGTTATCGAGCTCGTCATTATCCTTGGACACTCAATGAAACAGAACAGCGCCGCTGGGCAAGCCATTGTCAAGATTACTTTGCTACTCAGTTACCAAGTTATATGCTCAACTTAGAAAATTTGGTCGAGCAACATCAACACGATGCTAAAAAAATCGCCATACTGAAAGCGGTGTATCATTATGTTGAAGCGCTGGCTTCTTAAACGGCTTATAAAAAGAAGGCTTTATTAACGCTATGATACCTAACTTAGCCAAATTATTGAAAACGACCGCGCAGTACGTAGTCTCAATGGGACTGATTTTCCTCTGTCTTTGGGCTGGAGTTAGCCTACAACATTGGTTAGGAATTACGATTCCAGGCAGTATTTTTGGCTTGTTGATTTTATTTGCTTTACTGGCTGGCGGTCTCGTTCCCGTCGACTGGGTTCGGCCCAGCGCGCATCTTTTTATCCGTTATATGATTTTGCTGTTCGTACCGATCAGCGTCGGTTTGATGGTCCATTTTGATAGGTTATCCGCTAATCTTTGGCCGATTCTCGCCAGTGCGATTGGCGGTACCGCTTTGGTTTTAGTTTCTCTTGGCTATGTGCTTGATCGCTTTCTCAAAAGAGGCAAAAAATAATGTGGTTACTGGTTACGCTGATGGTGTTTTTTTTCGCTCGTTGGGTAGCACAAAAATACCGTTCACCTTTGGTCAACCCATTGTTGATCTGCATCGCTATCTTAATTCCGTTACTGATCGTTTTAGAGGTTCCTTACCAAGTCTATTACGCCGATAACCATTGGATCAGTGATTTACTCCAGCCCGCCGTCGTGGCGCTGGCCTACCCTCTTTACGAACAGCTGCCACAAATCCGTTCGAATTGGCGGATTATTCTATTAGCCTGTGGGGTGGGAAGTATTATGTCCATGCTCACGGCCAGTATTATTGCCTTATCAATGCAAGCGGATGTCGCGTTAGTCGCTGCCTTGATGGGCAAATCCGTCACCACACCGATTGCCATGGAAGTGAGCAGTAATTTGGGTGGAGAGCCCGCTATCGCCGCCATTCTTGTCCTGTTGGTGGGGTTATTTGGCGCGATTATGGCCTACCCGATTTATAACCTGCTTAATATTACCCACCCGATTGCCAGAGGCTTAACCACAGGGACTGTTGCTCATGCTCTGGGTACTGCAACCTGTGCTGAAAAAGATCCTCGAGACGCGGCGTTCAGCTCGTTGGCTCTTGTGCTCTGTGGTGTAATCACCTCCATTTTAGCTCCCGGCTTGTTTGCTTTTAGTCTATGGCTTTTTTATTAAACTCGCCTTGTTGAGGTTTTGGGGAATTCGATGGGTATTATGTGTGACCTCACTCTAATTATGAAAAATGAAATCAATTTACATTTAAAAAAGTGATAACAATCACAGATTGGCCGCGATAATTATCTAAAATGGAGCTCAATTGACCAATTAAGGATGAATTATGCATAGCCGAATTGAACAGGCATTATCACCAATGCCAGCCGCGCTTACCGAGTATCTAACGCCCATCGTCACGGCTGATCATTTTGATGCCACCCTTTCTGCTGATCAATTCAATCAATTACTCGCCTTATCGGGATTAAGTGACGCCGATCTCAGAGTCGCTTTATTGCCACTCGCTGCCGCTTATGCGTACGTACCTATTTCAAATTTTCATGTGGGGGCGATTGCTCGAGGAGTAAGTGGACGACTCTATTTTGGCGCTAACATGGAATTTTCTGGAGCACAGCTAGGACAAACGATTCATGCAGAGCAAGCCGCGATCAGCCATGCGTGGATGAAGGGTGAACAAGGTCTAGCCAGTATGACCGTTAACTATAGTCCTTGTGGTCACTGCCGACAGTTTATGAATGAACTGAACACAGCTCCCTCTTTAACCATTCAACTGCCACAACGTGAAGAAAAGTCCTTACAGTATTATTTACCTGAATCTTTTGGTCCAAGTGATTTGGGAATTCAATCTGCATTAATGACCCCGATTGATCATGGTTACCGTAGTGATGAGCAAGATGCATTAATTCAAACCGCCATCGGCGCACTCAACCGTAGCCATGCCCCTTATACTAATAATCTCAGTGGCGTAGCTTTGCGCAGTACTTCTGGTGCTGAATACAGCGGCGCTTATGCCGAGAATGCCGCTTTTAATCCAAGCTTACCACCGTTACAAGTCGCGTTAATCCAATTGCGTATGGCTGGGGAAGAATTCACCGACTTAGCGGGCGCTGCGTTAGTCGAGATGGCACAAGGTCAAATCAGCCATTTAGCCGATACACAAGCCACGTTAGAAACGATTAATCCAGACCTTCCATTGTCTTATCTTGCGTTGTAACCATGACGTTCCAACCCTACATCGCTCGTCGGTTTAGGGTTGGAGTAGTGTCAAAAAATGCTCCTTTGCCTGCTCCGAAGTCATCGGTTTATAAAAATAGTATCCTTGGATTTCATCAATATCCCACACCAGCAATTGCCTAAGCTGATCGACACTTTCAACACCTTCAGCAACCGTCGTCATACCCAGCTCTTGAGCCATATAGATAACCTGAGATCTGGTTAAGCCAGAACTAAGCAATTACTCTCTAACAGCTCAAACTCTTGAGCTGTTAGATCTAGACTGGGCTTTTTATCCCTCAAGCAGTACGCGATTAATCCGCCCAACAGATTCA